>JANOPO010000033.1:0-71146 GCA_031422015.1 Flavobacterium sp. | reverse complement strand
TGAAAAAACTGAAATAGAACAATTATCATTTTTTTAATGCCTAGTTTTCTCAAATAGTGAAAATTAAAAATTAAACAACTGAATAACAAACAAATAATAAATAAAAAAGTCCAGTATTAATTTTTATCGGACATTAATGATAATTTATTCATTTTCGAAGTTTTACGAATACGCAGTAGACGTTGATTTGAAAAAAAATTATGAATTAATATGTAATAATTCGCTTTTGATTACAGAATTGAATACAAATTTTCCAACAGTATTTAAAAATATTTGGGATTTTAAACCTATCGAAGAGCAATTATTATTTACCCCAGATGATTATGATATATTACCTCCTTGGGGATCAAATAGTAGTACCCCAAATTATTTGGATGTAATTAGCGCAGAAGAGGCATGGGATATTACAACGGGTCGTCCCGAAGTTATACTTGGTGTTAATGAATTTGCAAATATAAGATTTACACATGAAGATATAGCTGGTAAAGTCGTGAATGAATTACCTTTTAATCCAACTAATCCTTATGATGGTAATCGTAGACATGCAACCGCTGTAGCGGGTATGATGGCAGCTAATACCGATAATGGTGTAGGTTTATCTTCTATTGGCTTTAATTGTAGGGTAGCTCAAGGGAATTTTACTACATTGGTCGCAAACAATTCTAAAGTGATTAATTTAAGTTGGGGTTCTCCTAGTATTATAATTCCTCCAAATAGTAGTACTCAAACTTTAATTAACGATATTACAGAAAATCAAAATGTAGTTTTCGTCGCTGCCGCTGGAAACGGCATTGCTGGCAATGTAACCTCTAGTTATCTAACAACGAATGGATTAGCAATTAATGCTGAAAATTATGCTAAGCAGTATCATTATCCAGCTTCCTACAAAAATGTTATATCTGTTACAACTGTTGGTGATACAAATATGCCATACACAACCGCAGAGCCATTTGATAATTGGATTGACATGCATAAACTAAAAACTTTACCAGGAACTACATATAGTGGTACCCAAACTCTAGTAACAGAATCAGAAATAACACATCAGCACAATGACTCAGTTGATATTGCTGTACCTGGTTATAGATTACCTCATTTAAATGGTGATTCAGATAATGTGTATTGGTCTGGAGTTTTTGGTACGGGAACTTCGTATTCAACGCCTGTCGTTACTGGTACAATTGGTTTGCTTTTCAGTGCGAATTATTGTTTAAAACCAAAAGAAGTAGAAACAATATTAAAATTGACTGCTAAAGATATAGAAAACTATCCAGAAAATATTGAATTTATAGGCAGACTTGGTGCTGGCAGACTTGATGCTTTTAAAGCTGTAAAAATGGCTTTTGAAATGTCTAAGCCATTTGGGACTGTTATTGTAGAAGATAGAAATCTTTACAGAAATTGGTTTTATAAACTTGAATCAGCTCCATATAGTATTAATCTCAAGAATAATGTTTTTAAATTAGCATCAAAAGTTAAATTTTTTGCAAGAAATAATATAAATATTGAAAGTGGCGATTATATTCCAAATACTGGTTATATTGATTTACAGATAAATCCAAATTTAGTTCCAAATGATTGCACAGAGCTACAACCTTTCGCTGCTAGAAATGCACTGCTAGATGACAAGAATAGTAAGTTTTTACCATCCGTTGTAAATATAAAGTTATTTCCAAATCCAAGTAAAGGAAATTTTAGTGTGGAAATAAATGGTTTGAAAACATATTCAATTGATGTTGATATTTACGATATATTAGGTAATTTAGTGCAAAATTATAAAATGAGAGAAGAATTGGCTAACTTTGATATTTCATATTTATCATCGGGTATTTATATTGTGAAAATATTTAACAATGAAATCGATGAAACTTTTAAATTTGTTAAAAATTAGAAATTGATTAAAATAGAAAAGGGAGAAATTTATTTCTCTCTTTTTTTATAAAATTTATTTATTATTCAACTTTAACATCTCATAATCTCCTTTCCCATTTCCATAAACATATATGTTATCATATTCTTCAAGATTGATAGTTTGCTTAATTCGATTCACTTTTTCTTGGCCATAACAATTTTTAGAGATAAAATTTCCTGAAATCTTTTTTTCTACAACTTCTAGTTTTGTTCCAATAACTTCAACATTATGTTGTGTACTCCAGGGCGCAATCCATTCAGGCATTGAAGCAGTAACGATAAATATTTCGTGATTTTTTTTAATATGGTTTTGAAATTCTGAATAAATTTTCGAATTTAAATCAATATCAATTTTAGTAAGCGCAAATTCTCTTGCTTTCACTTGAAATAACAAATAATTAGTATCTTTATAGAAATATATAATAAACTTTTGTTTCGCTTTTTCATTACTAATTAAATTTAACTTCATTGCAATCAAATAAGGAGCTAATTTTAAAATTCCAAAATAAAATTCAATTTTCCCTTTGCTGTATTTTGTAAATTTTAGTAAACTATCTTTTTTATAAAGCGTACCGTCAAAGTCGAAAAATGCTATTGTTTTCATATTAATTTCTCAAATACAATAAATAACTCATCAAAAGCAACCAACCTAATATAGTGAATTGAATAAATTTATCTTTGATGACTATTTTAGTTGGCGAATAGGTTGATTGATTTACAAATGCTAATTTCAGATACCTGAAAATTCCATTTATCACAAAAATTATTGAAACATATAATAAATTGGAATTGTAATGAAGTTTTACTTCTGGTGAAATACAATAAAAAATGTAGCAAACAATAATTATAGATGCAAGTATTCCGAGTATATTATCAACAAAAATTATATTGTAACCTTCAATATTTTTACGAACTTCTTTCCCATTTTGAGCATAAATCACATCAGTTCTTCGTTTGGAAATCGCCAAAAATAAAGATAATAAGTAGGTGATTAAAAGTATCCAAATCGATGGGATGATTTCACTTACAACTGTTCCAGCAATAATACGCAGTACAAACCCTATGGCAATAATATTAACATCTAGAATAGCAATGTGTTTTAGCCATTTTGAATACAAGAAGTTCAAAATAAGATAAGAAGCAATAACAAGAAATAATTTTTCTGAAATAAAATATGAAATAATTAAAGTTATAAAAATTAAAATAATCATTAATAATAACCCGCTTTTTAAAGAAATTTCACCAGAGGCTAGTGGTCTTTTTAATTTTTCAGGATGATTTCGATCTTCATTAATATCAAAATAATCATTTAGAATATATATGCTACTAGAGGCGAAACAAAAACAAACAAACGCCATGAATACATTATTAAAAAGAGTAAAATTTAGAAATTGTCTTCCAAAGAAAAGTGGTGCAAAAACAAATAAATTTTTTATGTATTGTTCAATTCGTAGGAGCTTAAGGTAACTTTTCATTTGCTTTTATTTGGTTGTAAACAATGAAATATTTTGTTTCATCAATTTTAATAAATTTTTTATAAATATAGCAAGAAATACTATTTAGTTCTGTAGTATAAATTCCATAATCTTCTTTTGTAATAAATGATTTTTCAAGAAAGATATAATTTTTTTTATCCGCACAAATTCTAATTATTGGTTTAATTCTTCTGTTTATTTCGGTTTCAATAAGCCAATCTGTTGGAAGTTCACTTTGATCGTTAAACAAATAATTAGACATTGGCATGTTTGGAGCAACTATGTAATTCTCACCATATTTTGCTATTAACTTTTTTAAGTCTAAATGTTTTTCAAAAGTTTCTTTTTTAGTTTTTATATATTTTAATTTTGGCGAAATTGCTTCTAATGAGTAAGTTAAATTAAAAATTGAATCTTCTCGATACGGATATTTGTTTGATGCAAAGGCGACTAAACAAATTGGTAAACAAATTATAATGTAATATTTTTGGTTAATTTTAATTTCATCTTCCATTAAAGTTACAAACGTCAAAATAATTCCTGTTCCAAATAAAAGTGGTGCGGGATAACCTAAACTTATGGAAACTGACCACGAAATGGTTAATAAAACTATAAATGGAAATAAATAACTAATTTTTCTTTTTAGAATTAAGTAGTTATAAATTAAAGCCACAAATGCACCATCAAATGCAAATTGCGACGCAAGTTGTTCCTTACCAAATATGAAAATAATGATAGCCGTAATAAGTAATATAAAAGAAAATTCTTTTAAATATTGGTAGATAAAACTAATTTTTTGTTTTTTGTATCGTAAAAACAAAAACACAAAAATTGAAACAGCAGTTATAAAAACTATAAAAATTCGTATTGGTAAAATTAAATACTTGTGAATACCAACTGAGTATAAATCATATAATCTGAGTTCTCCATTTATCTGGTTTGTAAAATTTGACCATGTTGTAATTGATTTTATATAAAAAATAAAAAATGCAATTAAAATTGTATAATTAGTTACTAATAAAATAAATTTAGTAATTCCATGTTTGAGGTAAATCCAAATCAAAAAAAGTATGGGAATTAAATAAAAAGATTGTTTAGATAAAGCGGATAAAAAACAAAATAATGAAATAAAGAATAATTGAACAAAATTCAAGTTTTTATATTTCGAAACCATCCAAAATGCCATTGAAGCAAAAAATATTCCATCTGTTGTTGGCCATGGATATGGCGAAAAATTCATCCAAGAAACTAAAAAACAAACAATCATAGTTGCCCATTTATTTATTTTTTTTAAATCATACAACAAATAAATTGCCGAAACAAAAAAGTAAACCTGTAAAGCAAAACTTAAATATGCAATAATTCGGAAATAAAAAAACTGACCAACTTCGGGCAATATTTTCATAAAAAACGCATGAAAATAAATAGTTGTTGGCGGAAATTTATATAAAAAATCGTCATAAACATTTTGTCCATTAACAATTCTCCAAGAAAAGCTAGAGATATAACCCGTGTCCCAAGTTTCCATACCATATTGACCTAATATCAAACAATAAAATGTGATAATAAAAAAATAAAGATATTTATATATTGCATTAGCAAGCATGAAGTTTTTTTTTTCAAATATAAGAATTATAAATTCACTCGCGAAATCTACATTATGAATCAAAAAATTGTTCAAAATCAAAAAAAATCAAAAACAAAATAGTATGTTTACCAAATAATAAAAATCTATGATAATTAAAATAATAGATATTCCAATTACCGAAAATAGTCTCGGAAATATTGCAGTGATAGAAAATGGAACTATTCCTTTTGAAATTAAAAGAGTTTATTATTTATTTGACATTCCTAGTTCTGCCAAGCGAGGTGGACATTCTCATAAAAAATTACGACAAATTTTAATTGCAATTTCTGGAAGTTTTGATGTGGTGCTTAAAGACGGAAAAATAAAAAATACAGTTACTCTAAACAAGCCAGATAAGGGTTTACTTATAGAAAATAATACTTGGCGTGAACTTGAAAATTTTTCTTCTGGTGCTGTTTGTCTTGTTCTAGCTTCTGAAGTTTTTGATGAAGAAGATTATATTAGAGATTTTGACGAGTTTATAGCTACCAGGCAATAATTTTATAACGATCTAAACTTCAACCGCAACCAAAGCCAGATATTTTTAACCAATAAATTACTCGTTTTTTGTCGTATTGATTTTTTTATTTCTAGCAAAATATGACTTCTTAAAATTGTATCTTCAGTTTTAGTATTGTTGAGAAAGGCCGCTTTTTTTAAAATTTGATGCGTCGATTTTCCTATTTTGCTATGTTTTTTATCAAACTCAGCGTGCAGTGAGTTTTTTAAAATTCTTTTTTTTATCAAAATCGCGTCAACATATTCAATTTCGTAGGATCGTGCAGCCCGAATCCAGTAGTCTAAATCTTCATAACATAAATTTTCGTCATAACCATGAAGTTCTTTAAAAACTGACATTTTGTACAATGCAGAAACAGAACAAATTGTAGTTTCAGTGCCAATTACGTTTTCATAGATAGCGCCTGAAGGCCTGCTAGATATAGATTTTTTGCTAGCATCTACATCAAAATAATACGATAAATGATTTCCAGTTTCTGAGATTTGCTCAGCATTTCCGTATACAATCGCAAGATTTTTATATTTGGTATTTGTATACGCCTTAGTTTGATTTTCAATACAATTTGCTACCAATTCATCATCTGCCGACAAGTCTATAAAAAAATCACCTTTGGCTTGTAGGACTGAATTATTTACTGATTTTGTAAGTCCAAGATTGATTTTGTTTTTTATTAAAATAATTTCTGGATAATCTTTAATGAAAGTTTCGATAATTGCAACCGATTTATCTGTGCTACAATCGTCAACAACAATAAGTTGTATGTTTTTATATGTCTGATTTAGAACTGATTGCAAACTTTCGACGACAAAGTTTTCGTGATTAAAGCAGGAGCAAATAACAGTAACGATAGGATTTGGATGCATTATTTACATTTCGTAATTTGTAATTCGTAATTCATTTCTATATTTGGCTAAAATATAATTTTTAAAGTGGTAGACCAAAATAAAAAATATAAAATCGCATTAATTGGTGACAGTTTGTCTCATGGAGGTGCCGAAAAAATTCATGGTTCGTTATCGATATATTTTGAAAATCAAGGTTTTGAGGTTCATAATTGTATTTTTATTGATTCAGTTTCGTATCAATTTTCAGGCAGTTTGTTAAATCTTGGACAAATTAGCCCAAATTGTAACTCGTTTACAAGAAAATTTACTCGATTTATTGCCTTATTAAAATTTGTAAAAAGCAATAAATTTGACGCTTTGATTGATCTTAGAATTCGTCCGAGTTTTTTTCTAGAATTTTTGCTTACACAATTTATATATCCTAAAAATTCAATATTTTATGTATTGAGCGGTATGCTTAATTTGTATTTTCCGAAAAGTATATTGTTATCAAAAATACTATATTCTAATCGTAAATTGGCAACAGTTTCTGAAGGTTTGAAAATCCAAATGCTAAAAAATAATTATTCTATTCATGTAAAAAATGTTTTTCAACCATTTGATTTTGAATTAATAAAAAAATTTAAATCCGATTTTGAAGTTAGCGAAAAGTTCATTCTTGTTGTTGGTAACATGAATAATGATGTCAAACAAATTGACAAATTGATCCTTGCTTATGCTGCGTCTGAATTGCCTTCAAAACAAATAAAGCTATATATTCTTGGTGATGGATTATTAAAAAATCAATATATAAAGCTTACCGAAGATATAAAGATAGAAGGCTTAGTTTGTTTTAAAGGAATTTTTGAAAATCCATTTCCATTTTACAAAAAAGCTTTATTTTTAGTATTATCAAGCAAAAATGAAGGTTTATCAAATGCAATAATCGAATCATTAGCTTGCGAAACGCCAGTTGTTGCTTTTGATTGTTTTTCTGGACCACGAGAAATTATTACAAATCACGAAAACGGAATTTTGGTCGAGAATCAAAACTTTGATAAACTTACCGAGGCCATGAACTTGATGGCAACCGACAAGCAATTATATCAATATTGTAAACAAAACGCCGCCAAAAGTGTCGAAAAATTTTCAATTGGCCTTATCGGTAAACAATGGATGGAATATCTTGCACAAAAAATATAATTTTATTGCGAATAGCTCGACAACTTGTAACCACGTCTTAAAAAAAACACCTTAACTACTTTGATAGCAAGTAAAATAAATCTTGGTAGTGTAAGTAATATACGTTGCTTTAAATTAAGATTTTTTACGTTAATTTGACTACTTATAACTTTATGTTTAATTAAATCTCCATCCATTTTAAGATGTTTAGCAAGCACATATCTTTGAAAATCTAAGTATTTTTTCAAATCAGTAGTGGTAGAACAAAAAAGATCATAATCAGCATAATCAGGCAATCTTTTATTTGCAATGCTACTTCTGGTCATTTGATTATCGGTTTCCATAAAGTATTTTACATGCACGTCAGTATCATACGCCAAACTAAAATTGAGATTAGCACGAATATTAAAGTCCAAATCTTCTGAGAAATCGATCTGCTCATTATAAAAGCCTACTTTTTCAAAAACCGATTTATGATAACAAACGCTGCATGCATTATAAATGCCTTGTTTTAAATTTGCCTTGAAAAAATTAATAATACCCTTCGAATTTTCTGGTATAAAATCGGACTTATTATGAATTGCCATACTAGTTTTAGGATACTCTTCTTCAATATTGGTTGCAAATATTTTGGCTTCGGGAAAGTTTTTTATTAAATTTTGAATCGCTTCTAAATATGTTGGCAACCACAAATCGTCAGCGTCCAAAAATGTTACATAATCAGCCTTCGCGAGTTTAATACCTGTATTTCGTGTTGCAGATAATCCTTTATTTTTTTTATGATCGATTAGTCTTACTGTTTCTGATAAATAGGATGTTATTTTCGAAACGCTACTATCAGTAGACCCATCATTGACTATAAGTATTTCAAAATCAGAAATATTTTGGTTCAAAATACTTAGCAGCGCATTTGCTACATATTTTTCTTTGTTATATAAGGGTATTATTACTGTAAATAAAGGTTTTGTCATCATTGCAGCATATAATCAAAAAGTTTATACCATGTATTGAGTTGGTCTTTTGTTTCGAATTGATACTTATTGCCCTCATATACTATGGTTTTATCCACAAAAGCAGTCATTAAATTTGCTAATTCCTGTGGCGCATCAATCTTAAAAAAGGAAACAGCATCATAATCGCCAACTGTTTCTTTCGCATAGGGTAAATCTGCTAAAAACATAGGCTTGTTGTATGCTTTAGCTTCGGTTATTGGCAATCCCCAAGTCTCTAGTTTTGATGGAAATAGGAGACAATCTATTCTATTATAATAAGCAAAGACGTCAGATTTGGTTAATTTTCCGATAAAATTAATTTGGTCGAAATTATATTTTTTAACAATATTAGTAGCATATTTATTTTCATTATCAGCAATTGTAAGATGAATTTTTATTTTTTGTTTTATTCTATCAGGCAGTAAAATAAAAGCCTCACAAACACATTCAAAATTTTTAAATACTCGAGGAATTGACGGATAAAAAAAATGAATTTTATCTTGCTCCAAGTTTATAATATTTGTTTCGTTTACCTTTATAAATTCAGGAGTTGCCACAATTATATTATCAATTTTAAAAATTTTTTTCAACTCATTTTTAAGCCAATTTTGTTGCACAAAAACGGCTTTATTTTTAGTAATATTTTTTTGATAGATAAATTTGTAGCAATAATGAAAAACACCAACTTTAAATTCTAAAAACCAGTCTTTCAAACTAGGTTTATAAAACATATTTGAGTTATGGCAATAAACAAATATTTTATCACAAACTACATTTGGAGTAACATCGTGCATGGACAACCAGATATCCGGTTTCAGTTTTTTTGATATTTTTTGGAAATAATAATATTCATAGTACAACCTGTACAACCAATTTTTTTTTGATTTCGGCAACTCAATTATCTCCAATTTGGGATAGTTATACAAGTTTTTAGATCCAACAAAAGCAATAACCTCAATATCTTTATCTTGAATAAATAGCGATAATTGTGTCAAACAGTTTTGATAAATAGTCAATAAACCACTGTCTAACATATTGATGCCCGATAAAACAATTTTAATTTTTGCCAAAACTTAACGCAATTGAATTTTTATAATACTTTTGCAAATATAATTTAATTTTATGAATCGATTATTTATAGCTGATCTTATATATTCGAAAATCCTTGCGAATTACGAACTGCTTCAAAAGCAATACGAAGATTCAAAAAACACAATAGGTTACTTTTTTTTGGATGATTTATTACCAAATGATATCGCTACAAAAATTCAAGAAGTTTTTCCTTGCTCATCGCAAATGGTTCATAAAAAAAGCTTGCGAGAAGATAAATTTGTAGCGGCTCAAATGAATTTATTTAACCCGTTACTAGAAGAAGTTATTTATGCTTTTCAGGATAAAAAAGTTGTAAATATTATTAGTAAAATTTGCAACATAAACGAAGCTATACCAGATTCAAATTTGTATGCCGGCGGATTATCTATGATGTCGAACAAGCAATTTTTGAATCCGCATTTAGATAATTCTCACGATAAAGATCGCAATCTGTGGCGCGTGTTAAATCTCTTGTTTTATGTAACTCCAAATTGGGAAATGGATTATGGTGGCAATCTTGAACTTTGGCCATCGGGGTTATTGAACAAGCAAACAACAATCCATTCTAAATTTAACCGACTAGCAGTTATGGTTACTCATAACAAATCGTTGCACTCCGTATCACCTGTAATTTATGAGGGCAGTAGATGTTGTATTTCTAATTATTATTTTGCAAAAAAACCTTTGTTGAATACAGATAGTTTTCATGTTACAACTTTCAGAGGTAGACCAGAAAATAAATTTGAAGATTTAATTTTGCAGTGCGATACTTTTTTAAGAATGACCGTTAGAAAGTTCTTTAAAAAAGGATTAAAAGAAAATCCGCATGTTTATAAAAAATAATTTTGTTGTAGTAGTACAAATTCTCAAAAATAGCTTGTTCTAAAAATTAATTTTAAACCGTTCGTTGTACTACTTCAAAAACTTTTCCGTCTTCGCATTTTAAGGTTTTAGAAGGAAATTTCATGAGCAAGGCATAATCATGTGTTGCCATAATAACTGTTTTTCCGTTGGTATTAATTTTCCGTAAAACTTCCAAAACCTCCACACTTGTTTGAGGGTCAAGGTTTCCAGTTGGTTCGTCAGCCAAAATTAGCTCTGGGTCATTAAGCAAAGCTCTAGCAATGGCAACACGTTGTTGCTCGCCACCCGAAAGTTGGTGTGGCATTTTGTTGCTTATAGAATTTAAATCTACTTTTAACAGCACTTCTTCAATTTTTTGGTTCATTTCGGCTTGATTTTTCCAACCTGTGGCTTTAAGAACAAATAACATATTTTCTTTTACGCTTCGGTCTGGAAGAAGTTTAAAATCTTGAAAAACGATCCCGATTTTTCGTCTCAAAAACGGAATATCGTCGTCTTTCAATCCAATCAAATTATAACCTACAATAGTTCCTTCACCAGTTGTAAGTGGTAAATCACCATAAAGTGTCTTCATAAAACTACTTTTTCCTGATCCTGTTTTACCTATTAAATATATAAATTCTCCATGCTTTACTTCTAAATCAATATCAGAAAGAATTGCTCTATTTTCTTGATAAACGGTTACATTTTGTAGCGACAATACAAACTCTGACATAATGAAATTTTTATATAAGTTGTAAAAGTAATTATCAATTGTTGATTATCAATTATGAATTATGAATTTTTTTCTAATTGTTAAAAAGAATGTTTATAATAAAATAATAGGTTATTCCGTTATAAACCACATAACAATACATTTGAGTAGTAAACAAAAATCGCAATGAACAACGTCACAAAATCCCTTTTTTTAATTCTATTTTTCGGCACATCGTCATTATTCTCGCAGATGTCAGCAATCTACACCAACGATTTAGAAGAATTTCAACGAGCGCTCAATTTGTACAAAAACAACCAATATCAATCGGCACAAATTCTTTTTGATCAGGTTAAAGCTTCAAATACCAATACTGAAGTGCAAGCCGATTGTAGTTATTATGCCGCAAATTGTGCTATTCATCTTAATCAAGCCAATGCAGATGGAATGATGGAACGTTTTGTTGCCGATTATCCAACATCGCCAAAGCAAAACCAAGCATTTATTGAAGTTTCGAGTTTTTATTTCGAACAAGGAAATTTTCCAAAAGCATTAAGTTATTTTGATCGAGTTGACGAATCGAGCTTGGATTATTCGCAAGCAGAAAAATTTAATTTTCAGAAAGGTTATTGCTTTTTTGCAGCAAACAAAAAGAAAGAAGCAACGCCGTATTTTAATAAAGTTCAAAAATCTAAAACTTATGGCACTCAGGCCAAGTATTATTTAGGTTTTATGGCGTATGAAGGTGATGATTATAAAAAAGCCAATCAATATTTTGAAGAAGTTGCTGGCGAAGAAAAATACAAAGAAAAGCTTTCTTATTTTCAAGCTGACATGAGTTTCAAATCTGGAAATTTCCAGAAAGCAATCAATTTGGGTCAAACGGCAATGCCAAAATCATCAGCTGCCGAAAAATCGGAACTAAGTAAAATCATAGGCGAAAGTTATTTCAATCTTAAACAATACGACAAAGCAATTCCTTTTCTGAAAGAATATCGGGGCAAAAAAGGCAAGTGGAACAACACCGATTTTTACCAATTGGGTTACGCTTATTACAAACAAAATCAGTATGATAACGCTATTTCGCAGTTTAATAAAATTATAAGTGGCAACGATAATGTGGCGCAAAATGCCTATTATCATCTTGGCGAAAGTTACATGAAAATTGATTTGAAACCACAAGCGTTGAATGCTTTCAAAACTGCTTCTGAAATGGAATTTGACACTAAAATACAAGAAGATGCCTATCTCAACTATGCCAAACTAAGTTACGAAATAGGAAATTCATACCAATCTGTACCAGATGTAATTACTGGTTTTATTGCTAAATATCCCAATTCGGGAAGCAAACAAGAATTGCAATCGTTGTTAATAAATTCCTATATCACTTCAAAAAATTATAAAGAAGCACTTTCTTTATTAGAAAAAAATAAAAACCCAGCCAACAAATTGGCCTATCAAAAAGTAACGTTTTATCATGGGATTGAATTATTCACTGACGGCAATTATAAAGCAGCACTTGCGATGTTCAACAAATCGATTGTAGAGCAAAGTGATGCGAAATTTACTGCCCGTGCTACTTTCTGGAAGGGTGAAACCGAATATGTTCTTGACAATTTTGGCGAAGCCTTATTAAGTTTCAAACAATTTATAGCTTTTGCAGAAGCCAAAACAACTCCCGAATTCAAAAACAGCAACTATAATATAGGTTATGCTTATTTTAAACAAAAAGAATACGAGCAAGCGGGCAATTATTTTCAATCACATGTCGATGCTGTAAAAGAGGATAAGGTACGATTGAATGACGCCTATTTACGTCTAGGCGATAGCCGATTTGTAACCGCAAAGTATTGGCCCGCAATGGATGCCTACAATAAAGCTATGGAAATGAAAGGCATCGATGCCGATTATGCAGCGTTTCAAAAAGCTATAAGCTATGGATTTGTTGCCAAAAACATTAACAAAATAGAAGATTTCAATAAATTTTTGACCCAATATCCAAAATCACAATACCGTGACGATGCACTTTTCGAACTCGGAAATACCTATGTTGTCGAGAATAAGACCGATTTGGCAATAAAAACCTATGACCAATTAATTTCTGAATTTAAAAATGGTTCCTATGGATCGAAAGCCATGTTGCGTCAAGGTCTTATTTACTATAATGCCGAAAATGATGCGTTGGCAATTTCAAAATTCAAAAAAGTAGCTGCCGATTATCCACGAACGCCCGAAGCGATTGAAGCTGTTGCTACTGCCAAAATTATTTATGTAGATAATGGCAAAGTTGATGAATATGCTACTTGGGCAAAATCGTTGGGTTATATCGAAGTGTCTGATTCTGAAATTGAAGACGACACCTACGAAGCTGCCGAAAAGCAATATTTGCAAAACAATGTCAAACAGGCAATTTCAGGTTTGAGTACTTATGTGGCTAAATTTCCAAACGGAAAAAATGCACTCAAAGCCAATTTCTATTTGGCACAATCCTATTATGCAGACGATTTGGCAACCAACTCGATTGCTAATTATGAGTATGTAATTTCTAAATCTCGAAACGAGTTTACTGAACAAGCTTTAGCACGATTGGCAGAAATTTACAACAAGAAAAATGATGTTACAAAAGCAAATATAGTTTTAAAACGATTAGAAACCGAAGCCGATTTTCCGCAGAATATTACGTTTGCACAATCCAATTTGATGAAAAATTATTATGAATTAAAGGATTATCCCAACGCTGTTATCTACGCCGATAAGGTTTTGGCAAACCCAAAAATTGATGACAAAGTCAAGTCTGATGCACAAATTATTGTAGCGCGATCTGCAATAAGATCTAATGATGAAGCCAAAGCACGAACTGCGTACGCAAAATTGCAGACCATTGCCAAAGGCGAACTTGCTGCCGAAGCCTTATTTTATGAGGCCTATTTCAAAAACAAAGATGCCAAGTTTGAAGCTTCCAATAAAATAGTTCAAAAATTAGCCAAAGATTATTCGGGTTACAAGTATTTTGGCGCCAAAGGATTGGTCGTTATGGCAAAAAATTTCTACGGATTGAAAGACAGTTTTCAAGCGACGTATATCTTAGAAAGTGTAATCAAAAATTTTGCAAATTTTACAGATGTTGTTGATGAAGCGAAAACTGAATTAGAAACCATCAAAACCGCCGAATCAAAAACCAATTCATCCATCGGGAACTAGTGTGAAAAGACAAAGAGATGAAAGACCAAGACATGAGAGACGAAGAGATGAGATTAATCAAATCAATATATTTTAGTAATGACTGAATTTAAAAGGCACAATTTCAAAAAATTAAAAATTTGGATCATGGCTATGGAAATAACAGATTTGATTTATAAAGTAACAGCTACTTTTCCGGGTTCAGAAAAATTTGGAATTAGTAGTCAAATGAGTAGATGTTCTGTTTCAATGGCTTCAAATATTGCTGAAGGTTCAAGTAGAACAAATAAATCATTTAGTCATTTTTTAGATATAGCATTAGGTTCTTCATTCGAGTTACAAACGCAATTACTAATAGTTTTTGGTCAAAAATATGTTTCAGAAGAAATTACAAATCAAATTGAAAATAAAATAGTGGAATTTCAAAAAGCTACAATGACTTTCCAAAATACTTTAAACAACTAAAAATGAATTTAATAAATCTTTCATCTATCCGTCGTTCATCTTTTCATCTTTTATCTTTTCGTCTCTTATCTCTTTGTCTTTTTCTATCTCAATCGATGAATTCGCAAAAAAAAGACGAAAACATCGGTACCGAAGTAGTAAATGTTGTAAAGCCATATACACCAACGATTTCGGATGCTTTTAAAGTAAAAGAAACACCAAGTCTTAACGATAACGAAACAGATAAAAAAGAAGTTGTTTCGTATTCAATTTTCTCGTTTCCTGTTGCATCGACTTTTGCACCGGCTAAAGGAAAAGCTGCTGGAGTAGAAAAATCAGCCCAAGAAAAATTTTATAATAACTATGCAACAATCGGTCTCGGAAATTACCTAACCGCGTTGGCAGAATTATATCTAACTCAAAACGTTTCAGATACCGATTATTTTGGCGGAATTTTAAAACATTTGTCCTCGCAAGGCGGCATCAAAGACTTGCTTTTGGACGATAAATATTATAATACGTCAATCGATTTGAATTATGGGAGCAAGCAAGCCGATTATTCTTGGGCTGCCGATTTGGGTTTCGAAAATAAAAACAATTTCTGGTACGGTTTACCATCCGATTTTGCAAGTTTAGCAACTCCCGAAAGCAAAGTAACTTTAATTGACAAAATTAACAAACCACAAACTTATAACAACTTATATCTTGGCGGTCGAATCAATTTTACAAACAGTATTTTTAATGATATAAGTTTAAAGTACAACCGCTTTTTTGACGGATTCAAATCGGGCGAAAATCGTTTTATTGTAAAGCCTTCTTTCGAGTTCGATGCTGGCGGTACAACTATAAAAACCAATGCTACTGTAGATTATTTAGCAGGAAGTTTTGATAAAGATTTTTCGAATTCAAGTTCCATAAAATATGGATATACAAACCTTGGTGTAAGTCCAACAATTGCCATGCAAAAACGAGATTGGTCGTTCAATCTTGGTGCCTCAATTTTTTATGGAATAGATATCGAAAACAAAAAAAACAAACTATTTTTGTATCCAAACATCAATGCATCGCTAGCTTTGGTGGGCGATTTGATGATTTTTTATGCTGGTGCCGAAGGCGGATTGGTGCAAAACTCGTATAAAGATTTTGCAACCGAAAACTCATTTGTATCACCAACACTTGGCATTGCTCCAACTGACAAACAATATGATATTTTTGGCGGTTTAAAAGGGAAGTTATCGAGTGCAATAAGTTATAATGTTCGAGGTTCGTTAGAAAGCGAGAAAAACAAAGCCTTGTACAAAAGCAATTCTTATAATGAGTTTGCAACAAACAATGAAGATTACCAAAACGGAAACTCTTTCGAAATAGTGTATGATGATCTAAAAACTTTAGGTTTTTTTTTCGAAATCAAAGCCGAATTCTCAAAAAATGTATCTTTCGGTCTAAACGGAAATTTCAAAAGTTTTAATAAAAAAGATCAAGAAGAAGCATGGAATTTGCCAGCCATAAAAATTGGAGCAACGCTTGATCTTGAAATTACACCAAAATGGTATGCTGGTGCCAATATATTTTTTGTAGGCGATCGCAAAGATGCCATAACAAGATTCGACACTACAACTTTGCAAGACGTTTCTGTCACAAAAACCCTCAAAAGCTACTTTGATGCCAATGCACATTTGAGTTTTAAGTATACGGATCGCATAAGCGCTTTTCTTCGTCTCAATAACATCGCCAATCAAGGCTATCAACGCTGGATTAATTTTCCCGTACAATCGTTTCAGTTCATGCTAGGCGCCAATTATAAGTTTGATTTCTAGGAACTAATCTCGCTTTTCGTTTCAAGTTTTTTCGTTTCAAACTATTTTATATGCCACAAAAAGAGCTCCCGGTGGTCGCTTTTTTGTGGCATATAAAATTAGTTTTCAACTTCAAAAAGCTTTTCACTACAAACGAAGTTCACTGAACACAAATGAAAATAGAAATTAAGTGAAGTAATCAAGGCTAAAGCAGCCTTTTCGTTAAAACTACAATTTCAATTCTTTATAAATTCTCTATGAATCTCTTTTTTTTCAGCTAAACGTTATGATAAAAAACTTTGTGCCTTTGTGCCCTTGTGGCAAAATAACTTTGTAACTTTGCTACTCAGTAATTTTGCACCTTTTTCATGAACATCCCAAACTCCAATAATCCTCGTGTTGTCATCATCGGTGGCGGATTTGCAGGTATTGCTCTAGCCAAAAAACTTCGCAACAAAAACCTACAAGTCGTGCTTTTAGACAAGCACAATTATCATAATTTTCAGCCGTTAATGTATCAAGTAGCCACTGGCGGACTAGAAGCTGGCTCAATTGCATATCCAATTCGAAAGATATTTCAAAACACACCCGATTTTTATTTCCGGCTCACATCCGTAAAAGAAATCGATACCGAAAACCAAAAAATTCTTGCCGAAATTGGAGATTTGCATTATGATTATTTGGTAATTGCAACGGGCTCAAAAACCAACTTTTTTGGCAATAAAGAAATTGAGCGCAACGTCATGTCAATGAAAACCATTCCGCAATCGCTCAATATTCGTAGCCTAATTCTTGAAAATTTCGAGCAAGCAGTCCTTACCAAAGATGAAGCAGATAGAAATGCCCTAATCAATTTTGTGCTAGTAGGAGCAGGGCCAACAGGTGTGGAGCTAGCAGGCGCATTGGCCGAAATGAAAAAAGCCATTCTGCAAAAAGATTATCCCGATCTCGACATCAACAAAATGCAAATCAACTTGATACAATCGGGCGATCGAGTTTTGAACACCATGTCTGATAAATCTTCAACAGCTGCCGAGAAATTTCTTATTGATTTGGGCGTAAAAATTCATAAAAACGTTCGGGTTACCAATTATGACGGACGTACGATAACCACAAATTCAACTTTAAGTTTCGAGACCGCAACCGTCATTTGGACGGCGGGAGTACAAGGCGCCGCGATTGCTGGTTTGGATGCCAAATCCTTGGTCGAGCGCGTTGACCGAATTCGAGTAAATGCGTTCAATCAAGTAGTTGGTTATCAAAATATATTTGCCATTGGCGATATTGCATCTATGGAAAGCGAACTTTTTCCGCAAGGACATCCCATGATGGCGCAACCTGCCATGCAACAAGGCGAACTATTGGCCGAAAACATTATTGGATTAGTACAAGGACTGCAACCAAAACCATTTACATATAACGATAAAGGATCGATGGCAACAATTGGTCGTAATTTGGCTGTTGTCGATTTGCCCAACTATCATTTTAATGGTGTTTTTGCTTGGTTTGTATGGATGTTTGTGCACTTATTTTCACTCATAGGTTTCAAAAACCGTGCAGTAGTTTTTCTCAATTGGGTTTACAATTACATTCGTTTTGACCGCGAAGGACGATTGATTGTGAGACCATTTAAGAAAAAAAGTTTTGTGACTTTTACTAGTGATGAGCTGTAGATTATGTAGTTTTAGTTAAATTATATTGAATAGTAAATAATAAATTTTTAATATCGAAAATATAGAAAACATCTTCTTACACTTTGAAAAGTACATCAAACTTAGTAGCATTTTACGAAAAGAACTTGCCGACAGAGTTGTATTAAAATCTTTTAAAAAAGGAGAACTTATTCACAATGCAGACAACGTTTGTAAGAACAGTTACTTCATTCACAAAGGATTGATGCGTACTTATTTTATTAAAGATGGAAAAGAAATTACAGAATATTTTAGTGCAGAAAATGAATGGGTCAATTCTCCCAAAAGTTTTATGCAACAACAAGTAGACATTTATTATATAGACACGATTGAACAAACAGAATGTTTTTGTTTGAATGTCAAAGACCTTATTTTTCTTTTCGACAACTTCCCAGAAATGGAACGCTATGCCAGATTTTCAATGGGAACTGTATTTGGTCATTATATGAATCGTATAACCTCAATGCGATTTACAACAGCGAAAGAAAAATACCAGCATTTTTGCGAAACCTATCACGATATTTATTACCGTCTTCCATTAGGTATGATTTCATCCTATTTGGGAATTACCCAAGAAACTTTAAGCAGAATTCGAGCTGAAAAATGATTTTTTGATGTAGATCAAAAAAGTATAGAAATCATCGACTAATATTTGCATATAATTTTAAACAAATACTAATATGTCGAAAAAACTAAAAAGATCTCTAATTGTAATTACGTGTATAGTGATTATCGGACTTGTATACGTTTTTACCTATGTTCCAACAATATCGAAGCAACACGGAATTGTAGAATCCATATTGTATCTTGGAGATTCAGAAAACCAACCTTTAATCGTAGCTTTTGGAGGCGGTGGCGGTGAGAACGACTGGAAAAGAACATACTTAACAGGAAAACGAGATAGTCTAAACGAGAAAGGATATGCCGTTTTAGCAATTGGGTATTTCAGATCAAACGGCACTCCGCTAAGTTTAGATAGAATTTCATTAGACGCAATTCGTGATTCTATCTTATCGGCTGCTAAACATCCAAAAATTGATAAATCCAGAATTATTTTAATGGGTGGTTCTCGTGGCGGTGAATTGGTGTTGAATTTAGCCAGTAGGTATAACGATTTCAAAGGTGTGGTTGCTATGTCAGCATCAAATGTAAGTTTTCCAGCCATAACATGGTCGGCAAACACCTCTTCTTGGACCTATAAAAATCAGGAAGTTGTCTATGTTCCCGCGACTCTACAAACAATTTTTCCTGCACTAAAAGGCGATTTATATATGGTACACAGCCTAATGTTGGAAGATAAAGAAGCAGTTAAAAAAGCAGAAATAGCAGTTGAAAATATCAATGGTGCTGTTTTGCTTATATCGGGTATAAATGACGACCAATGGCCTGCAACTAAAATGTCAGATCAAATTATTAAGCGACTGCAACAAAATAATTTTAAACATTACTATTCTCACATTAAATTAAATGGTGGACATGCAGCACCAATGGAAAATTTTGAACATGTATACAATTTTTTAGAAACACATTTTAAAACGAAGTAACGCCAAAAAATTTTACGAAATTTAAGGATTCGATAAATTGGTCAATAATAGATTTTTTATTGGCATAGATAAATCGTTACCTAAGTGCTTTACTCAAACTGGCGAAGCAATCTGCAATCAAAAATCCCTTTCCCGATAATACCCAACCATCAAATTGACAAACTTGCTGTAACTCTCCAATCCATCTTCTTGTTGGTTTATTTTGAGAAAATTGTCATAAAAAATTTTAAAACCAGTCTCGATTGGTGTTTCGTACTGCTTCCAAAAATCTTGACTTTCTTGATAATTTTTTAGAGTTCCATCGTTGATAGTTGGTAATAATTGTTTCAAAACTTCAGGGTTTCTGGCTTCCCAATTGGCTAAACAATAACGCAAAGCTGCGCTGTAACCCGAATATTGAAAATATAAATTATTGTTTTTTATAGATGCTAGAAAACCGATAAAGTTGCATTCACTTTCACTGCCATAACCCATTTGATGCGCCATTTCGTGGTTGGATGTCATTGGTAAATTATACATCGGCATCAAATAATTTACTTGTGCTTCGTTGGTAAACGGGTTGAGGTAACCACCAAATCCCATATAAGTGAGCGGCAAACTGAACAACGATTTTTTGATAGATAAATTTTTGTATTCAAAAAACGAATATTGTTTTGCAAGGTTTTGATAGCCATAAAAATCCATTACGAATGTTTGTTCGTGCGTATAAGGATAAACTATTTTAACACTATCGTTTTTGGTTATTTGTTTTTGAATTTGATTGGTTTTCGTGATCAGTTTTTTAGTAAAACCTAGCAAATCAGCATTGGTATAATCACGTTCGATTTTCATTTTTTCGAATAACGGAACTCGATAATAGTTGAACGCCCAAAGCGTGTGAAACAAAAAATAAAAAGCGGAAATAAAATTTACAACCGAAAGTAATTTTTGTTTCCAAATTGATTTTCTGTTTTTATAAATTGAAAAAAGAAGCCAAACAATTAAAATTCCGTACAAAACATCACCAACCGAAAAAGGAATTTTCCCTAAAACAATTCTCAAAAATTTCGAACTTGATTGGTACCAACGTGTACTGTACGTTTTTTCAACAAATTCAGGAAAAAATTGAAGCACTTGCAAAACTACAATTTGAAGAATCAGAAAAAAGGTTAGAAAAAATTTCTTAAAAAAAATCATTTTTTATTTTTGAGATAATCAGCACAAATAATTTCGAAAATTTCTTCTTCAAAAGCATTAAACGAGCTTTTTTTGCCTTTAATAAATGGGTCAAAACTTCCGTTGGTGATGATTACAAATCCAAAATCTTCTTTATCAGAAAAATAGGCATCGCTCGTAAGCCCATACGCATCGCCAGCATGACCAATAAAACTGCCAAAAACATCGGGATTATAAACTAGATCCGAACCATTTTTGTTGGTTTGATGCAAACCCAAACCATATTGCTTGAAAAAACCGTCGTAGTTATCGCCATTTGAATCTTTAAAACACCATTGCGCTTTCTTCATTTGATTCAAGGTTTTTTTCGAAATCAAGTTAGGTGCCGATTTTCCATCAGATTTTAAAAACTTCAAAAACTTAATCAAATCGACTGCCGAAGCACGCAATCCGCCTTGTGGACCGAAAAATACTGCATTATTTCCAATTACATAATTCGAAATATCGGTTGGTTTTGGTTTGTTGACCGAATAATCATCTTTTTCGGATTTCCAGGCATTATTTTCGCTTCTATATAAGGTAGCCAAATTTGGAAGTGCTATATCATCAAGATTGAAACTTCCCGAAATTCCGAGAGGTTCTAAAATTTCTTTTTTCAAATAAAGATTAAATCGTTGGTTACTAATTTTTTCGACCAAAGTGCCAATCAAGCCATAACCAAGGTTGGAATAAGTAAAATAGCTTCCAGGTTTGTGGTTCATCCACATATCTTCAGTATAATTTGAGCCAGTTGGCAACAAAATAGAACTAATATTCGGACTTGGTTTCTGGCTAAAAGTTCTTGCCAAAAAGCCATCATATCCGGTGCCGTCTTGCAAACTCGAAGTATGATTTAGTAACATTCGAAACGTGATTTTCGATTTTGGAAATTTAGGATTCATAACTTTAAATCCTAAATATTTCGAAATATCCTCGTCAAGCTTAAACTTTTTTTGGTCGTACAATTTCATTAATCCCAAAGCCGAAAAAGATTTCGAAATTGAAGCAATTCTGAAAGTAGTTGCATCCGATATTGGAACTTTTGTAACTTCATTTTGTATACCAAAATTATAAGTAGCAATTTTACTTCCTCTGAAAGTTTGCACGGTCAAACCTATTAATTTATTTTTTTGAAGGACTTTTTCGAGATCGTTTTGAATGGTTTGAGCATGCATTAGGGCTGAAAAAAATATGTTTAGAACTAAAAGTACGGTTTTCATAATCAATTTAAAATAATTATAAAAATAGGGAATAATATTTAAGTTCTGCATTTCTTTTGTAAATTTGTATTTTAAACTTGTAAAAATTTTATTATTTCTCCAACGTTCATAGCTATGAAAACTAATTATAACTTATTATCTTCTATTGAACCAACTGAAATCCAATTGCAATCTATAATGCAAGATGTTTTGGTTGATGTTAAAATTAGAGCAAAAGCAGGGAAAGAAAAATTAGATAAGTTACAAAAAGAACAAATCATTGCTGTTTTTGAAAAATATAAAAATTTTGATTTCAGAAATGGAAAAGTTTAAACCTACTTTAATTGTAATTGCAGGTCCAAATGGGTCAGGAAAAACATCAATTACAAATCAAATTTTAAAACACGAATGGTTAGCAAATTGTATTTATATCAATCCCGATACTATAGCGCAAGAAGAATTAGGTAGTTGGAACAACGCTGAAAACATATTGCGAGCAGCTAATTTAGCTGCAGAACGAAGATTAAAATGTATTCAAAATCATGAAAGTCTAATTTTTGAAACTGTTTTTTCAGCACTTGATAAAATTGATTTTCTGATGTTGGCCAAAGAGAAAGGATATTTTATTAGACTTTTTTTTGTGGGTACGGAAAATCCAACTATTAATGCAAGTAGAGTTGCCATGCGAGTTATTGAAGGCGGTCATGATGTTCCAATTTCTAAAATTGTTTCGCGTTATACGAAATCAATTTCTAATTGCTGCTTTGTATCTACTTTTGTTGATAGAATTTATGTTTACGATAACTCAACCGATTTTGAAACTGCAAAATTACTTTTCAGAACTGTAAATGGAGTTTTGGAAAAATCATATAATGAAATAAATAAATGGGCAATACCAATATTTGAATCACTTAAAAAATAAAAATGAGCCAAGAAATAAGAAACCTCGAACCCAAAAATCTTTGGAATAAATTTGCCGATTTAAACGCTGTGCCACGACCTTCAAAAAAAGAAGATCGAGTGATACAGTTTATGAAGGACTTTGGAAACAATCTAGGTCTAGAAACTTTTGAAGACGAAATCCGAAATGTAATTATTCGAAAACCAGCCACTACCGGAATGGAAAATCGTAAAACAGTCGTTTTGCAAGGGCATTTGGATATGGTGCACCAAAAAAATAACGATACCAATTTCGATTTTGATACTCAAGGCATTGATATGTATGTTGATGGCGATTGGGTTCGCGCTCGCGGCACAACTCTTGGAGCCGATAATGGGCTAGGAGTTGCTATGATTATGGCAATTTTGGAAAGTAAAGAAATAAAACATCCAGCAATAGAAGCTTTGTTTACTATTGATGAAGAAACCGGAATGACAGGCGCTTTAAACCTTAAAGGTGGCGTGTTGAATGGCGAAATTCTCCTGAATATGGACACAGAAGAAGATGACGAAATCGACATTGGTTGCGCTGGTGGTATTGATGTTACAGCCAACAGAAGTTACACCGAAGAAGAAACGCCAGAACATTCTGCGGGTTTCTCCATTACGGTAAAAGGACTTAATGGCGGGCATTCTGGAATGGATATTCATAAAGGTTTGGGCAATGCCAACAAGATTATGAACCGATTATTATTTGATGGTTTTGAAAATTTCGGACTTCAAGTTGCTGAAATTTCGGGTGGAAGTTTGCGCAATGCTATTCCTCGCGAAAGTGTTGCCAAAGTGATTGTTGCCAGTATGTATGACGAAGCATTTGTGTTTGACATGCAAGAAATTATTGGCGATATCAAAACTGAATTCAAAACTACAGAACCCAACTTAACGATAGAAATTGTAAAAACCGATTTACCTAAAAAAGTGATGGATTTGGGCGTACAAGAAGGTTTGATTCGTGCAATCTATGCTGCGAATAATGGTGTTTATAGAATGTCTGCTGATATGGCCGATTTGGTAGAAACGTCCAATAATATTGCACGAGTAATCGTAAAAGACGGAGAAATTTCGATTCAGAATCTAACACGATCTTCGGTAGAAACTTCCAAAATGGATTTAGCAAATGCCTTACGATCGGCTTACGAATTATTTGGATGTGAAGTTACTTTTGGCGGAAGCTATCCTGGTTGGACACCGAATGTAAAATCTGAAATTTTGGATGTTTTGGTGGCTATTTATGAAAAACAGAATAACGAAAAACCAAAAGTTGTTGCTTGTCACGCTGGTTTAGAATGTGGAATTCTCGGCACCAATTATCCTGATATGGATATGATTTCCTTCGGGCCAACCATTCACGGAGCGCACAGTCCTGACGAAAGAGCTTCGATAAAATCCTCTCAAAAATTCTATAAATTTGTGTTGGAGATTTTGGATAAAATTCCAATGAAAAACTAAAAAGTTTTCAATAATTTTTATGACCAAAAACCTTGATTATAAATAGTCAAGGTTTTTGTTTAAAATGTGAATTCCAAAGTCATATAAACACTTCTAGTTTCAGCAGGAATTATTCCTGGACCAGGATAACCGGTAGCTCGTCGTGTAAAATAACTAGTATTCGTAAAATTATTTATACCAGATTCAATTTTGAATTTGTTAAAGGTATACGAGCACGAAAAATCTGCTACATAATAGGCAGGAATTTTACCTGAAATGCCATCATTTACATTATTACGCAAAGCCGAATTTGCACTCGAAAATTGTGATGAAATGGAAGTAAATTGAAAAGAAGAAATAAAATTTTTATAGCCAATTGTTGTACCCGTTTTACTATTCAAAAAAGGAACAAATTCTACTTTATTGCCTTTTACTTGTCCAATTTCGGATTTTAGGTATTGCGAATCGGTTACTGAAATATTTGCAAATAACGACCAAATAAAAGCTTCTTTTTCTGCAAAAAACGTTTTGTTCAAACTCCAATCGAACATTGTTTCAAATCCATATGTTGCTGCAGTGCCCAAATTCCCTCTTCGTCTAATGATTTGATTTTGAGAATTTGTTGTGTCAAATTCGCCAATTTTATCATCATATAAAAGTCCAAAAATATTGGTGTCAAAAGCAATTTTATCGCCAATTTGTCCGCGAATTCCAATATCTGATGTATATCCTTTTTCGTCTTTTATATCGGCATCAATTTCAAAACTTGGATTAGCAGTTCGGATATCATTGAAGGTTACAGAACGATAATTTTGGGAAACATTTCCGTATAATTCAATTCGGCTTTTGGGTTTGTAACTTAATCCGATTCCCAACAATAAAAGATTTCTATCTTTGATGTTATTTTCTATTATATTTTCGTCAAGAATTACATTGCCAGCAAAATCGAGATTTATTTTACGATAAAAACCATTGGCTTGGGTTTTTATTTTTTCGAATCGAAATCCAGGTGTGATCGAAAATTTTGAACTTATTTTGAAAATATTTTCTCCAAAAAAGGCAAAATTCAAATTTGGATAGCTGTAATCAGATTGATTTTTATATAAAGGAAATTCATTTGCAGCTACACTAAAATTGGCATCTTTCCCAGAACTTCCTGCATTTTGAAGTCCAGAATTATCCGATTGGTAGTATTTGGCACCAATTAAAAAAGCATTGGTGTTATTTTTTATTTTGTAACGCTTCAAAAATCGAGCTTCGGCGCCCCAATTTTGAAATTCGCCTATGATTAAATCGCGTTCATTTCCTAATTTATCTGGTGTTGTAATTCGATTATCCCGAAATCCTACTGCTTTTCTGGACGCATCTAAACCGAACATTTGTAATGAAAAATCAGCATTAGCATCGAATTTATGCTTCAATCGTAAGGCAAATAAATTCCAGTTTACGGCAAACCAGTTTCGTTCACGATTGCTTTGCAAAGGATTTTCTACGAACATTTTATCGGTCAAACCACCAGCTTGTTGTGCTAAATAATCATAATGCGTATAATCAAAATGCAAAGATGTTTTTGGTGAAAATTGATAATTTAGGTTGGCAAAATAATTTTTAGATTTAAATTTCGAATTAGGTCGAAAACCATCGCCTTGTTTATAATTGTAAAAAGAATAATAACTAAATTTTCCGTTGGTACCTGATAAAGATGTAAAGTTGGTGAACAATTTGAACGATCCAGCAGTGTTTCGGGTTACAATTTCAAACGGTTTTGTGATTGGTTTTTTTAATTTAAAATTTATCAATCCGCCAAATTGTGTTCCATATTGCAAAGAAGCTGCACCACGAACTACCTGAATTTCAGACAATGCTTCGGTTGGCGTGGCATAATAACTTTCGGGATACCCCAAAACATCTGCAGAAATATCGTAGTCGTTTTGTCGTGTATTGAAGTTTGATGTTCGGTTTGGATCCAGCCCGCGACCGCCAATACTAAGTTGCAAACCACCATCGGAACTTTCGTTTATGGTCAAGCCAACAATTTGAGCAAAAACTTGGCGTGCAGTATTGGTGGCTTTATTTGCAGTTAGTTTTTCTACTGAAATTACTTCGGTTTTTTTACCTGCATAAATCGCCGTTTCTTCAATATCTTTGAGTTTATTTAGTACAAACAATTTTTGTTTTTGATTGTTGATGACTACTTCCGAAAGATTAGTGATTTTTTCTAGAACAATAGTTTTATTGGTTTGATTTGTAGAAAGTGTAATTTCGAGAATGGCATAATTTTCTTTATAAAACGAAAAATCAAAACTTCCGTTTTGTGGTGTTTCGATACGAAATGAGCCGTTTTTATCCGATAGATATTTGATTCCTGACGATTTATCATAAATTTCGACCAACGGCAGTTTTACTCCAAAAGAAGAAGTTACTGTTCCTGAAATGCTATTTTGAGAAAAGCTTTTCAGAGAAAATAAAATTAGAATAATAAATTTAAATTCCGATAATTGCATCATTAAATGGTAAAATCCAAGTTTTAGCTTGGAAAGATTCGTACTCGTTGGCAAGATTTATTTTAGGATCAATATATTTTTGGCTAAGCCGTCCATTGAGCGCCACATAGCTATCTACATAGATTTCAGGTTTTTGAACGCCTCTTTTTTTATATTGACTTTTCAAAAAATGAGCATATTCCAAAATAAAATCGGGTTGAAACGACATCTGTTTTTCCTGAAATGTAGTTAGGAACGAACTGTTGTTTACACGGATTTCTTTTTTTGTAATTCCGTCTTTAACAATAAACTGCGTGTAACCTGCTTTTTCCATAATCATGACGCGCCACGAAAACCGAAAACCTTCTTCTGTCCAAAAAAGTTCATTCTTGTATAAAAAATAACGAAATGGAAATAACAATTGAAATACTAAAAAAACGCTTATTATTCCTAACTTTAATTGATTTCGATTAGTAAATTGCTGCATTTTAGTTTTCCCGTTTTCGAAAATAGAAAAATCAAATTGCATTATTTTTGAAATAAAAACGAGTATTTTTTTATGAAAATCAGCGTCAAAGAAAATCAAAGTACTCACAATCATAATATAAGGAAAAACACCAATCGGAAATAAAATTCGGGTCAAAACATGAAAAATAACAACTAGCACAAAAGCAAAAACACGAGTTCGTTTGTATAATAATAAAAAAACGATACCCAAATCGTAAACCATTCCGCCCCACGAGAAGGCGTAATGTATCCAATTTTCATTTAAAAAAGACCCAATAATTGGTAGATTAGCATTATTTGGCAACCATATTTTAAGTGGCATAGCTTTGAATAACCAATCGGAGTTGAGTTTTGCTAAACCTGCATAGAAGTAAACAATTCCGAGTAAAATTTTCAGGATATCGATATTCCATTTTGGAATTTTTTGAAACGAAAGTTTCGAATTTTTAAATGCATCAACAGAAAATGAAGCATTTGCAGGCAAAAAAATGAGTACAAAACTGATTATAGAAACGAAGTAATAATGATTCAAATAGGTTGTTTTATCGATGAGTTCAATATAAGTAAAACTCAAGAAAAAGGTGACAATTGCAATTTTATATTTGTAACCAATAGCCACAAAAATTGATGCAACTAGCGCAATAAAAAAAAGTAAATAAATATAATTTCCTAAAGGTTTGATCCAACCAAAACCATAATAGGTAAAGTGAAATTGGGGTTTGATGTAAAATTCTTCAATCCAGTTATAGCTGGCAAATCGCAACAAACTAAAAAACATCATAAAACCAAACGCTAGCCTAAAAAATGCTAGCGTTGTAGTTTCTGAGTAGGAATTCAAATATTTTTTTATGCTATCTTTTATCATTAATCGCCGTCGCCATCAACGTAGTCTATCGAAATGTTTAAGGCTTGCATCATGTCGAGTTTGGTATACACCACATTTTGCTGTAAAGCATCGTAAGCTGCCAACATTTTGGAATTATCTGTTGTAATCTGAGTCGAAAAGCTGTTGTTCAAGGCATTATTTGCAGCATAAATTGGCGTAAATTGATTGTTGATAATGTCGCTCAATTTCTGATTATTTCGTACGGCATTCAGAAAATCCAAATAAGATTTCAAGCTTTCGCCCATCATGCTCATACCAAAATGTTTCCCGATAAAAAAATCTTGACTTGCTTTAATCGCTTCGTTCAATAATATTTTTGAAATATCATTTTTATAAAAACCTTCTACTTTGTTGGCATACAAAACACCACTGGAAAAAATTCCTGCCGGAATTCCAAGTTTTCCTGTTCGGATATCTTTTTCAAGATTTTTCACAAAATTATTGGTTGTTTTGTTTACCGAACTGCTCACTGAAGTTCCGTTGTTGGCGATATAACTTGCTTTATAACCCGAATTCCAATCGGTAACGACCACATTTATCGAAGCTTTTAGTCTATTGGCAAGTACTTGAACATATTCTTTATAATTGGTTGCGTTTGTATTGGTGGTATAAAACCCAATAATTGCTGCATCAGATGTTCCCAATCCGTTTATCAAATAATCAATAGCGGGAAATCCTTGTTTGTCAAATTGTGAAATTAACGAAAGGTTGTAAGTGCCGGTTATGATGTTACTTTCAATTCCCGAAGTATTGGTCGGGTAGGTGTTGGACGTTTCTTTTAGATAAGTTTCTTCTGCTTTTCCGAAATTGAACATCGTAATATATTGGTATGCCTTGTAAGCTTCTAACCAAGATGCTCGTATGGTTTGTAAGTTGGCAACAGTTGGAGTCTTAGTAAAGCTAGTCATATCGGTAACCATCAATTGTGTTTTACTCTGATAATTGGTATAACTTGGAACAATAATATTGTCTGCCCAGTTGGTCAAAAGTACTGTTCTATCGTAATTATTTGTTGGATTTGTTGGTTGTTCGTCTTTATCAGAACAAGCAAAAACAAACAATAATAGGACGCAAATTGGAAGTATTTTTTTCATTTTCGATTATTATTTTGCAAAATTACAAAAAGAAATTTAGTTATCTATACTTATTCTAAATAAACTTTAGCAAAGTTAAAGTTACTTTTTAGTTTGAGAAAATAAACAAAAGTTAATTTATTGCTATTAGTTTACGACCGCTGCTTGTGCTACTGAAAAACCAAATTTTGATGCTATTTGATTAGAAATTACGTCCAGTTTTGGTCCCAAAGTATCAATTGCCCAAAGTCCATTTGCTCCACTAGTCATTGATGCTAACATAGTATCTACTTCTGATTTAGAAAAATACGGATTGTTAGTTCCAGGTTTATTTGTGTAGCGCAATGACATGATAAATCCGTAACCTTCTGACAAATCATGAAAAGCTGCTGCACCACTATCAGTTACCAATTTTCCTTTTCCAACTTGCATATAAAACACAGATCGAACGGCAATAACCAATGCTAATTTTTCTTTAATAATTGCTATTTGAGCATCGCGAGTTTCATAATCGTTGGCTACAATAGCAGCACGCCCTTTTCTGAAGGCAAGCTCAATAGTAGCTTTAACAGTATTAAAATCGGTATCGGCATTTACTTTGGTAATGTATTCTGATAGAAATTTATCGCCGCTAGCACCAAAAACATAACCATAGGCTTCGTCCCAAGTATGTTCCATTTTGGTATAATTTGTCGTACCATCTAAAACTTTATTGGTATTATTTTCTTTGTTTGTAGCTTCATCAAGTTTGTTTAAGCTTAAATAATTATTGACAACTTGATCCAAAAGTGTGGCGCCAATTGTACCTTTCAAGAAAACTTGAATCGGTTCTAATCCATTTGCTGAAAAAAACCGAGTTGCACCAGCGGTACCATATTTTCCTGTTGTTCCGTTTGCAGCTGCATTTCCTTGACTAGCTAAATTAGTATCCACAAAAGTAGTTTCAAAAAAAGCTCGCGTTGCAGTTTGTTCGGTTATAGAACCGCCACCCAAATTTAAGTTGAAGTAATCTTTGGAAGCCGCTGTTTTGTCTTTCAGTTGTTTTCCAGGTGCATTTAATGCCGCATTCGCAAATGCACTATTGGTGTTGGTGTACATCGATTGAAGTTTGCTGTTGTCTACTGTATTTCCGGCTGTTGCTTGCGTTTTTACATACGAACTCATTTCGTCGAGCATCAATAATCTCGTGGTTTGCCCTGAAAAGTCAATTGTTGTTGAACCATTTCTGTCAAAAAAATAGGTTGCTGGCACGGTATAGTCAAAGGCTTGTGGTTTTATGTCCGCTTCATCGTCTTTAGTACATGAAACAATTGTCAAAAATAAGATTGATGAAAAAAGTAAGTTTTTAAGGGCCATTTTTTATTTATTTAGAATGAATAAGAATAATTTTTGCAAAGATACAACACATTTTTAATTGACAAAATTTATTTAGAATAAATATAAATAATTTTCAATTTTAACATTTTTATTTTTTTTCTTACAAATCAAACCTATACTTTTGCTTAAATTTAATCATTCTAAATAAATATAATATGAAAAACACATCACAAAAAATCTGCTTTCTTCTCATAACAGCATTATTTTTTTATTCTTGCGACAAAGATGAAACTTCAACGCCTGAAGTGTCCAATGAAGTTACTAAAAAACAAGTAATAGAAAACTACGCCAACATTGCGTTTGCAAATTATAAAAAAGCCTCTGACGATGCAGTAGTTTTAGAAACTGCAATTAGCACGTTTACGGCAACGCCAACTCTTGCTAACTTTAATGATGCAAAAGCCAAATGGAAAATTTCTAGAGAAAGTTATGGTACTACTGAAGCATTTCGTTTTGCAAATGGTCCAATAGATGATGATAATGGTCCAGAAGGATTACTGAATTCCTGGCCAATGGACGAAAATTTTGTCGACTATGTTGATGGTGGTGCCACATTAGGAATAATAAATAATCCAGTTTTATATCCGACTATAAGTAAAGAAATTCTTGAGGGTCAAAATGCACTAGATATTGACGAAAAAAATGTATCAGTCGGTTATCATGCCATTGAGTTTTTGTTATGGGGACAAGATTTGACGGCACCTTCTGCCAACCAAGCAGGAGTAAGACCTTACACCGATTATTTAACAACTGGAGGAACTGCAAGCAACCAAGCGCGTCGTGCTTTGTACCTAAAAGTGTGTGCCGATTTATTGACAGACAACCTAGATTATATGGTCAACCAATGGAAAGTTGGCGGAGCTTATAGAACAACTTTTTTAGCTTTGGCAGAAAACGTTGCGCTTAAGAATATGTATTTGGGAATCACCACATTAATTTCAGCAGAATTGCCTGTAGAGCGAATGGAAACCGCTCTTGGAAATGCCGATCAAGAAGATGAACATTCTTGTTTTAGTGATAATACACATCGCGATATTATTCTAAATTTACAAGGTGTTATCAATGTATATCAAGGAAAATATGGTACAATTGACGGCGCATCTCTGGAAGATTTGGTTGCTAAAGCCAATCCACAAGCCAATACCGATACTAATTTGACTCTAAATGCATCACTAACAAAAGCCAATGCAATACTTAATCCTTTTGATTTGGCAATTTCAGGCGGAATTACTTCAATCGAAGGTGCAAAAGTAAAAGCGGCTGCTGTAGAATTTAAAAGTTTAGGTTCTAATTTATTAAATGGTGCTACTAAAATTGGAATTATAGTAAACTAATTTTTTTTAGGAATAAATTATAAAGTGTTCTTTATAACGAAGAACACTTTTTTATATTTTTGATTTATGAAATTTTTTCGAATTCTTTTTCTGCTTTCAATATGCTTTCAATTTCTTGGATGTCAAGAAGATGACTACACTGATGTGCCTCTTGAAGAGCAATTAACAGCAGAATTGAATGAAGAATATTCTGGTGGCGATGCAACTGTTTTTAATGAATCGCAAGAAGCATTTGGTTTTTTTGTAAAAAATCTTTCTGATTCAGAACAAACAGATTTCGGTGTTGGAAATTCATTTTTCAGACAAAGTTGGGTTTCTTCTCCAGCTTCGACAATGGCTCGTGATGGTTTAGGACCTTTTTTTAATGCTAATAATTGCTCAAGTTGTCATTTTAAAGATGGTCGTGGTCGTCCGCCAGCTTTTGACGGTCAGTTGGGTAGAGGTTTGTTATTGCGATTGAGTTTGCCAGGAAATCATCCTAACGGAAGTGCATTTTCGGATCCAATTTATGGAAATCAATTGCAAGATAATGCCATATTGGGTCAAACTGTGAAAGGGAATTATACGATTTCGTATCAAGATATTATTGAAACCTTGGCTGATGGAACACAAATTACGCTCAAAAAACCAATTTATCAGATTACTAATTTGGGTTACGGAAGCCTTACAAATGGTGTTTTAGTTTCGCCACGAATTGCCAATCAGATTATTGGTTTGGGATTACTAGAAGCGGTAACTGAAAGCACTATTTTGGGATTTACTACTGCTAATTTAAACAACGGAATTTCTGGCAAAGCAAATTATGTTTATGATGTAGAATCGAATTCGCAGAAATTGGGGCGTTTTGGTTGGAAAGCCAACCAGCCAAGTTTGCGACAACAAGTTGCAGGTGCTTTTTCTGGCGATATGGGCATTACGACTAGTATTTTTCCTAACGAAAATGCGCCACCAAGTGTCAACTTGAATTTGATTCCTAACGGGGGAACTCCAGAAATATCGAATAGCAATTTTGATAAAATTGTACTCTATTCCAGTTCATTGGCAGTTCCAGCTCGAAGAAAACATTCGGATCAAAATGTACTTCGTGGAAAAAAAGTATTTAATCAAATTGATTGTAGTTCGTGCCATATTCCGAAAATGCAAACCGGCTCAAATTATTCGATTGCAGCCATGCGAAACCAAACCATTCGTCCGTATACCGACATGCTGTTGCATGATATGGGACAAGGTTTGGCAGATAATGCGCAAGATTTTCTAGCAACTGGAAACGAATGGAGGACTCCGCCACTTTGGGGAATTGGCTTACTCAATACTGTAAATAACCATACCAATTTATTGCATGATGGTCGCGCCAGAAATGTAACGGAAGCCATACTTTGGCATGGTGGCGAAGGGGAAAACTCCAAATATAAATTCAAACAATTGTCCACAAAAGACAGAAACGACGTGCTCGATTTTATTAATTCCTTGTAATTTATTTTACTTTTTTCAGAGCATAACTATCCGATTTCATTTTGCCTTTTACGAGTCCTGAAACGGTGGCGAGCATAAAACCATTTTTTTTCTTGATGTACTCAATTTCTTGCGGATAATCGTGCTTTGGGTTTTCAAAAATCAGTAAAGTATCATTGTCTTTAGTCATTTTGAAAGGAATGGCTTCATCTTGATTTTGACCTTTCACAGTTGCAAGATAGATAAGGTTTTCGCCGTCCTGTGTAAGTTGAATCATTTCGTGATGAATGGTATCTTTTTCTTTAATAAAATACGATTGCCCTACATAGGTACTATCGTTGAGAGGCATCCAGATTTCTTTGAGCGTGCCCAGACTATCGGTTTTTTGCCATTCGCCAAGCATCCAATTGGCTTTGTAGACTTCTTCAAAAACAATTTCGTTGCCTTTATCGTCATATTTTTTGCATGAAAATAGGTTTGTCAAAATTACTAAAAGAATAATTGTTGATTTCATAATGTTGGTTTAAATGGTAAACAAACTTATGAAAAATTATGCACTTAGCCCAGATGGAAACGGCATCCTTTTTCTTTTTTTTCTCAAAAAAAAAAAAAAAGATATAGTGTACAGCTGGAAATAGCTCCTAAAAAAAATCTAAAAACAGATTGGTTTTTTTATTACTTTTGCACTCGAATAAAAGAGTACAAAATGTTAGACAGGTTACAATATGTAAAGCAGCGATTTGATGAGATTTCGGATTTGGTTATACAGCCGGATGTGATTTCTGATCAGAAACGCTATGTATCATTAAATCAGGAATATAAGGGTTTGAAAGGCTTGATGGAAAAGCGAGGCGAATATGTTTTGCTTGATGCAAATATGAAGGAAGCCAACGAAATTATTGCTGACGGAAGTGATGCCGAAATGGTCGAAATGGCCAAAATGCAACTGGACGAAGCCAAAGAACGTTTGCCTGAATTGGAAGAAGAAATCAAATTTTTGTTGATTCCGAAAGATGCGGAAGATGCCAAAAACGTGATGGTCGAAATTCGTGCAGGAACTGGCGGCGATGAAGCTTCGATTTTTGCTGGCGATTTGTTTAGAATGTATACCAAATATTGCGAATCTCGAGGGTGGAGAACTTCGGTTGTAGACATGAATGAAGGCACTTCTGGCGGATTTAAAGAAGTTATTTTTGAAGTTACAGGCGAAGAAGTATATGGTACTTTGAAGTTTGAAGCTGGCGTGCATCGTGTGCAACGAGTGCCACAAACCGAAACACAAGGGCGAGTACATACTTCGGCAGCAACCGTAATGGTGCTTCCAGAAGCAGAGGAGTTTGATGTTCAGATAGATATGAACGATGTTCGGGTAGATTTTTTCTGTTCTTCCGGTCCAGGTGGTCAATCGGTAAATACGACCAAATCGGCGGTTCGATTAACGCATATTCCGTCGGGATTAGTAGCCCAATGTCAAGATCAAAAATCGCAACATAAAAATAAAGATAAGGCTTTGACGGTTTTGCGTTCCCGTTTGTATGAACAAGAACTCGCCAAAAAACAGGCCGAAGATGCCGTAAAACGTACGTCTCAAGTAAGCTCTGGTGATCGATCTGCCAAAATTCGCACCTATAATTACGCACAAGGGCGCGTGACCGATCACCGCGTAGGTATTGATGTGTTTGACATGGATGGCGTGATGAATGGTAAAATTCAGAAGCTTGTAGACGAATTGCAATTGGTCAACAATATGGAGAAATTGAAAGAATCAGAGGTTTTTTAAGAATTATTAAATATATATGAAAAAATTAGTACTAGTTTGTTTTACTTTTTTAAGTTTCTTGGCCTCTAACTCTCAATCTTATTTTGGGTATCTAAGTGATAATTATTCGGGCATTCATTCTATTATTAACAATCCAGCAAATATTGTTGATTCAAGATTTAAAACGGATATCAATTTAGGATCCGGAAGTGCACTTTATACCAATAATTATTTTTCTTACAACTTAAATGATCTATTTAGTGGGAATGATCTGGACGACACAACTAATAAAACACCCTTGTCTAGCAATAGTTTTTTGTTTAATGGCGATGTTCTCGGCCCATCGTTTATGTTCAATATAAAGCCAAAACATGCTATTGCTTTTTTTTCTAGAAATAGAGCTATAAGTCATCTTACAAATCTTGACGGAAAACTTATTGATGAATTTAATGATAGAGTTTCCAATACAAATTACTCCATTCAAAATCAAAATTTTAGTGTTGCATCGAATGCTTGGGCAGAAGTAGGGTTTTCATACGCTACAATATTGTACGACAAAGAAAAACATTTCTTAAAAGGCGGATTGTCTCTAAAATCTTTATTAGGATTTTATTCTGCCTATGCTAAAGTTATCGATTACGGTGTAGATTATGTAGATGGACCAAGTAGTGATACCAGTTTTTATACTACAACTGGAACAATAGAAACTGGAAATTTAGATTCGTTTGAAAATTATGATAGCCCAGAAAAAATTGAAGGTACTGGTTTTGGAGCCGACATAGGTTTTACTTATGAATACCGTCCAAATTTTGCTGACTTTTCGTATTTGGATAAAAACGGAAATAAAGCATATCATAAAAACAAAAACAAATATTTGTATCGATTGGGTCTTTCAGTAACTGACTTTGGATCTATAAAATATAATGATGCTAAATCCGAAACATATGATGCTACTGCTACTTATTCAGGAACTCAAAATAACAACGGGAGATTTGATGATTTTTATACTTTAACCAATCAATCTAGTGCTATTATTGCAAAATTACCTACAGCATTACATCTAAATGGCGATTGGAATTTTCATAAAGATTTTTATCTTAACCTTAATACAGATTTAAGTTTAATCAAAAATACTGCTAAAAACGCAGCCTATATTACCAATAATGTAAGCCTAACACCTCGTTACGAAGCCAAATGGTTTAGTGCCTATTTGCCGATGAGTTACCTCAAATATTCTGGTTTTCAGGCTGGATTTGGTTTTAGAGCAGGTCCATTATTTGTAGGTTCAGGATCTGTTATATCAGGTTTAATAGGCAAAACACAAGCACTTGATCTTCATTTTGGATTCAAAATACCAGTTTATCAAGGCAAACTTAAAGACAAAGATTTTGATGGAACCAAAAACCGAAAAGACGATTGTCCAGAAGTAGCTGGTCCAATCGAAAATAAAGGATGTCCATGGCCAGACACCGATAATGATTCGATTTTAGACAAAGATGACAAATGCCCTAATGTTGCGGGAGAGAAAGCCAATAACGGTTGTCCTTGGGGTGATGCAGACCAAGATACAGTACTTGACAATATAGATAAATGTCCAGACATTGCTGGAGAAATAAACAATAATGGTTGTCCATGGAGCGATTCTGACAAAGACGGAATAACAGATAATATAGACAAGTGCCCCTTAACTTTTGGAGTTTTAGCAAATAATGGTTGCCCTGAAGAAATCAAAAAAGTAGTTGAAGTACCCGTAATAAAAGATGAAGTAATCAAAAAGATTAATGATTTCTCAAAAATCATACTTTTTGATTCTGGTAAAGCAACTTTAAAACCAGAATCCAATAGTAGTCTTGATAAAATTATAACGGTTTTAAATGAGTTTCCAGAGTCAAATTTTGTTATAGAAGGTCATACAGACAATTCTGGTAAAACAGAAACCAACCTAAAACTATCACAAGATCGAGCAAATGCTGTTATGAATTATTTTGTTGCTAAAGGAATTAACAACATAAGGTTAAAAGCTATTGGTTTTGGATCATCAAACCCAATTACAACTAATGCTACGGCAAACGGCAAAAACCAAAATCGTAGAGTAGAAATAAATTTAGTAAAATAAAAACGAAAACGCTTCAAGAAATTGAGGCGTTTTTTTTTGGAGCGAATGGCTTGGGCTTTATCAGTAAAGGCAATTCCTGCTATACACTATATCTCGCTCCACTTCGTTACGCGAGGATATCGTTTCTATCAGGGCTAGGCGATAATCCATTTTAATTTTTGTTAACTTTGCCAAGCAATAAACTCAACTATTTTGACAACACAGCAACTCGTCGATCAAATCAAAATCAAAAAATCCTTTCTATGCATTGGTCTTGATGTCGATTTAGATAAAATCCCAACACATCTTTTGCAACTCGAAGACCCAATTTTCGAGTTCAATAAAGCCATCATCGATGAAACTCACGATTTGTGCGTTTCCTACAAACCCAACACCGCTTTCTACGAAGCCTATGGCATAAAAGGTTGGGTATCGTTACAAAAAACTATTAATTATATCAACGAAAAGTATCCTGAAATCTTCACGATTGCAGATGCCAAACGTGGCGATATTGGTAACACCTCGACGATGTACGCCAAAGCTTTTTTTGAAAATTTGAATTTCGATTCGATTACTGTCGCGCCTTATATGGGCAAAGATTCTGTCGAACCTTTTTTGGCTTTTCCAGACAAGCATACCATACTTTTGGCAATAACATCCAACGAAGGTGCGTTCGATTTTCAGACCTTACAAACCAACGGACAAGAATTATACAAAACTGTTTTAGAAACTTCCAAAACATGGAAAAATTCGCAAAACCTAATGTATGTTGCTGGCGCAACCAAAGCCGAATATTTTGCCGAAATTCGTAAAATTATACCCGATAGTTTTTTGCTTGTTCCTGGTATTGGCGCTCAAGGCGGCAATCTTCAAGAAGTTTGCAAATTTGGATTGAACACAACTATTGGATTGCTTATCAATTCGTCTCGAGGCATTATTTACGCATCAAACGGAACTGATTTTCCCGAAAAGGCTAGGACAGAAGCACTAAAGATTCAACAAGAAATGAAAGAAATTTTGATTAGTTTTTTATAAATTTTCTAGTTGTTATTTTTTCATTAGATTTTATTTTTATAAAATATATTCCTGATAATAAGGTACTTACATCAATTTTATCATTGAAATAATCAGAATTTGCAATTATTTTTCCTTGTATATCAATAATTTGATAAAAATCTATTTTTTCTAGACTAGAAATTGAAATATAATTAGAAGCTGGATTTGGGACAACTTCAATATTCGAGCTATCAAAATCGTTATTTTTAAGATTTATTGTTGGTGAAACCCCAATACTCGGATTCAAATAGGTACCGCTTCCCGTTGTTTCAAGTTTTATAGCTTTTACCAAATAATGACGAACAACTGCTGTCAATTCTGTATTAGTAAAAGTCAAAGAAGTTATAGGATTTGGTGTCAATCTTTCGAATTTTCCAAATTCGTTATACGCTCGATACACATGATAACCCACAATATCAGTATCTTGAGATGCGGTCCATGTTAACGTTTCGCCATTTGTAAATGTTTGAACCAAATTTGTAACAGGTTTTACTTGATTTAATCTCAAAGTAGGATCACCATGATATTGAAAATGCGTTCGACCCCAATAATCGGGTGTGTCATATTGTTGCGATGGTTTTTCATATAAATTATTAGTTTGATTATGATCCATAATTCGTTTGCAACTCCAACCCATTGTTTCTCCCATTCCAGGTTGATGAAAAATATTGATTCCTGTTGTGGTATAAATCATACCCAAACATTTGGTGTTTTGAGACAATAATTCTCTTATTTTTCCGTAAACTCCATTAGTGAATGGCTCGTCCCAATAGCCCCAATAACTTTGGTCACTAGAAAAAATGGTGCTATTTAACCCGAAATCTTGCCATTGCGCTGTGATGGGCACTTGAATATTTTGCATAAAAATTTGATAACGACCATTTTGTTGGAGCCATTCTGGAAATGATAAATTTCCAGTATAATAATCAACATTATTTTCACCAGAAATTGGAATCAAACTTCTGTACGAGCCATCGTTAGAATTATCGTAGCCAAAATTAAAGGCGGTTTTATTGCCCATGTCAGATCCGTTTGCAACTATTCGGTAATTGTGCAAGCGATTTAGATAATTTCGCAATAAATTTTCTTCGGAAGTATTTGCCCCAGCAATATCTGCAAAATCCACGCGACCAAAAGCCATTTCTATTTGCGATGGAATATAGTCTTGATCCCATTTCAAATCGCCTGCTAAGTTGATTGCTTTTGGGTCAATATTTCCCGGATTAAAATTAGCAGTATCTGTATAAACGCCATCAATATCAGCATAATAACAATCGGCTCCACGTGCACCTTTGTTTTCGTCATGATCGTCTGGTGTGCTTGCGCCAAGTCCGGAGCGAGCAATCGGTATATGACCTAATATAAATAAATGTTTCGGTTTGTCATTTGCTGGAGCATTATTATATATAGATTTAATTTGATTTTTTATGGTGACAATAGCTGGTTCGGTTTCCCAAGTTGTGGCTCTTGGAACAAAAAGTTCATTGACAAACCAACCTTCATGAGTTAAATCTCGTTTGAGTTGCAAAATTTCTGAAGATAAACTTGCTTGAAACGAATTATCAATAACCAAGATCATTTGCCCTTTGTGATCCGATTGATCATATTTTACGCACGCGGTAACATATCCAATAGCATCGAAAGTTTGCCGAAGTCTGCGAACTTGATATTCAAAAACATCTCCAACAGAGACATTTGTATCAGTCCAATTTATAGCTGTAACATCGCTTGCAACGGTTATCCAATCTGCATTTGAGCCATTTATTGGTCGTCGTTTTATTGTATAATTGAATTGACTATTAAAATAATTATCTAATAAATTTATAGTAATTGTGGCGGGATTTTCAGATGCGGTCGCAGAAACCAAGCATACTCGTTGTCCTGTAGTATTTATATCGAAATCAAAATTAAATTGTGCATATATTTGTGATGTAAATGCAAATAAAAATAAAGTGACTATTTTTTTCATAATTTATATTTTTGATATTGTAAATTTATGAAATTATTTTAAATCAGTAAAATTAAATTTATGGTGTTGACAGACCAATTAAAAACCAAACATTTTTTTTCTGAAATTCCAAAACGAATCGTTTCATTAGTGCCATCTCAAACCGAATTATTATTCGATTTAGGTTTGGAAGAAAAAATTGTTGGAATTACAAAATTTTGTGTGCATCCCATTCATTTTTTGAAATCAAAAACTAATGTTGGAGGAACTAAAAATCCAAATTTCGAGAAAATAAAAGCATTGAATCCCGATATTATAATTTGTAACAAAGAAGAGAATACCAAAGAAATTGTGGACAAATGTTCTAAAATTTGTACTGTTTGGGTTACACATATTGAAACGATTGCAGACAATTGTCAACTGATTACTGATTTTGGGACTATTTTTGAAGTTGCCCAAAGAGCTGCTTTTCTAAATGATAAAATTCAAGCATCAATTTCTGATTTTCAAAATTTTATAAAAAATAAACCCTTAAAGAAAATTGTCTATTTTATTTGGAAAAAACCATATATGGTGGCTGGGCAAGCAACTTTTATTGATCATTTATTACTATTGAATAATTTTGAAAACGTATTTAAAAATCAACCACGCTATCCAGAAATTGATATTAATAATCTTAAAAACACTGAAATTGATATGATTTTTTTATCATCAGAACCGTACCCTTTTGGTGTAAATGATGTTTTAGATTTTGAGAAAATTTTTCCAAAAGCCAAAATTAGTATTGTAGATGGCGAAATGTTTTCGTGGCACGGCAGTCGATTGATTGATGCTTTTGATTATTTCAAGACTATACACAAGTAAGAACAGCATACAACTTATATGGTTTTTGAATATCTTTACTAAAAATTTTACAATTGATTAACTATACTATTTACGAAAACCAAAACTCCACACAATGGGTAACCTTTGTGCATGGAGCTGGAGGAAGTTCGTCAATATGGTTTAAACAAATTCGTGATTTTCAGAAACATTTCAATGTCTTATTGCTAGATTTACGAGGTCATGGTAATTCGAATCAGCAAATCAAAAAAGCATTTCAACGCAAATATACTTTTCAATCAATAGCCAACGATGTCCTGGAAGTGATTGATTTTTTAAAAATTCAAAAATCTCATTTTGTTGGTATTTCATTAGGGACAATATTGATTCGTCAATTGGCCGAAACCCATCCGGAACGAGTGCAAAGCATGATTTTGGGCGGTGCAATATTGAAAATGAATTTTAGATCTCAAATATTGATGCGTTTGGGCAATTTGTTCAAATACGTTTTACCGTATTTGGTATTATATAAGTTTTTTGCGTTTGTAATTATGCCCAACAAAAATCACAAACAATCCCGGTTATTGTTTAATAACGAAGCTAAAAAATTGTATCAAAAAGAATTTATCAGATGGTTTAAACTTACGGCTGAAATAAATCCAATTCTAAAGTGGTTTCGCCAAGTGGAGTTAAATATTCCGACATTGTATGTTATGGGCGAGGAAGATTATATGTTTTTACCATCAGTTCGAAAAGTTGTTGAAAAACATTATAGATCTTCAAAGTTATTTGTGATTGAAAATTGCGGTCATGTTGTTAATGTTGATCGACCAATAGTTTTTAATCACGAAGTCATTGCTTTTATTTCTTTAAACTCTAAAGTAGTCATCTAAAAAAATGCCACTACATTTTTCGATGTAATGGCACTTTCTAAAAAACGTAACCAAACTAAATAACAAAATTAATTATTAAACAAATATCCGAAGATAACTTTAATTATTTAGTTAAGTATATGTTATACTTATGTTATTGATTTTTAAATTTTTATGATTTATTTTTGTTTATCTTGTAACGCAAAAACTTGTTTTAATAAATCAGATGTTCTAGATTTTATATCAAAACGAATATTTTTTTCTTCAACTGCCACCATTTTAAATACACCGTTCATTGCTTGGTTTGTAACATAATCTGTTAAATCTGGATTAGCTTTAGTAATTAGTGGAATAGAATTATATTTTGTAATGATGTTGGCCCAAATTTTATCAGCACCAACTTTAGCAAACGAGTTTTTAATAATGGGATTAAATTTACTATATAAAGCAGAAGATGTTGCGCTTTGTAAATAATTAGTAGCAGCATTTTCATTTCCAAGTAGTATATTTTTTGCATCTGAAAAGGTCATACCAGCAATTGCATTTATAAATATTGGAGTGGCTTCCTTTACCGCATCTTCAGCGGTGCGATTAATCGCTTTTAAACCATCATCTGCTAATTTAGACATTCCTATATTTCGCAAAGCACTATCAATTTTTTTCAGTTCTTGAGGAAGTAAAATTTTTACAGCTTCATTTTTATAAAAACCGTCAACAGCAGTTAGTTTAGAAACTTGCTTAGAGATTCCGTTGTTTAAAGCCTCTTTCAATCCGCCTGAAATATCCAATCCCAATCCTTGATTTTGAGGTAATTGTTGCAGAACTTGTTGCATTTCAGCGCAAGAAACGAGCATTACAACGGATAAAATTAAAAGTATTTTTTTCATTTGTAGTTTTTTATAAAACAAATATACTACTTTTGGTATTGTTTTTGTAATTGTAATCAAAATTTCCCAAATGAAAATTATTCAATTTACGTTGTTGTTTTTCTTTTTAAACATAGATAATATAGTTGCTCAACAACTACAATTTACAAATAAAATTTCTGAAAATAAGATTACTTTATTTAATAATCAAAAACTAATTCTTTTAGATTTTTGGGCAACATGGTGCGGGCCTTGTGTTGCTGCTACAAAGCAAATGGAAATTTTTCAAGAATATAATAAAGATAAAGTTTTTATTTTTTCTATTTCCGATGAGACTGAAAAAGTAGTTACTAAATTTCTTTTAAAAAAGCCAATAGATTTGATAGTTGTATTAGATAAAGACAAGCGGTACATAGATAAATACAATGTTTTAAGTCGGCCATATGCTGTTTTGGTTAACCTAAAGGGAGAATTATTATGGAAAGGTCATCCTGGCGATTTGAATCAGACGCTTTTGAATTCATTTTATGATAAAGTTAAAAATGATGTAAAAGTTTCTTTCGAAGATTTAGTTATCTTTAAAGATAATATAAAAACGCCAAAAATAAGCAGTAACGAAGTTATTGACTTTAATTTAAAAAAATCATCATCAACATTTGATTTACTCGAAATAGACGAAAACAAAGTTTCTTTTATTGGAAAAATATCAAAGTTGATTGCGATATTAAAAAATAAAACGAGCTTTGAATTGGAAGTAGAATCTGGTCTAAATTATGTTGTAGAATTATCTTGTGATATCGATGATTGGAGCAATAAAATTGAAATTCTTAATAAAATATGTTCAAAATTAAATTTGAATATTCAAGATTATGAAAAAATTCAATTTGGTAACGAAATAATTGTTGATAATAAGGAGTTACTTTGGAAAAAGACAGAAATTGATTGGGAAGATAATCCTGTGAAATATCTTATAGGTTCAGATAAAATTACTGCAAATGATGTTTCGCTTAAAGAAATTGCCAAGATCATGACAGATTCAAAAAACAAAAATTATATTTATCTAGGCGATGACAATACGCTGTATGATTGGGATTTTCAATTTTTGTACGATGATTTAATGAAAGAAGATTTAGCTTCAACATTTGGTATCTCAATTAAACCAACCAATGCCTCTCAGAGTATTACAAAGATTTCTAGTAATTAATTTTTAACAGAATTTATCTAGCTAAGTAACACCATAGTTCTAAATTTTTTAATACTTCACATGCCAACAGAAATGATGGGATTTTTTGTCCTAAAAAATAATTTTTTTAAGTCTTTTTGATTTAAATTATAATTACCAACGAAATTCGTTTTTACATAGTTTTATAAAACTAAACTAAAGTATAACAATTTTTTAACCCTATTTTTTTATATCGGAAAGAAATTTTGATTGTATTTTACAAATCAAGAAAAACTAACGAAAGAGTTTCAACAGTCAAAAAAAAGGCTAACATTTCTGCTAGCCTTTCAAATTATAAACAATTGAATTATTGAATAATTCTAAATTCAGTTCTTCTATTTGCTTGGTGTTGCGATAACGAACAATCAACGCCATTAGAACATCTGTTTTTTAATTGAGTTTCACCAAAACCTCTAGCTTCTAATCTGCTTCTAGAAATTCCTTTTGATACTAAATAATTAACAACAGATTGTGCTCGTTGTTGAGATAATGATTGGTTATAATCATCATTTCCTCTAGAGTCAGTATGCGACATAATTTCAACTCGTAAAGCTGGTTTATCATTCATCAATTTCAACAGGTTATCATCAATTACTCTTATAGATGCAGGAGTTATTTGCGCACTTGCAGTTTCATATAAAATTGGAAGTACATTTCCTTCTCCAGACTTGCTAACTAATGAACATTCTATTTCTTCCCAAACAGTAATTCCACCTTTTTTAACTAATTCTGTTTTAGTAATAGTTTTACTTACCGCTGCAACAAGATCTTCTATTGTTGATGCTGGTTTGTCAACTACTTGCTTTCTGATAACTGCATATTCAGCAGGAGTTTCAGTATCTCTAGAAGATGCTGGTGTTGCAACAACTTGTTTTTTAACGATTGCATATTCAGCAGGAACTTCAACTTCACTTGAAGATGCGGCACGATCAACTACTTGTCTTTTTGTAATTGCATATTCAGCAGGAACTTCAACTTCATTAGATGATGCTAGAGTAGCAATAACTTGTCTTTTTACAATTGCATATTCAGCAGGAACTTCAACTTCTTGCGTTGATACTGGTGTAGCTATAACTTGACGTTTTACAATTGCATATTCAGCAGGAACTTCGACTTCACTTGTTGATGCAGGAGTTGCTACAACCTGTCTTTTCGTAATTGCATATTCAGCAGGAACTTCAACTTCACTAGTTGATGCAGGAGTTGCTACAACTTGTCTTTTTGTAATTGCGTATTCAGCAGGAATTTCTACTTCTTCTGATCTTGCAGGACTATCAATAACTTGACGTTTTACAATTGCATATTCTGCTGGAACATCAACTTCTTCGGTACGAGCTGGAGAAGCCACAACTTGTCTTTTTGTTATAGCATATTCAGCAGGAACTTCAACTTCACTTGAAGAAGCAGGAGTAGCAATAACTTGTCTTTTTATAATTGCATATTCAGCAGGAATTTCAACTTCTTCTGATCTTGCAGGAGCATCAACAACTTGTCTTTTTACAATTGCATATTCAGCAGGAACTTCTACTTCTGATGAAGAAGCTGGAGTTGCCACAACTTGTCTTTTGGTAATTGCATATTCAGCAGGAATGTCAACTTCTTCCGATCTTGCAGGCGAATCAATAACTTGTTTTTTAGTTACTGCATATTCAGCAGGAACTTCAACTTCTGAAGAAGACGCAGGAGTTGCGATAACTTGCCTTTTTACGATTGCATATTCTGCGGGAATTTCTACTTCTTCCATTCGAGCAGGAGTAGCGATAACTTGTCTTTTTGTGACTGCATATTCTGCCGGAACTTCAGTTTCATTCACTTTTACATCAGCGTTCAAAACTTGTTTTTTGTAGCTTGATTGTAAAGTTGAAGTAGCGCCACCTGTTCTGTTTGAGGCTCCAGATCCTTCTCTTGTAGAAGCATCCGCCAAAAGTTTTGTTACTGTAATTGATTCTGTTCTTTCTGGAGTTTCAACATAACAAGCGGTCATACAATCTTGTTTGTTTGCTGAAGGACAATCTTTTAAAGTTGTATATTCAAATTTACCTGATTTTTCTTTAACTACAAATGTTCTTGTTTCATTTGCAAAAGTTGCAGGTACTACTTCTAAAGTATTTAAAGCAGCTCTACTTTCAAACGCTACATCTTGCGTAGAATAAGTGGCTGGGCTAACAGATAATCTTTTGCTAGCTTCCTTAACCATGATTCTGTCATCTTCAGATTTGTATGTTGCTGGAACGAAAACCAATTTTTTGCTTGCTTCTTTAACCATCACTCTTTCGTCAACAGTTTTGTAAGTCGCAGGAACGGTTGTAATTCTTTTTCCAGCTTCTTTAACCATCATACGCTCGTCAACCATTTTGTAAGTTGCAGGATAAGTAACAATTCTTTTACCAGCTTCTTTTACCATCATACGCTCGTCAACAGTTTTGTAAGTGGCCGGGGTGGTTGTAATTCTTTTGCTAGCTTCTTTTACCATAACTCTTTCGTCAACCATTTTGTAAGTTGCAGGATAGGTTACGATTCTTTTTCCAGCTTCTTTAACTAGCATACGCTCGTCAACAGTTTTGTATGTTGCAGGTGTTGTAGTGATTCTTTTTCCAGCTTCTTTGGTCATCATTCTTTCGTCAACCGTTTTGAAAGTTGCAGGATACGTTACCAGTCTTTTGCTAGCTTCTTTTACCATTACTCTTTCATCAACCATTTTGTAAGTTGCAGGATAAGTAACAATTCTTTTTCCAGCTTCTTTAACCATAATTCTTTCGTCAACAGTTTTGTATGTTGCAGGAACTGTAGTTAATCTTTTTCCAGCTTCTTTAATCATAATTCTTTCGTCAACAGTTTTATAGGTTGCAGCAACAGATGAAACTCTTTTGCTTGCTTCTTTCACCATTACTCTTTCGTCAACAGTTTTATAGGTTGCGGGAACAGATGAAACTCTTTTGCTTGCTTCTTTAACCATTACTCTTTCGTCAACAGTTTTGTAAGTAGCTGGCGTGGTTGAAATTCTTTTTCCAGCTTCTTTAATCATTATTCTGTCGTCAACAGTTTTGTATGTTGCAGGAATTGTTGTCATTCTTTTTCCTGCTTCTTTAATCATAACTCTTTCGTCAACAGTTTTGTATGTTGCAGGAACTACAGAAGTTATTCTTCCAGCTGGTTTAACCATTACACGTTCTTCTTCAGTTCTGTAAGAAGCAGGAACTACTCTAAGCTTTTTATAAGCTGGAGCAACTACAACGGTTTCTGTTATCTCCTTATATTCGTCTTTGGTAATACATTTGGCATAACACTTTCCTGGTGTTGGGTTCGAGGGAAGCTCTTGTGCACTTGTAAAAAAGGAAATACACAAAGTTAAAATTGAAATTAATGTAATTTTTTTCATTTAGTATAGATTTTTTGTTTTGTCAAATTTGCTCATTTTCTAATAATCTTACAAATATCTTCTTTAAATTTTGTTAACAATTAGACGAATGGTATTTTTTTATCGATAAAATACTTAACTTTTTTTAAGCTTCTTTTCAGTTTAAAAATATTAATTTACGTAAATTGCATCACTATAAAAGTATACTTAAATGGAACCACAAATACCCTATATCCCTAAAAATAAAGTTAGAATTGTAACAGCTGCCGCCCTTTTTGATGGGCACGATGCTGCAATTAATATAATGAGAAGAATTATCCAGACAACTGGCGTTGAAGTTATTCATCTCGGTCATGATAGGAGTGTGGATGAAGTGGTGAATACTGCAATTCAAGAAGATGCAAATGCCATAGCAATGACTTCATATCAAGGTGGTCATAATGAATATTTTAAATACATGTTCGATCTTTTGAAAGAAAAAGGAGCAGCGCATATCAAAATTTTTGGCGGCGGCGGCGGCGTTATTCTTCCTAACGAAATTTCAGATTTACAAAACTACGGGATCGAACGTATTTATGCACCTGATGATGGTCGTGCAATGGGTTTGCAAGGAATGATTAATGATTTGGTGCAACGATCGGATTATCCTATTGGTGATAAATTAAACGGCGAATTGTCGCATATTGAGGATAAAAACCCAACAGCTATCGCCCGATTGATATCGGCTGCAGAGAATTTTCCCGAAATTGCCAAACCTGTTTTTGAAACCATTCATAAGAAAAACGAAACTTCAAAAATTCCCGTTCTGGGAATAACGGGAACTGGCGGCTCGGGAAAATCCTCTTTGGTTGACGAATTGGTTCGTCGTTTTTTAATCGATTTTCCGACAAAAACTATCGGTTTAATTTCGGTCGATCCATCCAAACGAAAAACAGGCGGCGCACTTCTTGGCGATAGAATTCGCATGAATGCTATTAACAGTCCTAGAGTTTATATGCGTTCGTTGGCAACACGACAATCCAATTTGGCATTGTCAAAATATGTTGCCGAAGCCATTCAGGTGCTAAAAGCTGCAAAATACGATATTATAATTCTTGAAACTTCAGGAATTGGGCAATCCGATACCGAAATAATGGATCATTCCGACGTATCCTTATATGTAATGACGCCCGAATTTGGCGCCGCAACCCAACTCGAAAAAATCGATATGTTGGATTTTGCCGATTTGGTTGCGCTTAATAAATTCGACAAACGTGGTGCGCTAGATGCCATTCGTGATGTCAAAAAACAATACCAGCGCAATCATAATTTGTGGGATGAAAATCCAGATGCCATGCCCGTTTACGGAACTATTGCTTCGCAGTTTAACGACCCAGGAATGAACACGCTGTACAAGGCTATAATGGATAAAATTGTCGAAAAAACAGCTTCCGATTTGAAATCAACTTTCAAGATTACGCGAGAAATGAGCGAAAAAATCTATGTAATTCCGCCACACAGAACTCGCTATTTATCTGAAATTGCCGAAAATAATCGAAAATATGACGAAACGGCAATTTCGCAAGTTGAAGTGGCACAGAAGTTATACGGTATTTATAAAACAATAGAAAGTGTCACAAATGTCAAACTGAGCCTATCGAAGTTTGGTATCGAACAAGAAGGGCTTCGACAAGCTCAGCCTGACAAATCTGAATTCTTGAAATTGCTTGTTGCTGAATTCGACCGCGTAAAAATGAACCTTGATCCTTACAATTGGGAAATTATCTTGACTTGGGACGAAAAAGTAAATAAGTATAAAAATCCATTTTACACTTTTAAAGTTCGGGATAAAGAAATCAAAATTGCCACGCACACCGAAAGTTTATCACATTCTCAAATTCCGAAAATTTCTTTACCAAAATACCAAGCTTGGGGCGATATTCTGAAATGGAATTTACAAGAAAACGTACCTGGCGAGTTTCCGTTTGCCTCAGGATTATATCCGTTTAAAAGAGAAGGCGAAGATCCAAGCCGTATGTTTGCCGGAGAAGGCGGACCTGAACGTACCAACAAACGTTTTCATTATGTTTCTGCGGGATTGCCTGCCAAAAGGTTGTCTACAGCTTTTGACAGCGTAACATTATATGGAAACGATCCACATATTCGTCCTGATATTTATGGAAAAATTGGCAATGCCGGAGTTTCCATTTGTTGTCTTGATGATGCCAAAAAGCTCTATTCAGGTTTCGATTTATCGCATCCAATGACTTCGGTTTCAATGACTATCAATGGACCTGCACCTATGTTACTTGGCTTTTTTATGAATGCAGCCATCGATCAAAATTGTGAAAAATACATACGTGAAAATAATTTGATAGACGAAATCGAAAACAAAATCAACGAAATTTATAAGAAAAAAGGCAGCGCTCGACCAAAATACCAAGACGATTTACCCGAGGGAAATAACAGTTTGGGATTGATGCTTTTAGGTGTAACAGGCGATTTGGTTTTGCCTTCAGATGTTTATAATGATATAAAAATTAAAACTTTAACGCAAGTTCGTGGAACTGTCCAAGCTGATATCTTGAAAGAAGATCAAGCACAAAACACTTGTATTTTTTCTACAGAATTTGCCTTACGATTGATGGGCGACGTGCAAGAATATTTCATTAAAGAAAACGTTCGTAATTTTTATTCAGTTTCAATTTCGGGATATCATATTGCCGAAGCTGGAGCAAACCCAATTACGCAACTGGCTTTCACGCTTTCTAATGGTTTTACTTATGTAGAATATTATTTGAGTCGTGGTATGAACATTAACGATTTTGGACCTAATTTATCGTTCTTTTTCTCTAACGGCATCGATCCTGAATATGCCGTAATTGGTCGTGTAGCACGAAAAATTTGGGCAAAAGCACTAAAAAATAAATATGGAGCCAACGAAAGAGCCCAAATGTTAAAATACCACATTCAAACTTCAGGTCGTTCGCTACACGCGCAAGAAATTGATTTTAATGATATTCGAACCACATTGCAAGCGTTGTATGCTATTTACGACAATTGCAACTCGTTGCATACTAATGCTTACGACGAAGCTATTACTACACCAACAGAAGAATCTGTGCGTCGTGCCATGGCGATTCAGTTGATTATAAATAAAGAATTAGGTTTGGCCAAAAACGAAAACCCAATTCAAGGTTCATTTATTATAGAAGAATTAACCGACCTTGTTGAAGATGCAGTTTTGCAAGAATTTGACAGAATTACAGATCGTGGCGGCGTTTTAGGAGCGATGGAAACGATGTACCAACGTAGTAAAATTCAGGAAGAAAGTTTGTATTACGAAACCTTAAAACATACAGGTGAATTCCCTATTATTGGTGTGAACACTTTCTTAAGTTCTAAAGGTTCGCCGACCGTTATTCCGGCAGAGGTTATTCGCGCTACCGAAAGCGAAAAACAATATCAAATAGATATGTTGACCAATTTGCACCTAACCAGCGCCGAATTGGTTGTCGAACACATTAATACGCTGCAAGAAGCCGCTATTAAAAACGAAAATCTTTTTGAACATTTGATGGAAGCGACAAAAGTTTGCTCGTTAGGACAAATTACGAGTGCATTGTTTGAAGTTGGTGGGCAGTATAGAAGGAATATGTAGATAGATACGTACTATTTGCTATTCAAATATATTATAAATTTACTTATACCATTTAGGTACAAAAAAAGGATAAGGTTATAATTTCAGACCTGACTGGTTTTTAAAATCTGTCAGGTCTTTTTTTATAAGTTAAAAAACTAAAAAAATAAAATCCATCAAGCTACGAAAAAGATAAATTTTATTATACCTAACCTCGTTTCAGCCAACCCGTAACACTCATTCTTCTCTCATTCGTTTCTAAAACTTCGTGCTGTAACTCATTGCTTTTAAAGAAAACGGTTTTGCCTTGCGTAGGCGCAATAGTTTGGTTGTTATTGGTTTGATGAATGAGCAATTCGCCACCATCTTGGGTTTGCCAATTGCTGTTGAGGTAACTAATCATCGAGAATTGCCTATCCGAATTATCCTGAAATTGGTCAAGGTGTTTTTTGTAATAACTTCCTTTTTCGTATAGCGAATAATGAAATTCGTAACCCGTAATTCCGGCGTAACAACTTTGATTTAAGTATAGTATAAATTCTTCTATTAATTCAAAAAAAGAATTTTCGTGGGGATTGTTATTTTTTTTATCAAGCCAATATATGGTGTCACTGCGCACCTTGGCATTATGAACGAGCTTGTTGTCATTGCCTGTTCCTGCTGTGAGAAGTTTTTTCCTGTCGTTAAGAGAAAGTAAATTTTGCTTGAGATGATTGGCTAATTCGTCGCTCAAAAAATGTTCCGAAATGCCGACTTTGTTTTCGATATAACTTGCAATTAGTGTTTCAAAACTATTTTCCATAAAGAACTTTTACCTGAATTGACAAGCCGTGGCAAGGTAGGTTTATTATTTTCGAGAAACGCTTTTTTTTGAAGTATAAAAATCTGTGAAAATCTTTATAATCTGTGGTTAAAAAATTTTTAACTTTGAATTTTTTAAAAACTATATTTTGAAATTTCTAATTTTATTTTTGCTATTTTCAGTAAATCTTTCGGGTCAAGAAGTTTTTCGTAAAAAAATAAAGCCAACAAAAGGTCCAGTTTTAGACAAAAAACTTCATGAAACTTCGGGATTAGTAAAATTCAACAATCGGTTTTGGACGCATAATGACGACAGTGATTGTAATTTATATACTTTGGATTCGCTATCGGGCGAAATTTTGGAAACCTATAATTTGCCGAATGTAAAAAATAACGATTGGGAAGATATTGCTCAAGACGAAACTCATTTTTATATTGGTGATTTTGGGAATAATGCACAAGGCAATCGCAAAGATTTGCATATTTTGAAAATCGAAAAACAATCTCTTTTGGCTCGAAACCCAATAATTGAGCGTATCAATTTTAAATATCTCAAGCAAGATGATTTTTCTATCCAAAAACCCAATCGAACCAATTTTGATTGTGAAGCTATGATAATTTGCAACGACAGTATTTTTCTGTTTTCGAAAGAATGGAAAAGTAAGAACACGACCATTTATTCAATACCCAAAACAGCTGGTCATTATGTAGCCGACCAAAAACAAAGTTTCAAAATTAAAGGTTTGGTTACTAGTGCCTGTTACATCGAAGCAAAAAACAAATTAACATTATGCGGTTATACTAGAAATGGTCGACCATTTGTAACCATTTTTTCAAAATTTGTAAACTCAAATTTCTTTTCAAGCAAAAATATAAAATACAAACTCAAACCCCGTTTTCAGCAAATAGAAAGTATTTATTCGTCCGACGGAATTCATTTTGCCATTACCAACGAGAAACTTAATTTTTTATGGGTGCATCGCAAGCCAAAACTCCAATGGATTATTATAGATTAATCAAAGAATCTTCTCCAACTTCAGATATCCAATATGTAGCTTGTCTTCTTGTAGTTTGGTAGTTGATTTTGTGATTCGCAATCCAAATTTTTCTTTCACATCCAGTTCTAAAATTTCTTTAACGTTATATATATCGTCAACATCAACCCCAAATTTATCATCAATATGTGATGTTGCGCCCTTAAAACCGCAATGTTTGTAAAACGAAGTTTCTTTAGCTTTTTTGCTCGCTTCGCCCATAGTTTCTGCTACTGAAAGTAATTTGTAATGAAACTCTTCAAACTCATTTTCTTTATAACCACCAAGATTAATAAAAAAAAGTTGGTTGTTTTGCTCAGAACTTGCTGTTTTCGAAACGATTTCTATCGAAAAATTATCGACACAATTCACTTCGCGCCAAACATCAATGTGGATTTTGCCTTTTGCCTCGGGCCAAAAAGCTTTCATTTTTGGAATCAAACTTTTTAGGTTTTCGCCAATTCCAAAAAAAATATCGTGTTGCTCAGTAAACCGTCCTGCGGGGCGGCAACCCAGCATTATCATGTATAATTTTAGATTTTTCATGTTGCAAAAATACAATTATTTGTTAAATAAAAACTTTGGCACGGCAATTGAAATACGCTTGTAAGTCATTAATCAATTAATCATAAAAACCAAGAAATCATGAAATCGAAGATTCACGAATACCAGAAAAAAAATATTAAAATCATGAGTAATAAAATTACACTTATTTTAGCCTTTATCGGGATGATTATGCTACAAAGTTGCACAGTTAACGAAAACGATAATAATCCACCAGTCGATAACGATACGATTAGCGAAGTTTTTGAGCTAAGAAATGTAAATTTTGGAGTAGATGGCAACAACCAGTACTCTATCTTTCAGAAGTTTACGCCTCAAATCTATGCATCAGATGTTGTATTAATTTACAGATTATCAGGAACAATAGACAATAATACACCTATTTGGCAACCAATTCCGAGAACATTATTTTTAACACAAGGCGAACTCGATTACGATTTCGATTTCAGCAAAGAAGATTTTACTATATATGCTGGTGGAACCTATAATTTGACATTAACACCAAGTTATTTATCAAATCAAACGTTTAGAATCGTGATAGTTCCTGGTGCATTCTCCAACAAAAGCGCCACAGCTGCAATTTTACCAATGGATTACGAGTCGGTAATAAAAAGATATAATATCAATGAAAGCGCAATTCAGAAATTGAATTAAAAGTTGGTTTGTTAGTTAGTTAGTTAGTTAGTTAGTTAGTTAGTTAGTTAGTTAGTTAGTTAGTTAGTTAGTTAGTTAGTTAGTAAAGAGGTTGTGTCCATAGCAACCTCTTTTTATTTTTTGGGCGTTACCCTTTGGGTCGGACAATTCGCTATATCTTTTGGTATTTTCACTTCGCAAGCTCAGGAAAATCCCAAAAGGATGCCGCTTCTTTCCCTAACGCAGGCCATAGTACTATTATTAATCTTCTGTTTTAGAAGTCCAATCTTCCAATTCGATTTTCTTGCTTTTCTGTAATGAAACCACAATTCCAACACCAAGAGACAAAGCAATAAACGCCAACGAAGCCCATTCTGGTATTTCAATAAAATCGTGCAATAACATTTTTAAGCCTACAAAAGTCAAAATTGCAATCAAACTGTATTCTAAATAACTAAATTTTTCCAACATGTTTGCCAAAAAGAAATACATCGATCGCAACCCAAGAATTGCAAAAATATTCGAGCTAAACACCAAAAAAGGATCTGATGTTATTGCCAATATTGCAGGAACACTGTCTACCGCAAACAAAACATCCATCACTTCAATCACGATTAAAGCCACAAATAATGGTGTTGCTGCTTTACCTTTGGCAGTTTTTATAAAAAATTTTTCTTTATCGGTTTCCGAAGTTATCGGTATAATTTTGCCCAATGTTTTGTACACAAACGAATCTTTCGGTTCAAAATCTTCTTCGTCTTTGCTAAATAGCATTTTCATCGCCGTAAAAATCAGGAATATACCAAACAAGTAGGTTGTCCAAGCAAATTTATTAATCAAAACCACACCAAACGAAATCATCAAACCTCGAAAAATAATTGCCCCTAAAATTCCCCAAAACAAAACTCGATGTTGGTATTTCTGCGGAATTTTGAACGATGCAAAAATAATGGCAATCACAAAAATATTATCTACACTCAAAGAAAGCTCGATTAAATAGCCTGTTACAAATTTTAATGCCGCGCCTGTTTGCGTCAAACTATTTGGGTTGGCAATGTAATCGGTTCCATACAACCAGTAAATAACTCCCGAAAAAGCCAACGAAAGCGAAACCCATATTGCAGTCCATTTACTCGCTTCTTTGGTACTAATAATATGTGGGGTTTTATTAAAAACACCTAAATCGAGTGCTAGAATGGCAAACACCATTACAAAAAATAATATCCAAACAGTCATAAAAAATATTTTCACAAATATAACTTTTCAGAAATCAATATCAAAATTCAATTGCGATGGCAATTTCAATATCAAAATTCAATAGCAATTTCAAAAATAAAAATAATAAAAAAAATCCGCGTTCCAGTAAATAAAGTATTGAAATATATTTTATTTTATTTATTACCCCAAAAAAAACAGGGTCAAGTTTATTTTTGTATAATAATTTTATATATTTGCATCAAATTAATAGGGTATAACTAATTTAAAACTATTTTTATGTCAACTTTACGTTTCCAAGCATTAAAAGATGCTTCCAACAGAAAACCAGTAAAATTTGAAGAAGCAGGAAGAAAATCAGATCTTTTTGGAGCAAATGTGTTCAACGACAAAGCAATGAAGCAGTTCTTAACTTCAGATGCACACAAAGGTGTAAAAGATGCTGTCCAACACGGAACTAAAATTGACCGCAAACTAGCCGATTATATTGCTATGGGAATGAAAGAATGGGCTTTATCTAAAGGCGTTACTCATTATACACACTGGTTTCAGCCTTTAACTGGAAGCACTGCTGAGAAGCACGATGCCTTTTTTGAAACTTCATATGATGGTTCTGATCCAGTAGAAAAATTTGGTGGCGGGCAATTGGTACAACAAGAACCAGATGCATCATCTTTCCCAAATGGTGGAATTAGAAATACGTTTGAAGCTCGTGGATATACCGCTTGGGATCCAACTTCGCCAGCATTCATTTTTGGTACAACACTTTGTATTCCAACTGTATTTATTTCTTATACGGGAGAAGCTTTAGATTATAAAACGCCTTTACTACGAGCTTTAAACGCTGTTGATGAAGCGGCAACCGATATTTGTAAATATTTTGACAAAAATGTAAAAAAAGTAACCGCCACTTTAGGTTGGGAACAAGAATATTTCTTGGTAGATGCAGCATTAGCAAATTCTCGTCCTGATTTAGTCATGACTGGAAGAACTTTACTAGGTCATACTTCTGCAAAAGGACAACAATTAGACGATCATTATTTTGGCTCCATTCCTTCTCGTGCCCTGAATTATATGAGAGAATTGGAAGAAGAATGTATGTTATTAGGAATTCCAGTAAAAACCCGTCATAATGAAGTGGCTCCAAACCAGTTTGAGTTGGCACCAATTTTTGAAGAAACCAATTTGGCTGTAGATCATAACTCCTTATTAATGGATGTAATGTCAAAAGTGGGCGAGCGTCACGATTTTAAAGTTTTATTTCACGAAAAACCTTTTATGGGCGTTAATGGTTCAGGAAAACATAATAATTGGTCGTTGGCTACAGATACGGGCGTGAATTTACTTTCGCCAAGCAAAACACCAATGAATAATTTACAATTTTTATCGTTTTTTATCAACACGATTAAAGCGGTCAATGATTATGAAGAATTGCTTCGCGCAGCAATTGCAACGGCAAGCAACGATCATCGATTAGGAGCAAATGAAGCTCCACCAGCGATTATTTCGGTATTTATTGGAGCGCAATTAACAAAGGTTTTAGCCGAATTACAAGGTGTAACCAAAGGAAAACTTTCGCCAGAAGAAAAAACCGATTTAAAACTAAACGTTGTAGGTAAAATTCCGGATGTGATGTTGGATAATACCGATAGAAATAGAACGTCGCCGTTTGCTTTTACAGGAAATAAATTTGAATTTAGAGCCGTTGGTTCTTCGGCAAATTGTGCCAATGCCATGACAACCTTGAATTCTATAGTTGCAAAACAATTGAAAGATTTCAAAAAAGAAGTCGATGCGCTTATAGAAACTAAAGATTTAAAGAAAGACGAAGCTATTTTTAATGTTTTGCGAGAATATATCAAAGAAACTAAAAACATTCTTTTTGAAGGTGATGGTTACAGTGATGCTTGGGAAAAAGAAGCCAAAAAACGTGGTTTGAGCAATCATAAAACAACTCCAACAGCTTTGAAAGCAAAAGTTTCTAAAAAAGCATTCGATTTGTTTAAAGATCTTAACGTAATGAATCATGTAGAAGTTGAAGCGCGTTACGAAATTGAATTAGAAGAATATACCAAAAAAATCCAAATAGAAGGTCGTGTTTTGGGCGATATCGCTAGTAACCATGTGATACCAACAGCGATTCGTTACCAAAATACTTTGATTGAAAACGTTCGTGGATTGAAAGAAATTTTTGGAAAAGATTTCGAGAAAATTGCCAAAGAGCAAATTGTATTGATCAAAGAAATCTCGGTGCATATTGAAGGAATCATTACCAAAGTAGAGCAAATGACTGAAGCTCGTAAAAAAGCCAATGCCTTAACCGATGCTCAAAAAATGGCCGAAATGTATTGTGACAAAGTAAAACCATATTTCGAAACTATAAGAGAACATTGCGACAAGCTAGAGCTTCTAGTTGACGACGAAATCTGGACATTAACTAAATACAGAGAATTGTTGTTTACGAGATAGACTGGATAGTTAATAGACAATAGATAAACCACGCTTTTTAGGAGTGGTTTTTTGTTTAATTAATTTGAAGGAGAGGAAATTAATCCACCACTTGAATTAACAGAACCTGACTGAACTGTCCAGACATTTGTTTTCTTATTAAAAGAATAAACATTTCCTGTATTGCTTGCAAAACAAAAATTACCATTTGAACTAATTAATCCACCGCTTGAATTAACAGAACCAGACTGGGCAATCCATGAGTTGGTTGAAGCGTTAAATGCATAAACATTTCCTGTATTGCTTGCAAAACAAAAATTACCATTTGAACCAATTAATCCACCGCTTGAATTAACAGAACCCGACTGGGCAATCCAAGAGTTGGTTGTAGAATTAAAAGCATAAACATCTCCTGTATTGCTTGCAAAACAAAAATTTCCATTTGAACTAATTAATCCACCGCTTGAATTAACAGAACCAGACTGAGCAACCCAAGAGTTGACTGAAGCATTAAAAGCATGAACATTAACAGTATTACTTGCAAAACAAAAATTCATATTCGAACTAATCAATCCACCACTTAAATTAACAGAATCTGATTGAGCAACCCAAGAATTGGTTAAGGAATTAAAAGCATAAACATTACCTGTATTGCTTGCAAAACAGAAATTTGAAGTTTTATTATTTTCAATACTATTATTCGCATCAATTCCTCCAGTTAAACTTCCAGCTGCCAATGCATAAGGAACACTCAACAACTGGGTAGTTCCAACCAAAATATAATTAGTTCCACCAGCAAGATCCATTTCTACTTTCAAAAATTTAGCATTTGTTCCCCAATTGATAGTATTGAAAGTACCAGTTGTTGCAGTTCCTTGGCCAATAACCAAGTTGAATAAACCTTGTGCGTTGGTGGTTTTGGTTTGGGTTTCGGTTTATAAAACTGCACCAGTAGCAGAAGTATCAAGAACCGGAAGTCGAATTCCAACATTGGCACTAACAACTGGAGCACCAGATGTATTCAGTGCGATAGCTTGATAGGATATGCCTTGTGGCACTTGCGCAAAAGTAAAAATTGAAATGATAAGCAACGATAGTGTATTGATTTTTTTCATAATTGAGATTGATTTTTGAAATTGTAATTGTAATTGATTTTTGAAGTTATTACTTTTTGATAATCTTTAACGATTTAAATTGCTTGTTATTGAACTGCACTGTATAAATACCAGTTGATAAAGATTCCAAATCCAAAGAGTTCTTTGCATCGATGCTTTTTTCGGCAACCATTTGTCCTAATTCATTATAAATTAATACGCGTTGATTTGTCAAATTTCGTGTCGATTCAAAAAACAATTTTGAAGTTGTAGGATTCGGAAAAGCTGTAACATTCTCCGAAACATCAAATTGCGCTACTTCCAGAGTTTGCGCATTTACTTGTGTCAAAATCCCGATAATTCCAGTAATAGATTGCGATGTATTTTCTGGAACAACAACTATTTCGCCAATAGAAACCGACGAGCTGGCCGAAACAACACTTCCAGAGTTAACAGATTGAATAACCGATTGTGCATTTACAATAGCCGAAAAAGTCATAAAAAGGACAAATATTATTTTTTTCATATTGTTAATTTTTGCCAAAGATACTAAAATCACTACTAATGGTATTATTATTGATTTTTAGTCTACTTTCGTAATTTAGATTTCAAAAGCTTTTAAAGCGATGTAATCTATGTAAAACGAAGGGTCTTAAATTGGCTTTAAATTCTATGAATCTATGTGTTTCAAAAAAATAATTTTCCTTTTTTCTATACTATTATTTTCTCTTTCGGCAACAGCGCAAGAACAATTTGAGATTTTTTTTGCTACAAACAAATATGATTTGAGCAAAATGGAATATAAAAAACTTGAAACTTGGATGCGCTCCAACCCAAAAGTAAAAATTATTGCCATCAACGGCTACACCGATGAGGTTGGAACTTCGGGTTATAATGATACACTCGCCAAACGCCGTGTAGATTGCATTTTTGGTTTGATAAAAAACAAAATTCAAATTCGAGACGATTACAAATCCCGAAGTTTTGGCGAAAATTTTCAACAAGCGAAAGTCAAATCCGAAAACAGAAAAGCAACGATCTATTATCTCCTCGAAAAAGATTTATCCAAAGAAGACGAAATTGTAGGGATCAAAAAACCAGAACCCGTTCTTGAAACTCCCAAAAAAGTAACTAATTATCCCAGCGAATTAGCTATCGAAAATCCCGACGGTTCGTTAACGAAATTTACGCTCAATGTAGAATTTATGAAGCAAGTTGCTAGTGCAAAAACAGGCGACAAACTCAAAATTGACAACTTAAATTTCGTCATAAACACCTTTGCAATCGTCAATGAATCTCGGGGAAAATTATATGAATTGTTGTTGGTAATGCAAAATAATCCGAAACTCAAAATCGAAATTCAAGGACATTTGTGTTGTATGACCAAAGACAGAGCCGACCTTTCTAGTCAACGAGCCAAAGCAATATCTAGTTTTTTGCGCCAAAAAGGAATCGATAGCGCACGAATCGCTTATAAAGGCTTAGGTGTTTCAGATCCTATTTATCCCATTCCAGAAACCAACGAAGGACAACGTGCTGCCAATCGTCGTGTTGAGATTTTCATTATTGAAAATTAAATGCAGTAGCTACTTTGTTTAAGTATTGTTTTTGCAATGGTTTTAATAATTTACTTTTTTTTGAATTTTTAATCTATTTTGCAAGAATAGCTTTTCATTTGTGGAACAATACTGTCATTTTCATAAATTATTGATTTATAGTAGTATAAGTTTTTATTACTATAAATTTTATAAATAAAATTTTTCTTACATGATTTTATTTTGGTTTTGCACTTTGTCGATGATTGATAAATGTTAGTCGATATTTTTTTATTTTTTTATTTTTATTTTATTATAATTAAACAAATGTTAAAATTTATTATAAATTTGTTATGTTATAACTGTAAAAATTTTTACAAATTGAGTTGTACCTAAAGACTCAATACCCGTGTTTTGAATGTTTTATTATTAATTTTGAAATAGCTACAAGTAGTTATTAATTTATTTTTTTTAATCCTACTACATTTTATTGATTGATACAACTGATACCAGTTATGCATTACTGTGCAACACTTAAGTCAATCAATACTTCTAAAATTTATTTATATTTTAAATACATGAAATTTTGTGTGGACTATTCTATGTCTAAATTTTAGAAAATTTAATTTATTTTTTAACTAAAAATTTTAATATTATGAAAAATTTATTTTTAAGCATCTCAGCGATGCTGTTATCATCTATGGTGTTTTCTCAAGCTAATGTTAGCGATGTTAATCAATCAGGAACTGCAAATAGCGCTGATGTTAACCAAGTGGGAAGTATGAATAATTCGGTAGTAAAACAAGACGGTTTAAATCTTGCTGGAAGTGGCATCAACAATGAAGCACTTGTTAAACAATTAGGATCTGAAAATGACTCTAAAGTGGATCAATCTGGCGATTATAATGTAGGCACAGTTGATCAGACTGGAAATTTGAATACTGCCGATATTGATCAAGGTGTTGGTTATGCAGAATATAACTTAGCTGCTACAAAACAAGTTGGTGACGGTAATTCGGCATCTCAAACTCAACGGTTTGATAATAATATTGCTGACATTGATCAGTTAGGTGATAGTAATAGCGCCTCACAATTTCAAAGCAGTGGACCAGACGGATCACCTGGTAATGAGGCTCGTTCTGCGCAAATTGGCGATTACAATGAGTCCATACAACGCCAAACCGGTAACATGAACTATGCAAATATAAGACAAGTTGGGTATGATAATTATGCGCGTCAACGTCAAGTAGGCGACTCTAATGATGCCAATGCCTATCAAGGAGATTCAAACAATAGCTCAGAACAATACCAACTTGGAGATGGTAATGCAGCAACAGTGTATCAAAATGATATAAACTCTGGCGGAAATAACACAGCCGATCAAAGTCAAATTGGAAACTGTAATACAGCTGTTGCCGACCAAGGAATTGGCGCTCCAGATAGCGAAAATGGTACTGTACTTCAATCCCAATTAGGCGATGCCAACAATGCATTTGCTGGTCAAAATGGTGATGCAAACTGGTCTAGTCAATCGCAAACTGGCGATGAAAATGATACTTATCACAAACAAGTTGGCGATTCTAACGAGGCAATGACAGTACAATGTGGACTTTCAAACAATTCTATAATTGACCAACTTGGGAATTTGAATTGTGCATCAACTAATCAATCTGGCGAATTACATTTAAACAACGTAATTCAAAACGGAAACATGAATAGTTCTGTTGTAATCCAGTCAAACTAGTTTTTCAAAATAATTAAAGACAAGATAAATAACTTTATTTGTCTTGTCTTTTTTAACTTTCCACATGATGAAAACAAAATTCAAAATACTCGCATTATTTTTTATAACTGTATCAACCTGCATAGCTCAAGAAGAAAATGATACTTTTTCAACTCCTTTAAGTACACAACAAAACACGTTGTGGTCACTTTCAAAGCTGTCAGAAGCGAATAATATTGAAACAATAAGCCCAAAAATTCAAAATCAAGTTTTTATTGCTCAGATAGGTGATAATAATTTTATTAATACAAACATCAAATCTAGTTTTTCAACTATCAATTTATCGCAAAAAGGTACAAAAAATCAAATATTTCTAGACAAGTCGGCACTTCAACTCAATCAATTTATAGCTCAAGACGGTTTTAATAATTCTGTAATTGATCTAAATTTTAACTCAAACGCCTCAATCAACTCAAATTATACCCAAACTGGAAATAACCTGAACCTAATTAGTATTGGAACTAACAGCATATCAAAAGAAATGACCATAAAACAAAAAGGAAGTTTGGATACCATCATCGTTTTAAGCAAATAAGAAAAGCATATGAAAGTAGTACATATACTGAGTTGTTTTATTTTTTCTGTGATTTCTTTTTCGCAAGAAATGAATACTAAAGTGAAAGCCAAAATTGAAATTTCATCAACTGAAGAGTTGCTAATCATAACCGCCACTGCAGAAAATTTGACTGATGCTTATCAATCAATATCGTATAAATTATCTGTAATCAAAAAAGCAGATTCAAATTCTAATAATTCAACAAACTCGCAATCGGGCAGAGAAACAATAGCTCCTAATGCACTAAAAAACTTATCAAAAACACAATTAAACAGCGTTAAAAATCAAGAGATTACTTTGTTGTTATTAATTTTTGACGAAAAAGAAAATATTATCGGGAAAGATAAGATTTTGATTGGAAAAAAAAAGATCAGTCCGAATTAAAACCCAATGATGGTTTAGAATTTATTGGTATAATTTCTGACGAAACCAAAAGTAAATTTGGGAAAGAATTTTACGATATTTTTTATACAGAATTTAATAAAATAAATCAAAAAAATAAAAAAATAATTATTCTTACTGAAGAGTTAACTTTTGGACGAAATACAAAAATTAGTATTTCTATTGAAAACGAAATAATTATGGAGTTTTTTTTGCGTCCAGAGGAAGAATTTTTGTCTAGTATGGCTCAAGAGGCCGTAAGTACAGTTTTTAAGTATTTTAAAAACCAAGAAAAACAAGCGCAACAAATAATTAAATACTAAAATATGAAACAAATTGTATACTTATTTCTAGTATTGTTTTACGTACAAGCCAAAGCTCAAGATTTAGTTTACAAGCCCAAAAATCCTGCATTTGGTGGCGATACTTTTAATTATCAATGGCTTTTGAGCTCTGCTGAAGGACAAAATCTTTTCAAAGAACCCGCTTCTGCAATAGATGAAAGATCAGATATAGAAAAGTTTACCGAAAATTTGAATAGTCAATTATTAAGCCAGGTATCAAGATCGTTATTCACCCAACAGTTTGGCGAAAATGGTATAACGGAAGGAACCTATGTTTTTGGGAGTTTGTCTATAAATGTGTACCAGTCATCTGGTGGATTGACAATTAATATTTTAGATACCGAAACAGGCGAAGAAACCCAAGTAATTATTCCAAATCCATAGTTTATGAAGCAACTGCTTTTTATTTGTATTGTATCAGCAACACTATTAAGTAGTTGCGGTGCCTATTTTAATCAGCCAATAGCGATTCAACATGCATCTTTAGGAGAGGCGACAGCAATGACACGCTTACTAAAAAAAATGCCGATTCCGAAAGACAAAGTAGTAGTTGGAGTATATAAATTTAGAGATCAAACCGGGCAATATAAAGCTTCTGAAACTGGTAGTACATTTAGCACATCAGTAACCCAAGGAGCAACATCAATATTAATAAAAGCACTTGAAGATTCAAAATGGTTTATCCCTATTGAACGAGAAAATCTTGGTAATTTATTGAATGAACGAAATATTATTAGATCTACCCGCCAAGAATATCTCAAAAATTCTGATCCCGCTGCAACGCAATTAACCCCACTTTTATATGCAGGTGTTTTATTGGAAGGCGGAATAGTATCTTTTGATAGTAATATTATAACCGGCGGATTTGGTGCACGATATTTTGGCGCAGGAACTTCAACAAGATATAGACAAGATCGAGTTTCGATATATTTAAGGCTTGTATCTACATCAAATGGAGAAATTTTGAAAACAGTTTATATCTCAAAAACTATTTTATCGCAAGCAATAGATGCGAGCCTTTTTAGATATGTAAACTTCAAGCGATTACTAGAAGTTGAAACTGGATTTACAAAAAATGAACCCATGCACTTAGCAATTACCGAAGCAATCGAAAAAGCAGTTATTACGCTCGTAATTGATGGAATTCAACAAAATATATGGCAATCCAATACACCAAATAAAGAGTTGGAAGTTTTTTTTGACAGCAATGCCAAAGAAGCTCAGGAAGCCGATGCAGCCTTATTGTATGACCGAACCACAAATTCTATTAGACATAATATATCACTAGAGCTTGCGGGTGGAATAAATCAAATAAATAGTGATTATCAAGCGCCAGAAATAAGATATTATGCAAAATCGGGAGTTAAATTTGCTCTTAATCCTTATTTTAATTTAGGTTCTTCTTTCAGTGTGTTTGAGTTAGAAAATAAAGGCAGATTTAGAGAAAGATATGGCGCTATCGATATAACATCCGAATTTTTTTTACTTCCTAAAGATAAAATAACACCCTACTTTTTTTCGGGAGGCGGCATCAGTTTTATGTATATTGTGAAGGATAGTCATCTCAAATATCACTTTGGAGCAGGTTTAGAATTTCTTTTTTCACAGAAAATGGGCTTACGGTTTTTTGGACAGCAAAATCTAACTTTCAGTGATAAAATAGATCATTTAAAATCAGGAAAACTAAATGATTCCTACTGGTATGCTGGAATAGGATTTGTTTATTATTTAGGTAAAAAACAAAATAATAAAATTTAAGCCCGTTTCTTTTCTAAAAAGTTTACAAATAAATATAATCATGAAAAAACCTGTTGTATATTTCGTATTTATAAGTAGCATTCTATTTTTTGTTAATTGTAGCGAAGACAAAATTGGGATTCAAGAAATAGGCATTGTAAATGGGCGCGTTGTTACCGAAAACACTTTTTTACCGATAGCAAATGTTAGAGTATCATCAAAGCCAAACACCAGTATAGTCTTTACGGATGCTGACGGAAAATTTGAATTCCCGTCCGTACCAACGGGCGATTATTCATTCGAAGCTAGAAAAGAAGGCTATGTAGCCAAGTTTGAAGCAGTAACAGTGTCGTCAACTGTAGCTTCTTCGCTGGTTTACGAACTAAAAGTTTCTACTTCAGGCAATGTTGCTCCAGCTCCTGCTATTTTGACAATTCCTGCGGATAATGCCACCAATCAAAATTTGAGTATTGACTTTACTTGGACCGTTGCAGACCCAGAAATGGATATAATTACTTCAAAACTTATTTTGCGTAATGATACTACAGATGAAGTGCTAACTTATAATAATATTTTATCTAAAAATATTATGATATCAAATCTAAATTTCAGTACAAAATATTTTTGGCAAGTAGTCGTTAATGACGGTATTAATGCTGATATATTTAGTCCGTTAAGTTCATTTCGAACAAAAGAATTTCCTAATTCTCGTTATTTATATTCTAGAAAAGCAGGAAATTCAAATAATCTAATTTATACATCAGACCAAGACGGAAATCAGCTACAACTAACTTCAATGGATAAAAATAGTTTTCGTCCACAAAAAAACATGCAATCATCTAAAATCGCTTTTATCCAATCTGATGGGGCTCAAAATCATATTTTTACTATGAACTTGGATGGGACTAATTTATTCAAGGTTACAAACTCCATACCAATTGCAGGATTCAATTTTGACTTTGTTAAGTTCTGTTGGAAAAATAATGGGTCTCAAATATTATATCCAAATTTTAATAAATTATTCAGCATCAATACAGACGGAACTGGATTAGCTGAGATTTTTCAGACCCCAAACGGAAAATTTATTACCGAGGTCGATTGGAGTATGGATGGCTCTGTTATAATTCTTAAAGTAAATGATAGTAGGGGTTATAATGTCGAAATTTATGCAATTAATCAAAATGGTGTTTTATTAACCTCAATATTATCAGGCGCAAATGGTGCAGTAAATGGCATACATTTATCAGCCAATAATCAAAAACTTGTTTTTACGCGAGATGTGTCAGAATTTCAAAATGATAATTACAGACAGCTAGATTCTCGAATATATATTTACAACTTTACAACTAGTTTAACATATGAAGTTCGGGTCGAAAAACCTGCAGGATTTAATGATTTGGATGTAAAATTTTCACCCAATGAAGCCGAATTAATTTTTGTGAGCACCTCTAACGATGGATTTTCGCAAAAAAATATTGTAAAATATACGTTAGGCGATATCACTTCAAGAGTCACTTTATTTCAAAATGCAACTATGCCAGACTGGAAATAAAAATAGCATCTGCAATTCTATATTTCTTTTATTATATTTGTCTCAAACTATACAATATATAAAATGAGTTCTGAGATTTCTAACAGATATGCCGATCGCGGCGTTTCGGCATCCAAAGACGACGTTCATAATGCTATCAAAAATAGTGATAAAGGATTGTTCCCAAAAGCATTTTGTAAAATCATTCCAGATTATCTCACTGGCGATGATGAATATTGTCTTGTTATGCATGCAGATGGAGCAGGAACAAAATCTTCGTTAGCCTACATTTACTGGAAGGAAACTGGAGATTTATCCGTCTGGAAAGGCATAGCCCAAGATGCACTAATCATGAATATAGACGACCTTATTTGTGTGGGCGCAACTACAAATATCCTTTTATCATCAACCATAGGACGCAATAAAAATTTAATTCCTGGAGAAGTTATTTCTGCAATTATTTCTGCTACAGAAGAACTTATTGAAGAACTAAAATCGCATGGTGTACTAATTCATGCAACAGGCGGCGAAACTGCTGATGTAGGCGATTTGGTTCGAACAATTATTGTTGACTCTACAGTGACGGCACGAATAAAAAGATCCCAAGTTATAAATAATGCAAACATTAAAGTTGGCGATGTTATCGTTGGCTTTGAAAGTTTTGGGCAAGCAAATTACGAAAATACTTATAATGGCGGAATGGGAAGTAACGGCCTAACATCTGCACGTCATGACGTTTTCGACAACCAATATGCACAAAAATATCCCGAAAGTTTCGATCATCAAGTGCCAGCTAGTTTAGTGTACTCAGGTAGTATAATGCTTACAGATCCAGTTAAAGGTGCACCAATCAATGCAGGTCAATTGGTACTTTCACCAACCAGAACCTACGCGCCAATTATTAAGGCTATTCTAGATAAATACTCACCGAATCAAATACATGGAATCGTTCATTGCAGTGGTGGTGCGCAAACAAAAATTTTGCATTTCTTGCCAGACGACACCGATCAAAAAAATAATTTCCACATTATAAAAGACAATTTATTTCCAGTTCCGCCACTTTTCAAGCTTATTCAGGAACAATCAAATACAAGTTGGAAAGAAATGTATCAAGTATTCAATTGTGGACATCGTATAGAATTATATTTGCCTTTGGAACTAGCAAACGATATCATAAGCATTTCCAAATCATTTGGTGTAGCAGCGCAAATTGTCGGTCGAGTAGAAGCTAGCCCAACCAAAAAGTTAACTATTGACTCAATTAACGGATTTTTCGAATATTAAAAGCCAATCCTGCTATCCGTTACAAGTTTTTTCGTTTCAAACCATTTTTGTAATTTTTATAAAGAGCTTCTTGCAGTCGCTTTTCTAAAAAAACAAAAATTGGTTCTCAACTTCAAAAAGCTTTGCACTTTTATCAGGGCTACCACTAAACCAATCGTATGGAACAATTGCAACTTCAGTTTTTAATAAAAATCATTGGTCTTGGCTCGGCATCAGGATTGCTATATAACGATAATAGTATCTTGGCTATTGGCGATAATAGTTCGTATATCTACCAATATCAATTAGATAATCAAAAATTACAAAAATATCCATTGCAATATTTAGCTACCGAAAATATTGCTAAAAAACAAAAACCCGATTTCGAAGCCATAACTCAATATAAAAACAATATTTACATATTCGGTTCAGGATCAACACAAAACCGTAATACTATGGTTCAAGTTGATGCCAAAACCAATGCTGTAATTGCGACAAACGATCTCTCCAATCTTTATGCTACCATGCAAAGTTTCGGGCAAATAAAACCAGCCGATTTCAATATTGAAGGAGCAATTTATACAGGTCAAGATTGGTACTTGATTAATAGAGGTAATGGCAAAAAATCTAAAAATACAATTTTTACAATTTCAGGAAAAAATCTAGTTGATGATTTTACAATGGTTGTCAACGATTTCAAATTACCTAAACTCAATGGAGTTGAAACCAGTTTTACAGATGCAATATTAATAGAAAATAAAATCTATTTTCTTGCCACTGCAGAAGATACCGATTCCACATATGATGACGGCGAAATTCTCGGAAGTATTATTGGGCGTATCGATGTCGAATCAATGGAAATAGAATTTCATCATAAAGTTTCAGACAAACTCAAACTTGAAGGATTAGCATTATTTGAAGAAACAACAACTCAAATTACATTTTTACTTTGCGAAGACAACGATACGGAACTTTTAGAATCTAATATTTACAAACTAACAATCTCAAAATGAACCCACTTTTAAACAAAAACATTTTTCTAATTAAAGAACAACTCGGAATTTTTAAAGCATCGAATGCTTATGATATTTTTGACCCAACCAGCAATCAACAAATCATGACCAGTAAAGAAACTGGTTTGGGATTTTTTACCAAAATGTTTCGTTTTACAAAATATAAAAAACATACACCATTCAACGTAATTGTAACCACAACCGAAGGCAAACCGATTGTAAGTGTCAAACGAGGCGTAGCTATTTTCAGATCCGATGTAGAAGTTTTTGATGAGCGTGAACAACTTATAGGTTATTTCAAACAAAAATTTTGGTCGTTTGGTGGCAAATTTGAGATTGTCGACAAAGACCAACAGCCAGTTTGTATTTTAGAAGGAAAATGGACTGGTTGGGATTTCAAATTCTCAAATGGCTCAATCGAATTGGCTTCTGTAAGCAAAAAATGGGCGGGTATCGGCAAAGAGTTTTTTACGACCGCCGATAATTATGTTTTGGAAATTAAGGATAATGTGCCTAATGACTCTCTTGAAAGACAACTTATAGTTGCAGCAGTTATGATTATAGATATGGTTTTAAAAGAATAGTTTTTATTATTATAAAGATTTAACGTCGCAAAGTTTACTTTGAGACGTTTTTTTTATGTTTTTTATTTTTTGTTTAGCAGCATTTTTACAATTATAAAGTATAAGATTTTAACCTCAAAAATCGATTGTAAATGATAAAATGGTTACTATTATTTTTTAATTTTATTATTAAAAAACCATTTCTATAGGAATTAATAATTTACAGTGAATCTTGTATTTTAGATTATTTTTCAGATGATTTTTGTTCTATTAGTAGCTTTTAAATTCTTTTATAAATAATAAATATGTAAGATTTTTATATTATATAAATATATATTTATGTATTTAATCGATTTTATATGTATTTTAAACGTTAATTTTAATATGTTTGTTAAAGAAATAAATTAAATATCTAAGATTTTTGCCCCACATCTATCTTTATAAATTAACCTACTTATTATGAACCCAAATCTATTCAAATCGTTATTTTTATTTGCATTTCTTTTTTTAGTAACATCTTGCTCAAAGCAAGATGGTGAAGTAACTAGTTCAGATGAGCAACAACAATTCTTAGCAAGTTACAACCATACTGCGGATGAGATTCAAATGGTAGAACTTATTAATGATTATCGTGTAGCTCACGGGTATAATGCATTAGAAATTGTAAATCATATATCTTATAAATCGCAAGAACATAATTCGTATATGATAAATAATAATGTGGTTAATCATGATTTATTTTTGGAACGATCAAATAATATTATACAAGTTCTTGGTGCTATTCGAGTAGGTGAGAATATTGCTTATAATTTTGTTACTTCTCAAGGTGCTTTGAGCGCTTGGTTATTAAGCCCTAGTCACAAGTTAAATTTAGATGGCGATTACAGTCATATCGGAATATCAATTACTATTAATCCAGCAAATGGTAAAAAATATTACACCAATATGTTCATGAAAAAATAGTTAGTTTTTGAGTCTTATGTTTTCTGATTAAAGCCATTCTGTCACAAGGAATTGCTTTTTTCTTTACTAGATATTTATTTGTGTATTTTTTTTTTTATTTTTTAAAACTTCCGGTCAGAAATTACTAAATCAACAAGTGTAGTTTTTTTTAAATTGTTTGTTACTATAATATTTTTCTTATTAGTGAATTTTTGCTCCTACAAAAAAATCCCATTTACGAATGGGATTTTTAGTTATTTGATAGTTTAAAATTACATTTTAGTAATAATAAACTCTGATCGTCTATTTTCTTGATGTTGTTCTTCAGTACAAGTTGACTCATTGGTTGGTTCACAAGGACAATTATTAACCAATTGTGATTCG
>JANOPO010000032.1:0-7083 GCA_031422015.1 Flavobacterium sp. | reverse complement strand
TTCCTTGTTTCCGCATTTACATTGAACTCCGATTTTATCTCTTTCTTCTTTAAAATGAATTCTGCACGATTCTTCGCTTCCAAAATTTGCTGTAAAACTGAATAAATTCATATCTTTTTCTACAAATATAAAACTTTTTTTTGGAATTATGAGTGTTTACGGACAATCAAAATAATATTTAGAAACACAAAAAAGTTCGCACTTAGCGAACTTTTTTTGTAAAAGTTGAAAAGTCCTCCCTTTGGGAGGGTTGGGTGGGCTCTAAATCTTCTTCATCTGCTCTTTCATCATCACGATTTGATCTTTCAGCATACCTTGTTTATCAAGCTTTTTCGCTTCATTAAGTAGAGTAGTAGCTTCCAACTTTCTTCGTCTAGTCATGGCAACACCAGCAAGATTCAGTTTGGCAACCGCCAAATCCATATCCATCGATAAACCTAGCGAAATTGCTTTTTTGAAATATTTTTCAGCTTGCGTCAAGTTCGTTTGCGACAACATAATTCCATGCAAATAATTAAAATAACCCTGTTGTTTTTGCACCAAAGCCGTTTCGGGATTTTTTATCTTATCCAACCAACTTTTAGCACCAGCAAAATCTTGTTTTCGCAATTTTAAGAAAGCCAACAAGATAAATTCGTTTTTAAAGTATAAGAAAATCGGAATAGCAGTCAACAAAATCAAGAAAATTCCGTTTCCGATATTCCCTTCCATAAATTGCCAAATACCAGCAATAATCATTAGTGCAGCGATAATAAGTTTAATATTTCTGTGAAACATAAGGGGTGTTTTTATTAGATTGCAAATATAGTAAAAGGAATTTAAAATATTTTTATAAAACCACTTGCAAAGAAAAAAAATCATTGTATATTTGCCCTCGGTTTAAAACAACCTATAAACTATTATTATTCAAGATTTTTAAAGATACACAAAATGAGCAAAAGAACGTTCCAACCATCGAAAAGAAAAAGAAGAAACAAACACGGATTTATGGACAGAATGGCTTCTGCAAACGGACGTAAAGTTCTTGCTCGTCGTCGTGCCAAAGGGCGTCACAAATTGACTGTATCTTCTGAGCCAAGACACAAAAAATAATGATTAGCAATAATCCATATCAAGCCGTTACTTTTATTAGTAGCGGCTTTTTTTATAGCTATTGGCATTTTTTTGAGTTAATTCCTGTTGTCCGTTTCAATCTTTTGTTTAAAAAATAGATTTTGTTTCAAAAGGATTTCCTCTTCCATCAGGACTAGGGCATCCAAATTCAAAATTTAGTTTAATCTTCAAATCAAAATTTTGTAACTTTGTAAAAAAATCTATTATTATGGAAACAATAGTAAAACATAAAAGAACGCAAGACGAATTAATAAAATATCTTCTTGAAAGCAAAAAACAAACCATTGCTGATAGTAATGCTTTTTTTAAAACAAAAGAATTCCAAGAAATTAAAAAAAAATTACAAAAGCTAAACAAATCATAAATGCCTTATAATTTTATTTTTAAAGGTGGATTGAATAATAGTTATATCTTTATTACATCACAAGGAGTAGGATACGAAGTAATTTTCAAACCAACACCCTATCTTTTTGGTGATGAAAAATCAGTTTTTTCAGATTTAATTTATGAATTTTCAATACTTGTTCAATCTCGTTCAAACGAAAAGCTACCTGCTACCGATTCAAAAATTGGAGCAACAGCTGCCGAAATTTTCAAAGATTTTTATTTAAAAAAAGGTAATTCAATTACCATTTATATCTGTGATTCTTCAGACGAAAAACAAGCTATTAGAAAAAGAAAATTTGACATTTGGTTTACAAAATACAACAGCACCGATTTTTTTAAAATAGACAAAACACTTGTTGACGCTCAAGAAAAACGCTTCCCGATCTCTTTAATTTTGAAAGACACAAATCCTTTCCGACATGAAATTTTAGATTCTTTCACGAAACTAATAAATCAAAATAACGAAAATAAATAGCTCAAGCAACACAAACAAATTACAATGTCAAAAGACAAATCCATAAAGTCGGTTTTAATAATAGGTTCAGGACCAATAGTAATCGGGCAAGCTTGCGAATTTGATTACGCAGGATCGCAATCAGCACGTTCCATTCGGGAAGAAGGAATCGAAGTAATCCTTATCAATTCCAATCCAGCAACCATAATGACCGATCCATCCATGGCGGATCATATTTATTTATTGCCATTAACAACCAAATCGATTATTCAAATTCTGAAAGAACATCCACAAATTGATTCGGTTTTGCCAACAATGGGCGGACAAACCGCATTAAACCTTTGTCTCGAAGCCGACGAAAAAGGAATTTGGAAAGATTTTAATATCAAGATGATTGGTGTCGATGTCAACGCAATTAATATTACAGAAGACAGAGACCAATTTAAAAATTTACTCAAAAAAATCGGAGTGCCATCTGCTCCAGCCGAAATATGTACATCGATGTTGCGAGGAAAAGAAATTGCTCAAGAATTTGGTTTTCCTTTAGTTATTCGTCCATCATTTACGCTTGGCGGAACTGGTGCAGCAATCGTATATAAAAAAGAAGATTTTGCTGAAAAATTATCCTATGGTTTAGAAATGTCACCCATTCACGAAGTCTTGATTGACAAAGCATTAATGGGTTGGAAAGAATACGAATTGGAACTTTTGAGAGATAAAAATGACAATGTTGTAATTATTTGTTCGATCGAAAATATGGATCCAATGGGCATACATACTGGCGATTCGATAACCGTAGCGCCAGCAATGACATTGTCGGACTCTACTTTTCAACGAATGCGAGATTATGCCATTTTGATGATGCGCTCTATTGGCAATTTTGCTGGTGGTTGCAACGTGCAATTTGCCGTTTCGCCAGATGAAAAAGAAGATATTGTTGCTATTGAAATCAATCCGCGAGTTTCTAGATCCTCAGCATTGGCTTCTAAAGCGACGGGTTATCCAATTGCGAAAATCGCTTCGAAATTGGCTTTGGGTTACAATCTTGATGAATTGCCAAACCAAATTACAAAATCTACATCGGCACTTTTCGAACCTACTTTAGATTATGTTATTGTTAAAATTCCCCGTTGGAATTTCGATAAATTTGAAGGAGCAGATAGAACTTTAGGTTTGCAAATGAAATCTGTTGGAGAAGTAATGGGAATAGGCCGTTCGTTTCAAGAAGCCTTGCATAAAGCAACGCAATCGCTTGAAATTAAGCGAAATGGATTGGGTGCAGACGGAAAAGGATATAAAAATTACGAGCAAATTATCGAGAAATTAACCTACGCAAGTTGGGATCGTGTTTTTGTGATTTATGATGCTATTGCAATGGGAATTCCGCTTTCAAGAATTCACGAAATCACCAAAATTGATATGTGGTTTTTGAAACAATATGAAGAGTTATACCAATTAGAAAAAGAAATTTCGAAGTTCAAAATTGATACGTTGCCAAAAGAATTAGTTCTTGAAGCCAAACAAAAAGGTTATGGCGACCGTCAAATTGCGCACATGTTGGGTTGTTTGGAAAGTCAAGTTTATAAGTTGCGAGAAGACATGAACATCAATCGGGTTTATAAACTAGTCGATACTTGTGCAGCCGAATTTAAGGCATTGACACCTTATTATTATTCAACTTTTGAAGCAGAAATAGAAACAGCCGATGGTAAAAAATACGTACATAACGAAAGTATTGTAACTGATAAAAAGAAAGTTGTCGTTCTTGGTTCAGGTCCCAATAGAATAGGGCAAGGAATAGAATTTGACTATTCTTGCGTTCACGGTGTTTTGGCAGCCAAAGAATGTGGTTACGAAACCATCATGATAAATTGCAACCCAGAAACGGTTTCGACCGATTTTGATACCGCCGATAAATTATATTTTGAGCCCGTTTTTTGGGAACACATTTACGATATTATTCGTCACGAAAAACCAGAAGGAGTAATTGTACAATTGGGTGGACAAACCGCTTTGAAATTGGCAGAAAAATTATCTAAATACGGAATAAAAATTCTTGGAACTTCGTTTGATGCTTTAGATTTAGCCGAAGATCGTGGTCGTTTTTCAGAATTATTGACCGAATTAAAGATTCCATTTCCACAGTTTGGAATTGCCGAAAATGCCGATCAAGCCAGTGCTTTGGCAGATGTTTTGGATTTTCCATTATTGGTTCGTCCGTCTTATGTTTTGGGTGGACAAGGAATGAAAATTGTCATCAACAAGCAAGAACTCGAAGAACATGTTATTGATTTATTGAAAAACATTCCAGGAAATAAATTGCTTTTAGATCATTATTTGGACGGTGCTATCGAAGCCGAAGCTGATGCGATTTGCGACGGAGAAAATGTTTATATCATTGGAATAATGGAGCATATCGAACCTTGCGGTATTCATTCTGGCGACTCAAATGCAACGTTGCCACCTTTCAATTTGGGCGAATTTGTGATGCAACAAATAAAAGATCATACCAAAAAAATTGCTTTGGCATTAAGAACCGTTGGTTTAATTAACATCCAATTTGCGATAAAAGACGATACTGTTTATATTATTGAAGCGAATCCAAGAGCATCGAGAACAGTCCCGTTTATTGCTAAAGCCTATGGCGAACCGTATGTAAATTATGCTACAAAAGTAATGTTGGGCGTAAATAAAGTAACCGATTTTACCTTTAATCCGCAACTAAAAGGTTATGCAATTAAACAACCCGTTTTTTCTTTTAGTAAATTTCAAAATGTAAACAAAGCACTCGGACCCGAAATGAAATCTACTGGCGAAAGCATATTGTTTATTGACGATTTAAAAGACGATCAGTTTTATGAGTTGTATAGTAGACGGAAGATGTATTTGAGTAAGTAATTTTAGTTTAGACAAATATTTTCTATGCTATGTTTTTCAATATAAACGGATAAATCATTATTTATTTTCATAATTCTAAAATCTGAATTTAGCTTTATTAAGTCATCTTTATCATCTAATGGATGAAAGGTTTCAATTTCTATAAATGGAATTTGTCCTGATTCATTTTCATTTTTATTTAAAGAAAGCCAAACTCGGTAAATGTTTTCTTTAAATTGGAATGTAATATCCTTATTTTCTGATTGAATATTTTCAAATAAATTACTGTTTTTTAAAAGTTGAGAATTATTTATCTCTTGAAAAATAAATGCTAAATCTAAGTGGAGTTCTTCGGGTAGAAAATCTTTTTTATGATGAGATTTCATCATATTTTTGGCTGATATTTTTGATAGTGGGCTATAGTGCCTTATAAGTACATGAACTAAACTCATTTCAGAAAATCTTATTTCTTTATTATTTAGAAATATTGGATGATAGCATTTTCCATTGTTAAAAGTCTCCTTTATTTTAGAGGAAAGTAAGTAAATATGCTTTGAGTATAAAACGAACATTGTGTATTTTGAATTTAGATCGTAATTTAGATTTACGTCTTTATACTCTTTTATGAAATTTTTAATTTGAAATTTTGCTTCACTCTTTAATTCATTAATTAATTTATTTGTATTAGTCATTATATCACTGGAAAGATTGTCATTATTTATGACTTCATTATTCCATTCATTGAAAATTTCTTCTAAATCGTTCAAATCTAAATTTAAAAAATGATTATTTATGATTTCTTGATCAGATCCATTTATAACAACTGGAACTTTATGTTCGTTTTTTAAATTATATCTATATTTTTGATGCAATTCTAAAAAGTGGAAATCTTTAAATAATTCGAAATGACTTTTTAACAACAAGTAGTTACGATGTTTAAATGTTTCATAAAGAAATTCTTTTTCATAAAAAAAGGCTGTTTCTCCTTTTTCGATTCTATTTAAAATATTTTCATATTTTTCATTGAAATTGGCAGATATTATTTGTTGCTCTTTAGAAGGTAATTTGTCGAAATTTTCGGGGATTTGTAATTGATCAATTGTGTAATTTTTCGTAGTCATAATTTTATTTTTAAATTTATTTCACAAAGATAATTATAACGCTTTGAAATAAAAAAAGTGTAAAAGTGGTTGTTATGACATCTGTTACATATAGATTTTATTGAGTTTTTAAAACTATTAAATAATTGATTTTTATTGTAAATTTCAAAATGTAAATAAAGCACTTGGTCCAGAAATGAAATCGACTGGCGAAAGTATTTTATTTATTGACGATTTGAAAGTCGATCAGTTTTATGAGTTGTACAGTAGACGGAAAATGTATTTAAGTAAAAAGATAAATTGCTACTTTTCTCCATTAATTTTCGCTAGTGGCTTCCTTCTGTATTACAGAATATAAATAAAGATTGTTAACATTATAACACATATTTTTTTAATATATTTTTAAAAAAAATTATTTTGTACAAACTTTTTTTTAAGCAATTTACAAATTTTATATAAAATCGTATGTTGTCGTATTGTTGATAATAGATTTAGAAAAGAAAAATGTATTTTTACAAAACTCATAAAATATATCATGTTAAAATACATTCTTTGTTTAGTTTTAGTTTCTTTTACCACATTATTAGCTCAAGAAAAATCAAAAGATTCCATAAAGTTGGAAGAAGTGGTTATCAAAAAAGAGAAAAAAGCAATTGAACAAAAACCCGATCGTACCATTTTTAATATTGCAGATCAGCCCAATCTAAGTGCTGGCACTTTAATGGAAACGATGAAGCAACTACCAGGATTAATCTCTTCTGATGTTGCTGGAATGATGTATCAAGGAAAATTATTGGAAGTTTTTTTAGACGGTCGTCCTTTAAATATTTCTAATAACGAACTCAACTCTTTTTTGGAAGGAATGCCTGCCAACTCTGTTGATAGAATTGAAGTAATAACACAACCAGGAGCTGAGTTTCCTGCTACTGCTGGTGGCGCGATATTGAATATTATTACCAATAAAAACGCCAAAAAATACTTATCGGCAACCTATACCACGAGTTCTGCTTTCAATGCTTATGACAAGACGCGATTTAGAACTTACAACAGTATTTTACTTAATGCCCGAAATAAATATTTCGGTTGGCAACTCAATATGGGACAAAATTATCGTGAAAATGCTCTTTGGAATTCCTTTTCAAGAACAGACAA
>JANOPO010000031.1:0-7041 GCA_031422015.1 Flavobacterium sp. | reverse complement strand
TTTTATCTCTTTCTTCTTTAAAATGAATTCTGCACGATTCTTCGCTTCCAAAATTTGCTGTAAAACTGAATAAATTCATATCTTTTTCTACAAATATAAAACTTTTTTTGGAATTATGAGTGTTTACGGACAATCAAAATTTTTTATTATTGAACAGTAAATAAACTACAAAAATCCCAACTTTTCTCGAACTCTTCTTAAAACGCCATCGGCAATTGTTCCCGCTTTTTGAGCACCGAGTTGCAAAAGCGCATCCACTTCATGAAGGTTACTCATGAAATAAGTATACTTTTCTCTTTCGGTTTTAAAGTTTTCTACGACCAACTCAAACAACAGTTGCTTGGCATGACCGTAACCAAAATCTTGGTTTTTGTTGGTATACTTTTCGGTTAGTGTATCAAGTTGGGTTTGGTTTGCTAGCAATTTGTAGATGCCAAAAATCTTGCAAGTATCTCGATTTTTTGGAGCTTCGAGTGGTGTGCTGTCGGTTTCAATAGTCATGATTTGTTTTCGTAAGGCTTTATCGTCCAAAAAAATATTTATGATATTGCTACGAGATTTGCTCATTTTATGTCCATCTGTGCCCGGAATATACATGGTTTCTTGCTGGATTTTAGCTTCGGGCAAGACGAAGGTTTCGCCCATTTGGTGGTTGAAACGTGCGGCTACATCACGAGTAATCTCGATATGTTGCAACTGGTCTTTGCCAACAGGTACAATATTGGCGTCATACAATAATATATCGGCGGCCATGAGCATTGGATAACTAAATAATCCTGCATTGACATCTTCAAGATGATCTGCTTTGTCTTTGAACGAGTGGGCAAGCGTTAAGCGCTGAAATGGAAAAAAACAACTCAAATACCACGACAATTCGGCGGTTTGTGGCACATCGCTTTGGCGATAAAAAACTACTTTGTTTACATCCAATCCGCAGGCTAACCAAGCGGCTGCTGTACTATACGTATTTTGGCGAAGTGTTTCTCCGTTTTTTATTTGGCTTACTGAGTGCAAATCGGCAATGAATAGAAACGATTCGTTTTCGGGTTGGTTGGACAACGCGATTGCTGGCATTATGGCTCCAAGTAGGTTTCCGAGATGTGGCGTTCCGGTGCTTTGCACGCCGGTGAGTATTTTTGACATTGTACTGAATTTGACTGTAAAGGTACAAAGTTTGCTAGAAATGTGATTTTGAATTTTTGGTTTTGTTTATCTTAAATATAATTATTTTTAGAAATTTGTTACCGAATTGTTATATTTGGAAAGTCTAAAAAAATTGCAATAGTTTATAGAAATGCGGAAAAGTTTTAGTTTTTAACCCCGATCGCAATGAAAATCCTTTTTTAAATTGTCACACTGAGCTTGTCGAAGTGTGACAATTTAAAAAAGATTGTAATGTAGAGCGGGAACTGCGCTGATAAAAATGCCAAAAGTTGTGTTACTGAAAAAATAAAAATGAGGATTATTAAGAATATATTTCGGACCGTTTGGCGAATTTGGGCTTATACAATGGTGGCGGTGGCGCTTTTACTACTGACGCCGTTTTTGCTTGTAACAAGTTTGAAAGAAAGTTGGTACCGATCGTTTTTCTTTTTTGCTAGAATTTGGGCTAAAGTGACGCTTTTTTTGGTTGGTTTTTATTATAAAATTGAAAATCCGAATGCGCTTGACCCCAAAAAAAGTTATATGCTGGTTGCCAATCATACTTCGTTGGCCGATATTTTGTTGATGTTGGCGGTTGTGAAAAATCCGTTTGTGTTTGTCGGAAAAAAAGAATTGGCCAAGTTGCCGTTGTTTGGTTATTTGTACAAACGTACGTGCATTTTGGTAGATAGAAGCAGCCAGAAAAGCCGCATGGAGGTTTTTGCCCGTGCACAAAAGCGCATTGATCAAGGGTTGAGTATTTGTATTTTTCCAGAAGGCGGCGTTCCGCATGACGAGTCTATCGTGTTGGATACTTTTAGAGATGGTGCTTTTAAGTTAGCGATTGAGCACGATTTGCCTATTGCGCCGTTAACGTTTCCGGATAATAAAAAACGATTTTCGTATACTTTTTTGAGCGGTAGTCCTGGTTTGATGCGTGCCAAATTGCATAATCCTGTTGAGACAACAGGAAAGACAATTGAAGATAAAACTACAATCCGAAAGGTTAATGACCAGGTTCGGGAAATTATTTATAACCAACTTTTGGAGTATAATAAATAGTCTAAAACTTAATACCTAATCCTGTATAGAAACCAACAATAAATGGATTGAAATTTCCTGAATTTTTATTGAATGTGTTGAGTTGGTATTTTAAAATCGAATCCAGATTGATATAGAACGATTTATATAAATTATATTTAAAACCTAATCCTACATTAGAACTAAAATTGATTTTATTGATATTGTTTGCTTCGCCTAATGATGCATTATACTTTTGAGATGTTAACGAAATATTATTTTTGTCTAAAAAAAGTGTGCTGATACCAGTTATTAAATTTATTTTAAATTTACGATCAATAATTGCATAGCACATTTCTACTGGCACTTCAACATAGCCATATTCTTGCTGTAAATTTCCAGTATTTATTGTTGTAGATGCCAATGTGAAAGTATCGGTGTTGTTGATGCTGTTTTCTGCAATAAATTGTAATGTGTTTTGATTAGAAATAGAAGATAAACTTACAACTTCTTGTGTGTTTTCAAGAAAAGCTACGTCATTGGTAATATTGTCAAAAACAAGCTTGTTGATTGCCGTTCGGATGGATAACTTCTTTGATAAATTATAAGATGCTCCAACACCATAACTAATACTGTTTTGATAGATTTTGGCATTCGAATTTAACTTTGAATCAATTGGTGAATCATTTGAAATTGATCCCGAAACGATCGGTGCTATTGTTGTAGTAACTTCCCAGCGGTTTTTATTTAGTGCACTTTTTTTATTATTATTTTTATCTTTTTCAGACAATAGTTGTTCGAGTTCATTATTTTGTAGTACATCAGTTTTTGTAGCTATCAATTCAGTAATAACTTCAGAAATTGTATTATTTGTTGTGTTCTTACTTTCGTTTTTATTTTCTAAATTGTTTTTAATTGAAACCAATTCATTGTCGGGATATAAATTTTTATCCATAGTTTCATTTTTGTTTGAAAGAGATTGACTTGTTTTTTCAACTATTTGGGTTACTGAAAAATGAGAATTCCCTTTTTGACGATTGCTTATTCTAGAAATTCTCGAATTGTTAGTTTCCTTGATTTTCATGGTTTCAGAAATTATTGCTGTAGCGATGCGTGTTTTGTTCGCTTTGTCTGAAGTATTTTTTTGAGTAATTAAAACGTTATCATTTTTATTTAAATTTTGTATTGCAGTAGCATTTTTATCTTTTTCTGATGAAACAACAGCATTAGACTTCTCTTTTTCCAAACTTTTTGAAATATCTGAAGTTGTTAGGATTTGATTTTTGGAATTTATTGCATCTTTCGAAATTTGTTGTTCATATTTTTGATTCATGATTATAAATCCAATTGCAAAAAGTGCTGCAACGCCAGAAAATTTCCACCAAAACGGAATGATGCGTCTTTTTTTCTTTTTTTGTTGGAGTGAAGATTCAATGTTTTTCCAAATTTTTTCATGAGGAGTTGCTTCAAAATCTTTGAATTTCTCCTGAAACAATCGATCTATATTTTTTGAGTGCTTCATAACGATTTATGAATTATGTTTTGTGTTGCTTTTGTTTCTATTTTTTGTTTTAAAATCATGCGTGCTCGCGACAAGTTTGATTTGGATGTTCCTACTGAAATTTCTAATAAATCGGCAATTTCTTGATGCGAAAAATCATCCATTACATAAAGATTAAAAACCAATCGGTATCTTTCGGGCAATTCTTGAATAAGTTCTAACAAATAATCAATTGAAATGCTTTCTTCATTTATTTCGACTTCTATGTCTTCAGTTTCAGGGATATTTTTGGTAATAATTTCGAGATGCTTTGTTTTCCTTAATTTTTGAAGTGAAGCGTTAATCATTACTCTTTTTGCCCAACCTTCAAACGAGCCAAGATTTTTATATTGCTTTATAGTTTTAAAAATTCGAATAAAACCATCTTGAAGATTGTCTTCTGCTTCACTATAATTTACAGAATATTTTAGGCATAAACCAAATAATTTTTTAGAAAACAAAACATAAAGTTGCTCCTGAGCTTTAATCTCATTATTCTGACAACCTGAAATGATTTGCTCTAGAGTCAATGTTTTTTATTGAATTGAAATTATATTTGTTATAAAAGTTCCGTCTGGTTGCTCAATTTTAATAATTTGATTTCCACTATTTGTTGGTGTAAAATTGTAGTTTGTGTTTATTGTATTCAAACTTTGTAAACAAGAACAACCAATGTATCTTGCAAAAATCTTCAATGTTTTGGTGTTACCCGAATTATTTTCTGCAATATACCCAAATTGTCCGCAACTGTTGTTTGTTGTAAAAGCAATCGGAATGACAATTGGTTGGTTTATAAAACCAGTTGCAGGTGTTGTTGCATTTTCTACGAAAGCATGACTTTGTGTTTCGCAAGGTTCTGGAGTGCCACATTCTTCACGAACAAATTTATATGCCAAACCATCAGCATCGGTTCCGAAGTCAAAGACCATTTCGTTGCCTTCAATTTTAACACATGAATTGGTGGCAAAATTTGAAATAGAAACTTTATAATAATCTGAAGTTCCACAGATAGAAGAGTTTTCATTGAATGAATAGGCATACGAACCTGTTTCCAAACCGGTATTTTGAGCTGTCGTACTCGGATTATTATTGATAACCGTAAGGTTTTGACCAAAATGGTACTTAATCCAGCTAGGATTTAGATTTATTGTTGGCGCAAAACCACCAGATATGCTAACTAAGGACCAAGAACCTTTTATAGCATTATTAGTTTGTTCAGGTTGTTGGTCGTCGTCGTTGTTGCAAGAAACGAAAAGAAAAAGTAAATTTGATAGTAAAAAGAATTTTTTCATGATTTTAGTTTTTAAAGATTATAATCCACTTATAGGTTGCAGGATTTCCGATGCCAACACTTGGTTGGTACAAAAATATTTTGACTTTTGCGTTTGGATTGTTATCTCGATACGCTCTTACTTTAGCTAATGCTTGAAGTTTAATCCAAATGGGTGCATAGTTATATGGCGGTGACGGAACATTTTGAGGATAGGTTGCAGCATCAAAAATATTTTCGAAAATTGGCTCTTGATAAAAATTCTCAATGTCGACATATTGAAATGTACTAGATGGACAAAAACTGGTTGGATAGTTAATTTGTCCCGTTCCATTCCAATGAATTGATCCATCAAAAAGTAGTGTATTGAGCTCGGTATAAAATATCTTGATAAATCCGATATCGCTAGGTTGCACATATTCTGGATTAGTTGTGAATGTTGGTGTCGATACATCAAACTCAAATTCGTTGCCACCTTCAAACGTGTTTGTTGTATAATCAACTTTTAGCATCAAAATTTTGTTGGCGTTCGGTTGATTTACGATTGATTTTGAATCTGATGTACAGGCAGCAATCAAAAATAGAATATAAAAAGGTATAAAAAGATTTTTCATAAGTTTTGTAAATTATAATTTGACTTGTTTATTAGTAAGATGCATAAATAGAAAATAGGTTGCGTCATCCATAAAAAAAGTCCCAATCAGGACTGATTGGGACTCGTTAAAATAAAACTAACGTTTATTACGCTGCTGCTAAATCTTTAATATGTTGCTTTATTTTGGCTTCCAACTCGTCTGCCATTTCTGGATTGTCTTTGATTAAAGATTTGACGGCATCACGACCTTGCCCCAATTTGGTATCGCCATAACTAAACCACGATCCTGCTTTTTTGATTATTTCGAATTCAACGGCTAGATCCAAGATTTCGCCTGTTTTCGAAACGCCTTCTCCATACATAATGTCAAATTCGGCAACTTTAAATGGTGGCGCGACTTTATTTTTAACCACTTTTACTTTAGTGCGGTTTCCAATAACATTATCGCCATCTTTAATTTGAGACGAACGACGAATATCTAATCGTACCGAAGCATAAAACTTCAAGGCATTTCCACCGGTTGTTGTTTCGGGATTTCCGAACATGACACCAATTTTTTCACGTAATTGATTGATAAAAAATACGGTACAATTTGTTTTTGAGATTGTTCCAGTCAATTTTCGTAGAGCTTGCGACATTAATCGAGCGTGCAATCCCATCTTGGAATCGCCCATTTCGCCTTCAATCTCACTTTTTGGAGTCAAAGCAGCAACCGAGTCAATCACAACAATATCTATTGCGCCAGAACGAATCAGATTTTCTGCAATTTCAAGTGCTTGCTCACCATTATCAGGTTGCGAAATGATTAGGTTTTCGATATCTACACCCAATTTCTCAGCATAATTTCTATCAAAAGCATGTTCTGCATCTATAAAGGCTGCTATGCCGCCAGCTTTTTGCGCTTCGGCAATGGCGTGCAACGTTAAGGTTGTTTTTCCTGAAGATTCTGGACCATAAATTTCGATTACACGACCACGCGGATACCCGTTTACACCAAGTGCCAAATCCAAACCTAGCGATCCTGACGAGATTGTTTCAACTTCCTCAACGGCTTTGTCGCCCATTTTCATTACGGTTCCTTTACCGTAGGTTTTGTCTAATTTATCAAGGGTAAGTTGTAGTGCTTTTAGTTTTGCTTCTTTTTCTGTATCGGGTTTTTCTTTTTCCTTCATTATAATTTTAATTTCAGTAAAAATATAGAATTTTTTGATAAAAAAAGAAGTTTGTATTTTGAGTTTTGAACAATTGTAAAATAAAAAATAAACCTTTATTTTTACCAATAAATTTTCGCTCATGGAAAAAATAATTTCCTATCCCTTTTCGCTTTTAGCATTGCTACTTTTTTTGTTGGCAATATGCGTATTTCATCCCATTCAATGGGTTTGTTATAACTTGATTGGATACCAAGCACACAAAAAAAGTGTCGATTATCTTAATTTTTGTTTGGTGCGCATTGGTCATTTGTTGGGTACA
>JANOPO010000030.1:0-3706 GCA_031422015.1 Flavobacterium sp. | reverse complement strand
GAAACAAAAACCGAAAAGATATTCGAAAACTTTCAACAAGCTACCAGCGGAACGTCTCGACTATTTGGTGGAACAGGCTTGGGTTTAGCCATTGTAAAACAATTAATCGAAGCGCAAAACGGAACTATTCATGTTGAAAGTGCTTTTGGAAAAGGTTCCACCTTTAGTTTTATTTTAAATTTTATGAAAACAGATAAAGATGCCGTGCTCGAACCCGAAATGCTCGAATTAAATACCGAAATAAAAGACACCAAAATATTAGTGGTTGAAGATATGGAACTCAACCAATTGCTAATGAAAACCTTATTAGACGATTTTGGTTTTGAATGTGAAATAGCAGGTAATGGTAAAATTGCTGTCGAAAAACTCAAAAAAAATAATTACGATATTATCTTAATGGATTTACAAATGCCCGAAATGAATGGTTTTGATGCTACTGAATACATTCGGAAAACCATGAAATTAACCATTCCAATAATTGCACTAACAGCCGATGTAACTACTGTTGATGTCGCCAAATGCAAAGCAGTGGGTATGAACGATTACATTTCAAAACCGGTTGACGAACGATTACTGTACAGCAAATTAATCAGTTTTATTAAAAAACCAGTTGTTATTATCGAACATACAATAGATGGAAAAAAAGAAACCGATACGATAAAATACGTCGATTTGAGTTATTTAACGCTGCTTACCAAATCCAATCCCAAATTAATGACCGAAATGATTCAAGCGTATTTAAAACAAACGCCACCACTTATTTCATCTATGGTAGAAAGTCATAAAAATAAAGATTGGAAATTACTAAAAGCCACAGTTCATAAAATGATTCCTTCTTTTGCTATTATGGGAATTAGTCCTGATTTTACCGAATTGGCAAAAAAAATCCAGGAATATGCCGAAAAATTAGAATTGTCGGTCGAGCTAAATGATTTGGTAGCAAAACTCGAAAAAGTGTGCTTGCAATCGTGTGCCGAATTAGAAAACGAATTAAATAACCTACACTAATTAAAAAATAGTATGAAAAACGAAAATAAAATCAAATTGTTCCTTGTAGATGACGATGCTGTATTTTTAAAAGCATTAGAAATAGAGTTTCTACACCACGGCGATTTCGAAATAGAAACCTTTGCTACGGGCGAATTGTGTATCGAAAGCTTAAGCAAAAAACCCGATGTAATTGTACTCGATTATCATTTGGATGGTATTGTTAAAAACGCCATGAACGGAATTCAAACCTTAGATAAGATTAAAGAATTCGATTCGGAAACTCCTGTTGTAATGCTCTCGTCACAAGACAAAATCGAAGTCGCTGTAAAAAGCATTCATCACAACGCTTTTGATTATGTTGTAAAAAGTGAAACGGCTTTTGTGCGATTAAAAAAAATAATCTCCCTCATTTTTACTTATAAAGAAATGAAAAAGGAACTGAATTGGTATATGGATAGAATGTAGGGATTTTTGACACAATTATTATTTACCTTTAAAATTGATTTTTGATATTGCAATTTGAAAATAGGAATAATATAACTTTTTAATCAAATTCTATAATATATTAAAGGCCATTTAACCGGAACTTTGTAATGGTTAAATTAAAAATAGGTTAATTAAATTCTTTATTATTTTAGTAATAATGTAAAAAAGTGAGTCTAAAATCTCACTTTTTTTAATTTTTAAAATCTGTTATAAAAACTATTTTAAAATGCAAACAAAACAAAAAATAATAGTCATTGGTGGCGGTTTTGCTGGCATTCAATTGGTACGCCAACTTAACGAAGATTTATTTGATATTTTGCTTATTGATAAAATAAACCACCATCAATTTCAACCTTTATTTTACCAAGTGGCTACTTCGCAATTGGAACCTTCAAGTATTTCTTTTCCACTCAGAAATGTTTTTAAAGGCAAGAAAAACCTTCAAATTCGTTTAGCTGAAGTTTTAAATATCGAAGAATCAAAAAATTCAATTTCAACAACAATTGGGCATTTTGAGTATGATTATTTGGTAATTGCGATTGGTTGCAAAACTAATTTTTTTGGCAATCAAGAAATTGAAAAATGTGCTTTTACACTCAAAACCACTTACGAAGCCATAACCATCAGAAACCATATTCTGCAAACTTTCGAAAACATTATTTCTGCCGAAGAGGAAGTGAAAGAAAGTTTGTTAAACCTTGTTATTGTTGGCGCTGGTCCAACTGGAGTAGAATTGGCTGGCGCTTTTGCAGAAATTAAAAAAAATATTTTACCAAAAGATTATCCTGGAATCGATTTCTCAAAATTCAAAATCATTTTAGTGGAAGGAAGCAAAAACACGTTGAATAGCATGAGTGAAAATGCTAAAACTACTTCTAGAAAATACCTCGAAGCAATGGGAGTTATCATTCTAACCGAAACAATTGTAGCTCATTATGATGGCAAAGTATTGACTTTAAAAAACGGAGATGCTATAAAAACCAAAACAGTAATTTGGGCTGCAGGCGTTACAGGAAATAAAATTTTAGGATTTCCAGAATCGTATTATGGAAACTCAAATAGACTGAAAGTAAATCAATTAAATCAAGTTATTGATTCTAACAACCTATTTGCAATAGGCGATATTGCATTAATGGAAACCAGCAAATATCCAAAAGGACATCCGCAATTGGCTAATGTTGCTATTAATCAAGCAAAGAATTTAGCCAGTAATTTAAAGAAAATAGTTCAAAGCAAACCAACCAAAGATTTTGAGTACAAAGATTTGGGTTCGATGGCAACAATTGGCAGAAACAAAGCCGTTGTCGATTTGCCGTTTTTTAAATTTCAAGGCTATTTCGCTTGGCTCATCTGGATGTTTTTGCATTTAATGTTGATTGTGAGTGTACGAAATAAATTGATTATTTTTATCAATTGGGCTTGGGCTTATTTTACAAAAGATACTTCCCTCCGATTGATTTTAAAACAAAAAACAAAGAAGTAATAGATCATTCGGAGAATCAAAAAAATACAATTATTAAATTAGTGAAATTTAATTTAAAAATAATAAAATTCGTGTCAATTCGTGTAATTCGTGGTTATAAAACACACAACAATGTCTGAAAAAAATTTCAATATCAAAGGTTTATCAAATGAAGAAGTGATTGCTTCAAGAAAAGAACACGGCGAAAATGCTGTTGTTTTAAAAGAAGAAAATCATTTTTTAAAAGCCATTTTAAAATTCCTAAAAGATCCAATGATTTTGTTGTTATTGGTCGCTTCTGTTATTTACTTCATCAGCGGAAAAACGGCTGACGCACTATTTTTAGCATCAGCAATTGTATTGGTTTCCTTAATTTCATCGTATCAAAATGCTAGAAGTCGCAATGCTTTAGCCAAACTGAAAGATTTTACAAAACCCAACTGCAAAGTCATCAGAAACGGAAAAACTATTGAAATACAAACGGAAGAGCTAGTTATTGGCGATAGTTTATTGGTTGAAGAAGGAAGCTCAATTGCTGCAGATGGAACAATAATTCATTCCAACGATTTTTCAGTCAACGAATCTATTTTAACGGGCGAATCAATGTCGGTTATCAAAGATAAATCGTCAAAAGAAAACACTATTTTTCAAGGTACAACTGTCGCAAGCGGTTTGGTAATTGCAACTGTAACAGCAATTGGAGGTAAAACCAAATTAGGTAAAATTGGTAAAAGTCTCGAAAGTATAACCGAAGAAAAAACACCATTA
>JANOPO010000029.1:0-54044 GCA_031422015.1 Flavobacterium sp. | reverse complement strand
TTTTAACACTTTTTACAACTAAAAATATAGGTTTAGATTTTCCAACCAACACACATTTCAATTATTGCAATACCAACTATGCCATGTTGGCTTTAATTATTGAAAAAATAACCAAAACTAGCTATAAAGAATCCATGAATCGAATGATTTTCAAAGCATTACAAATGGAAAACACTTATGTTTTTGATATTAATAATGATAAAGAAACAGCCGTAACTTCCTATCGACCCGATACTTCCAAATTTGAATATGAGTTTTTGGACGGAATTTATGGCGATAAAAATATTTTTTCGACACCAAGAGACTTATTAAAGTTTGATAAAGCTATAAATGCCTCTACTTTTTTGAATCCCAAATTGGTAAAAAAAATCTACAAAGGTTATAGTTACGAGAGCGAAGGCGAAAAAAATTACGGACTAGGAATCCGAATGATTGAGTGGAAAACAGGGCAAACATACTACTTTCATAACGGTTGGTGGCATGGCAACACATCGTCATATGTAACTCTAAAAAAAGAAAAAGTGACAATTATTGCATTATCAAATAAGTTAACTCGCAATGTATATGCCATCAGAAAGTTGGCACCATTATTCGGCGATTATCCGTTTGAGTTTGAAGAGGAAGAGTAGAATGCAGAAGGCAGTTTACAGTTTTCAGTAGGCAGTCTCAGTTATCAGTCTCAGTTATCAAAAAATCAGAATTTAGATCTCAGAATTAAGTTGCCGTAATTAAGATTTAACACATTATTTTTATAGAAAAAAACTAAAAAATGTGTTATATTTGCAAACTGTCAATTAAAAAAGGGGTCGACTGGTTTTGACAGCAAGTCGAATTGAAAAGTAAGCACGTCGAGAACTGAGTCAATTCTCGTTAATAAATGGACTCAAAACACTTACACGGCGAAGGAAACTACGCTCTTGCTGCATAATCTGAATCATAGTAAGATTAGCCACGCTCCTACCAGGTAGGAAAGCAGGATTTACCTCAGAAGCTTTGGTTTATGGCGTCTGATTAAGGTGAATCGTAAATTTAAACCTAGAAATGGTAATGTTTTAAACCCATTTTGACATTCAGAAAACTAAGCGTTTGGTGGTTGTTTCTGTCCTAGCCAATCGTCGAAAACCCAAACAGAAAATAAACGTGTAGAAAGTTTTTTAGTTGCTTGTTTGGACCCGAGTTCGACTCTCGGCGACTCCACAAAAAATCGTAATAATCATATTGGTTGTTACGATTTTTGTTTTTTTGGGGTTCCCTCGTTAAGAAAAATAACGAGGGCGGGCTTTTCGGCTTTATTTTTTGCTCCGCTTCGCTACACAAAAGGATACCGCTTGCAATCCCTAACCCAACAAATCCTAACAAAAAGCAAAATTTTAGACTAAAAATAGTAATTCCCTAAAAAAATAAATACTTTTGCATTTCTAAAATTTAATATCATAAAAATGAAAAAGATTATTTTACTTGTTGCAGTTGTTTTAGTAGCAATATCTTGTAACAAAGCAGGTTCTAACGAATATATCGTAACAGGAACAATCAAAGGTCTCGAAAACGGAAAAACAGTAGTTCTTGAAAAACAAGACGAAACTGGTGCTTTAAAACCAATCGATACTGTAAAAATAGAAAACGGGAAATTCACTTTTAAAGGATCTGCCAAAGAACCAGAAATTCACTTAATTCAAGTTGACAAATTAGAAGGTAAAGTTGCATTTGTTTTAGAAAATGGCGACATATCAATGGATATCAACAAAGACAGTATTATGAATACCAAAGTAAAAGGTACTTATAATAATAACGAACTCACATCATATAAAGACAAAGGAAACGTGATTCAGAAAAAAATGATGAAGTTCCAAGAGACTAATATGACCAAAATGAATGAAGCACAAGCCAAAAAAGATTCAGTAACTATGAACAGTCTCCGTGCCGAGTACATGAAGTTTCAAGAAGATTTCGCAAAACAATCAGACGAGTATGTTTCTTCGCACCCAAAAGCATTTATTTCTGCTTTAATCATCGAAGGAATGTTCAATCAAATGGCTCCAGATGTTGCTAAAATTGAAAAATATTACAATGCATTAGACAAATCTTTGTTAACTACAAAACCTGGAAAATCGATCAAAACAAAGTTAGATCAAATCAAAAATCCAGCACCAGCAGCTCCAACAATGGCAACTCCAGGAATCAATCCTGAAGCGGCTGCAACACCGGCAACACCTGCCGCGCCAGCCACCAAGTGAGGAGAAGCTGGTAAGCAAGCACCCACTTTTTCAGCAAAAAGTCCTGATGGAAAAGTAATTTCGCTCAAACAAAGTTTGGGTAAAATTACAATTATAGATTTTTGGGCATCATGGTGTGGACCATGTCGGCAAGAAAATCCCAGTGTAGTTGCACTGTACAAAGAGTTTCATACCAAAGGATTAAATATTATTGGAGTGTCGCTTGATGATGATATTACAGCTTGGAAAAAAGCAATCGCTAAAGATAAAATAACTTGGATACAAGTTTCAAATCTTAAGGGTTGGGAAGATCCAATAGCAAATTTGTATAATGTAGAACAAATACCAACTACATTTATACTTGATGCACAAGGTAAATTCATCGACCGAGATTTGCGAGGTGATGCGCTTAGAGCAAAAATTAAAGCATTATTGAATTAGTACACATAAAAAAATCATCAACTTTAGACTGCCCCCAAAATGTTAGACACTATTTGGGGGTATTTTTATGAAGCTTTTTTTATTTGTTTAGTCATAAAGTGGTTAAAAATTACTGCAAATAGAGTGCCTTTTTTTTTGTAAACATCAAAAGTGTTTCTATATTTGCAATCTATTTTGGGGAGATACTCAAGCGGCCAACGAGGGCAGACTGTAAATCTGCTGTGTGAACTTCGCAGGTTCGAATCCTGCTCTCCCCACAAATTTATAAATAAGAATATATCCAAAAACTCGTTTTCTAGTCAATTCTTTTTTAAAGTTTAAGTGTCGATTCATCGGAACAAGATAAAGGGGTGCAACGCTGTAATCTTGTTCTCCAATTAATAAAACATCTCAATAATATTGAAATGGTTTTTTTGTTTAATTAAGTCATAATATTTGATAAAATTAATTCTTTATATTTTTTTTTCATCATTAGCCGATTTTCAGAAGTAATTTTCAACAAATAAATTCCCTTTTATAAATCTGCAATATTTAAACTTGTATCCGAAAAATTTTTAACGTTCACCAATTTTACAGTTCTACCATTTACATCGGTTAAATTAATGTTTGAAATCGTATTGTTTATTGATGAAACAAAAACAATGTCATTTGTAGAAATTGGAAACACTGAAAATAATTTTGAATCAAAAGTCGAATTTGCTAAAGATAATTCACCATGTAGAATAGCATTTGCTACTATGTTATCAGACAAACCAATACTTGCAACTGTATTTGGCTGAGCTGTTGAACCTGTAGCAGTATTTAATAATTCTATTTGAAAAGGATCAAATGTTGCTCCAGCAGCCATAAAGGTTCTGTTAAACAAGCTATTTACTTCTTTAAACTTAACTTCGCCGGTAATTTTATTAAATCTAAATTCTAATGTATACCATATATCTGGTGAAAATAGTAAAGCAACTGCTGCGCGAGTGATGCAGTAGTTTGTTCGAGTGTTAAAGAAAAAGTACCAATAGCTCCTGTTCCTCCGACTGTAAGTAGATCAATTTAAGAAAGTGCGGGAATCTTCTCTAGTATCCATAATAATTAAAAAAACAGCTATCATTTTTTTGAAGTTGCGACCGTTATTGGTTCATAATATAACATCAATCGTAGCGTATTTTTACTTGATGTGATTAATCCAATAAAAAAATTAAAAGTAAGTTCAGCGCTATTATTTTCTAAAGTTATGATATTCGGTTCATTAAGTACTGATTTTTCATAAAAATTGTATTGGCAGAGCTATTAGAACCCGTAATTTGAATTACATTACCTTAAATTCAAAGATTATCAATAACATGAAAATATGAGCTATAACTTAACACTTCAATTCTAGTTTTCAGACCACCTTGACTGGCGGAAGCCCTTCCTAAAGCTATTCCAATATTACCAAGAATCAATAATGTAGCATCGTTAGAAAAGAATGTTTGTGAATTAGATACTAATCCAAATATTAGTAATTATACAAGTAATTATTTTTTTCATAATTTTCATTTGAAAATATTTAATAAAAATACTACTTTTAGCTTAATTTAGAAAATTATATTAGTACTTCTCAACATATTTAATTAAAATAAATATTAATTTAGTAAGTTTATAGTATAATTTTAACTAAATAATTTTTAAATATGAAAATCGCAACTACTGTTATCCGTCTTCTGATTGGTGCGTTACTTTTATTTGCATCGATTAGTTATTTTTTGAAACTTGTACCAGAACCCGTAACAACTGGAGATTTTAAAGCTTTTCAACTTGGTTTGGTGGCATCGACCTATCTAATGCCATTAGCAAAAGCGATCGAGCTTTTATGTGGTTTGTCGTATATTACAAATAAGTATGTGACACTGTCTAACTTACTCATTCTTCCAATAACTTTAAATATTTTGTTTATAAACTATTTTATGATGCCAGATGGTTTACTTCTTGCTATTGCTTTATTTCTAGGTAATTTATTTTTAATTTACAGCTATTGGACAAATTATAAAAGTGTTTTTACAATCTAAAAAAAAACCGATCAAAGTTCAATTTGATCGGTTTTTTTTATTTTAGTTTTACTATCCAAAGATCACTATCGCCTTTGTTTGATTGAACCTCTTTGTCATTGCTTTGAGATTCGCCCACAATAATTATTTCTTGTTTAGAGTTTTGATAAAAATCTGTTGCAGTATCGATATCTGAACCTCCAAATGTTTTTTGCCATTTTAAAGCCGAATTTGATTTGTTGTCGATTTCAAAAATCCAAAAATCATTTTGACCATTATTAATTTTAGAATCAAAATTGTTTCTGGTATTACCAACAATTCCGAAATTTCCATTATCTAATTTTCTTATAGTTGTTGCAGTGTCAAACTCAGGACCTCCAAAAGATTTTTGCCAAATTAGCTCTCCATGATCGCTAAGATGTATTACCCAAGCATCAAAACCCCCAATAGGATTTGTAATGTCTTTATCGGTGCTGTTTGATTTACCAACGATTAGATATGAATTATTATCCGTTTTAGTTATACCGAATGCTTGATCAATGCCTGATCCACCAAAATTATGTTTCCAATGAAGTGCACCGTCATTATGAATTTTTACTACCCAATAATCATAACTCCCCTTGTTGTCTAATATGTCAAAATTTGTACTTTCAGAGTAACCCACCATCACAAAACCGCCATCATTAGCTTCAACAACGTCTGTTACTCTATCATTTTGAGTGCCTCCAAAATATCTAAACCATTTAAATTCTCCTTGGCTATCAAGCTTTATACCTAAATATTCTCCTGAACCATGTTGTGCATTACGACGGTGCCCAATTTCGTGACCAGCGCCATTATTTTCCGTTCCGCCACTGCCAACTATACCTTCGTATTCTGCAAAACCTGCGACAAAATAACCTCCATCTCGAGTTTGAATTATTTTGTGTGCATGATCATGACCTGTAAAACCATAATTTTTAGTCCAAAGTAAAGTTCCCTGTTCGTTGATTTTAGAGATAAAAAAATCATGCAATCCTACGTTACCAGGTATATCCGCATCATTACTTGCGCTGTATCCCGCAATAACATAATTACCGTCCTTTGTACTAATGATACTTGATCCATAATCATTTTTAGATCCACCTATAGATTTACTCCAAATTATAATGCCATTTGCATCTATTTTTGTCAACCAAATATCAATTTGATCATGAGATTTGTTTATATCACCATCATTGCTGTTAGTGTTACCTAAAACAATCATCCCGCCATCAGAGGTTTCGACAACGCTGTTAATTTTTTCTTCTAATGATCCGCCAAATGACTTGCTTAAGACCATTTCGGCGTTAAAACTATCAGTATCAATTGATTTTGAATCTTCTTTTTCTGAACAAGAAAATATTGAAAATTGAGCGATTATTAAAAAAATTATTTTTTTCATCTGACGATTAATTTTAATGAAGTTGACTTATTCACTTTAACAAAATAAATTCCAGAGTTCAAATCGCTTATATCTATATTGTTGAATTTTAAACTCAAGCTTTCTATATTTTTAATTTTTTTCCCGACTACATCATAAATTTCTATACTTTTAATATCACTTTCTGATTCAATAGTTATCAAATCATTTGCGGGATTTGGGCTTAGTTTGAAAGAATTTTTCTCAAAACTTTCAGAAGCAAGAGAAGCACTTTTTTTAACGATAAACAACCCACTATCAATATCACTCATAATAATACTTCCGCTAGCGTAAAATGGATACGTATTCCAAACCCCATTAAATTGAGCTGCATTTGTTGATGGATACGTATCAAAAAAAGCAACTTCTGTTAATGTATTTGTACTGGTAATATTTGCTGTATTCAAAATACGTAATCCTGCGGTATAACTTGCCAAAAACATATCATTTCCTATAATATATCCATTATGATCAATTGCAGGAGTTGTTCCAAAATAATCACCTTTATATACCGGATTGTCTAAATCAGTTACATCGATAATGATAGATCTTCCGTTAGAACCCAAATTTAATTCATCTAGTTCATCACACAAAATCCAATATTTTTTATCTGCCGTAAACCAACCTTGGTGTGCATAAAAATTATTATCATAAGTAAAGTTAGATATAGTTACTGGATTTGATTTGTTAGTCATATTTACAATTGCAACTTTATCTTCATTAGCGCCCATGAAAATTTCTTGCCCTTGATAATCTGGATCTGGGCCATCATAAATTACAATTTGTGCGTCATGGGTATATCCATCACTATCGTGACTGCCTACTAAAACTGGTGCGGTCGGATTTTGCATATTTAAAATTTGTGGTCCACCAGTAACAAGATTTGTTCCATCGCAATAAGTAAAACCTGTAGCCGGATTGCTAGAAACAGTATGGCAATTTCCAAAACCAGTATATCTAGCATCGGCAGTAAAAGTTTGCGGTGTAGTAACGGTTCTTAAACGTGTTAAATCAAAAATCTGCATACCATGACCACTAGTTTCACTCACAATTAATGCATGATTGTTGATTACACTTATTTCGCGCCAAATACTGGTTGTATTATTATGTGCGATCACTTTACCTTTATATACTGGTATATTTGGATTTGTAATATCTACAAATGCAGTGTGAGTAGAACACCCTATTATTGCATATTCCTTTCCATTTAAAGGATCTGTCCATCCCCAACAACCACTACCACGCGTGGCCGAAGTTCCTCCTATTTGGGTAAATGGCATAAACTTTTTAAGGTCAATTTTGTTACATGGATAAATACCTGCGAAACCGTTTACGCAATTTTGTCCAAAAGAAAAACTAGAAAAGCAAATAAATAGTAGAATTATTTTTTTCATGATAAATTTTTTATAAAATTAGAAAATTGTATTGTAAAAGTATTCCTTTTAAGAAAATTTTATTAAACGTGAATTGCTCTATTTTCGGTTGCGGCTAATGCTGCTTCTTTTAGAGCTTCTGCAAATGTTGGATGTGCGTGAGACATTCTCGAAATATCCTCTGATGATGCTCTGTATTCCATGGCATAAACGGCTGCAGCAATTAAATCGGCTGTTCTTGATCCGATCATATGGATTCCTAATACTTGGTCGGTTTTGGCATCGGCTAGAATTTTTACAAATCCATCTAAATCACCACTTGCTCTAGCGCGACCTAATGCTTTGAAAGGAAAACTTCCCGATTTAAAAGCGATTCCGTTGGCAACCAATTGCTCTTCGGTTTGCCCTACTGCTGCAACTTCTGGCCAAGTATATACAACACCGGGAATCAAATTATAATCAATATGCGGTTTTTGTCCAGCCAAAATTTCGGCAACCATAACGCCTTCTTCTTCGGCTTTGTGCGCCAACATGGCACCGCGTATAACGTCTCCAATAGCATAAATATTTGGAATATTGGATTGTAAATGATCGTTAACTTCAATCATTCCACGATCAGAAACTTTCACACCTGCTTTTTCTGCTGCTAATCCATCGGTAAACGGACGACGACCAACCGAAACTAAAGCGTAATCGCCATCAAAAGTAACAGTTTCGCCTTTTGCATTTTCGGCTTGAACTTGCACTGCAGTTCCGTTACGAATTACCGATTTAACTTTATGAGAAACATAAAACTTCATTCCTTGTTTTTTCAAAACTTTGGTTAATTCTTTAGACAAGGCGCCATCCATTCCCGGAACAATTCTATCTAAATATTCAATAACGGATACTTGCGCTCCTAATCTCAAATATACTTGTCCAAGTTCGATCCCAATAACTCCGCCACCAATAATCACTAAATGTTTCGGAATTTCTGGCAATTTTAATGCTTCGGTTGATGTGATTATTCGCTCTTTATCTAATTTAATAAACGGCAGGCTTGCTGGTTTTGAGCCTGTTGCAATAATTATATTTTTAGATTCGATCGTTTCTGAAGTTCCATCTGCTTTAGCGATTGCAACGTGAGTAGCATCTTCAAAACTACCAATTCCTGTAAAAACCGTGATTTTGTTTTTGTCCATCAAATAATTGATACCGCCAACAGTTTGGTCTACAACAGCTTGTTTTCTAGCAATCATTTTGGCAAGATTGGCTTTTATTTCGCCAGAAACTTCGATTCCGTGGTCTTCAAAATGTTTTATATCGTCAAAATGATGAGAAGAAGCTAGCATCGATTTCGATGGAATGCAACCAACATTTAAACAAGTTCCGCCCAATGTTGAATATTTTTCGATAATTGCAGTTTTGAAACCTAGTTGTGCGCAACGAATTGCTGCTACATATCCGCCTGGTCCTGAACCAATAATGACTACGTCAAATGAACTCATTTTAATATTTTAAAAGTTATAAAAAGCAAATTTACAAATTTAATTGCAATTTCAAAGTCAAAAAATCAAATTCAATTTAGGGTTTATCAGCACTAAAATTTTAATAATTGAAGTCAAAGTCTTAATAATTTTTGAACATAATCTTTATAATTTCTGCCGATTGGTAGTTCTTTTCCAGCGACTTCAACATCATTTGAATCGATCAAATTAATTTTTGACAGAGACACTATAAATGATCGATGAATTCTTAAAAACTTATTTTGTGGCAATTCCTTTTCTAAATCACTTATTAAATATCTAGTAACTATGCTTTTATTTTCACAAACAATTTTTATATTTTCTTTTTGACTTTCGATATATAAAATTTGATCTAATTGAATCCTAGCTTTTTTCTTGTTTACATTAAAATATAGTTCCGTTATTTCAGCATTATTTATTTGTTCGGAAGTGTTCTTAATTTTTGTAATTTTTAATTCAATTACTTTATTTACGGCGATCATAAATCGACTAAAAGAAATAGGTTTTAACAAATAATCCAAAACATTATGTTCGTAACTTTGAACTGCAAATTCATGATAAGCAGTTGTAACTATAACAATTGGTGGCGATTTTAATGTGCTCAAAAAGCCTAGTCCTTTTAGTTTTGGTAAATGCAAATCTAGAAACATTAGTTCTATATTTTGTTCGTTTAAAACCTGTATTGCTCTTAGCGCATCATTGCAAACAGCTGCAAGTTCAAGAAACGGCACCTCATTGATATAATCCTGAATAATTTCGACTGCCAAGGGTTCGTCTTCCACGATGAGACATTTTATTTTCATTTCTCTAATTTAAATCAAGTTTAAGCACAGTTTTATATACAGAATTTTCATTTTGTGAAACTAGTTCATATGTAGGATAAATAATTTCTAGTTGTCTTTTTAGATTTTTTAAGCCAATACCGACAAAAGAGTTTATTGCTTTTTTGTCGAATGAATTTTCTACACAAAATTCAAGTTTTCCTTTTTGTAATTTAAAATCTAATTGAATAAAAGTCGTATTAGTTGCTTCGCTAGCGCCATGTTTGAAAGCGTTTTCGAGAATCGGAATTAATAAAAGTGGTTCGATCTTTTGATTAAAATTATCGACTTGAAATTTTATTTTTAAATTTAATTTATCATCATATCTAATTTTTTCCAATTCGATATAGTCATTCAAAAACTGAATTTCTTTTTCAATAATGATTTTATTATTCTGTGTTTCGTACAAAACAAATCGCAATAATTTTGATAATTTAAGCACTACTTCTGGCGTTTGATCTGATTTTTTTCGTGCCAACGAATAAATATTGTTGAGCGTATTAAACAAAAAATGTGGATTGATTTGGGATTTCAGGAAATTTAGTTCGGCTTCTATTTTTTGTTTTATTAAAATTTCTTCACGTTGCTTAAGTTTCTGACTTATTGACGATTGTTTTAAAGCGATTGTTGTTCCAAGAATGAAAATTTTATCCATAAACGAATTGATAATTCCTTGCAAATCACCAGCTTTAAACATCCTTAAATCATGAAAAAAGTTAGACACAAATAAATATTTATAAAATAAAAACCCGAGAAAAGTCCATAGTACTAAGTTAAAAGTTAAAAGAACTACAAGTTTTAGATTTTGATTATAAACTTTAAGAAAATAAAACGAAATATATACCAACGGTAACTTGACCAACAAAAGCAAAATAATTTCTGGATAAAAAGCCATTTTGAAAATTGCAGGACTCGAAAATTGTTTAAAAATATTCGACATCCATTGAAATTCGGTATAAACTTCGAAAATTAAATAGGTAAACCAAAAAAGTAAATGTTTGAAAAATCTTTTTTCCATAAAAACAAATCTAATAATTTATTTGCTCAAATCTTTGTTTTTGTCGCAAACAACATTTTTACAATTATCAGTGTAGTCAAAAATGTTATAAAACATAATTTAGTACTTATTTGTCTGAAAATTGGATTTCTATATTCAAAAAAGGGTTATTGATAGCTTTTATAAAAATTGAATTTTAATATTTTTTATTTTTGAAATGTTAATCAATAACTATAAAATTATGAAAAATATATTTTTAATTCTATACATCTTACTCTATTCTTTAAGTTTTTCGCAAGTTTGGACAAGCGGCGCTGACATTCCGCAAGGCTTTAGAGCTAGTAATGTTGCCGCTTATGTAAACAAAAATTCAAATCCAGAAAGTGGCTTTTTATTTTTAATTTCAGGAAGAGATGCTAATGGGAATATTACTCCAAGAAATCAAAGATATGATTTAACAAATAATGTGTGGACAGATATGGCTCCAGCACCAACAGGAATTTTGGGAGCATCGACCGCAATTGTAAAAGATAGTATATATATAATAGGTGGCTTACGAACAACACCAGGAATTTCTATAAGAAAAGTTAGAAAATACAGCATTAATGAAAATATTTGGACAGATAAAGCAGATTTTCCTATAAATATTGTTGATGGTGATGCAGTTGCTTATCAAGATAGTTTGATTTATGTTACGGCTGGTTATAATAGTCGTGTCAGAGTTTTTAACACAATAAAAAATCGTTGGCGTGATGCAACTGCAATGACTTCGCCGCTCGAAAGCATAGCTTGGGGTGCATTGACTGTTAGCGGAAATAAGTTGGTATATATGTGTGGAACGGATGATTTTTTATCAACAAATTATTTTAATACAGTCAGAATTGGAACAATTGATCAAACCGATCGAGCCAATATAACTTGGACATCTGCAACTCCGTTTCCAGGACAAACTAGAACATTTTTTGATGCTCGTACATGGGAAAATGGTCTTATAATGACAGGTGGAAGCACCGATAATACTTTCGGAACCAACTCTAACGAATGTTATTTTTATAACGTTGATGCTGATTCTTGGACACAATTGCAATCAAAATCAACATCTTGGATTACAGGAAATAGTGATAGTATGTTAGTAAATAATCAATGGAAATTAATTTGTGCTTCTGGGCATAACAGTACTGAATATTTAATAAATACCGAAATTTTTTCTTCACCTTTATTGGGAACTGATGATTTTGATACTTGCAATTTACATAACTTTAAATTCTATAAATATAGTGTGAATTTTTGCCTTGATAATTCAGCATCGTTAGCAATTAAGATTTATAATTTAAATGGTTTACTGGTTAAGGAAATTGAATCAAGCTACTTTCAAAAAGGTAAAAATCAAGTTGAATTAAATCTAAAATCACTTCAAAACGGCATTTATTTATGTAAAATTTCGGGCGATAGCTATTCCATAACTAAAAAAATAATACTCAATTAATAACAAATTAACTTATTTCTGAATAATTTCAACTTTAATCCATAAACCAGTCACTTATGAACTCATTAGCATTTTTGAAACTATCAATTTTTACAATTTTATTTTCATTTTTTATTTCTTGTAGTGATGATAAAGATACTTCATCAGGCACGAACCCTATTGCAAACAGTCGAGAAGTAAAATACGAAATTACAGGAACTTATTCCGGTCATTTGGATGTCGTTTACAGCGACGAAAATGGAAACAATAAATCCGATGTTATTACATCATTACCTTGGACAAAAACAGTTATTTACCCATCAAGTCTTGCTGCTGTTGCAATTGGCGCTAGTTCTGTCATTGCAGGTTCGGGCGTTGTTGGTCAAACTGGAAGTATGAAAATTTATGTTGGCAATGTTATAAAAAGAACTAGTGATAAAACAGTTGGACAAAATGGATTACTACTATTTGATACGCAAGTTTTTACTTTCTAAAAATTAATTTAAAAATATCAATCCCAATCTTGCGCCATAAAAATCATTTTTTCGTTTTTAGAATTATATAATGTCAATTTGTGTCCATTAATTTTGAATGAATTTAATTCTGGTAATGTTTTCAAGAAATTATCCTCAAGTTGCATAGCGCCACAAGCCATTTCTGTTCTCATTAAATTTGAAAATTCAATTTCAGAAACTGACTTTTTTTTGTAATTAAATCCTATTGAATTGCAGCCCATACTTGCATTGTTTTTTGTTAAATCCAAATAGGCTTTTTTACTTATTAAAAAATCCTTTGAAAATTTTTCGAACTCAACAAGCATCCAAACTCGACTTAGGTTTTGATTTATGTTTTCAGAATTTTTTAGTTCATTTTTTGAATTGTTTTGAATTGTAGAATCTTCAAGTTTTGGTTTGCAATTCATCAATGATGAAAAAATGAATACTATTAAGAATATTTTCATTACTATAAATTTAAATTGATATTACGGTTGTATTCTTAACTTCTCCAATCATAAAAGTACTATGTTTACTCGAAATTTGGTGCAAAGTAGATAATTTATTAACCAAAAAATCTCGGTATTCTTCCATATCTTGTACAACAATTTTTAATAGATAATCATAATCGCCACTTACATTAAAACATTCTAAGATTTCGTTAAACTTAATAACTTCTTTTTCGAAACCCAAAATGTATTCTTTAGTTTGTTGTTGCAATTTTATCTGACAAAATACCACAAAACTCTTATCAATTTTCGAGCCATTTAATAAAACTACATATTTATCTATAATTTCTTCACGCTCTAGTTTTTTTATGCGTTCGTAAACCGCTGTTACCGAAAGATTTAATTTCGATGATAATTCTTTTGTGGTTTGTTTAGAATCGGTTTGAAGTAATTTTAATAATTTTTTGTCGGTGTCGTCTAGTTTCATCTTTTTAATATTCTAGTGCAATTTGTATTTGATTGATTTAAATGAAAAATAATCATCAAATGTACATAAATATAGTTTTATAATCTTATTTTTTATAATAGTGTTGATTTTAAATCTAAATTTTATTTATTTTGAATTAAATTTAAAAATCAATTCAATGAAAAAACAATTAATTAATTCGGGTTCTATTTTCGAAAAAGAAGTTGCTTTTTCTCGTGCAGTTGTTGTTGATAATATGGTTTTTGTTTCGGGTTGTACTGGTTATGATTATAAAACTATGCAAATTTCAGATGATGTTGCCCAACAAACCGATCAAACTTTCAAAAATATAATTTGGGCTTTGGAACAAGCAGGATCTTCATTAAAAGATGTTGTTCGAGTGCAATATTTAGTTCCAAATCCTGATGATTTTGAGAAATGTTGGTCAGTTATCAAGAAGTATTTTGGTGAAATTTTACCCGCATGTACAGCAAGTTGTCCACCATTGTTTAATAAAAAAATCAAAATTGAAATAGAGGTAACGGCGATTAAGCAGTAACAATTTCAATTACAATTTCAATATCAATATCAATAATCAAATTAGAATTTAAATAAATAAAAAGCTTTAATTAAAACAAAATAGCCTAGCCCCGATTGCTTCGCCAGTTCGCTCTTTGAGGCTCGTGTGAAGGGAAAAACGTTTTTTGGCGATTTTTCTTCGCCAAAAAACTTTTGGAATGATAGCGGGAAATAGCTTCTAAATAAAAATTAAATGAAAAATTTCAATCCAGCTGATAAAATACAAGATTTGCAATATTTTGGAGAATTTGGAGGTGTAAATCCTTCAATATCAGATAGTTCGACATACACTTTTTTGTCAGCGAAAACTATGTTCGACACTTTCGAGGGCAATGCCGAAGGTTGTTATTTGTATTCTCGACATTCATCGCCAAGTAATTTATATCTTGATAAAGCTCTGGCTGCAATGGAAGGAACTGAAACTGCAAACGTTTCAGCATCAGGAATGGGCGCCATCACACCAACTTTGATGCAATTGTGCGGACAAGGCGATCACATAGTTTCTAGTAGAACTATTTATGGTGGAACGTATGCTTTCTTGAAGAATTTTACACCAAGATTTGGAGTTAAAACGACGTTTGTAGACATTACAAAATTGGATGTCGTCGAAGCTGCAATTAACAAAAACACGAAAGTTATTTATTGCGAAACAGTAAGTAATCCATTGCTTGAAGTGGCAGATATTGCTGGAATTGCTGCTATTGCAAAACGTCATAATTTAAAATTGGTTGTTGATAATACTTTTTCGCCATTATCGGTTGCTCCAATAAAATTAGGAGCTGATATTGTGATTCATTCTTTGACAAAATACATCAACGGAAGTTCAGATACGGTTGGTGGTGTGACGTGTGCTTCGCAAGAATTTATTGACAGCCTAAAAAATGTAAACTCGGGAGCAAGTATGCTTCTGGGGCCAACAATGGACAGTTTACGTTCGGCTTCGGTGATGAAAAACCTGCGAACTTTGCACATCAGAATGAAACAACACAGTTATAATGCGATGTATTTGGCTCAAAAATTCGAACAAGATGGTATAAAAACAGTTTACCCAGGTTTGAAATCGCACCCAAGTCACGAGATTTATTCGGGAATGATTAATCACGAATATGGTTTTGGCGGCATGATGACTATTGACGTTGGTTCGCTTGATAAAGCCAATGAATTAATGGAATTAATGCAACACCGCAATTTGGGCTATTTGGCCGTAAGTCTTGGTTTTTATAAAACTTTGTTTTCTGCTCCTGGAACTTCTACATCATCAGAAATCCCTATTGAAGAACAAGAAGAAATGGGTTTGACTGATGGTCTGATTCGTTTTTCGATTGGTTTGGACAATGATATTGAGCGAACGTATTTGTCAATGAAAAAATGTATGAAAGAAGTTGGTATTTTATAAATTAGGCAATGATTTGACATACAACTCCTCAACTTTTTTGCGCGCCCAATCTGTTTTTCGTAAAAAAGTCAAACTTGATTTTATAGAAGGATTGTCGGTAAAACATTTTATCTTTACAATCGCTGATAAAGTGTCAAAACCATAATAGGCTTCTAATTGCTTAAGAATGAATTGCAATGTAATTCCGTGAAGTGGATCTTTTGACTTTTTCATAACACAAATATAATGTAAAACTATTACTATTATGAAAAACCCTTTTATACTTCTTTTATTAATTGGTAATTTCGCTTTTTCTCAAATTTCGACTACAAACTATTATTTTATTCGACATGCTGAAAAAGTTGACCAATCTGAAAATCCTGACTTGTCTGAAATTGGAAAAAAAAGAGCAGAAAACTGGTGTCGGGTTTTATCTGAAATAAAGTTTGATTTTATTTATAGCACCAATTTTAAAAGAACTTTACAAACGGTTTTACCAATAAGTTTAGACAAAAAGATAATTCCAATTATTTATGATCCAAAAACAATTGATATTGAAACTTTTCTAAAGGAAACCAAATTCAAAACAGTTTTAATTGTTGGGCATAGTAATTCTACTCCAGATTTTGTAAATAAAATTTTAGCCGAAAAAAAATATTCTAAAATAGAAGAAACAATTTTCGAGAATTTATATATACTTTCGATTCATTCAGATGGTTCAAAACATGTACAGTTATTAAAAATTGATTAAAACCTTAACCAAAACATCTTTTTTTGTAAATTTGCCGTTCTATGTTCAAAACAATAAATATTCTCAACAAACGTGCACGATTCGATTACGAAATTATCGAAACTTACACCGCAGGTATTGTGCTTGCTGGAACCGAAATTAAATCAATTCGGCTCGGAAAAGCTAATATTACCGAAAGCTTTTGCGAGTTTAATACTCAAAATGAGCTATTTGCAATTAATACTTATATTGAAGAATATACGCACGGAAACCAGTTTAACCACAAAGCAAGAAGCGAACGCAAATTACTTCTAAGCAAGCGAGAATTAAAAACACTTGCCAAAAACGTTCAAGCAAAAGGTTTGACAATCGTTCCGCTAAAACTCCACACCACCGAAAAAGGAATTGCAAAACTCGATATTGGTCTTTGTCGTGGTAAAAAAACCTATGATAAACGCGAAAGCCTTAAAGAACAAGATACTAAACGTGATTTGGCTCGAATAAAGAAAAACTTTTAGCTAAAAAGTTTTTTTTACAAAAAAAATGACTAAATTTGTCATGAAATTATTTGTCATGAAAACATTACTTAAAAACGCTAGAGAAAAAAAAGGTTTTAAAACCCGCGAAGTTGCTCAAGAACTTGGCATCGATCAAGCATTGATAAGCAAATTCGAAAACGGAACTCGCAAACCAACTCGAGATCAAATTTCTAAACTTTCAAATCTTTTGGATATTGATTATGAAACTTTGATGGTTGCTTGGCTTAAAGAAAAAATTCTTTACGAAATAGGAAACGATGATTTTGCAATGAAAGCGATGAATTTGGTTCGTGAGGAAAGCTCGCTTTATTATAGAACCAACCCGAAACATTCTAATAAATTATTAGATATTATTTCAGATATTGATACCCTTAAAGATAAGCTTGACAAGTTTCGTAAATTTGATAGTTACCGAATTGCACAAGCTCTCGAGCTCGAATATACTTTTGAAAGTAACCGCATTGAAGGCAATACGCTAACGCTTCGCGAGACCGATTTGGTCATTAATGAAGGTTTGACCATTTCTGGAAAAAGTATGCGTGAGCATCTAGAAGCAATTAATCATCAAGAAGCTATAGGATATATCAAACATTTGATGGAAAAAAGCACATCGCTCGTGGAGCGCGAAGTTTTGAATATTCATAATCTAATCTTGCGAGGTATTCATCCTGAAGATGCTGGTCGTTATCGAAAGGTTCAAGTTATGATTAAAGGTAGTTCGTACATGCCTCCACAGCCGTTTATAGTTGCCAAAGACATGGAAGATTACTTTATTTGGTTTGAAACCAATAAAAACAAGATGCATCCCGTTTTACTCGCTGCCGAAATGCACGAACGTTTGGTTACGATTCATCCTTTTATTGATGGAAACGGTCGTACTTCTAGACTTGTAATGAACCTGATTTTATTGCAAAATGGCTATGTAATTGCCAATATTAAGGGAGATTATGATTCGCGGATGCAATATTATAATGCATTAGAAACCGCTCAAACCAAAAATAACAAAGAAGATTTCTTATTATTTATAGCCCAAATTGAAAAACAAAGTTTGGAGCGCTACTTGGAAATAATTGGGCAATAATATTTTTATTTGGAGCAAATAGTTTGGGAATGATCAGTAATGGTCTTTCCCGCTTTTTGTTCTAATCTTTTATCTCGTTCTGAAAAACGAAACAAAAGGATTTCCACTCCAATCGGGGCTCAAGCGAATTTCTAATTCTATTTTTTTATCATTCGTTTCGAAATTATATTTCCGTCTTTTTTTATCAATACATTATAAATTCCAGATACAAAATTTTCTGTTTTTATACTTTTTTGATTTTCAAGTTCCATAATAAGTCGTCCCAAACTATCATAAATTTTTATTGAAGTATTTTGAGATTCTTCAATCAAAATTTCGTTTTTAAATGGATTTGGATACATTAAAAAAGCATCAGATTCAAAATTAGTATTTCCCAAAACACATTGACTTGGCGTTCCAGAAACGCTACTAAAAACGCCATTATTTGCACGCCAATATTCCCAACTTCCGCCAAAACCAGTATACCAATCTGATAATTCAAAGAAGTTTGTACCGTTCATCGTTCCGGGAATTTTATACACCATAACTGCTTCTCCATTTTGGTTCCAAGTTAATGGCTGGTTGGCAACACATGTTTCTGGCAAATAAGAAGTTCCGCAATTGGCTTGCGCAAAAAAAGCAAACTCTTGATAATTGGGATAATCCCCAAAAACTCGAGCTTTGCCAAATTCGTCAATACAAATGGCAACATATTCGTTTGCTGCAATTCCGAAACTTCGAGTTGCACTATCTGTGGCTCTTTTTCCTAAAAAAGCGGTCAATCGTCCTTTTCTGTCATAATAATCAAAGTGCGTATCGGTCGTAATTGTCAGTAAATATGGAACTTGCAAAAAATCATCTGTTCCTAAAGTCATTTTAATATTGTATGGATTAGCTAGCGCTTCAGCCGATGTTAATGTTCCGTTTTGTGCTGAAAAATAGTTGCCGCAAAGTATTGCCATTCCGGCACTAGTGCCGCCAATTGGTGCGTTTTTTATATTTATATGATTATTCAATACATCTTCAAGTGCATTGTTCTTAAAAAAAGATACATAATTATATTGATCGCCACCTGCAAACCAAATCATTTCTGCATTGGCAACTTTATTCAAAACATAAGGATTTGTGGCTCCTGCTATCGAAGTTATCACAAGTGTTTCGACTGAGTTTACCGTAATGCCAAGATCGGTATACAAATAATTATTATAACCATTACTTCCCGAACTTCGCAAAACTACAACATCACCGCCATTGGCCTTTTGCAACAACCATCTCATGGCATTATCGTGTTCGGTTGCTCCGCCCATTAAGCATGTTCCTTGTGTTGTTTGAGTTGTTATATTTGTTGTATTCCCTACAAAATAACTAGTATATCCTTGAGCAAAAGTTGCTATTGTTGAAAGCAAAAAATTAAGTATAAATTGTTTCATATTTTTTAATTTTTATTTTCTAATAAAGGTACAAATCTAAACTCGCCAAATTCGTGTTTCTCAAATTGGGTTTCACTTTTTCTAATTAGAAGCGTCATGATTTGCTCTTCTACTCCAACTGGAATTACTAGCCTTCCTCCTATTTTGAGCTGTGCCATTAGTGGTTTCGGAATTATCGGGGCTCCAGCTGTAACAATAATACTGTCGAATGGTGCGTGATTTTCTAATCCTTTATAACCATCGCCAAACGACAAGTGTTTTGGTCGTATTCCAAGTTTTGGCAACAAAGCCGAAGTTTGTTTAAATAATTCGTTTTGACGTTCTATACTATAAACTTTTGCTCCCATCTGGCACAAAACTGCAGTTTGATAGCCCGAACCTGTGCCTATTTCTAAAACTTTATGCTCTTTTTTTAGTTCTAATAATTGCGTTTGAAAGGCAACAGTATAGGGTTGCGATATCGTTTGCCCAGCGCCAATAGGAAATGCTTTGTCTTGGTACGCAAAATCTTCAAAACTCGAATTCAGAAACAAGTGTCTGGGAATTTTCTTTACAGCGTCAAGCACATTTTTGTCGGTGATACCTTTTTCAAGTAAAACTTTAGCGAGCTGATTACGAAGTCCTTGATGTTTGTTGGTATCTTTCAATTTTAAATTATATTTATTCTGTAAATTTAAACCTAAAAATTTCAAATTCCAAAAACAAAATTCCAATTCTTAAAGTCTAAAAAACTTTTAAACTTTAAACTAAAATTGTACTTTTGATAAAAATTAATTTTATGCTCAAAGTTGGCGTTTTAGGTGCTGGTCATCTCGGAAAAATACATTTGCGATTATTACAACAATCAGAAAAGTATGAATTAGTCGGTTTTTATGACGAAAATCATGAAAACGGTGCCAAAATTGCTGCCGAATTTGGTTACAACCAATTTGATACGATTGCTAGATTAATTCATGCAGTAGATGTTATAGATATTGTAACGCCAACACTTTCGCATTTCAAATGTGCTAAAGTCGCCATAAAATCTGGAAAACATGTTTTTATAGAAAAACCAATTTCGAATACTGTTGAAGAAGCTGAAGAAATTATAGTTTTGGCTAAAGAGTTTAATGTAAAAGGTCAAGTTGGTCATGTCGAGCGTTTTAACCCTGCTTTTATAGCTGTAAAAAACCAAATCGAAAATCCGATGTTTATCGAAACACATCGTTTGGCCGAATTCAATCCTCGTGGTACCGATGTTCCAGTAGTTTTAGATTTGATGATTCATGATATTGATGCCATTTTGAGCGTCGTAAAATCCAAAGTAAAAGCGGTAAATGCAAGCGGCGTTTCGGTTTTGAGCCAATCGCCAGATATTGCAAATGCTCGTATTGAATTCGAAAACGGATGTGTTGCCAACATTACTTCGAGTAGAATTTCGATGAAAAATATGCGGAAATCACGTTTTTTCCAAAAAGATACTTACATATCAGTTGATTATTTGGATAAAGTTTGTGAAGTTGTAAAAATGAAAGAAGCACCAGAAGTTCCTGGTGATTTTGACATGATTTTGCAAAATGCAGAAGGCGAAAAAAAGCAAATATATTTTGCCAATCCTGAAGTTTCGCCAAATAATGCAATTCTCGATGAACTTGAAAGTTTTGCAGATGCTATAAATAATAATTCAATGCCAATTGTAACTTTAGAAGATGGAACTGAAGCTTTGCGAGTGGCATATATGATTATTGATAGTATGAATGAAAATAAATAAAAAAGATTAGTTGTTTACTCTCAAGAACACTAAACTAAACATTTAAACCTATAACCTTATAACCTTGTTAATGAAAACAATAGCCATAATAGGTGCTGGCACGATGGGCAACGGAATTGCTCACACCTTTGCACAATCGGGATTTACCGTAAAATTAATTGATGTTTCAGAAAAATCACTCGATAAAGGAATGGCTACAATCGCAGCCAATCTTGACCGAATGATTGCCAGAGGCACGATCACAGAAGCAGATAAAACCAAAACAATCACTAATATCATAACCTATACAGATATTGCTGATGGAATTGTTGGAGTCGATTTGGTTGTAGAAGCCGCCACTGAAAATGTCGATTTGAAGCTGAAAATTTTCAAGCAATTGAGCGATATTTGTTCGCATAATACCGTTTTAGCAACCAACACGTCGTCAATTTCGATTACACAAATTGGATCGGTAGTTGTTCATCCTGAACGCGTTATCGGAATGCATTTTATGAATCCGGTGCCAATTATGAAATTAGTCGAAATTATTCGTGGTTACAATACATCGGCTGAAGTGACAAAAACCATCATGCAATTGTCCGAAAAACTTGGTAAAACACCAGTTGAAGTAAATGATTATCCGGGTTTTGTAGCCAACCGAATCCTTATGCCGATGATAAACGAAGCCATCGAAACGTTGTACAACAAAGTTGCTGGCGTTTACGAAATTGATACCGTTATGAAACTCGGTATGGGACAACCCATGGGGCCATTGCAACTAGCTGATTTTATTGGACTTGATGTGTGTTTAGCGATACTAAATGTAATGTACGACGGTTTCAAAAACCCAAAATATGCGCCGTGCCCATTGCTTGTCAATATGGTACGAGCAGGAAAATTAGGTCAAAAATCGGGCGAAGGTTTCTACGATTATTCCGAAAGTAAAAAAGCAGAAAAAATTGCGAAGCAGTTTATATAGTCACAGTTTTGCTGCGCCAGTCCGCTCTTGCAGGCTCGAGTCAGTCGCAGTAGGCACTGAAAACTGTCACTAAAAACTGAAAACTATAAAACATGGCAAAAATAATACCTTTCAAAGCAGTTCGACCAACATCAGACAAAGTAAGTTTGGTAACTTCGCGCTCGTACGACGAATATTCGGCGGCCGAATTGGCGTCGCAATTAGATTTCAATCCGTTTTCGTTTTTGCATATTCTCAATCCAATCTATGTAAACCAACAAAAAGTAGGATTAGAAAAACGCTTTAAGCTCGTGGCACAAAAATACTATGATTTCAAAAATGAAGCTGTTTTTTTGAAAGAAGAAAAACCAGTTTTCTATTTGTATGAAATTCAGGCAAAAAACCAAAATTTTATCGGAATTATTGCAGGAACTTCCATCGAAGATTATCAAAAAAACATCATAAAACGCCACGAAGATACGTTGCAATATCGTGTAGAATTATTCAAGGATTATTTGCACGAAACAGGATTTAATACCGAACCCGTTTTGATCACTTATCCAAATGATTTAGAATTAGAAAAATGGATTGCAAACAAAAAAGAAAGTCCCAGAGTTTATGAATTTTCGACCAAAAAAAGAGAAAAACATTTGCTTTGGAAAATTGACAATCAAGAAGATATCGATTTTTTGGTTCGAAAATTTGAAGCAATTCCAAGTTTATATATTGCCGATGGCCATCACCGATCTGCTTCGGCAGAAATGTTGTACGAGCAAGATAAAAAAACCGGAAATACCAATTTGAATTATTTTATGAGTTTTTTGATTGCCGAAAGTAATGTCAAAATTTATGAATACAATCGCATAATTCGTGATTTGAATGGAAACTCGAAAGAAGCTTTTATCAGTAAATTATCAGAGCATTTCATTATCAAAATAAAACACCACGAACTCTGGAAACCTGCTGAAAAATATGAATTTGGAATGTATCTTGATGGCGATTTTTATGCCTTGTTTTATAAATTTGAAAACAAGCAACAAACGATTCTAGAAACATTAGACGCCCAAATATTGTTCGATAAAGTGTTACAGCCAATACTAGGAATCAACGATTTACGCAATGACGAGCGCATCGATTATATTCCGGGAAACCAATCGATAATGACAATAAAAGAGCTGGTCGACGAAGGCGAATTCGAAGTAGGATTTATGTTATTTCCAACCGAAATTTCCGAAATAAAAACTCTTGCTGATAATAACCTAATTATGCCTCCGAAAAGTACTTATATCGAACCCAAGTTTCGAAGTGGATTGGTGGTTTATGAGATTTAAATTAATATCTAATTATAAATTTAAAAATAATAATAATAATGTCCAAATTTATCAAACATCGAAAAAAAATTTCCAACTATTTCTGAATCATTATAAATATGCCACCGATTAACTTCAACGCTATAATTAAATCCATTATTAGACATTTTTATACTTGGAGAATGTCTAATATTTATTAATTTTATTTTTCTCCATGATGATTTTTATAATTATTAATTATGTATTCTAATTTAGTTTCAAATTCATCAAATAAATTTTCACCATATTTTTCAATTGTTTCCATTTTAAAGTATTATATTTCAAAACACAATAATATACTTTTTTTCTATAGAAAATGCTTTTATCATCAATTATTATTATAACATGTCAATAACCACAAACCTACTCCGAATAAAATCCCAGCTTCCAGCATCGGTAACTCTTGTTGCAGTTTCTAAAACCAAACCAGTTAGCGATCTAATGGAAGCCTACAACGTTGGACAACGCATTTTTGGAGAAAACAAAATCCAAGAAATGACCGACAAATGGCAAACCATGCCAAAAGATATCGAGTGGCACATGATTGGACATGTGCAAACCAATAAAGTGAAGTTTATGGCAGAATATATAAGCTTGATTCACGGCGTTGATAGCCTAAAATTGTTGCAAGAAATTAACAAACAAGGAGCAAAATACAATCGGGTTATTGATTGTTTGTTGCAAATGCATATAGCCGAAGAAGAAACTAAATTTGGATTGAATGATGACGAATTAACAGAAATTTTACATTCAGAATCATTCAAAAAACTAACAAATATTCGAGTAACTGGACTAATGGGAATGGCAACTTTTACTGAAAATCAAGTGCAAATTAAAAAAGAATTTCAATATTTAAAAACTATTTTCGATAAAATTAGCAATCTGAAAACTACAAACTGTCAACTAAATATCTTATCAATGGGGATGTCGGGCGATTATCAACTCGCAATTGATTTAGGTAGTACCATGGTTCGGATTGGAAGTAGTATCTTTGGCTCACGATGATTAATTGCAATATCAATTTCAATTGTAAAAATCAATATTAATTGCAATTTGAAAAATAAAATTCAATAAATATAAATGGAGGAAAAAAATATTTTTAGTGAGAAAATTTTCAATTTCGAAGATAGATTGGTTCGGTTCGCTGGAGAATGTATTTTCTTTACAAGAAATTTGAATAAATCCTACGAAAATGAATATTATAAAAATCAACTCATTAGATCGTCAGGTAGTTCCTCTTTAAATTTTGGTGAAGCGCAAGGAACAATAACTGATAAAGATTTTGTCTTTAAAGTCGGATTAGCTGCAAAAGAGTTAAAAGAATCTAGAAATTCCTTGAAAATTTTAAACTATATCAATGAACGCAGTGAAGAGATTAGACTATTACTTTTAAAGGAAGTTGAAAAACTAATTGCGATTGCCTCAAAAATGATAATTAACAAAAAATGATTTTTTAATTTCAATTACAATAGCAATCAAAAAAATCAATTTTTAGTTTCTCGAAAATTGAAATTGATTTTTTAATTATTGACATTGCAATTGATTTTTGATATTGATATTGAAAATGTACGCGATATTAGACATAGAAACCACTGGTGGTCAATACAATGAAGAAGGTATTACCGAAATCGCGATTTACAAATTCGACGGACACGAAATTGTAGATCAGTTTATTAGTTTGGTTAATCCCGAAAAACCGATTCAGCCGTTTGTCGTGAAACTCACGGGCATAAATAACGAAATGCTCAAAGGCGCGCCCAAGTTTTATGAAGTTGCCAAACGCATTATCGAAATCACGCAAGATTGTATTGTTGTGGCGCATAATGCCGTTTTCGATTACCGTATTTTGCGCACTGAGTTTCGTCGTTTGGGATACGATTTCAATTCCAAAACACTTTGTACCGTTGCACTATCGCAACAATTAATGCCCGAGCAGCCTTCGCATAGCTTAGGAAAACTCGTTCGCGCACTCGGAATCCCAATGGCAGATCGTCATCGTGCTACTGGCGATGCGATGGCAACGGTAAAATTGTTCAAAATGTTGTTGGACAAAGATCTCGAAAAAACCATTCTGAACGATTTAATAAAATTTGAAGTCGAAAAAGGAATCACACCAAAACTTCGAGATCTTATGGAACAAATGCCTTCTCGCACGGGCGTTTACCATATTTATAACGAAAAAGGGATTTTGGTTTATATCGGAAAAAGTAGAAACATAAAGAAACGAATGAACCAACATTTTACAGGAACTGATCAAAAATCTAAAAAAATTCAGGGAGCAGCTTTCAATGTTTCTTATGAAGAAACTGGTTCAGAATTGATCGCTTTACTCAAAGAATCTGAAGAAATAAAGGTCAATAAGCCTATTTTTAATCGTGCGCAACGCAAAACACTTTTCAATTTAGCATTATATTCCGAGAAAAGTGAAAATGGATATTTGCTATTGAAACTTCAAAAAACCGATGCTCGCAAAAAAGAAATTACTTCATTTTCGTCGCCACAAGAAGCCAAAAACGCCCTTTTCAGAATCACGTCGCATTACAATTTATGCCAAAAATTTACAGGTTTGTATGATACTAAAAACGAATGTTTTCAGTACAAAATAAAAGAATGTGATGGCGCCTGTGTTGGCAAAATTTCGGCAGACGAATATAATGCGCGAGTTCAAGAATTTATCACAAAAAACACGTTCGAAAATCAAAACATGATCGTTATCGACAAAGGGCGGAATATCTCAGAAAAAAGTGCAATTCTAATAGAAAATGGTATTTATAAAGGCTATGCATTTTACGATTTGAACTATCAAATTACAAATCCAGAAGTACTCAAGAACATACTCATACCTATGCAAAACAATAGAGACGTAAAAAATATTATTCGAAGTCACGTTCGCAAAAGCAAATTTCTTAAAGTTATCAATTTTTGATATAAAAAAGTTAAATGACAAAAATAAAATAGACTTTGAACTATCTAATTACCATAATCGGACCAACAGCCATAGGAAAAACGTCCTTAAGTATTGCATTGGCACAACATTATAATTGCGAGATTATTTCCTGCGATAGTCGTCAGTTTTACAAAGAAATGCAAATTGGCACCGCCGTTCCAAGCCAACAAGAACTGTCGCAAGCCAAACATCATTTTATCCAAAATAAATCGATTTTTGACAATTATACCGTTGGCGATTTCGAGAAAGAAGCCATCGCAAAATTGGACGAGCTTTTTCAGAAAAATAATATTCAAATTTTGGTTGGCGGTTCGGGTTTGTATGTCGACGCTATTTTGAAAGGATTTGATACATTTCCAGAAATTGAAGATGCTGTTCGAGAAAAAATTCGATTAGAATATGAACAACAAGGATTAATTTTTTTACAACAAAAACTTCAAGAATTAGATATTGAATATTTTGAATCTTTAAAAAATAAAAATCCACAAACTCTTCAAAATCCGCAACGCATGATGCGTTTTGTTGAAGTTTGTATGAGCTCGGCAAAACCGTATTCGAGTTTTCTTGACAAAGAAAAAAATAAGCGGAACTTCACTCCTATTATTATCGGATTGAAAGCTGAAAGAGGAATTGTTTACAACCGTATCAATCAACGCGTTGACCTAATGATGCATGAAGGATTGCTGGATGAAGCCGAGAAACTATTTCCAAATAAAAACTTAAATGCGCTCCAAACAGTTGGTTATCGGGAGTTATTTCAATATTTTGAAAACGAAATTTCTTTAGAATTAGCCATTAACGAAATCAAAAAAAACACAAGAAGGTTTTCCAAAAGACAAATGACATGGTTTAAACGCATTGAAAATATAACTTGGTTTGATTATGAAACAAAATTTGAGAAAATTGTAGCTTTAATCAAATCAAAAATAAAAAAAACATAATTATTACATGCCAATTTCACCAAATTTTACTTCTATTTTATCCAAAAATTTTGACATTAATTTTATTCAATGTGCACCAAACGGATATTTAAAATATACCGAATTATGCAACTTGATGCAAATTACTGCTGCGTTACATTCTGAGCTTGGTGGGATTAGCTTTAGCGACATGCAAGTCTTTGACCAAGCATGGGTTTTAAGCAGAATGCGTGTAGAAATCGCACAACTGCCAAAATGGAAAGATACAATAACCATAAAAACATGGATTGTTTCGTTAGAAAATTCCAGATCGGTTCGAGCCATGGAAGTTTATTTGAATAATGAAAAAATTTGTGCGTCGGAAACTTTTTGGGCCGTAATGAATACCAAAACCCGGCGCGCTGAAACCTTAGCAATTACTCACAAACATTTTGAGAAATTTACTAATCATTTTGCTACCAGTCAAAGAGTTTCAAAAATAGATTATAATGAGCAGGCTTTTGAGGTAAAAAATAGAAAAGTAGTCTTTTCAGATTTAGATATTGTTAATCACGTCAATAGCATAAAATATCTAGAGTGGTGCATCGATACGATTGACATCGCTGTATTAATGAAAAAACAAATCGCATCAATAGATCTGAATTATCTTAAAGAACTATCGCACAATGAAAAACTGACAATAAAAAGTCAGAAAACTGGCGAAGCTATATATATGTCAATAGTATCTCACAGCAATCTAAGTTTTGCCATGCTATTGCAATTTAAATAGTAAAAAGAGGATCAAAATTATTTGTTTTGCATTACAACTTGTCCATGCCATTGCATAAAACCGCCCGCCAAATTGAAAGTGTTTATAAAACCCAACTGATTCATGATAATACAAGCTTGGGCACTTCTGCTTCCGGCTCTACAATACAAATAAAAGTTTTTAGTCTTGTCAAATACATCAACTTCATAAACAAATCCTTGTCCTTTAAAAATATCAATGCAGATCGCATTTGGTATTATGCCCTCTGCACACTCATCAGGCGTTCTAACATCAATAACTATTGCATTAACATCATTTGTCAATTGTTCGCTCCATTCATTTTGTGATAAATCCATTTTCAATTTTTTTTCAAAAATAATCAATCTGTTTTATTTTAATAAAAAAAGTTTAACAAAAATTTAATACACATTTGTATAGACGAATATAAATACTTAGTACATTTGTATATACAAAATAATTATGTGGTAATGAATATTGAAAAAGAAATTAAAAGTACAGTTGCATTAGATGTAGCGAAAAAAGTTTTGCTTAACATTTCGTTTACACGCAATGTTTTGTCAGATTGTTTCCAAGAGATATTAAAGCCTTTTGATATTTCTAACGAACAATATAATGTTTTACGTATTCTTAGAGGTCAGAAGGGTAAACCAGCAAATATGTGTTCAATTCAAGAGCGCATGATTGCTAAGAACAGCAATACGACACGGCTCGTTGATAAATTACTTTTAAAAAAAATGGTCACTAGAAATGAATGCTTGCAAAACAGACGAAAAATAGAAATATTAATTACTGATATAGGTCTAGAAGTTCTTTCAAAATTAGATCCTTTAGTAATAAAGCACGAAAAAAAATTTGCTGATAATCTGACGGCAATCGAATTAAACCAACTTAATAATCTTTTAGAAAAATATAGAACATTAATATAATAATAAATATATGAGCACTTTTTTAGAAAATCAAAACTGGCGTTATGCAACAAAAAAATTCGATACAACAAAAAAAATATCTCGTGAAGATCTTGTTTTTTTGAAAGAAGCAATTCGCTTAAGCACATCGTCTTACGGCTTGCAAGCCTACCAAATTATTATTGTTGAAAATCCAGAAATTCGTGCCCAGTTACAACCTGTATCATGGGGGCAAAGTCAAGTTGTAGATGCATCTCATCTCATTGTTTTTGCCAATTATACAAAAATTGATGCTACCGATATAGATGATTACTTAAACACGATTGCGTTAACACGAAATATTCCAATCGAATCAGTTTCTGGATATGGCGATTATATGAAAGGTGCAATTTTGAATAAAACCACTGACGAAATTAATATTTGGAATCAAAAACAAACCTATTTAGCATTAGGAAATTTGCTCGCAGCGGCTGCCGAACTCAAAATTGATGTTACCCCGATGGAAGGTTTTGTACCATCACAGTACAACGAAATTTTGGGACTAAATAAACTCCATCTTAATGCATCACTGGTAGCAGCAATAGGCTACAGAAGTGAGGACGATGCGACACAGCACAACAAAAAAGTACGAAAATCGAACAAAGACTTATTTATCACTATTTAATACTAACAATTAAAAATTTAACAAAGCATGAAAAATCTAAAAACAATTGCAATTGCCCTAATCCTTGCCGCAACCGCTACGATTAGTGCACAACAAAAAAAAGTAAATCCATCGACAAGTTCAATTAATTGGATTGGCAAAAAAGTTACAGGGCAACACTCAGGAACAATAAATGTAAAAGACGGAACATTAGTTTTTGCAAAGAAAAAACTAAAAGGCGGTGCCCTAACTATTGATATGAACTCAATTAATACCACCGATTTGCAATCTGGAAAAGGTAAGGAAGATCTTGATGGGCATTTAAAAGCAGATGATTTCTTCGGAACTACAAAATATCCAACAGCAAAAATAGATTTCAAACTTATTGCTGACAATGGAAAAGGAAAATATACTGTAACTGCAGATTTAACGATCAAAGATGTTACTGCTCCTATCAAATTCGAAATGCTTGTTACAGGGAAAACTGCCACCACCAACCTTAAAATTGATCGAACTAAATACGGAATTAAATACGGATCAGGATCATTTTTTGAAAACCTTGGAGACAAGACGATTTCAGACGAATTTGATTTGGCTGTAGCTTTAAAATTCTAAAAATTAGAATAATAATTTTAAGAAACTTCGGGAGTAATTTCGAAGTTTTCTTTTTTTGGACGTGCCCTTCGGCCGGGCTATTCGTTGCAATCTTTTATTACGCTACGCTTCATAAAAGGATTTTCACTGCTATCCCTCACGCAAATTAAAATTGAATCAAAATTTGCAACTTCATTTTTTTTGACTATATTTGCATTCAATTATGATAACAATAAAAAACAATACTTGGTGGTGGAACAATTTACGTCAAACGTCGTGAAGAAGTTTACTTTATAGTATATTTAAATAAATATCAAAAAGGACTTGTCAATCACGACAAGTCCTTTTTTTATTATCAAAAATCAAAATGAAACAATTTCAATTACATACTTTTCACAAACAAATTTTGGCCGATACCATAACACCCGTAAGCATTTACTTGAAAATTCGTGACAAATTCCCTAATAGTCTTTTACTCGAAAGTTCCGATTATCGTGGCAACGACAATAGTTTCTCCTATATATGTTGCAATCCGATTGCCCATATTAAAATCGAAAACGAAACTGTAACCCAAAATTTTCCTGACAGATCATCCTCAAAGTTCAACATCGATAAATCGACCAATGTTCCAGAAATCATTCAAAATTTTGCCTCGCAATTCGAGTCACAAAAAAACGATTTCAAGTTTATCAACAATGGTTTGTTTGGTTACATTTCTTATGATGCCGTTCGTTATTTCGAGAAAATAGATATCTCAAAAAAAGAAAATAATCTCGAAATTCCAGAAGTATATTATGCCGTTTATCAAAACATAATAGCCATAAATCATTTCAAAAACGAAGCCTTTATTTTTTGTCATTCGACAACAAATGAAAATAACATTCACGAAATTGAGCAATTATTGCAATCAAAAAATTTTGCTTCTTACGCCTACGCAAATGAGGGGAAATCAACATCAAACCTATCTGATGAAGAATTTAAAACCAATGTTGCCCTAGCCAAAAAACATTGTCAACGTGGCGATGTTTTTCAATTGGTATTATCTCGCCGATTTACACAAAATTTTAAAGGAGACGAATTCAATGTTTATCGCGCTCTAAGAAGCATAAATCCAAGTCCATATTTATTCTTTTTCGATTACGGAAATTTCAAAATTCTAGGTTCATCGCCAGAAGCACAAATTATAGTCAAAAACCGTAAAGCCGAAATTCATCCAATAGCAGGAACATTTAAACGCACAGGAAACGACGAACAAGATGCAATTCTTGCTAAAAAACTACAAGAAGATCCAAAAGAAAATTCCGAACACGTAATGTTGGTCGATTTGGCAAGAAATGATTTAAGTCGTCACGGAAAAAATGTGCAAATCGAAAACTATTGCGAAGTGCAGTTTTTCTCGCACGTAATTCATTTGGTTTCTAAAGTAACAGGAAACTTGCACGAAAAGGCTACCACAATGCAAGTTGTAGCCGATACTTTTCCAGCAGGAACACTTTCTGGCGCACCCAAACACAAAGCAATGCAACTCATCGAAAAATACGAAAAAACAAATCGTGATTTTTATGGCGGAGCAATCGGTTTCATGGATTTTGAAGGCAATTTTAATCATGCAATTATGATTCGAACTTTCTTGAGCAAAAATCATCAATTGCACTATCAAGCTGGTGCTGGAATTGTAAATTCATCAACAGAAGAAAACGAAATGCAAGAAGTTTACAACAAATTAGGAGCATTAAATAAAGCTTTGGAATTAGCTGAAAAGATTTAGAAAATAGAGTCAAGAAAATAGAAGCAAGATTAAAGACAAAAAAATGAAAAAAATAGTAGTCATAGATAATTACGATAGTTTTACCTATAATTTAGTGCATTATCTCGAAGATTTGGATTGTCAAGTTACCGTTTTTCGCAACGACGAATTCGATATTGAAGAATTAGAAAAATTCGATAAAATTGTGCTTTCGCCTGGACCAGGAATTCCAAACGAGGCAGGATTATTAAAAGAAGTATTAGCGCATTACTCAGCTACAAAAAGTATTTTAGGTGTTTGCCTTGGGCAGCAAGCTATTGGCGAAGTTTTTGGCGGAAGTCTAATTAATCTAGAAAAAGTGTATCACGGTGTTGCTACAAAAATCAAAATCACAAATCCAGACGATATCCTTTTTAAAGACTTACCAACCGAATTTGAAGTCGGGCGTTATCATTCTTGGGTTGTCTCTAATGATAATTTTCCAAACGATTTAATTATCACATCAGTTGATGAAAACGGACAAATTATGTCTTTGAAACATTCGAAATTCGATGTTCGAGGCGTACAATTTCACCCAGAAAGTGTTTTAACACCAAACGGAAAGAAAATTTTAGAAAATTGGATAGCCTCTCCAACCCCTCCAAAGGAGGGGCTTTAGCAAAAAACTGATCAAAAAACATTTATAAAACCTATTTACCCCAATAGGTACTCCCCTCCTTAAGAGGGGTTGGGGGAGGCTCATGAAAAACATACTAAACCGACTTTTCAACCACGAAACTTTATCTTCTGTTGAAGCAAAAAATGTGTTGGTCAATATCTCCAACGGAAGCTACAATCACAGTCAAATAGCGAGTTTCTTGACGGTTTATATGATGAGAAGCATTAGCGTCGAAGAACTTACGGGTTTCAGAGAAGCATTATTAGATTTGTGCATAAAAATAGATTTATCAGCCTATAATACCATCGATTTGTGCGGCACTGGTGGCGACGGCAAAGATACATTTAACATCTCTACATTGGCATCATTTGTTACGGCTGGCGCAGGAATTAAAGTAGCTAAACATGGTAATTACGGCGTTTCATCTATTTCTGGATCAAGCAACGTCATGGAAAATCTTGGTGTAAAATTTAGTAATGATGCTAGTTTTCTCGAAAAATGTATCGATAAAGCAGGAATTTGCATTTTGCATGCACCGCTTTTTCATCCAGCAATGAAAAACGTGGCACCAATTAGAAAGGAATTGGGCGTAAAAACGTTCTTCAATATGTTGGGTCCAATGGTCAATCCTAGTTTTCCAAAAAATCAATTGGTTGGTGTTTTTAGTTTAGAATTAGCCAGAATGTATGCTTATTTGTATCAGAAAACCGATACTAATTTCAATATTTTGCACAGTCTTGATGGTTATGACGAAATTTCGCTGACTGGAAATACAAAATCTATTTCAAGAACCAAAGAAACCATGTTTGCAGCAGAAAATTTCGGATTGCAACAACTCAATCAAAAAGACATTCAAGGTGGAAAAACAATACAACAATCTGCGCAAATGTTTATCAATATTTTGTCAGGAAAAGGATCCGAAGCCCAAAACAATGTTGTTTGTGCCAATGCTGGAATGGCGATTGCAACGGTAAATAATTTAGATATTAAACAAGGATTTGAACTCGCTAAAGAAAGTTTATTGTCTGGAAAAGGACTTATTAGCTTGAATAAATTGAAAGAATTAAGCAAATAATAACACTTGTAATACTTTTAAAAACTTGAATCTTTGAGACCTTTGTTTCTTTTAATAAAAATAAAAAAATGAATATTTTAGATCGTATAATTTTAGATAAACGACGAGAAGTAATTCTCAAAAAATCAATAATTCCAGTTTTGCAATTAGAAAATTCGGTTTTATTTGAAAGAAAAACAATTTCGTTAAGTCAAAATTTAATAAATAGCAATTCAGGAATAATTGCCGAGCATAAACGACGTTCTCCGTCAAAACCAAATATCAACAATTCATTTACTGTTGAAGAAGTTGTAAAAGGTTACGAAAATGCAGGAGTTTGTGGGATTTCAGTTTTAACAGATGGAAAATATTTTGGTGGTTCGCTGGACGATTTATTATTGGCACGAGCATCTGTAAATATTCCGTTATTACGAAAAGAATTTATTGTTGACGAATACCAAATTCTGGAAGCCAAAGCACATGGAGCCGATTTAATTTTGCTCATAGCTGCTGTTTTAACTCGAGAAGAAATAAAATATTTATCAGAATTTGCTAAAAGTTTAGATTTAGAAGTATTATTAGAAATTCACAATCTCGAAGAATTACAAAAATCAATTATGCCAAGTCTCGATATGATTGGCGTGAATAATAGAAACCTAAAAACTTTCGAAGTTAGTTTAGATTTCAGTAAGCAATTAGCCAATGAAATTCCAAATGATTTTGTAAAAGTTTCCGAAAGCGGTATTTCATCAATCACTGCAATTCAAGAACTAAAACCATTTGGTTACAAAGGCTTTTTAATAGGAGAAAATTTTATGAAAACAGAAAATGCAGGATTAGCAGCAAGTGAGTTTATAAAAAATCTGTGTTAATCTCCGAAATCTGTGGCAAAAAATAAGAATATGGATAATAAAACAACGAATAATAATTTTAATACTTTGGCTTCCTCCCCTTCGGGGAGGGTTGGGGTGGGGCTTAAAATATGCGGAATGAAATATCCCCAAAACATTCTCGAAGTAAGTCAATTACTTCCAGATTATCTTGGATTTATATTTTACGAGAAATCAGCAAGATATTTTGATGGCGAAATTCCAGAAATTCCCAAAACAATCAAAAAAGTTGGTGTTTTTGTAAACTCAAGTTTAGAAGAAATAAATACGACAATCAAAAAACACAATTTAGATTTAATTCAACTTCATGGAGCTGAAACAGGAGAATTTTGTCAAGATCTAAGAAATAAAAACATCAAAATAATCAAAGTTTTTTCTGTAGATGACGATTTTGATTTTGAAATTCTAAATCGATATGAAAATGTTTGCGATTATTTCCTTTTCGATACCAAAGGAAAATTACATGGCGGAAATGGTGTAACTTTTAATTGGCAAATATTGGAAAATTACAAATCTCAAAAACCATTATTCCTTTCTGGTGGCATCGGAATTGAAGAAATAGAAAAAATAAAAAATTTGAATTTGCCAATTCATGCTATCGATGTAAACAGTAAATTCGAAATCGAAGCTGGACTAAAAAACACCAATTTATTACAACAATTTATAACACAATTATAAAAATGACAACAACTTATCACGTTAACGAAAAAGGATTTTACGGAAATTTTGGTGGAGCATACATTCCCGAAATGTTGTATCCAAATGTAGAAGAATTGCGACAAAATTACTTGAAAATAACAGCAGAAACCTCGTTTCAAGAAGAATTTAATTATCTGCTTAAGGATTATGTAGGCCGCCCTACTCCACTTTATTTTGCCGAGCGATTGTCTAAAGAATATAACACCAAAGTTTATCTAAAAAGAGAAGATTTGTGTCACACGGGCGCGCACAAAGTTAATAATACAATCGGACAAATTCTAGTTGCAAAACGTCTCGGAAAAACCAGAATCATTGCCGAAACTGGCGCTGGTCAACACGGCGTTGCCACCGCAACAGTTTGTGCCTTAATGGGTTTGGAGTGCATAGTATATATGGGCGAAGTCGACATCAAACGACAAGCACCAAACGTAGCCAGAATGAAAATGTTGGGTGCCGAAGTTCGACCAGCAACTTCAGGTTCAAAAACCTTAAAAGATGCAACCAACGAAGCCATCCGTGATTGGATAAATAATCCAGAAGACACCTATTATATAATCGGTTCAGTGGTTGGTCCACATCCATATCCAGATATGGTGGCGCGTTTTCAAGCAGTAATTTCCGAAGAAATAAAAGTACAATTACTCGAAAAAGAAGGTCGAGAAAATCCAGATTATGTCATTGCCTGTGTAGGCGGGGGCAGCAACGCGGCTGGAACTTTCTATCATTTTTTAGACAATCCAGAAGTGAATATTATATCTGTAGAAGCCGCAGGAAAAGGCATCGATACGGGCGAGAGTGCAGCAACATCTGCACTGGGCAAAATCGGAATTATTCATGGTGCAAAAACCTTGTTAATGCAGTCGCCAGACGGACAAATTACTGAGCCTTACTCAATTTCTGCAGGTCTAGATTATCCTGGTGTTGGGCCAATGCACGCTCATTTATTCGAAACCAATCGTGCCGAATTTATAGCAATTACCGATGAAGATGCCATGAATTGGGGAATTAAATTATCGCAAACCGAAGGCATTATTCCAGCAATCGAGACCGCGCACGCATTTGCAATTCTCGATGTCAAAAAGTTCAAACCAACTGATATTGTGGTTATTAACTGCTCAGGTCGTGGCGACAAAGATTTGAATACCTATATCGATTACTTCAAATTATAGTTGGGCGTTACCTCGTAAAGTCAAGAAAAATGACTTGACGAGGTCGGGCTTTCCGTTGCAATCTTTTGTCTCGTTCTGAAAAACGAGACAAAAGGATTTTCACTTCAATCCCTAACGCAAAACAAGATAAAAAAAAACCTAACAGATTTTTAAAATCTGTCAGGATTAAAAAACAAAAAATGAACAGAATAAATCAAAAACTTCAAGAAGACAAAAAATTATTATCCATATACTTTTCAGCAGGATATCCAAACCTGAACGATACCGTTCAAATTATTCAAGATCTTGAAAAATCAGGTGTCGATATGATCGAAATAGGGTTGCCTTTTAGTGATCCTCTTGCCGATGGACCTACTATTCAAGAAAGTTCGACAGCAGCACTTCAAAACGGAATGACAACTAAATTGCTGTTTGAACAACTTTCTAACATTCGCGAAAGTGTGAAAATTCCATTGATAATTATGGGATATTTCAATCCGATGTTACAATATGGTGTTGAAAATTTTTGCAAAAAATGTCAAGAAATTGGTATCGACGGAATTATTATGCCTGATTTACCAGTTGATATTTATGACGAACAATACCAAGAAATTTTCGAGAAATATGGTTTAATAAATGTATTTCTAATTACACCACAAACCTCAGAAAGTAGAATTCGATATATAGATTCGGTTTCCAACGGATTTATTTATATGGTTTCGTCGGCATCTGTAACTGGCGGAAGTTCAAACGAATTTGGAGATTCACAACAAAATTATTTCCAACGAATTGCCGACATGAATTTGAAAAACCCACAAATTGTAGGTTTCGGAATTAGCAACAAATCGACATTTGACCAAGCTACAAAATTTGCAAAAGGAGCAATTGTAGGCAGTGCATTCATCAAAAATTTGACTGAAAACGGAACAGTCAGTATTAATAATTTTATAAAAAAATACTTTAGATAATACTATGTAAACTATTGATAAATAATTGTTTATTATTTAAATATAGATTTTATCTATGGCTAAAAAAATAGACTAAAAATATATTTTTAATTTTTCTTATAAAATTTCTTTCGCGTTTTTTACTTTGTCTTTTGTGATAGCAATTGCCAAAACCTCGCTCATTTCTTTGACATAATGAAAAGTTACCCCTTCTATATATTCAGATTTAATTTCGTCAATATCTGCTTTATTTTCAGAACATAAAATAATTTCTTTAATGTTGGCCCGCTTAGCAGCTAAGATTTTTTCTTTAATACCACCAACGGGCAATACTTTTCCACGAAGTGTTATTTCGCCAGTCATGGCAAGACTTTTCTTTACTTTTTTTTGCGTAAATAAAGACACTAATGAGGTCAACATAGCAATTCCTGCACTTGGTCCGTCCTTGGGCGTTGCTCCTTCTGGAATGTGAATGTGAATATTATATTTGGCAATAATCTCTGAATCTAGACCTAATAATTCGGCATTTGCTTTTATATATTCTAGTGCAATTGTTGCCGATTCTTTCATCACAGTTCCAAGATTTCCTGTAATTGTCATGGTTCCTTTTCCTTTTGAAATCAAAGATTCAATAAATAAGATATCGCCACCTACACTTGTCCAAGCCAGTCCTGTTACTACTCCTGCAACTTCATTACTTTCAGATTTATGACGCTCCATTCTTGGGACACCTAAAATTTTTATAATGTCTTGATCTGTAACTCTTTTATTATACTCTTCTTCCATCGCAACTGATTTGGCTGCATTACGAATTACTTGTGCAATTTTGGTTTCTAAACCTCTAACTCCTGATTCTCTTGTATAACCTTCAATTATTTTTTCAAATTGTTTTTTACCTATAGAAAAATCTTTGGATTTCAGTCCATGTTCTTTCAATTGTTTTGGAAATAAATGTTGTTTGGCAATTTCTACTTTTTCTTCAATTGTATAGCCAGACATTTTGATAACTTCCATTCTATCTTTTAATGCAGGTTGAATAGTTGCCATATTATTTGAAGTAGCAATGAACATCACTTTAGATAAATCATAACCCATTTCTAGGAAATTGTCATAAAAAGCACTGTTTTGTTCTGGATCTAAAACCTCTAATAATGCCGAAGATGGATCGCCTTGATTGTTGCTCGTTAATTTATCAATTTCATCCAAAACAAATACAGGATTTGAAGTTCCGGCTTTTTTCAAACTTTGAATAATTCGTCCAGGCATTGCACCAATATAAGTTTTTCGATGTCCCCGAATTTCAGCTTCATCACGCAATCCGCCAAGCGATATTCGAACATATTCGCGGCCAAGTGCCTCTGCAACCGATTTGCCAATAGAAGTTTTACCAACTCCCGGAGGGCCAGTCAAGCAAATAATTGGCGACTTCATGTCATTTCGAAGTTTTAATACTGCTAAATGTTCGATCATTCTTTTTTTGACGTCATCTAAACCAAAATGATCTTTATCTAGTATTTTTTGAGCTCTCTTTAAATCAAAATTATCTTTAGAGAATTTTCCCCAAGGTAAATCTAAAAATAGTTCCAAGTAATTGCGTTGAATCCCAAAATCGGGGGCTTGAGGATTCATTCGTTGCATTTTTAATATTTCCTTTTCAAAATGCTTTTCCGTCTTTTCATCCCAAGTTTTTTCTTTTGCACGCGTTCGCATTTCTTCTATTTCTTGCTCCTGCGAAGCTCCACCCAGTTCTTCTTGGATAGTTTTCATTTGTTGATGCAAAAAATATTCTCGTTGTTGTTGGTCTAAATCAAATCTTACTTTTGATTGGATATCATTTTTGAGTTCGAGTTTTTGCATTTCGATATTCATAAAACGCAGAGTCTCTAAGGCTCTTTCTTTCAGAGCATTAATAACTAATAAGTCCTGTTTTTCTTGAACAGTTAAGTTCATATTGGAAGATACAAAATTTATTAAAAACGATTGGCTTTCAATGTTTTTAATTGCAAAGGTGGCCTCTGTAGGGATATTTGGACTTTCTCGAATAATTTGAATAGCCAACTCTTTTATCGATTCTAAAATAGCAGTAAATTCAGTATCGTGCTTACTTGGTCTTTTTTCAGAAACTTCTTTTACTGTTGCCCGCATATATGGCTTTACATCAGTAATAGTATCGATTTCGAAACGTTTTTTTCCTTGAAGAATTACTGTAATATTGCCATCAGGCATTTTCAAAACTCTCAAAATTCTGGCTACAGTTCCTACAGTATGAATATCTCCATTTGTTGGATCTTCATCTTCTTCATTAATTTGAGCTACAACACCAATAATTTTATCGCCTGCATTTGCGTCATTTATTAATTTTATAGATTTATCTCTTCCAGCAGAAATCGGAATTACAACTCCTGGAAATAAAACTGTATTTCGAAGTGGCAAAATTGGTAATGAATCTGGCAATGATTCATTATTCATTTCTTCTTCATCTTCAGGTGTTAATAATGGAATTAATTCGGCTTCGGAATCAAATTCTTGCAATGACAAATTGTCAAAGGTTAAGATTTTATGGTGTGACATAGTTTGTAGTGAGTCAGATTGACAGTGTTTATTTTAATATAATCTAAACAAATTTAGTAGTATTGATTCGAAATTTGAATAAAAATCGATGTAAGGTCTAAAAAATCGTTTTCTAATAAAATAGGGCAAAGTTTATGCCACAAAAAAGCAAGTAGATTAATAAAAAAATATAAAATAATTTTTAGATGATAAATTAAAATAGACCCTATTTATCTAAGGGCTGGAACATTTATAGGACCAATCCAATTACTAAATTCTGATGAAGAACATTTTGATCTAATATAAAAATCATAACCTACAGCTAATAATCCGGTTATTAATTTTGGTTTGGAATTTGAAGAAATAATTATTCCTGTACCTAGTGTAAATCCTGAAGTACTATATTGAATTTCCCAGAGGTTTTGCGTAGTTGGCGCATTCCAATTTACAGATATTTCAGTTGTATTTAATGTTGATCTTGATGCCGTTAAATTAGTAGGATTTAGACAATTTGGATTATTTCCTACGGTTATAATCGATTCAGACCATTCGCCAAAATCTGACCCACATAGTGCACGAACTGTAAAAGTATATGAATTAGCAGCAAACAAATTGTTGATGTTAATAGTCGGGAAATTTGTTGTTAATTTTGTTCCCGCACCAAGTATATAACTTTCTGTTAATCCATATTCCACCTGCCAAGATGTTGCAACGCCCACTGATGACCATATCAAGTTAATAGTTGAACCATTGTTGATTGACGTTGTTTGCAAATTACTAGTTACTGAACAATCTTCGTTTGTAGAAATCTGATTTAATAAAGCAGTGTCTAGTGGTTCGTTTTGACAAGAAAAAAAATTAATTACTACTGCAAATAGTAAGATAAGACTTTTTATTGAATTCATTTTTTTAATTTTTCAGAATATAAATATATAAGCTACAAATATAACTTTAAAATATGATTTTTGTTGTTTGAATTATGCCAGCTTCTAAAGTTATTTTTAACAACAAAGTTTGCTTTGTTTCTATTAAAGATGATAACACAAATAATTTTGAATTTATTTCATCAGCACCAAATAACTGCCTTCCCAGAACATCAAAAACTTTAATTTTTTTAATATTATCTAAATGTGAATTGATTTTTATTTGACCATTAGATGAAGAAACATTGACAGTATTATTAGTTTTAAAAGAGGTTGCTAAAAGTGAATTTTCCTGAAAAACTAATTCAAATCTAGAATTAAATATGCCGGCTTGCGCATAAAAATTGTATGAGTTTGATTTTAAATTGGTTATAGTTTGCGTTAAATTGTCTTTTAGATATATATTTTGGTCACCAGCAAATAATCCTTCAACATGGTCAATAGCTATTGCATAATTGCTAGACACATCTGTTTTAAAATGTAGCGGAAAAATAGCTGCGCTTTGAAACGGAATTGCTCGATTTTGGATTACAAATACTTCACTATTAATGAAAGAGCCAAAAGCCAGCGGACTATCACTTATACCTTTTGCATCATAATTTGCATCTGCATTATTTGTTGCATTTTCATCGAAACCAACTAAGATTTGACTAAAAGCATCAGAAGAATTAGTCAAATTTAACCAAATTTTATCACCAAAAATAGAACTTTCCTGTCTAAAAAACTGATTGAAATTATTTCCAATTCGCAGTGCATTTGAAAAAGTTATTTTGGGTATTGTCACATTTTTAGCTTCAACTAAAAATCCTTGTCCAACTTGAATGATTCCATTAGGAGTTGGGCTAGTCGGCGATGTTGTTGTTGCTCCGCCGAGCGAATAAGTTGCATAAGCTGTTCCTGCGGCTGCATTGGTTTTGCGCCAAAAGTATAAAACGCCATTAATAGTAGTTGAATTTGAAGTAAGAAAATCAGAAGCATTAATCGTTGATGGATATGGATTTCCTACCAGATTAAAACTGTTATTTAGTCCTGCGTATATTATGTTTACATCTAAAGTGCCATTATTCGGAGTTCCTGTAAATTGACCGCTAAAAATAGTTGGTGCAGTTGGATGATTGTCAGGCATTCGAATCAAATATCCTTTTCCAGTTGTAAAAGTATTCGTTAATGGATTAGTAACTGCAGTGTATACATTTGCTGGCGTACTAAAATTATAAAACCGATTAGTAAGCGTTAATGGTGAAAATTGTTTCAAAGTCTGAGCTCCAAAAACTGGCGATGACCAATTGACATAATCTAAACGTTTCAAAGCGGACGTACTTCGTTTAACAACTATGGAACCTGTATTGGGAATATTATCAATTTGAATTAAATTTGCATTATTTTCTAGAATCAAATTAGCTGTTGTTTCAACATTTACTGCTCCTTTAACGATCAAATTGTTTCCAGAACTAATAGTAACTTGTGCATTATTTGTAATATTTAATGCACATGCTTTTAGATCAGTAATTGCATTGTAATTTCCAGAGATAGTGGTAGTAACATTATCTACAGGGCGACCATTACTCCAAGAATTACCATCCCAAGCGGTAGCTATTTGTCCGCAAGTTATAGGAACATTAGGTACTGTACAAATGTTTAAACTCCAATTAGTGAGTGCACCACCATCGCCTGCTTCTTTATCGAAAACGCGTAATGTCCATATTCCAGAAGAGTTTTCTCCGTTCAAAATGGATAATAATTGTGAGGCTCTAATTGTTCCAGATATTGCAGGATTTGCACCACAAACTAGCGTTGACCCCAAATCATCAAAACTAACATTTATATTGTTTTGATCTGTACATTGAGAATTTATTAATTCAATTTGAGTACCAGTAGGACTTATTAAAGTTATTATTAAATCACTTACCCAAGTATGCGTGATTTGTACTGATACATTTATATCGCTTATTAAAACACCATTCATAAAAGGAATTGTAATGGTTGAATTGATGGTTGGCGTACCAGCCGATGATATTGCTAACGGAATATTTGTTGAGACTTCATTTGCGCAAACTTTCTGACCTGTAGTAAAGCGGTAAACATCACTGTAAATTCCTGCACAAAGTGAATTTTTGGGTTTAATTCTCCAAAAATAATTACTAATAGCTGACAATCCTGATACTGCATAACTATTTGTTACAATATTATCATTTCTGATGATAGTACCAAAAGCATCATCTGTAGCAACTTGAACGTCATAATTAGAAGCTGCGGGATTAGAAACCCAGGTTAAAGTAGTGGCCGTAGGAATTGCAAAAGATAAATTGGCTGGAGAAGTCAAAGTCATAACATCAAATGTTGAATTTAAAACTTCCAGATAAAAATTAACAGTTTTAGTTACTGCACCAGAAGTTCCAGTTACTACTAAAGTATAAACTCCTGGCGTACAAAGTTGTGTATTGGTAATGTTCAACGAAACAATACCAGTCGTATTAATTGAACTTTGCGAAAACGCAGCTATCGATCCCGCAGGATTCCCAATAACTGCAAGATTGGTAAGATTAGAAAAACCTAAAAGTGTTGTGTAATTTATATCAAAACTCGCGTTGCCACTTTGACAAATCGTTTTATTTTGTTCACCAGCAATTCCGGAAAATGCTATTCCAAAAGTTGCCGTTGGATTGGCTATAGTAAAATTTGTATTGGTTACATCCAAAAAAATATGATTGTTTCCTTGAATCAAAATTCTATTACTTGTACCTATAGTATTTGGAACAGAAATTATTTCTGACCCATCATTAGGAACTTTACTAGCTAATAAAATCGGAAAACTTGTACCGCCATTTGAAGAAGAATAAATATCAACAAAAGCGCAATCTATACCGTTTGCAATTGTTCCAGCAACATCCCAAGTTATTATTTGATTGGAAAGTGGATTAAAAGATACATTTGTATTTGGTGCAGTGATAATAAATGGTCCTGTATTAGCAATATTTAAAATCATATCATCACGCCCGGTTTGTCCTCCATTTGGAGTACGATTGTCTCGAACAGTTAAAGCAAAATTCATCGTTCTAGCCACATTTGGGATTACTTCCCAAGTTGGAGATAAATTTCCGCCAATTATACTTGCAAGGTTTGGCATATATCGATCAGCAATTACTTGCGGTGGCAACGATCTAAAATTCGGACCTACAGTAGCTGTATTTGTTGGAGGTTGTGTTGAAGGCTCAGCATTTTGTTGTTCCCAACAATACGTCAAAGAATCATTATTAGCGTCAGTTGCTCTTCCTTTTAGAACAAATGCAGTGCCTTTTGGTATCGTATAATCTACACCTGCATTAACAGATGGCGCAAAATTTCCGTTAGTCGTTGTTACCGGACAAGACCCGCCAGCTCCCGCTATAAAAGACGACATTTCAGCAATACTAATCGCGTTAAAATGAACATCTGAATTGCTTTGTACATTTGGAGAGCAAATACCCGCGTATCCCATAATTGTAGTCGCACTACCAGGCTCTACAGATGCTGATGATCGGTTACAATTATTATTTTGGGTATGGTTCGCACCAAATTGATGTCCCATTTCGTGAGCTACAAAATCAATGTCAAATGGATCTCCAACTGGAGCACCTTGGCCTGTAATTCCTCTTGCTTTGCTCGTTGAGCATGGAGAATATAGTTGCGCCAAGCCGCCACCTCCGGTGCTTACAGTATGCCCAATATCATAATTTGCTGCACCAATAGTTGCATCTATTACTGTTTGACTCTGATTGATCAATGTACCCGCAGTTGCATTATCAAAAGTATCTGAATCGATAAAAATGATCGCGTCATTATTAGCAACAAGATTCATTTTGAGAGACATATCTTTTTCAAATAAACCGTTTACACGATTCATAGTTACTATCATTGCTGATAAAACTGCCGATTTTTTTTGAGCCAAAGTTCCGCCAGAAAGACCAGCAGCATTAACATGAAAAGCAGCATATTCGATCGTACACGCCATCGCTAATCGATATGTTCTAAATTTTCCATCACTTGCTCTAAAAGAATTAGTTGCAATTGAGTTACTTAAATTTCGCTCAAAATCCTCTGTTACGTCACATTGAAAATTTGGAACTTTATTTATATCCTTTTTAAAGTAAGCTATAACCGTATTTTTATCCTTTGAATATGTATCGATATAATATGTTTCAGAATAGTTGGAAAAAGAAATTAAGTGAAAACCAAAATCGGTAATACTAAAATAAATAGTTTCAGAAGAATCATTAACGCTAGTTCCTACATAGGTTTTGATATTTGCGTATCGATTTGCCAAACCAGATTCCATGATGGAATTTTCAAAAATGTTAAACCTTACTGCTTTACCAGAAGGGTTAATGAAGTCTACAATTTTAGTAGAATTTGAGTTGATAAATTTTTTAGATGGTGCATCTGAAAGTACCGATTTTAGTATGTCTAAATCAAATTTAAATAGTGAAAATTTTTCTGGTGTATTTTCTCTAATCAATACTTGATTTTGAGGAATTGAAAGTTTATTTACTTTTTCCCAAGTAATTTTTTGTTGGGCATTTAATACAAAAGTAGCAGTTAAAATAAAAAATGAAACAAGTAGTAATTTTTTCATTTGTAGTAGGTTAGATTATATTTTTTGTAAAAATAGTATTTTATTTCTACAAATCTAATAATCATTAAAAAAGGAGTTTAAATTTTAAACTCCTTTTTTAACTATTCTTACCAAATGACAACACGATTTTTTTTGTCTTGGTGCATCTTATTTCCGGGTTTGACATTAAAAGTTTTGTAAAACTCTGGAATATTACTCAATGGTCCATTGATTCTGAACTTTGATGGCGAATGTACATCGGTCATGACCATCTGTGCCAAATATTCTTTATTATTATTAACCATCCAAGCATATCCGTAGGACAAGAAATAACGCTGATCAGGCGTTAAGCCACTTAGCTTTTGCTTGCTTGTAAATTGCTTGGTTTTCTTGAAAGCTTCATAACCCATCACAACGCCACCAAGATCGGCAATGTTTTCGCCTTGCGTATTTTCGCCATTTACATATTTATTATCTACTACTAAATATTTGTTGAATTGAGAAACGATCAAACCTGTTTTGGCTTTAAATTTCTTTAAATCTTCTGGTGTCCACCAATTATTTAAATTTCCTTTTTCGTCATACTGACTGCCTTGATCGTCAAAACCATGTGTTATTTCATGACCAAAAGTCGATCCGCCAATAATTCCGTAAAGTACAGCATCGTCTGGCATTCGACCTTCAAAACCTGGAACAATAATATTACAAGCAGGAACACAAATTTCGTTATTACTTGGATTGTAATAGGCATTGTATGTTTGTGGATACATGCCCCACTCGGTTCTATCTACTGGTTTTCCGAATTTATTGATCATAAAATCATAATTCCATTTATTAATCGCCATAATGTTTTTACAATACGAGTTTCGGTCAATAACAACGCTACTCATATCCTTCCATTTGTCCGGATAACCTACTTTCATTACGATTTTATTCAACTTATTCAAGGCTTTCACTTTGGTAGCTTCGCTCATCCAATCTAGTTTTTTGATATGATCTTCATAAACGATTCGGATATTATTGCCTATTTCTAATAATTTTTCTTTAGAACCTTCTGGAAGGTACTCGTCAATATAAACTTGACCAATTAATTCGCCCAACGAACCATCCGTTTGTTGTACCACTTTTTTCCAACGTGGTTTTTGCACTTTCACACCACTTAAAACAGTCGAATAAAATTTGAAATTTTGATCTTCAAAATCTTTTCCTAAATAGGAAGTGTAACTGTTTACTAAATCCCATTTCAAATAGGTTTTCCAGTCGTTTATTGAATAGGATTTTGCCATACGATCAACCTGTCGGAAAAACTCTGGTTGGGCTACGTTTACTGAATCTGGTTTTGCAATTCCCATTCCGATCAACATTTTGTCCCATGCTATGTTTGAGGAAAGTTCATTGAGCTTTGCAACCGACATTTTGTTATAATTTTTAATTGGATCACGCAACAACTCCATTTTTCGGGAAGCTTTGGCTAATTCGGTTTCAAATTTCATAATCAAAACGGCATTTGTTGCAGCAGTAGCAGTATCTTGCCCCATTAATTGCATCATGGCTTGAAGATGTTTTACATATTCAGTTCTAATAATTGTTGTTTCTTTATCCGTATTAAAATAATAATCACGTTCCCCAAGACCTAATCCACCTTGATAAAAGCTAAGAATATTTTTAGAACTATTTTTTTCGTCTTGACCAACATAAAAAACAAATGCTGGAGATGCGCCAATAGTATGCAAATGTGCTACCAATGCTAAAATACTCTCAATGTCATGACAAGCATCAATTTTAGAAAGGTCGTATTTCAAAGGAGAAATTCCGGCTTTGTTGATAGCAATTGAATCCATTCCTGAAGCATAAAAATCGCCAATTTTTTGTTTGTTACTTCCTTTTTCAGAAGCAGCTTCAGAAGATTTTTCGCAAATCGATTTTATTTGATTGTTTATAGTATCCTGAATAGTTCTAAAAATTCCATTGCTTCGTTCCGAATTAGGAATTGGATTTTTCTTAAACCAGCCGCCATTGGCATACATAAAAAAGTCATCCGCAGGATTTACGGTAGTATCTCTATTGGTTAACAAAGGATCTAGGAAAGCAATTTCTTTCTTTTTACAACTCACAATAGCCGTAAAACTTATTAAAATAGCAATAATTTTGATTGATAATTTCATTTGTAGTAGTAGTTTTTTTAAATTTTTAATACGCCAATAATTCTTGCAAAGCAATTTCAAATCTTGATTTTGGTAAATATTGATCTTCTAGAGCTTTTGTAAACGGAATTGGACTGTCTAAACTCGCCACACGTTTAACTGGTCCGTCCAAATATTCGAAACAATTTTCCATAATCATGGCCGAAAGATCGCTGGCAATACCACCAAACATCGAATCTTCTTGAAGAATAATCACTTTGTTTGTTTTCTTTACGGAGGCGTAAATAGTTTCTGTATCCAAGGGTTGCAGGGTTCTCAGATCAATAACATCAGCAGAAATGTCTGGATGTTTTTCTAATGTTTCTAATGCCCAATGAACGGCTGCCCCAAAAGAAATAACCGTAATCTGATTTCCTTCTCTAACAACAGAAGCTTTTCCTAAAGGAAGTGTATAATAGTCTTTGGGAACTTCTTGATAAATACTTCTATATAATTGTTTGTGCTCAAAGAACATTACGGGATTTGGATCTTCGATAGATGCATTTAATAATCCTTTTGCATCATAAGGAAATGCTGGATAAACAACTTTCAAACCTGGAGTTTTAGTAAACCAAGCTTCATTAGTTTGCGAGTGAAAAGGTCCTGCTTGTGTTCCGCCACCGCATGGCATTCGCACTACAACATCGGCGTTTTCTTGCCAACGATAATGTGATTTAGCTAACAAGTTAACAACTGGATTGAAGCCAGTAGAAACAAAATCGGCAAATTGCATTTCGACAATCGCTTTATACCCATTTATAGACAATCCCATTCCGGCAGAAACTACGGCACTTTCGCAAATTGGAGTATTCAAAACACGTTCTTTGCCAAAAGCTTCTACAAATCCGTCCGTAATTTTGAAGGCGCCACCATATTCGGCAATGTCTTGTCCCATAATTACAAGGTTAGGATATTTCAACATCGATTGCGATAAACTTTGCGAAATGGCGTCTATAAATCGTATTTTTTCAACTTCTTTGCTTGGTGTAACTTCTTTAAATTCAAATTGTTTGTATACATCATTTAATTCATCATTGTAAGTTGCAACAATCTCGGCTTCGGTGTTTGCCATTAATAAATGATTGTCGATTTCTGTCTTAATTGCTGCTTTATATTCTTCGTCCAAAGTTTCAGTTAAAATACTTTGTTTGATTAAATAGGTTTTAAAAGTATCAACAGGATCTTTTTCTGCCCACATATCCATTAATTCTTTCGGAACATATTTGGTACCGCTAGCCTCTTCGTGGCCGCGCATTCTAAAAGTTTTAAACTCTAATAAAACCGGCCGAGGATTGGTTCGGATCGAAGCAACAATTTCGGAAATTTCGTTATATACATCCAAAATATTGTTTCCATCTATAATATGAGATTCCATTCCGTAACCAGCGCCTTTATCAGCAAGGTTTTCGCAACGATATTGCTCGTTTGTAGGTGTCGAAAGTCCATACCCGTTATTTTCAATTACAAACAAAACTGGCAAATCCCAAACCGAAGCAATATTCAAAGCCTCATGAAAATCGCCTTCAGAAGTGGCGCCTTCACCAGTAAAAACTGCAGTTACTTTTCCGTTTTTCTTTAGTTTATTAGCCAAAGCAATTCCGTCGGCAACACCCAATTGTGGCCCGAGGTGAGAAATCATTCCGACTATATTGTATTCTTGTGTTCCAAAATGAAAACTACGATCTCGACCTTTTGTAAAACCGCTTGCCTTGCCTTGCCATTGCGAAAACAATCGATACAAAGGAATATCTCGACCAGTAAAAACACCTAAATTTCGGTGCATTGGCAAAATATATTCGTCTTTGTCTAAAACAGCAGTAATTCCTACAGAAATGGCTTCTTGACCTATACCCGAAAACCATTTAGAAACCTTACCTTGACGAATCAAAATAAGCATTTTTTCTTCAATAAGTCTTGGTTTTAAAAGCTTTTTATATAATTCTAATAATTGACTATCGCTAAGATTCTTTCTTTCAAAATTCATTTTTTGGCTGAACTATACTTGTGTTAAAATAAACTTCAAAAATATAAAAAAAATGCGGGATTGTCTCATTTTCTAACTTTTTTTTGAATTGTTGACAACTTTGCTTTTTTCAAGTAAAAAAATATTTATATTTGTAATTGCTTGACTTTATTCGAGCAAAGTTATTAACAATAAAGTTTTAGTAAAATGCAAAACATTCCAAGTGTTGACTTGCGTGATTTCCTTTCGGGTAACCCGGAACGTAAACAAAAATTTGTAAATGAAATCGGTGCAGCCTTTGAAGATATTGGCTTTGTAGCCTTAAAAGGGCATTTTTTGAATGATAATTTGGTGACAGAATTGTACGGCGAAATTCGTAATTTTTTCTCGTTGCCACTTGATACCAAATATGGCTATGAAATTTCAGGAATTGGTGGTCAACGTGGTTATGTTTCGTTTGGTAAAGAACACGCCAAAGGTCGAAAAGAAGGCGATTTGAAAGAGTTTTGGCATTTTGGTCAATATGTTTCTAAAGATTCAAAATATGCTGCAGAATATCCTGATAATGTAGAAGTTACTGAACTTCCAAGATTTAATGTCGTAGGAAAAGAAGCATACCAAATGTTAGAAAAAACAGGAATTACAGTGCTTCAAGCATTATCATTGCATTTAGGACTTGATGAGCATTATTTTGATAAATATGGATATGAAGGCAACTCGATTTTGAGACCAATTCATTATCCGCCAATTACTTCTGAGCCTGATAATGCGATTCGTGCTGCTGCTCACGGCGATATTAATTTGATTACGCTTTTGATGGGCGCGCAAGGCAAAGGTTTGCAAGTCCAAAATCACAATGGCGAATGGATTGATGCAATGGCTGAACCTGATGAATTAGTAATTAATGTTGGCGATATGTTGTCGAGACACACTAATAATAAATTAAAATCAACGATTCATCAAGTAGTTAACCCACCGAGAGAATTGTGGGGAACTTCTAGATATTCGATTCCGTTTTTTATGCACCCAGTTAGCGATATGCGACTAGACGTTTTAGAAAATTGTATCGATGCAGAAAATCCTAAAAAATACGACGATATTACTGCAGGAGAATTCTTGTATGAAAGATTGGTCGATTTGGGGTTGATTAAGAAATAATTTAATTTTTGAACGCTGATTACGCTGATTAAACAGATAAAAACGGATTTTTAATTTGTTATTGTTTGTATATTTAATGTATTTCAGCTTTTTTTGTTTTTTAAATTTATGAATGAATTGCTGCATAAAGAGTTAACTAGTAAAATTCTTAAAATATTTTATGATGTTTATAATGAATTAGGTTTTGTTTTCTTGAAAGAGTTTATCAAAATGCTTTGTTTTATGAATTAGAAGAATTTGGATTTAAAGTTGATGCACAAAAAAAGATTAAAGTGTATTACAAGGATTTAATTGTAGGTGATTATATTGCCGATATTATTGTAAATGATTTAGTGATTTTAAAATTAAAAGCACAAGAATATTTAGTTGATGCAAACGAATTTCAATTAATAAATTATTTAAAAGCAACAGATTGTGAAGTTGGATTACTTTTAAATTTCGGAAAAAAGCCAGAATTTATAAGAAAAGTTTTTCAAAACAACAGAAAATAAAAATCTGCGACAATCCGTGTTATCTGCGTTCAAAAAAAAAAACTTAAAGCCTAAGAATATTTAGTTAAAGCAAACGAATTTCAATTATTAAATTATTTAAAAGCTACAGATTGCGAAGTCGGATTGCTTTTAAACTTTGGAAAGAAACCAGAATTCATTCGAAAAGTATATCTAAACAACAGAAAATAAAAATCTGCGACAATCCGTTTAATCAGCGTTATCTGCGTTCAAAAAATTAGTTCTTAAAATAAAAACTATGGATTTACAAGACCAATTAAAAAACCTTTTCCCTGCCCACGAACCATCGCCAGAAGAAGCAATTCCTGAGATTGAACACAAATTATACGTTCAAAAAGAGCCTATGATTTGCAAATTCGAAAAACGAAAAGGAAAAGCAACAACCATAATCTCTGGTTATGAAGGCGAAGAAGAAGATTTTAAATTGTTAGCCAAAGAACTAAAAAATAAATTGGCTGTTGGTGGTACTTTCAAGGACAACGAAATAATTATTCAAGGCGATTATCGTGACAAAATAATGAAACTATTACAAGAAAAAGGATTTAAAACTAAAAGAGTTGGAGGATAGGATTTTAGATTGCAGAATTTAGATTTCAGATTTCAGAACTTTAAACTTTAAACAAGAAAAACAAAAAAATTAAATGATAAAATCATCAGAATTAATACTAAATCCAGACGGAAGTGTTTACCATTTGAACCTTCATCCTGAAAACATTGCTCACGATATAATTTTTGTAGGCGATCAAAATCGTGTCGAAAAAATCACACAATCGTTTGATTCTATTGAATTTTCTACCCAAAAAAGAGAATTCAAAACCCAAACAGGAACATTAAAAGGCAAACGAATAACAGTTATGTCAACCGGAATTGGTCCAGATAACATTGATATTGTCATTAACGAACTTGATGCTTTGGTAAATATTGACTTGAAAACCAAAATGCCAAAAGAGAATTTAACTACTTTAAATATAATCAGAATCGGAACTTCTGGTTCATTGCAAGCTGATATTCCAGTTGATAGTTTTGTTTTGAGCAAATATGCCATCGGTTTAGACAATATGCTGCGCTCCTACTTGATTGACGATGTTTCGAATGCAGAAATGGAAGATGCTTTTGTAAAGCACACCAATTGGGATTCTAAAAAAGGAAAACCTTATGCAATTGCTTGCTCTGAAACTTTAGAAAATAAAATATTTTCGGATAAAATGCACAAAGGTATAACAGCAACAGCTGGAGGATTTTATGGCCCACAAGGTCGTGTTTTGCGTTTGAATATTCAAGATGAAAATCTGAATGACAAAATGGATAACTTTGTTTTTGATGAAAACAGAATCACTAATCTAGAAATGGAAACTGCTGCAATTTATGGACTTTCAGCTCTTTTGGGTCATAATGCACTCTCATTGAATGCGATAATCGCCAATCGTGCATCAGGAACTTTTAGCGAAGATCCATACAAAGCTGTCGATGAGTTGATTGCATATACATTGGAGAAGTTGACAAATTAGATAATGTGAAAATTTGACAATTGGATAATCAAGTAATATGATAAATTACTAATTATCTAATTGTTTTAGATGTTGAAATTATTTTATTTAATATTTTTAGTATTTCTGATAAATCCATTAATAATTCTTTACAATCAGGATATGATTTGTGTGCATCGCAAAGAAACAACCAATATTCTGTTTCATCAGCTTCTTTGATTGCTATTTTTAATTTATGAATAAAATCTGCTTTACTTTCGGCATTTTGCGCCTCTTTAGAATTTGCGCCAATCGAAGTTCCGCTTTTTAATAGTTGATTACCAATTACAAATTTTTTATTTTCTTGCAACACTTCTGTTAGATCAATAATTTTGAGTGAAAACTCAAAAGTTTTAATTAATAGCGCGTTATTTTTATATTTCTCGTTAAATGTCATTTTTTTTAATTAAATAATTTGTAGATGTATCATTTAGATAATGTACTCAAAGAAAATATGGTGTTTCATGATCTAATCTAAAATTCTAATCGTATCATTTTCTGATTTTCTGATTTTCTAATTATCTCATTATTTCATTTTCTCATTTTCTCATTATCTCATTTTCAAATTTTCTCATTATCTAATTATCTAATTTTCTAATTATCAAATTTATTCCACCCAAGATTTATAATATTTTCCATCGTCAATTCCCATGGCTTCTTCGGTAACCATTAATGGACGAAATGTATCTACCATAACGGCTAATTCTTGTGTTTCTTTGTGACCAATACTTCGTTCCATTGCGCCCGGAGCCGGACCATGAGGAATTCCTTTTGGGTGCAAAGTAATATGACCTTGTTCTATGTTATTTCTTGACATAAAATCCCCATCGACATAGTACAAAACCTCATCGGAATCTATATTACTATGATTGTATGGCGCAGGAATTGCTTTTGGATGATAATCGTAAAGTCTCGGGCAGAAAGAACATACTACAAATGTTGCTGTTTCAAATGTTTGATGAACTGGTGGCGGTTGATGCACTCGACCCGTAATTGGTTCAAAATTGTGAATAGAAAATCCGTAGGGGAAATTATAACCATCCCAACCAACAACGTCAAATGGATGTGTTGCATAAATAACTTCGTGCATCATTCCTTCTTTTTTAATTTTGATAAGAAAATCGCCTTTTTCGTCGTGGGTTTCTAATTCGGTTGGTAATTTAAAGTCTCTTTCGCAAAATGGTGCGTGTTCTAAGTGCTGACCCGACTCGTTTTTATATCGTTTTGGTGTGTAAAATGGTGCAAAACTTTCTACGTAGAACAATCGGTTTTCTTCTGTATTGAATTG
>JANOPO010000028.1:0-96296 GCA_031422015.1 Flavobacterium sp. | reverse complement strand
GTAATATATTGTTAAAAATCAGCTTCAGAATTTGAATCCTGTTTTTTGGACACCTGAATTTGATGTGTAATTATTTCCAAATTTCCAAATAATCACAAACCCCAACTTTATAAAAACTTTAAACCCTTAAACTTTTAAACTTTTAAACTTCTTCCTATCTTTGTAATCTAAAATCAGTTTAAATAAACATAACTGAAAAGTAGCAGCTTCAATAAAATGAAATTAGATAGAAAAGAAATCCTCAAAGCACTAGAAACCATTACTATTGCAGGCGAAGGAAAAAACATGATCGAAAGTGGTGCGGTTCAAAATGTATTAACTTTTGGCAATGAAGTGGTGGTCGAATTGACTATTGCAACACCAGCTATGCACATAAAAAAACGTGCCGAAGACGATATCCGAAAACTCATTCATGAGCAATTTTCGCCCGATGCAATTGTAAAAGTCAATATTAAAATCGAAGCCAAAGAAAACCCGAATGAAATTAAAGGAAAAGCAATTCTGGGAATCAAAAACATAATTGCTGTAGCATCCGGCAAAGGCGGCGTAGGCAAATCGACGGTAACAGCCAACTTGGCGGTAACCTTAGCTAAAATGGGCTTTTCAGTTGGCGTTCTCGATGCCGATATTTACGGGCCATCGATGCCTATAATGTTCGATGTCGAAACCGAAAAACCACTATCAGTAACCGTCGACGGAAAATCCAAAATGAAACCAGTTGAAAGTTACGAAGTAAAAATGCTTTCTATTGGATTTTTTACTGCACCAAGTCAAGCCGTTATTTGGCGCGGACCAATGGCCAGTAAAGCCCTCAACCAAATGATTTTTGACGCCGATTGGGGCGAACTCGATTTTATGCTCATCGATTTGCCGCCAGGAACAGGAGACATACATCTTTCCATTATGCAATCGTTACCAATAACAGGAGCTGTTGTAGTAAGCACGCCACAAGCCGTAGCATTGGCCGATGCCAAAAAGGGCGTTTCCATGTTTCTGTCAGAAGCAATCAACGTTCCCGTTTTGGGAATTATCGAAAACATGGCATATTTCACACCCGAGGAATTACCGAACAATAAATATTATATTTTCGGAAAAGAAGGCGCAAAAAACCTAGCCGATGATCTTCAAGTTCCATTTTTGGGTGAAGTTCCAATCGTGCAATCCATTCGTGAAGCAGGCGATTATGGGCGACCAGCGGCATTACAAACAGGATCGGTAATTGAAACCATTTTCGAGCAAATCACTCGAAACGTAGTTCAAGAAACCGTAAACAGAAACGAAACATTAGCACCAACCGAAGCCATAAAAATTACAACAATGGCAGGTTGTTCGGCGGTTAATAAAAAATAAATACTCTTTTCTCCTTTTAAAAAGGTTGTGATGAGGAAAATACAATAACTATGACACACGAAGAATTAACATTAAACATCGAAAAAGCACTCGAAGAAATTCGCCCTTTTTTAAATTCCGATGGTGGCGATATTTCGCTAGTTTCAATAGACGACCAAAAACACGTCAAAGTCCGTTTCGAAGGCGCCTGTACCGGATGCAGCGTCAACCAAATGACGCTCAAAGCAGGCGTAGAAACCACCATCAAACGCTATGCGCCACAAATCGAAACCGTAATAAATGTTATCTAAATAATTTGGGCGTGACCCGAAAAGAGTCGGGCTATACGCTACAATCTTTTTTTCAGAAAAAGAAAAAAAGGATTTTCGCTGCAAACGAAGTTCACTGAACTCCGATGAAAATAATGTAATGTGAAGTAATCCCTCACGCACCCGACGCTTAGAACCTTAGTTGCTTTGTAACTTAGAACCTTTTCAAGAAAAATGATCAAAACAGACATACTCATCATAGGCGCAGGGCCAACCGGACTTTTCACCGTTTTCGAAGCCGGATTACTCAAACTCAAATGCCATATTATTGACGCTTTGCCACAAGCAGGCGGACAATTAACAGAATTGTATCCTAAAAAACCAATTTACGACATTCCTGGTTTTCCCGAAGTAATGGCTGGGCAATTGGTAAATAATTTATTGGAGCAATCCAAACAATTTCAACCCGGATTTACACTAGGCGAAACCGCCGAAACCATCGACAAGCAAACCGACGGAACATTTATAGTTACCACCAATAAAGGAACCGAACATCACGCCAATGCTGTTGCCATTGCTGGCGGATTGGGAAGTTTCGAACCTAGAAAACCACTTATAGAAGACATCGAATTCTACGAAAATAAAGGCGTAGAATATTTTGTAAAAGATCCCGAATTGTTTCGAAATAAAAATATTGTTATTGCTGGTGGTGGCGATTCGGCTTTGGATTGGTCTATTTTCTTGTCTGATATTGCTTCATCAGTTACGTTAATTCACCGTCGTAACGAGTTTCGTGGCGCACTCGATTCGGTCGAAAAAGTACAAGAACTCAAACATTCAGGCAAAATAAAGCTCATCACACCAAGCGAAGTTGTTGGTCTCAACGGCGGCGAACATCTCGAATCTATTGATATTGACGAGAACGGAGTGCATCGCAACATAAAAACCGATTATTTTATTCCACTTTTTGGATTGACGCCAAAACTTGGAGCTATTGCCAATTGGGGACTCGAAATCGAAAAAAATGCCATTAAAGTCAATAATGCTCTAGATTATCAAACCAATATTGAAGGTATTTATGCCATTGGTGATGTCAACACCTATCCCGGAAAACTCAAACTAATTTTGTGTGGTTTTCATGAAGCAACACTTATGGTACAAAGCGTTTACCAACGAATGAATCCTGGAAAGAAATATGTTTTAAAATACACTACCGTTTCTGGCATTGATGGTTTTGATGGTACACGTAAAGAAGCCGAAAAAGCGGTAGTGAAAGCGATTGAATAATTTTTATATTTGTGTTTAATCTTTAAGCTATGGAAAATTATAAAATGGATAGAACTGTTGTTTCAAAATCTACTTTTGAAGAAGCAGACGATCATGTAACTTTTTATAAAGATAAAACGCCTTTAGAACGGTTGAATTATGCTTGTGATATTATCAATTCAATTTTTGATTCAACTCCTGAAAAAAAAGTAGATAAAACAATTTTTTCCTCAAGAAAACATGCCGAACATATTCAATAATGATTTTTTAGATTTTTTAAAACTTCTTGACAAATATAGTGTAGACTATTTATTAGTTGGTGGTTATGCAGTTATTTTGCATGGATATGGAAGAAGTACGGGCGATATGGATTTATGGGTAAATCAAACAGAAGATAATTACTTTAAATTACAAAAATCTTATCTAGATTTTAGCGCACCAATTTTTTCAATAGAGGATTTTCAGAATGAAAAAATGGATGTTTGGAGTATAGGTGTCGAACCAAGAAAAATTGAGATACTAACAAATGTAACTGGATTAAATTTTGTTGAAAGTAAAAGTCATTGCAACTTTTTAGATTTGGAAAAAATAAAAGTTCCATATATTGATTTTGATGATTTATTGAAAAACAAAAATGCAACAGGTCGATTAAAAGACTTGCTAGATGTTGAACAGCTTTCAAAAAAGAAGAAAGATAAATAGATGCTCCATAACCATCCAAAACTAGTTGATTTACTCCAAAAAGCCTACTCTGCAGAAAAAGCAGCTGCCTTTGCTTATCAAAGACATGCGGCTTCCGTAAAAGACAAAACCGAGAAGTTAGAAATAAAACAAATCGAAAACGATGAGTGGTCACATCGCAAAGAAGTTTTGGCAATAATGAACGATTTTGAAATACCAGTTTCCAGAAAATACGAAATTAAGTTTCATATAATAGGAAAAGTAATTTGCTACAGTTGTTATGTAATTGGAAGTTTTATGCCTTTTTATTTCGCAGGAAATCTAGAAAGTGGCAATGTTTGCGAGTATTTCAGAATGAAACAATATTTCAATTCACTTGGAATTACAAAATACGATCAACTGCTTTATGATCTCGGAATTAAAGAAAAAGAACATGAAATTTATTTTCTTGAAAAAATAAAAACTAATTCGTTACTTCCATTTTTTGAAAAATTCTTTGGTTGGGGAAACAACATTCAAATGAATAATATCGATTTGGACAACAAATATCCGTTTAATAAATCCGATAGTTACTGCAAAAATTAGCATCATGCCACAAGATATCACTCTAAAAATCACTGACCGCAACGGTAAAACCCACCAAGTACAAGCGCCAACGGACATGAACATGAACGTCATGGAAGTTATTCGTATGTACGAGCTTGCAGAAGAAGGAACCATTGGTGTTTGCGGCGGCATGGCGATGTGCGCTTCATGCCAATGCTATATTCTTAATGATATAGAAATTCCTGAAAAATCGGACGATGAAGATGCCATGCTTTGGGAAGCTTTTCATGTAAAAGAAAATTCAAGATTAGGATGTCAAATTCAGATTACTGAAGAGATTGATGGGCTGGAGTTGCTGTTGGCGCCGGAGTAATTGAAATCTAAATTTAAAAAAAATCTTTGTATTTTTCCTTTGTAACTTCAATCCAAAACTGATTATTAATCCAAATTTTGGGTTTTTGAAATTTTGTAATAAATTTTTTGTTCACTAACGTATCTCGTTCTTTTGCAAAGCAATAATCAATTTCAAAGTCTTTTGCTATTTTTTCACAGATTTGCCAGCTTTCCTTAATTTCGAATTCTTTCTTATCGGAAAAATGAATAATTTTATTTCTCGGATTTGATCTAGATTGCGAAATACAAACAATTTGATTTGGATTGATTTTTAAGTTTAATTTTTCATAGGTCGTAATCCACAAAAAATCTTTTTTTTCATTACTTTTTATATATTGTTCTGCTTCCGATACATAATCTGCTAAATTATTTGTTAGATTTTCGAAAATTGGTTTGACCAAATAGCGATTTATTTTAAATCTGTTTATCAATTCAACAGGGATTTCAGGATGATCGTTTTGATAGCCCGTAAAAAAAATAATGTAAGGCTTATAATCTTCGAAAACTTCTATTTTTTCTAATAAAGTAAAAGCATTTCCACCTTTTATAGACCAATCCAAAAACAATAAATTCGGTTTACAATTTTCAATATTGAATAAAGCATCAGCAAGCGAAACTAACAAACCCTGACATGACCAATTTGTAAAAAGATTCATTCTTTTTTGAATACTTTCGCAGACTTTCAAGTCATCATCAATGACCAAATAACTATAATTTGATTTTGTCATAATCGATTGTTTTTTTTAATTGAATTATAACTTTTGTACCGATTAATTGGTCTAAAATTTCGAAAATGATTGCTTTAGGATCTTGATTATTAATAATTTCTATCATTTGAAATATTGTTTTTAGACCATTACCATTATTTTTAAAATTGTTGATCTCGCTTGCTTTTTTTCGTCCCACACCAGTATCAATTATTTCAATACCATAATAAATTTCATTTTCGAAAAAATTAATTTCTAAACAATAAGGACCTTTTTCCTTATTTCGCAAACCATGAAGCAATGCGTTTTCTATTGGGATTTGTATGAGACCAACTGGAACTTTATTTATGATATTAATAAATTCTACGTTGCTAATTTTGACTTCTAAATCTGGAATAAATAATAATTTTTGGATTTCAATAATATTTTCGACCAATTTCCATTCGTTTTTAATTTCATGCGTAAAATCGTTAGATTGGGTAAAACCATAAAGGATATTTATACTTTCGCCCAAACGGCTAATTACTTTCTCAGCATGTGGCATTTGCTCCATTTGTGAGCCGATACTATTGAGTGCATTAAGCATAAAATGAGGTCGAAACTGGTTGCTCAAGCTTGCCAAGTTGAGTTGTGATAATTTTTTTTTGGTAATTTCAATTTCGTTTTTTTTCTTGAAATAATAAACTATAAAACCTATTGGGAAAAATGACATCAATAGCCAAAACCACCATTTTTGCCAGAGAAAATTATTTATAAAAACGGGGTATTCAAAAACGTCAAAACTGCCATCTTGCTGGCAAACTCGTACATAAAAAATATAATTGCCTGCATTTAGGTTTGCAAAATGAAATTTGGTTTCTAGATTTGGAAGTTCAAAATTGGGTTTTTCACCTTTTTTCACAAGTGTTGCGTTCAAGTATCTTGGCAAATTATCAGGTGTTTGATATTGAATTTGAATGTCAAAACTGTTTTGCGTGGGTTCAAAACTTATTTGATTATTGATTTTATATTCGGTTTCTAAAGTTTCCTTTTTAATTATAATAGTTGGCGTTACCGTGAAAGTAGGCAAGGTTAACCATTTTTTTATATCCCATTGATAGAGATTGTCAGATGTTGAGAACCAAACGGATTGGTCTCGCTTATCAACCAAACAAGCATTTTGCTCGGTATGTGTAGAAAAATTAGTTTCTTGAGGATTTAAATATCTAATAAAAACTTCTTTTGTTTCTCGCCATTTTTTTAAATCAAAAAGTAAAATTTTGTCCTTAGCCCCAAGAATTAAAAAATTGTTCCATTGTTGCAAAAATGAAATTCCTAATTCATTTTTCAAGAGTGGATGGTCTATTGATTTGAAGTTGTTGACATTATAATCTGTTTTGATTTTGCCGTCATAAAAGCACAAACCACCATCGCTTTTGCCAAACCAAATCGTGTTTTGATTATCAAGAACTGAACACATACTTCCAAAACTGATTTCGTTTTTTTCAATTTGCCATGTTTTGCAAGCTTTGGTTTCAGGATTGTAAACTGCAATGCCTTGCGAACTTCTTCCCATCCAAATATTGCCAAACTTATCTTCGTTCATAAAAATAATATTTGCAAGATTTAATCCATTTTTATCATCAACAATTTGCCATTTTATTGGTTTATTTTTATCTAAATTGGTAACATTAGTATACCAAAGTCCTTTAGCTGCAGAGCCTAAATAAATTTTGTCGTTTTTGGATATATAACCATAAAAAAAAGTGTTTTTTTCTTCAATTTTTTTATACGAATTGATGTCAGAAAACAGTAAAGCACCTTTACCTGATTCAGCAAAAAGTACTATTTTATTTTTGTATGCTAAGCCACCATTCATAAACATAAATTCTTTTATGCTACTTTGAGTGGTTTTATTTGAATCTATTTCGGTCAAACTGCCTTGATAACTTCCTGCCCAAATTTTGCCATTATTGGTTTGGGTTAACGAAAAAATGGCTGTTGAATTGGATTTATTATAAACTCGGGGATATTTTTTGATATGTGGAAAAAACCGTAAAAAATTAGTATTAGTTGCAACATAAAAACTATTGGTTTCCTGATTATTTGAAATTGCAAATTTACTTGAAACAAAAGTTGTATTGAATCGCTGTTTTAATCCTGAAGTAGTTAATTCATATATACCTGACTGATTATTGATGTTCGAAAAATAAAAATTATTCAAAACAGATGATTGTTGCAAATCTATTTTTGATTCAAAAAAAGTAATCCTACCATTTTTGCAAATAAATTTTTTCGTACTTGTATCAGTTCCTGAAAAATTCTTTTCATCAATAAAATTTTTTATTGCTTCACCTTTACATGTTATTGTATATTCTTTAAGCAAAGTCAGTTTGTGGTTTTCTAAACTAGAAATTTTAATGCTGGCAAGTCCATACTCTACAATATTGATTTTATTGTTTACAAACAATTGCAAATTATATCTTTTTATATCGGGTTTAAAAGTATATAAATCAACTATTTTTTTTCCATCAAATTTCCTGACAATTAAATTTTGGTTTTTATAAGAAGTAGAAAAATAAATTTCGTTACCCAAAATACTAAAACTATTAGAGTAATCGTTTTGAGAATTGATTTTAAAAATTTTACTTATTTTTTTGTTTTGAAGTACCACAATTTTATTTGAACTGCAAAAATATTCTTTACCATTTTTTAGTTTAAAATAACCAATCAAAATTGGATTGTTAGTTGTTGAATTTGGTAGGGCTTTCTCGATTGTAGTATTGCCAATTTTATAATTGAAACCTGAATATTCTGAGCAAATCAATAAACCATTTTTTTGTTGGAACAAACTAGGATTAACGTTTGTGGGCGTAACCCCAAAGTTGTATTTGTCATAAACAAAATAATTGCTTTCAGAAACGGGCATTTCTTGGGCAACTAGTTTTAGAGTTAAAAACAACAAGCAAAATTTATTCATGTAACAAAAATAGTTTTTTATTGATTACTTTTTTAAAGGTTTGGCGGTTTCATGTTAGTTTTTGGCGGTTTCGTGTCATTGTATTTTTTTGTGACGTTTTTTTGTAAGATGTTTGGTTAAAATTAATTTACTCACTATGAAAAAGCTATTTACACTTTTATCAATCTTATTTATCTCTTCCATCTTCTCGCAACATAGACTTATTGCAGTAAAAGGCACAGTTACGGATGCTATTGCTTATACCTTAACCGAAGCTATAACAGTAGCACAACCTGGTGATAAAATATATTTGCCAGGTGGTTTTTATGAACATTTACCCGCAATTAATAAGAAAGTTCATATTATCGGAACGGGATTTCAAGACGGACAAAATGTTATGGGAAGAACAACTATCAATGGGAGTTTGACTTTAGATAATCTTGCGGACAACTCTACTTTTGAAGGATTGTATTTAACAGAGTGGTTTACACAAACAGAAAACTGTGTTTCTGACAACATTACTATAAAACGATGTAATATGAAAGGAACTGAACATAAATATACATCAAACTTCGTAAACTCTAAATTTATTAATTGTGTTGTAAGAGAAACACTTTTTCTAGGATATAATGATGGATTTACCTCAAGCGCTTCTGGGGAAAATAATTTTATCAAAAATTGCATCATTACTAATTGGGTCTATAAAACAAATTCCTCAAGTATAGAAAACTGTCTATTAGTGGGTATTTTACATTGTAGTAATTCATTTGTTAAAAAAAATATTTTTTACAGAAATGATACTTCATGTGAGGCAATAAATAGTTCGTCGGGAATTGTTTTAGAATATAATTTTTTTAAATCAAGTTGCTATTCTGCTTATAATTATGCAAGTACAATTACATCGGAACTGTCAACAGGTCTTTATAACGATCTTTCATCTATATTTTTAAATGTTCCAAATGATTCATTATACTTTACATTTAATCAATCATATAATTATAAATTTAATCCAACATTTATAGCCACAAATTTATCAATTGCAAACATAATAGGCATTTATAATGGCACAAATCCTTGGAAAGACGGCTCATTACCAATAATTCCCAACATTGAACAAAACAACAGTTATTTAGACTTACAAACTACACCTGGTGAGTTCAAGCTGAAAGTAAAAGTTGTGCCACAAACCCACTAGGAATATGAAAAAATTATTCTTTCTAAGCTTGTTATTATTTTATCAAGTAGGGTTTTCACAGCAAATAACACTAGTTCAATATTGGTTTGGAGGTAATTTTACTGGTCGCGCGACAGTTGCAGTTACTGCCAATGCCAACAATGAAATCATATTTGACATAGAATTTCCTGATAATGGCTCCAACGAACTAAATGAATATTTTCATTGTCGTTTTAGAGACAGTGATGACAATTGGAGTGCCATTTATTCGCAACAAATGAGCAATAATAACGATGCAAGCACTTCGCAAGTAAAAGTACAATATTGGTTTGATGCAAATAGCCCTATTGGTAGACCAGAAGTAACAATAAACAATATACTTGTAAATGGGGAACTTGACTACCAAGAATTAGACATTCCTTGGCCTACTGGTGCGCAAGAAATCCATTACAGATTTAAAAGTAGTTACAACAAATGGTCGTCTATTCAATCGTCTAATGTAGAAACAACTGTTTATCAAAACAATCAAATTACAAAAGTCGAATATTGGTTTGGTGATGGTTTTGCCGCTAGAGGCGAACCAGAAGCGGTAACTGCAAATGCAAATAACGAAATTATATTAAATATTTCTTATCCAGATGATGATATAAATCAATTGGATACCATGGTACACTATCGCTTTTTGGATGGTATTGGCAATTGGAGTTGTATATATTCAGAACAAATGGTAACACAAAACACTAGTGTTGGTAGCGAAGTTAAAGTGCAATATTGGTTTGATGATAATTTTAATCCAACCAACACCTTACAATTATTGACAAATGATGCAAATGGAAATCAAATAAATAGCTTACCAATTGTTTGGGAAACCGATGCGCAAACAATTCATTACAGATTCAGAAGTAAATACAACCAATGGACTTCCATACAATCAACAAATATTGATGAAATTGAAAATCGAGATAATAAAATCGTGGAGCTAGAATGGTGGTTAAACAATGGCTTTGCAGATAAAGATACAATTCTAGTAAATCAAACTGGCGATGCTTTTCTTGACACACGCGATTTAACATTAGATCCAGCTATTCAAAACACAATACATGTTCGCTATAAAGATAAAATGAATCGTTGGAGTAGTATTTTTTCATTTTTTCCAACCGAACCTGGCATTACTGTTTTAGTTCATGGGTTTCAGGCTCTAGGAGGATTAACAGATTCTACAGCAGATTTTAAAAAAATGGGGGCTTCAATTATCAATCGTGCTGGTGGTGGAGTAATGTTTATTAATAATCAAGATACGGGTAATATAGAAATTGTAGAAAATACTGGAGGTTTATATGATTATGAATTAAACTATTCAAAAGAAATAGTTTTAGTCTATGATTGGAGATCATTGTCAAATAATAATTTAACAAATACAACTTTTGGCGGTAATGGTTATTTAGAAGCCGCTGCAGATAATTTATTTGCAACATTTTTAAATCTCCCAGAACTTTCAGAAGACCAAATATTGGCTAAACCAATGCATTTTATAGCACATAGTAGGGGGAATATACTTACTCTACAATTTTTACATCGTTTAGCCACTTATTTTCCTGAAGTTAAAGTTAATCAATTTACTTTACTAGATCCACATCCTGCTACTTCTTTTGGAGATTTGAATACTGAAGTTCCTATCTCACCTCCAAACCTACCTTGTGTTTATGGTGTTGGCACAAATTGTGGTTTAGCGGGTTGTTTAGATGGCAATTCCGTATTCTTACGAATACCTTTTAATGTTCAATCAGCAGATAATTATTATAGAACAGATGAATATTATGAAGGATATTTAGATTTCGGAGCATTTGATGGAGTACGTGTTCCTAGTCTAGGTAACTTTAATAGAGAATTAAACGATACTGTCTTAGATGTTGGTGCTCCCGGTATTGGAGGTACGCATTCTGCAGTCCACTTATGGTATAGGGGTACAATAAATAGAAATGAAAATGTTGCATATCCAACAACACATCAATTTGGTGCTGAAACTATTATTGATATTACTGCTGAAGAAAATACAACTAATTGGTACTTACCTAACTTAACAAGTACAATTATTAATAACGATTTTATGCAATATGAAAACAGGTTCATAACTGGATTTAATCAAAGTAGAATTGGTGGTGGAACACCTGTACCATTATTAGAAGAAAGTGAAAAAGAATCAATTTTAAAAATGGATCAAGATTTAGCACTTAGGTATGGATTATCTTTAACTGATTTTCCAAATGGGGTTAAACCTCATACCGTTAATGGAGGATATTTCGATAGTAATAATTACGCAGGTTGGATTCAAAATGGAGGTTTATCTACTAATATTTTAATTGAGAACGGAAAAGCTCAGATTCCTTATGATGCAACCGCTCTAGGAATATTAAAACATAGTATGATGTATTTTTCAGATAATTACAATTTTTTAAAAATAAATATTTATGATGCCTTATTTTGTTCAATAAAAATAACTTTTTTTAATTCAAATAATAATCAAATTGGTATGCCTATTATAAACGTTTTAAATAATGGTTTTAGTGAACAATATTTCCAAATACCAAATCAATTAAAAGGTGAAGTAGGTACATTTCAAATTGAGTATTTATCAAACAATTACGGCTCATTTAAAGTTGACAAAATAAAATTAGTTGAATTTGACCCAAATGGGGATTGTGGGAATACTACAATATGGGCAGCAACTACTGAAAACTCAAATGGTTCTTGGTCTAATGGAATTCCTCTATTCTATGATAATGCAATTATTTCGCATGACTTAACACTAAATGAAAATATTGAGGCATGTACTTTAACAATAAATAACAATGCGAATGTTATTATTGAAGAAGGATTTTATGTTAAACTAAATGGTGCTATAAAAGTAAACTCGGGTACATTTACATTAAATAACAATGCTAGTTTAATTCAAAACTCAACAGAATTTCCAAATGTTGGGGCAATTACTGTAAAAAGAAACACAAACGCATTGATGCGATTAGACTATACCATGTGGTCGTCACCTGTTGAAAATCAATCATTAATTCCATTTTCACCATATACTTTAACTAATAGATTTTATACTTATAATCCTAACAATAATTTTTATGAAACTATTCCAAATCTAACAAATACAAGTTTTGCTAATGCAAATGGTTATTTAATACGAATGCCGAATAATCATCCAACTGTGCCGACAATTTGGAATGGAGAGTTTACAGGAGTACCGCATAATGGAAGATTTGAACTAAATGTTACTGATGGAAGTTATAACGCTATTGGAAATCCTTATCCTTCACCAATTAAAGCTGATTTGTTTATTGAAGAAAATAATCTAACAGAAGCTATCTACTTTTGGAGAAAAACCAATAATTCATTAAATCCGTCTTATGCATGCTATACACTTATGGGTGGAACAGGAACAAAAGCCAATATTGGTGGCGGTTCAGATATTGTTCCCAACGGAATTATTCAAACTGGACAAGGTTTTATTGCAAAAGCTACTTCTAACAAATTAACTTTTACAAATGCAATGCGATTTGCAAATAATGAGAATCAATTTTTCAGAACGAATCAAGAAAAAAGTAGAATTTGGTTAAATCTAACCAATCCAAACGATTTCTTTTGTCAAACCATGATTGGCTACATGCCAAACGCTACTAACGAATTTGATGCGGCTATAGACGGTCACTTTTTAGAAAATGAACCAACTAAATTAGGTTCATTAATTGGTAATCAAGAATTTGTAATTCAAGGAAGAGCACCTTTTGATGTTTCTGATGTCGTTCCGTTGTGTTTCAGAAGCGCAATTGCTGGAAATTATACTATAGCAATTGACAATAAAGATGGACTGTTTGTTGATGGCCAAGAAATTTATCTTAAAGATAATTTGCTAAATAATGATCATGTTTTGAGCAACGAACCTTACTCATTTAATACAGAATCTGGTATTTTTAATTCTAGATTTGAAATACATTATCAACCAACTTTATCGATTCAAAACTCAGTTTTTTCTAATAATGTTATTGTTTACAAACAAAATGAAAATATTACAGTTGACTCAAGTAAGGAAAATATAAAAAATGTAAAAGTATATGATTTGAGAGGACGATTATTAAAAGAAATTAAAAATGTAACTCAAAAAGCTATAAGTTTTGCGGTCGAAACTGCAAATCAAGTTTTGATTGTTAAGGTATTAACTGATGATGAATTAATAACAACCAAAAAAATCATTAATTAGAAATTTATAAATTTGTTTTTTGTTGAAACCTTCCAGTTTGTGTAGTAGCTCTGGAAGGTTTTTTTGTTTCTACTTTAAATACTCACTTAACTCCTGCGGTGTTTCAATATATTCTTTCACAATCTGTAAAACGCCATCATCATTGGTTTCTATCAACCATTTTTAAGGATATTTTCACGTTTTCGATGCTCAACTAAATTATAAGTATTTTATACGTATATTTGTCGTAAAATTTATTTATATGATACAAGTTAAAAACAGAAAAGAAATTTCTTTAGACTCGCAAACACTTTCTATACTTCAAATTCAAGCTGAAAAGCAAGGTAGAAAACTTAAAAACTTTATGGAGCAAGTTCTTAAGGAACAAGCTAATAAATTTGAATTGACTGATGAGTATAAAGTAATGATGGACCAAATTCTAGACAAACATCAAAAGGGAGCATTAAAATTCACTTCTTGGGAAGACTCCAAAAAAGAATTATTTAAAAAATAATGCAGTATTTTATTCAAGTTTCTGATAATGCTAAACTAGATTTAAAAGAGGCATTGGAATATTATTCTGATATTTCTGAAGATTTAAGAGATAGATTTGAAATAGAATTAGATAAAACTATTGCCATTTTATCCAAAAAACCACTCCAACATCAAGTAAGATATAAAAATATTCGAATTGCATTTACAGCAGTTTTTCCGTATAGAATTCATTATATTATTGAAAATGAGTTTGTTTATATATTAAAAATACTTCACACTAAAAGATTTTTTAAGTTTTAAAAAAACATTAACCTAAATACCCACTTAACTCCTGCGGCGTCTCAATATATTCCTTTACAATTTGCAGAACACCATCGTCATTCGTGTCTATTAACCATTTTATTAAGGAGATTTTGCCGTTTTCGATTTCGATGCCTGTGATGTTTCTAGGATGAACGCAACTGCCATCGTTAAAGAAGTTTAATAAATTTTCTTGTGGTTTTGGAAAATGTGGTCGGTGCGTATGACCAATAATCGTTATTTTATTACCGTTATCTGCAATCCATTTTTTGATTCGGCGTTCTACTTTTATGGATTCTAGGTAGTTTTTGGCAGGGCTTGTTGGGTCTTTGATGCCCCAAACTTGAAGCGGTTTCCAAAGAATTCTCACAAAAAAACGATTGAATTTCCAGCCTACATAATTGAAAAAATCGGCTTGGTGACCATGGGTCAAGAATAGTTCTTGTTTTGTTTCTGAATTTTCTAAAACGATAGCTTCATGAAATTTCAGATCGGGCATTAAGGGCAAATTTTTACCAGCTGTAGTGTCAAAATATTCGGAGAAATTACGTTTCACTACATTTTGGTTGCGATATACCATGTCGTGGTTGCCCCAAATCATGTGGAGTTTGTTTTGCAAATAGAATTTTTTGAGCAACAAATAAACGTTTTTGTTGGCTTCGATAATGTCTTTAAAAAATAGGTTTTCCCAAAGTTCGTCACCATCGCCAAGTTCAATATATTGAAAATCGTTTTTGTAATAATGATTCAACGCATGCATATAAATGTTGCGGTTGTTGGCAAAATCATCGGCAAAACTTCCGTCACCACGATGGCAATCGCTAAAGAGTATAAACTTTGATTGATCGTCGAACGAAATGCGTTTGGCATTCTTGTAAGCGCGAGTGAGTCGGTCTTGGGAGCTAAACATTGGTGTATTGGTTTGATTCAAATATAATATTTTATTTTGAAAATTCCTTTTAAAAATAATAGCTTAGATCTCAAATTTCATAGCCCAGATTGTAATGAAAAGCAAAACGCTGTGAAAAACTACTTTTTCTTGACGAAAAACAACGACCAACGTAAGTTCGTTTTTTGTCTTAGAAAAATGTTTTTCACAGCGTTTTCTTGAAATGAAAAGCTGGATTAGCTCCTAATATTAATAAAGATTAATTAATCATGAACTACTTCAACAATTTTTTCTTTTACAATTGTAATTGTTTCTGATTGAAATGCTGGAATGCCAGTAATATCAGCACCAGTTATCAATAAATGAATATCGTGTGTGCCTTCGTAGGTCAAAACAGATTCGAGATTCATCATGTGACGCATGATGGAATATTCGCCTGTGATTCCCATTCCGCCGAGTATTTGTCGGGCTTCGCGAGCGATATGCACGGCCATATCAACATTGTTTCTTTTTGCCATCGAGATTTGTGCAGTTGTGGCGCGACCTTCGTTACGCAAAACGCCCAAACGCCATGTTAGCAATTGTGCTTTGGTGATTTCGGTAATCATTTCGGCTAGTTTTTTTTGCTGTAATTGGGTAGCGGCAATTGGTTTGCCGAACTGAATACGTTCTTTAGCATATCGTAAAGCGGTATCATAACAGTCCATTGCGGCTCCGATGGCACCCCATGCAATACCGTAACGTGCTGAATCTAAGCACATCATAGGTGCTCCTAATCCAGATTTTCCCGGCAATAAATTTTCTTTGGGTACTTTTACATTATTAAAAACGAGCTCCCCAGTTGAGGAGGCTCGAAGTGACCATTTGTTGTGCGTTTCTGGTGTTGAAAATCCTTCCATGCCACGTTCTACGATGAGTCCGTGGATGCGACCTTCTTCATTTTTTGCCCAAACGACTGCAATATTTGCAAATGGTGCGTTTGAAATCCACATTTTTGCTCCGTTAAGCACATAATGATCGCCAGCATCTTTGAAGTTTGTTGTCATTCCCGAAGGGTTTGAACCATGATCTGGCTCTGTCAATCCAAAGCATCCCATCATTTCGCCTGTGGCAAGCTTTGGTAAATATTTTAGGCGTTGCTCTTCGGTACCAAATTTCCAAATAGGATACATTACTAATGATGATTGTACTGATGAGGTTGAACGTACGCCTGAATCTCCACGTTCAATTTCTTGCATGATCAAACCATATGAAATTTGGTCTAATCCCGCTCCACCATATTCCTCTGGAATATAGGGTCCAAATCCGCCAATATCTGCTAAACCTTTGATGATTTGTCTCGGAAATTCAGCTTTTTGGGCATATTCTTCGATAATTGGCGATACATCACGCTTTACCCACGCACGGGCTGCGTCGCGAACCATTTTATGTTCGTCGGTCAATAAATCGTCAAGTAAGTAATAATCAGGGGCTTGAAATAAATCGGGTCTCATAAATATGTCATTTTGAGCGTAACGCTGTAGAGCGAAACAATCTGTTTATAGTTATTTTATTTTCTATGAAATTATTTGCAAAGTTAAGAAAACATATTGTTTAACAAGGTCAACAATTGTTATTTTTAGTAGAAAGTTTGTTTTAATTTATTGCTTTACAAGTATTATAATTTATCAAAAACTTCTTTTTTAACGAACAAAAAATTGATGATATTGAATTGGTTGTCTTCCTTGACCAAATCGGCAACTTTAGGATCGGCTTCGCAAAAATCTAAAAAGCGGTAGTAGTCTTCGTCACTTAATTTGAGTGTTTTATTTAGGAAAGATTCGTCTACATTGTCAGCAATATATTCTTTGAAATTGACGGTAGTTGTTGCTTTTTTCGTCTTTTTCTTAAAAAGTTTCCCAATTAGTTTTCCAATGGCGACAAAGTCCATTCCGTTTAGGGTTTCGCCGGTATAAACACCAGATAGGTTGGCTGCCATGGTTCTATTGTAGCTATTAATTCTGCCTGCGTAAGCTATTTCAGTAGGTGTTACAAGCTTTTCTTTTTGAACAATAACTTCTTTGAGTTCGTTGGCTTTTTTGGTTATTTCGATAATTAATTTTGGTTGCGATAATATTGCAGTTGACAGATAAATTTGTTTTTCAAAGCAATTTTTGGCTACAACAACAAGTACATCAGCTCTTTTTATGGGTATCGAAAATTCGCCAAACTCGTTAGTCACAACAACTTTTTTTGAAGTAACATTGACTACATCTGCATTTGAAATAGCAGCATTTTCGCTTATAACTTTGCCTTTTAATAGAATTTCTGATTGAGAAAATCCATAAAACGAAAATAATAGCATCATATAAATAACATAGTTTTTTATCATTTATCAATTGATTTTAAAAAAACTAAAGTATATTTTTCTTAATAAGTATTTAAAAACTAAAAGTTAAATTTTTCTACATCTTCAAATAAAAATATTTTGTCAAGCTGATATAATCATCGGTATATTCGTTACGGTTGATTTCGACAACTAATTCATCTGCTTCTAAAACTGAAAGTTCAAATCGTTTGAAAGCCATTAAACTTCTAACAATTGGTGTTGTAAAGGAACCGCGAACTCGAGTTATTTTTATTGGAAACAATTCGACTTCTGCACATAAATCAATAAAATATTCTTCTTCTTTGTATGGAATTATAACTGCAAAAATTCCGTTTTCTGACAATAATAAATCGGCAGCTTCGACCAAATCTTCAAATGGTAAGGCATCTTGAAAACGGGCTAAATCTCGAGTTAATCTTTGACTCTTGTAATCTTCTGTATAAAACGGTGGATTCGAAAGTATTACATCGTACTCATCTTCAGGCTCATCAACAAATTCATCCAAACCTGCATGATAACAAAAAAGTCGGTCGCTCCAAGGTGCATTTTCAAAATTTTCGATACATTCTTCATAAGCTGCTTCTTCGATTTCTATGGCGTCAATTTGCTCGGCATTGGTTCGTTGTGCTAGCATTAAGGACAAAATACCAGTTCCAGCACCGATATCCAAAATAGTTTTTGGTTTGTTATCAATTGGGCACCATGCGCCAAGAAGAACTGCATCGGTTCCGATTTTCATCGCCGATTTTTCCTGTTTAACAGAAAATTGTTTGAATGAAAACATAAATTCCAATATTTAAAATTCCAAATTCCAAATTGGAAGTATGAAAAACGTTTAAATTAATCACGATAATTATACATTTCAGTTGTAAAGATCTCAAATTCCAGAAACAAACATGATAAATTTGGAGTTTGGAATTTCTATCTTGGAATTTATTTAGTTGTTTTTGTTATAATTGCGGATAGTATTTTTTTTAATTCATCTGCTTCAAAAATTAATTCTTTTGAAATTTCTTCTAAATCAGGATTTAATTCTTGGAGTAAACGCAACCAATATTTCGATTCTTTTGCTTCTTTTCGAGCAATTTTTAATCTAAAAATTTGATCTTTATCACCTAGTTTTTCATTGGCTTCTATATAATTTGCCCCAACTGAACCTGAAGATCTTACGACCTGTTTCCCGTCTTCAATATTTGAAATAGTTTTAGGTAATTTTTGGATATAAACTCTACAATCCTTCGCAAAAAGATAAGTTCTTTCCTCTAAATCAAAAGGGTTATTCATAAAAAATAATTATTATTTATTTTTGAATTTACTCAAATTGGAATTTGGAATTTAAAATATTGGAATTTATTATAAATACATTTCCACCAATCCTTCTGGCAAATCCATAATCACTTTCTTGTTATCGCGATCAATTTTTACTAAAAACTGGTCAATCATCGGAACAAGAATTTCGATATCGCCATTAATAACTTCAAATAAGGGCTGTGCAGAGCTGTCGTTTATAGAAACAATTTTCCCAAAAACGCCTAAACGCTTGTCTTCGATTTCAAAACCTATAACTTCGTGATAATAAAATTTGTTACCTATAAGTTTAGGCAACATTTTTAGAGGAAGATAAATAGCATTACCTATAACGGAATCGGCTTCTTCTTCGGAGTCGATATCTTCAAACTTGACGCGAAGAAAGTCGTTTTTGTGCAAGGAACTGTTTAAAATAAAATATGGAACCAGATTTTCGTTGAATTCAACAAATACTGATTCCAGATCTTGGTATTCTTCGGGCTCGTCGGTATCTAAATATATTAAAACTTCTCCTTTGAAACTAAATTTTTTAGCTATTTTGCCTAAGTAGAAACAATCTTCTTTACGCATTACCGCTTTAAATTATGCTTCTTTTTCTTTGTTAGCTTCTTCAGCGGCAGGAGCTTCTTCAGCAACTGGAGCTTCTTCAGCAACTGGAGCTTCTGCAACAACCGGAGCTTCTACAACAACTGGAGCTTCTACAACAACTGGAGCTTCTGCCATTTCCGTAACAACTTCTTCAGTAGCAGTTTCTACTTCTGGAGTTTCAGCAACTTCTGCAACTTCTTCGACAGCAACTTCCGCTTCAACAACTTCTTCTGGAACTTTTGCAGCTTCAGTTTGTGCAGCAATTCTTTTATCGTTAGCTACTTTTTCAGCTTTCAAGGCTTTTGCTTTAGCATCAGCATCTTTTTTAGACAATCCGTCTTTTTTTGCATCAACTTTAGTAGCTTTAGATTCAATCCAAGCCGCTAATTTTGCATCTGCTTGCTCTTGAGTTAAAGCTCCTTTACGAATTCCGCCATCAAGGTGGTGTTTCAATAAAGCGCCTTTGTACGAAAGAATTGCTCTTGCAGTATCCGTTGGCTGTGCCCCATTGTGCAACCATTGTACCGCTTGGTCAAGGTTCAAATCAATGGTAGCTGGATTGGTGTTTGGGTTGTAAGTACCTAATTTTTCAAGGTATCTACCGTCTCTTTTTGATCTAGCATCTGCTGCAACGATCCAGTAAAATGGTTTTTGTTTTTTACCGTGTCTTTGTAATCTAATTTTTACTGACATAATCTAGGATTAAATTTTGAGGTACTCGACCTCGATTAATTAAGAGTGCAAAAGTAATCTTTATTTTTTGATATAATAGAGATTTTTTTTATTTATTGATTCAATTTGATATTTTCTTTTTTAAAAATAAAAAAAACTCAATTAATACTTGACTGAGTCGTAAAAAAAGCTAAATTTGGCATTATATAAATTTATTTGAAATGAAAAAAATAGCAGTGTTTTTTATAATTATTTTAATTTTTAATTCTTGTTCTCAAAATATCAGCTTTAATGAAACCGCCTTTCAGGGTTTAAAAAATAATTATTTATGGGAATCAGGAGCTTTTGAAGCAAAATTAACGTCAACTGGAGGCCTTGTAATCAAAGGAAACAACCTTGAAGATGTTTTAATTATAAATTTAAATTCAACAACTAAAAAAGAATATGTTTTTGGGGCTAGCAACTCCATTAAAGCGGTTTATTCGATAACTGTTGGCGATGTTGTAAATATTTTTGACACTACAATAACTCGTATTGATCAGTTCGAACCGAGCGGATTTTTAAAAGGAGACGGCAAGCTAATAATAAAGCAGTATGATGGACTAACTGTTTCTGGTGTTTTTGAATTTAACGCGGTTAATGCTGACTTAGAATCTGATCAAAAATACGTTAATTTTAAGAAAGGTTATTTTAACAATGTTCCAGTTACAAGGTAATTTGGTGTTTTATGGTATTAATTAAATGTTTTATAATACGCTTAAATAAATAAACTCCTTATAATTAGTAATTCACACCAAAATAAAATGTATATTTGTTGAATATTTAAATATTTACATATGAACATTTTTGTTGGAAGCCTTCCTTGGAGTATCGAAGAGGCAGATTTAAGAGAGTCTTTTGAGGCTTATGGTGCAGTTGATTCAGTAAAAATTATTACTGATAAATTTACTGGAAGAAGTAAAGGATTCGGTTTTGTTGAAATGACAAATGATGACGAAGGTCAAAAAGCAATAGATGAGTTAAACGGAGCAACTGTTCAAGGACGTGCAATCGTAGTTAACAAATCTGAGCCAAAACCTGAAGGCGAAAGAAAACCTTACAATAATAACCGTAGCGGCGGAGGCGATCGTGGTGGTTATGGTGGTGGCGGAAACAGCCGTGGTGGCGGAAACGACCGTGGCGGTAGAGGAGGATATTAAATTTCGATTCACAAAATAGTTTAGATTTCTAAATTATTTTCAAAATATAAACCTTTCAAAAACTATTTTTTAGTTTTTGAAAGGTTTTTTGTTGATAACTTAAATTGAGATTTACCCCTTAAAAAAGTACATTTGAAGTAACAATTATAAGGTATAAATATTGGTTTTGTATATTCAAAATCTGAAATCTAATATCTGAAATCTCCATTTTTATGTATTTAATTTTCGATACCGAAACCACAGGATTACCCAAAAAATGGGGTGCACCAATCTCTGATACTGACAACTGGCCCCGTTGCATCCAAATTGCATGGCAGTTGCATGATGAGATGGGAAAACTCCTTGAGCACCAAGATTATCTGGTTCAACCTGAAGGTTTCAATATACCTTATGATGCGGAGCGTATTCACGGAATTTCGACAGAACTTGCAGAAGCAGATGGAATTTCATTGGTCGAGGTTTTAGAAAAATTTAATGTTTCGCTTTCAAAAGCCAAGTTTATTGTAGGTCAAAATCTTGGTTTTGATGTCAATATTATGGGTTGTGAGTTTTATCGTTTGGGTATAGAAAGTCCAATGTTTTCGATGCCAATTCTCGATACCTGTACCGAAATAACGGCCTCATTATTAAAACTTCCTGGTGGTCGTGGTGGAAAATTTAAGTTGCCAACACTCACCGAATTATATCAATATTTATTCAACAAGCCATTTGCCGATGCGCACAACGCTACTGCCGATGTTGAAGCAACAACCAGATGTTTTTTTGAATTAATTCGAAATGAAACGTTCACCAAAAAAGAACTCGAAGTAGAACAAGAATATTTCGAAGATTTTCAGCTCAAAAACCCTCGCGAAATGCAACTTATTGGGTTGCAGCATATCAATCTTAAAGAAGCTTCTGATAAAATTCGTCAGCAATTAGGCGGACAAAAAGCAGCGCCAATTTCGACTAATATTCTTTCAGAAAACAAACAAATTTTGGTCGATACCGAGTTTGTTCATTTGCACAATCACACCCAATTTTCGGTTTTACAATCTACGATTTCGGTTGCTTCTTTAGTAAAAGCAGCTGCTGCCCAAAAAATGCCTGCTGTAGCAATCACTGATTTTAATAATTTGATGGGCGCCTTCCATTTTGTTCGCGATGTATTAAATCATAACAAAACTGCGGAAGTAAAAAATAAAGAAACTACCGAAAAAGGCGAAATTCCAACTGAAGTCGCCATGAAACCAGTTGTAGGTTGTGAGTTTTATGTATGTGATGATCATAAAGACAAATCTCGAAAAGACAACGGCTATCAAGTGGTGTTCTTGGCTAAAAATAAAAATGGTTATCACAATCTTGCCAAAATGTCGTCGTTGGCACATACCGACGGCTCGTATTATGTACCTAGAATTGATCGTGGAATAATTCAAAAATACAAACAAGATTTGATTGTTTTGTCAGGCAGTTTGTATGGCGAAATACCAAATAAAATTCTAAATCTTGGCGAAAATCAAGCCGAAGAAGCCCTACTTTGGTGGAAAGCTGAGTTTGGTAACGATTGTTATATAGAGATCATGCGCCACAACCAAGAAGACGAAAATCGGGTAAACGAAGGATTGATTGTGTTAGCAAAAAAGCACGATTTGAAACTCATTGCGACTAACAATACTTTTTATGTTAATAAAGACAATGCCAACGCCCACGATATTTTGCTTTGTGTGCGTGATGGCGAAAAACAAACCACGCCAATCGGTCGAGGTCGCGGTTATCGTTTTGGTTTGCCAAATCAAGAATATTATTTCAAATCGGGCGACGAGATGAAAAAGTTGTTTAGCAATTTGCCCGAAGCGATTTCGAACATTCAAGAAATTGTCGATAAAATTGAAATTTATAATCTTGCACGCGAAGTGTTGCTTCCTAAGTTTGAAATTCCAAATGAGTTTGAAATTGAAGAAGATAAAACTGATGGTGGCGTTCGAGGCGAAAATGCCTATTTGAAAAACCTTACTTATATTGGTGCCAACAAACGTTATCCCGAAATCACAGAAGAAATCAAAGAACGTATTGATTTCGAGTTGCTTACTATTCAAAATTCGGGTTATCCTGGTTATTTCTTGATTGTGCAAGATTTCATCGCCGAAGCCCGAAAAATGGGTGTTTCGGTTGGTCCAGGTCGTGGATCTGCGGCGGGTTCGGTCGTTGCGTATTGCTTAGGAATTACAAATATTGATCCGCTTTTGTACAATTTACTTTTCGAACGTTTTTTGAATCCAGATCGTGTGTCGTTACCCGATATTGATATTGATTTTGACGATGAAGGTCGCTCAAAAGTCATGGATTATGTGATAAAAAAATACGGAAAAACCCAAGTAGCACAAATTGTTACCTACGGAACTATGGCGGCAAAATCTGCGATTCGAGATACCGCTCGTGTTTTGGATTTACCACTTTTTGAAGCAGATAAAATTGCAAAATTAATTCCGGGATTATTACCATCCAAATGGAATTTGGCGCGATTCATGAACGATTCTGAATCCGAATTTAAGAAGGTCTTGCGTCCAGAAGATTTCGAACGAATGAAAGAATTGGTGTTGCTTTCGCAAGAAGATGATTTGAGTGGCGAAACCATTCAGCAAGCACAAATTCTCGAAGGAAATCTTAGAAATACAGGAATTCATGCTTGTGGTGTTATCATAACGCCAAGCGATATTACCGATTTTGTTCCTGTTGCTACCGCCAAAGATTCCGATTTGTATGTGACCCAATTCGACAACTCGGTAGTAGAAAGTGCCGGTTTATTGAAGATGGATTTCTTGGGATTGAAAACCCTAACTTTAATAAAAGATACTGTTAAATTGGTTAAATATCGATCGGGTGTTGAATTAAATCCAGACGAATTTCCGATAGATGATGTCAAAACTTACGAGCTTTTTCAGCGTGGCGAAACCGTTGGAATATTTCAGTACGAAAGTGCCGGAATGCAAAAATACATGAAAGAGCTGAAGCCTACTGTTTTCAACGATTTGATTGCCATGAACGCCTTGTATCGTCCTGGGCCGATTGCTTATATTCCGAGTTTTATTCGCAGAAAAAATGGTGAAGAAACCATAGAATATGATCTTGAAGCCTGCGAAGATTTACTAAAAGATACCTACGGAATTACAGTTTATCAAGAGCAAGTAATGCTTTTGTCGCAAAAATTGGCCGATTTTTCCAAAGGTGATGCCGACGTTTTGCGAAAAGCCATGGGAAAAAAACAACGTGATGTTTTGGATAAAATGAAACCAAAATTTATCGCACAAGCTGCTGCAAATGGTCATGATGAAGAAAAATTGGAGAAAATCTGGAAAGACTGGGAAGCCTTTGCCGAGTATGCTTTTAATAAATCGCATTCTACTTGTTACGCATGGATTGCCTATCAAACTGCATTTCTAAAAGCCAATTATCCAGCCGAATATATGGCGGCGGTTTTGAGTAATAATATGAGCGATATAAAACAAGTGTCATTCTTTATGGAAGAATGTAAACGAATGGGATTGAAGGTTTTGGGTCCAGATGTAAACGAAAGCTTTTATAAATTTACAGTTAATGATGATTACGCCGTTCGATTTGGTATTGGAGCTGTAAAAGGAGTAGGAATGGGCGCTGTTGAAACCATTGTTGCCAACAGAAAAGAAAGTAAATACAAGTCGATTTTTGATTTAACTAAGCGTATCGACCTGAGAGCTGCCAACAAAAAAGCCATCGAAAATTTGATTCTTGCTGGCGGATTTGATTCATTTTCGGGAACGACTCGAGCCCAATATTTTCATGAAGATGGCGATAGTATTCCGTTTTATGAAAAAGCGCTGCGGTTTGCCTCCAAATTTCAAGAAAACGAAAATTCAGCACAAGTAAGTTTGTTTGGCGAAAGTAGTGATATTGTTATTGCCGAACCCCTGATTCCAACTTGTGACGACTGGTCAACAATGGAAAAATTGGCCAAAGAAAAAGAGGTCGTTGGGATTTACATATCGGGTCATCCGCTGGACGATTATAAACATGAAATGAAATATTTCTGTAATTCAAAATTGGAATCGCTCAAAGATTTGAATCAATATCTGAATAAAAACTTGTCTTTTGGCGGTATCATTTCAAACGTACAACATCGCATTGCCAAGAACGGAAAAGGTTGGGCAATTTTTAACCTCGAAGGCTATGATGAAAGTTATGAATTTAAGATTTTTGGTGAAGAATACATGAAAAACCGTCATTATTTGATTCCGAATAGTTTTACATATATAAAAGTTTTGGTGAAAGAAGGTTGGGCTGATCGCGAAACTGGGAAAAAAGGCGAACCTAGATTGCAATTTTCAGAGTTTAAAATGCTACAAGATGTTTTTAATTCGTTTGCCAAAAAACTATCTATTTCGTTGGATGTAAAAGATTTAAACGACGATTTTATTGTAAAATTAAACAGCGTTTTTCAATCAAACAAAGGTGAAAATCAAGTTACGTTTGATATAATGGAAGTTGAAAAAATCAAGAAACAAGCCGAACCGATTGCCGAACTAATAAAAATAGAAGAAAAAATCGAACCTGTTTTGTTTGACGAAACAACATCAGACGATGATGCTGTTTTTACTGACGAAGTTGCCGAAGATGCCGAACCAAGCATTCCAGAATCGATAACAATTGTCGAAGAAACCAAAGTAATCACCCGACTAACAATGCCAAGTCGAAAACTTAAAATAAAAATTTCTAATGAATTATTAACGGAATTAGAATATTTGCAAGTCAATTTTAAGTTGAATTGATACTCGAATGCCATAGCCCTGAAGGTCGAATTGCTCTCATAATTTCCTTTTTTAAAGTGCTTATTGTGGAGCTTGCGGTATAGTAAGCTCTAAAAAAGATATAGCGTACAACAGGAAATAGCTCCGCATAAAAATTGTTTATAAAATTATAAGTAAAACTGATTTGGTTACTGCTGATTTTCGATTATTAATTTATAATTTTGCAGACAGTTAGATTTAAAATTCTTAATCGTAATCTTTTAAATAAAATAAAATGGCATTAACAATAACAGATGCTACTTTTGAGGAAGTAGTTTTGAAATCTGACAAACCAGTATTAGTAGATTTTTGGGCAGCTTGGTGCGGACCATGCCGAATGGTAGGGCCGATTATCGAAGAAATTGCAACCGAGTTTGACGGTAAAGCAGTCGTAGGAAAAGTAGATGTAGACGCAAACCAAGAATTTGCTGCAAAGTACGGCGTTAGAAATATTCCGACAGTTTTGGTTTTCCAAAACGGGGAAGTAGTTGGGCGTCAAGTGGGTGTTGCACCAAAACAAACGTATGCAGATAGTTTGACAGCATTGTTGTAATAGAACAATAAATCAAAAAAAACCGTTTTAGTTTTGTGCTGAAACGGTTTTTTAGTTTTTAGTTTTTTTGAACTAAGTCCTATTCCTTTATTATTTTTTGGGTTGTAATGGTCCCGTTTTGATCTTTCATTTGCAATAAGTAGATGCCTTTAGTAAGATATTGTAAATCAATACTACCATCGGGATCCACCGTGCTCATTTGCACCATTTTGCCCAAAGCGTCATAAATAATATAATCGATAGCTTCCTTATTATTTATATATACTAAAGAGGAAGTAGGTACAGGATGTACTTGCATGTTTGTAGTTACAGTTGAAGCGTTCGTTGCCAACGTACAATTGTTTGAGCCAAACTTGGCAATATAAAAGTCGTTATAACCACCAGTATTTGATGTTGTGGGCAACCCGCTACCGATTATTGTAGAATCAAACCCACCGCCAAGGTAATAACTCCCATTTGCCCCTGCAGCAATTGCTGAAGGAAATTCGTCATAATTGCCAAGATTTAAATTATCTAAACCTATTGCAACGCCTGTATTTTTATTAATTCGAAACACGGAGTGGTTTGTAGTATTATCTGGCATTTCAACCAAAGCGAGACCATCCCATGCGAGTTTTGGGGCAGCTGTAGCAATTGCTAATTCGTTACCGTTTATGACACTTTTATTTAGTCCGGGTCCCCCATTGGAGTTGGTATTGTTTTTTAACCAAATGGTATTACCGTTTTGGTCCATTTTTATGACAACCGCTAAATGACCCGCATTTTGTGTGGGTATCGGCAAAAGCTGTTGCCCGTTCCAAGAATTCATAGTTAATTGTATTAAATCTATTAATCCCAGAGCACAATTAAAATAAAGGTTACTTTCATTATCTATAGAGAGACCATTTATATTTACAGCCCAAACAAGCTTAAAATTAGAATTATTATCTTCTTTTTTCCATAAAAAATTTCCATTAGAATCAAATGCGGCGACGAAGGTACTTTTAGTTTGTATTTGACCTCCTATTATAATTTGAACTTCTGGAAAAAATATATCTCTAGCTACATAGTACCTATCATTATTTGGATCATGTAAAAAATGATACGGTCTATAGACTTCATCTACAATATTTAAAGCCGCATATCCAATATAATTACCATTCGTATCATACTTAAGTACGCCTCTTTGAAATATATTTGGAATACTAGTTATAGTAAGCGCGCCATTGCAAAAAACTCCTGGATAAAAAACAGCATCTACATGTACGGTTCCATTAGGGTCTACATCCATATTAAATCCTGCAGCTCTTCCATCAAGACTATTCTCGATAACATTTGGTCCTTCGGGAAATCTAACCCATTGTACCAAACCATTGGTGTTGTATTTGGCTATAAAAAACTCTTCTTTATGAACATTGTTAGCTAAAGATGCTGGAACAGTATAAGTAGGGCTAAAGTACATCGGCTGAGCTGGATTCCTACCACGGCTCGCAAGTCCTATAACATACACATTACCTTGCGCATCGACTTTCAAACTTCTTATTTGAACAAGATGTTGACTATTTATACCACTTAAGACATAGTCACCGCCTATGGCAACCGTCCACCGCAGCGTGCCTTCGCAGCTAAAACTGGCTAGAATACCATCAGAACCACTGTAATGAGGAACTTGGTAGCTCCCGATAGTAAAAGGAGACGGAATTACAGTATTTGTTACTTGTTCAAAAGCGGCATAGACGTTGCCTGCTGGGTCGCTGTCCATAAATTGTATCTTTTCGCTATAATTATTAGCTGAATAATCATTTCCGCCCGCCTGTAGCCATTGCCAACCTTGTGCGTGTACAAAAGATATATTAAAGGTTAAAAAGAGTATAAATATCAGTTTGGTACTGCTGTGTATTGGTTTATTAAATAAGACTAATTTTTTCATAATCTGTGTTTTTTATATTTTCATTTTTTTTTCACTCCTTCACTTTTCATCACCTCGTTTGTCACTTTTTAGGAGTCTGCTTATAAAGAAGCAACTTTCTATTTTTGGACCATTAGTAGCACGCGCTATTGTTTTATAACATTTTGCTGTGCAACAAGTACGCCGTTTTGTTTCATCGCCACTACATACATTCCAGCAGCAAATGTGCCAACAGGCAATTCCCAAGTACCTTTTTTATCCTGCGGTTCATACGTTGCTAAAAGCCGTTTTTGAGTGTCATAAAGTTCTAGCTTTGTGTTTTTAGCTCCCTCATAATAGTTATATTCTATTCGAATTATTTCAGTAGCCGGATTGGGATATACCAATAAACTACCAGACTTTAGCGACAAACCCTTACTATTTTTATTAGAAGTTTGAGGTAAACTACCCAATTTAATTTGGCATAAATTGCCATTGCTGTTGGGTGCTGTAACCAGAAAATTAATAGCTCCTCCAGCAAATGCAGAACTAGCAATCATCGATACCGTATAAGTGCCTCCACCAGGAGGAACCGTTACTGTGGCGGGGATAAAAAAGCCAGTGGTATTTGCTGAGGTTAAATTTGCAATAAAACTACTAGAAGTGGTATTGGTCATACTAAAGGTAATATCATAATACAAAAAGGGCTCTGTTTGTGTAGTAACACTCATCAAAGTGGCAGTAAACCAATCGCAATCGGTATTACTAGCACAAAGTTGATGGGTGATACTAAAAGGGGTGCTGTCGTAGGTGCACACAGAATCTCCCAGTTGCAACTGGTAGGCACCTGGCACAATTAAATTTTTAGTTCCTACAGCTGCGATACCGCTAGAGTTTGCCACTCCGTTTTTTAGCCATGCCCAAGATGCAAATTCTTGTATGGCAGGACCTATAACTTGTTGATTTGGTTTTTCATCGCAAAAAGTGTAGCATCCTTTTGGAACGATCCACATATAACTAGTTAGATCTTTGGGTACATAAATTTCCCGTGTTGCTGTACAACCAGACGGCGTAGTAAAAAGCACTTGGTAGACACCTCCTGCTGTTTCGTCTATAATAGCGCCGCTCTTGCCATTGCTCCATGTAAAAGTGCCTGTAGCATTGGCAGTAGCTGTAAGTCGAATTTTAAATGGATTGCAACTACCCGTTACAGGATTAAGTAGTTGTTCATAATACAGATCGATGATCTCAGGCGCATCGATCACGTTTACGGTATACGGTGCTGAAGTTTCAGAGCAAATAGCAGTAGTGCCATCTCCAAGCGGTGTTTTCACCTCTAGCGTATAATTATAAATACCAGTAGCGGGAGGATAGTCTTTGAAGTTTGCTTCATAAGAAATAACCGTATTATTGCGTCTCCAAATATTTTGATAGATGGGGGCATTGGTATTGTTTTGGTTGCTCAGTAGCACCCCCTTGTCAATACACACTTCGGGCGTGCTATTGATTACAGGGGTCGGAATATCGACAAATGCGACATTGGCATAAAACGATTTCACGGTTTTGAAGCACCCATTAATAGTAGGTGCGGTTTGCAACCAATAGCTACCAGAAGTTGTTGCAGTATAGGGGTTGGTACTATTGTTTCCGGGAGCTGGAGCATTGCCTTTCATCCATTTGTATAAAGGAGGATTTGGAATTCCTGAAATTGCTGGAAACGACAAAGAAGCAGTTGTACCTTCGCATTTAACAACATTAGGAAGTGGAGACCTTGTTAGTTCCGTTGCTTGTTTTACGGTAATAGTTTGAGATGGTGTGGTAACCGTACAGCCGTATTGGTTGGTTACTTTAAGCGAAACTTGGTAGGGACCAAAAGTAGCATATGTTACATAAGGCTGGGGTTGTGTATTGGTTATCGGATTAGGAGAAGGCTTAAATGTCCACAAGTAGGTCCAATTGGGGTTTACTGGTGTGGTTAGTGTGAGTGCTACGGGCTCACCAGGGCATACACTTGCACTAGACATAGTAAAGGCTACCGTGGGTTTGGGCTCAAGGGTGAAGCTCACTACTTTGGAGCACATTGGATACGAAGGAGTAGTGTTTTTGCTAATTTCTAGTGTTGCCCCGTAGTTGCCGGGGGGCAAGGCAATACCATTTGTTATTTGTAATTGGGTTAGCGTTGTTGTAGTGTCAGGATTACCATTCAAATAAATTTTATATACACGTGAGTCGATAGGTGTTTCAAAATAAAATTTGGAGTTATCAATGAGTTTTACCAAATAAGTTGCACCCGTACTACAAGACACGGTATATTTTAAGTCGGCAATATAAGGTACCGTGATAGAAGTAGCTCTTTTAACGATACAAATTACACCGTTATTGTTATAGGTAGCAGTATAAAAAACAGTATAAATTCTTGGGTCGGTAAAGGCAAATCGGGCACTACTATTTGTTGGCGGATTTGGCGTTACCGTTGGAGATGCCCCATTGCTACTAGACCAATTAAAACTTTCTGGGTTGCCTACATTGGCTATATTTGCCTGCACGACACCACAGGTATTCGTAAGAGTAAGCGTTGGATTAAACGTGTTGGGACAGGTTGGCAGAGGATCGGGCAAACTCGGAAAAAAAGTTACCGAATTTGTTTTGAAACTGCAACCCGTCATATTTGTTATAATCGCATAATAAGTGCCAAAATTGGCAACAACATAACTCGTGATAGTAGTTGGTTGCGGACTAACTGCAGCAGTATCTTTAAACCAAGTAATGGCTGAAACAGCTCCATATAAATTTGATATATTTGCCGTTAGTCTCCTTGAGGAATCAGGCAAAGCCAGTAGCGCAGCCAAATTAGCAACGCTAACATTGCTTGTAGGTGTAATAATTGCTACTGGAGCCACTTTAACTTGTACGGGTACCGCGACAGTTGTATACACTGAAGGGCATCCGTTAGGATTGGTTATTGTAGCCTTAACAAAAAAGGTTCCGATTGCTGTACTCACATTGGTGTAAGTATAGTTTACTGTCGGAACATTGGTTGTTGAGGTTTGCCCATTACCAAAATCCCAAAGTATGGTGCCATCAAATATTGTAGTAGCGGGATTTAAAGTAAAAGTTTGCGACAGTCCTCTACAAATGCTAGTCGTTGCTGGAGTTATTGTAATAACAGGCGAGGAAATTGTGATAGCAACACTACTCATATACTCTAACAAACATTTTCTGGTTCGTAGTCTTAAAGTAGCAGTAAGACTGTTAACTTGGTTCCAAAGCACACGAATTTTCCATGGTTCAGCAGTATTAATTACAGTAATATTACCTGCATTTGCTGGTTCTAAAATCCAATCGTAATTGTCCATAGCTGTTGCTTCTACTTGATAGTTGGTATAACTACTAGCACAGGGGTCAGCTTTAGGCGGAGTAGTGAGAGTCTCACCTTTAATAACAATAAGTGGTTGTGGAAGCGCAAGCGTTAAGGTCAAAATTCCAGAAGCACAAAACGGTTCGTTTACGTTTTCTCTGGATAACGTGATCGAATAATTAGGGCCTGAAGATGGCGGCAATCCAAACTGAATTTGCACCGATTCGCCAATATTAGAACCAATAATTTGTCCGCCAGTTACTTGCCAGACAATCTTAGTGTTCGGAATAGTATTTTGAAACGTGTAAATGATTGGTGCGCCCGGACAAACGGTAAGTGGTGAAATAAAATCTGCCGCAAGCGGTGTTGCATTTTGAGAAACAGTAATTATTTTTGAAGCAGGATTGCAAATATCAGGGTCAGTTGCAGTAAGACTGTAATCGCCTGGAGCAGTAAAAGTGGGGCTAAATTCCGAACCTACAAAATTTGTGATGAGTCCATCTGGAAGTTTTTGTAAACTCCAAGCTACAGATAGTCCGCTGCTTTCTGAATAGGGTTCTGTGGCACCCACGCAAGTCGAAGAAGCACCAGCGATATCTGCCGGTCGTTGTACAGTGATTGTTAATGGAGTGGCAATACCACCGCAGTTGAGTAACGTATTGGTATACTTACATTTTAATAGTACTGTTCCAGGGGAATATCCCGGGTTTAGGAGTACTTCGTTTCTTTGATCTGTAAAGGTTAACGAAGCATTTGTGTTTGCAGAATTTTCTATAGTCCACTCAAAATCTGTTGTTGGCCACTGGGGTAATTTATACAAAACTTGATTAGTGCCACAAACTAAGTTATCCCCAACGATTGGCGTACTTTGTTTAATAATTGGTATTTCGAGTGTTGAAGCGATATAACAACTAACATCACATCCTACAGGGTCAAAAGTGATATATCCAAAACCAGTTGCTTGCGGTTGTTCTGCCCAAAGTACATCAATACTTCTCGTGTAAGGCTGACTTGATAAAATCGTCCCTCCAAGTACCGACCAATTGAATTGGGTACAACTTTGAGAAACATCTTCAGGAACGGTATAGGTACTTTTTTGACCTTCGCAAACGATACTTGCGCAATCTATTTGTACCCCTTTTTTTTGTACGGAAATTATATAGGATATAATAGAACTACAATTACACTGGTTATCTACTTTTAATGAAGCAGTATAGGTGCCTTCTTGAGTATAGGTATGAGAAACGATTTCTGATGATGAAGCCGTACCATCGCCAAAATCCCAGTAATAACTAGAAATAGCAGAACCGCCATTTGCTGTTGAAAAGTTGGAGAAAAACAATTCTTGATCCTTGCATGCATAGTAAGTAAGTGGTGGTCTTGCGGTGTTATCTGCGGGTGCAATAGTGAAAAATGCTTGCGGGTTTATGGTCAAATTAACACATAAATCGGGTAAAGTTACTGTCGAGTTATCGACTACTCGAGTGGTTGTAAATCCGATTGCACCTGTTGCCGTTGTACCCCATTTTACAATGCATTGTGAGTTGTTAGGAGTAGAAACGATGGTTCCACCCACTACGTGCCAGATCGTATTTGTTATTTGTGCTGTGGGCACACCAGTAATGGTATAAGTAATCGTTTTTTGTTGACAGGCTCGATGACATTCCCCACTTTCTATAAGTTCGGTATAACTTTTAGTGTCATTTTGTCCCGTTACGCACCCTACCCATGAATTCCATGAAAAACCATTTTGGGCTTTTAGGTCTTGATTTGAAAATAATGTCATAAAAAAGAAAAATAGCAGTAGCATCTTTTTTAATTGTAAAGTAGATTTAAATTTAAGATGGTTGGCTGGTTGGCTGGTTGGCTGGTTGGCTGGTTGGCTGGTTGGCTGGTTGGCTGGTTGGCTGTATTCAAGATCTATTTTTTAGATTTAATAATTACTAAAAGTATAAAAAAAAGAATACAAAAACAATTTTTTTAATTTTTTTTGAAAAAACTCTAAATTTTTAATAATAGAACTTTGGTTTATAATTAAAAATTCAGCCCCGATAGAAGTGGAAATCCTTTTGTCTCGTTTTTCAGAACGAGATAAAAGATTGTGACGGATAGCGGGAAATAGCTCCAAAAAAAATGCTTATTTTTGCAACTCATTTTTATGAAATCGAATTATAATTTTTAATTCGCAATTTTTAATTTTTAATTGATTTATGATTCAGAATCCACAACGATATACGATTACGGCGGCGTTGCCGTATACGAACGGGCCAATTCACATCGGGCATTTGGCGGGTGTTTATGTACCGTCGGACATTTATGCGCGCTACTTGCGATTGCAAGGAAAAGACGTGGCGTTTATGTGCGGAAGCGACGAACACGGCGTGGCAATATCAATGAAAGCTAAGAAGGAAGGCATTTCGCCGCAAGAAGTGATTGACAAATATGACGGAATTATTAGGAAATCGTTTTTGGATTTTGGGATTTCGTTTGATAATTATTCGAGAACTTCGGCCAAAATTCATCACGATACGGCATCGGAATTTTTTAAGAAATTGCACGATAATAACGATTTTATCGAAGAAGTTACCGAGCAATTGTATGATGCGAAGGCAAATCAGTTTTTAGCCGATCGTTTTGTAGTCGGCACTTGCCCGAAATGCAATCATGACGAAGCCTATGGCGACCAATGTGAAAAATGTGGCTCGACGTTAAATGCAACTGATTTGATCAACCCAAAATCGACAATTACGGGCGAAATTCCTGTTTTGAAATCGACCAAACATTGGTTTTTACCTTTGGATCGTTACCAAAATTTCTTGAAAGAATGGATTCTTGAAGGTCATGCTAAAGATTGGAAAACCAACGTTTTGGGTCAAGTAAAATCGTGGTTGGATGATGGTTTGAAGCCGCGTGCCGTTACCCGTGATCTAGATTGGGGGATTGATGTTCCCGTGGCTGGAGCCGAAGGCAAAAAACTGTATGTTTGGTTCGATGCGCCAATTGGATACATTTCTGCTACCAAAGAATGGGCGGCTCGCGAGGGCAAAAACTGGGAAGATTATTGGAAAAAAGAAGATACAAAACTGGTTCATTTTATAGGAAAAGATAATATTGTGTTTCATTGTATTATTTTTCCGGCGATGTTGAAGGCCGAAGGAAGTTATATTTTGCCAGACAATGTTCCTGCAAATGAGTTTTTAAATTTAGAAGGAAATAAACTTTCGACGTCCAAAAATTGGGCGGTTTGGTTGCACGAATACTTGGAAGATTTTCCAGACAAACAAGATTCTTTGCGTTATGCGCTAACCTCTAACGCACCAGAAACTAAGGATAACGACTTTACATGGAAAGATTTTCAGGCAAGAAATAATAATGAATTGGCTGCAATTTTTGGAAATTTCATTAATCGTGTGGTGGTTTTGACCAACAAATATTATGATGGAATTGTACCAACGCCAAACGTGTTTTCTGAAGTTGACGAACGTGTTTTGGCTGAATTGAAAGCGTATCCAGCTGTAATTTCGAGCTCGATAGAACGATATCGTTTTAGAGAAGCTCAAGGCGAAATGATGAATGTTGCCCGATTGGGTAACAAATATTTGGCCGATGAAGAGCCATGGAAAATGGTAAAAACCGATGCCGAACGTGTAAAAACTCAAATGTATGTAGCTTTGCAAATTGCGTCGGTTTTGACTACTTTATGCGCGCCGTTTTTGCCGTTTACTTCAAAGAAACTGACTAAAATTCTAAATATTGAAGTAAACAATTGGAATTTGGACTTCGAAAATTGGAAGCTAGCTAAGGCAGGGCATAAAATTGGCGATCCCGAAGTTTCGGGAGGAATTTTATTTACTCAAATTGAAGACCAGCAAATTCAGCAACAAATAGACAAACTAGAAGCCACCAAAAAAGCCAATGTTATGGAAAATAAAGTTGCCGAACCTCAAAAACAATTGATTCAGTATGACGATTTTGCTAAAATGGATATCCGAACAGGAACCATCTTGGAAGCTGAAAAAATGCCAAAAGCCAACAAACTTTTAGTTTTAAAAGTGGATACAGGCATGGATATTCGTACGATAGTTTCGGGTATTGCCGAGCATTTTTCGCCAGAAGAAGTTATCGGAAAACGAGTGACGGTTTTGGTTAATTTGGCACCAAGAAATTTGCGTGGTGTAGACAGTCAAGGCATGATTTTGATGACAAATTTACCAGATGGGAAATTGGTTTTTGTAAATCCAGATGCTAATGGTGTCGGGAATGGGGAAACGGTTTCGTAGATGCGTTGCATTGCAACGTATCAAAACCAAATTAAATACGTTAAATATATTTTGTAGATGCGTTGCATTGCAACGTATCAAAAATAATCAAAGTTAATGGCATAATTGGTGTCATTTAAAAAATTAAAACATCATAAATACGTTTTTAATGGTAAGAAAATTCCAAAATAAATACAGAATCGAATCAACACGATTAAGAAATTGGGATTACGGAAATAATGGAGCTTATTTTATAACGATTTGTACCCAAAACAAAAAACATTTTTTTGGAGAAATTACTAATCAAAATATGGAGCTTAATGAAATCGGATTAATAGCGAATAATTTCTGGGCAGAAATTCCAAATCATTTTCCATTTATAGAATTAGGAAATTTTCAAATCATGCCGAATCATATGCATGGAATTTTGATAATGAATAAAATCAATATAATTGATATGTCGCAATGCAACGCAACTACGAATATCGATTCTAATGATACGTTGCAATGCAACGCATCTACAGTAAAAAATAAATTTTTATCGAAAATTTCACCAAAATCAGGCTCTATATCGACAATTATAAGATCATATAAATCGATTGTAACAAAAAATGCACGGCTGCAAAATATAGATTTTGAATGGCAATCAGGTTTTCACGATCATATTATTCGTAACGCTGAATCCTATGATACAATTCAAAATTATATAGTTGACAATCCAACTAAATGGAATGAAGATAAATTTTATAATTAAACAATGACCCCAAAAGTAATCGCTTTCGATGCTGACGACACACTATTTGTCAACGAACCTTATTTTGCAGAAACCGAACAAAAATTTTGTGCTTTAATGCAAGATTATTTGTCGCATCAAGGCTTATCGCAAGAGTTGTTCAAAACCGAAATTGCCAATCTCGATTTGTACGGCTACGGAATAAAAGGCTATATTTTGTCGATGATAGAAGCGGCGATGAAAATTTCGAACAATACGATTTCGCTAGAAATTATCGAAAAGATTATCGATTACGGCAAAGAATTGCTCCAAAAACCAATTGAGTTACTCGACGGTGTTGAAGAAACCTTGAAGGCATTGAGTGGAAAATACAAATTGATTGTAGCTACAAAAGGCGACTTGAAAGACCAACAAAGCAAGTTACATCGTTCAGGATTGGGACATTATTTTCATCATATTGAAGTGATGAGCGATAAGCAAGAAATCAATTATTTGCACTTGCTAAAACGATTAGAAATAAATCCGAACGAATTTTTTATGATCGGAAATTCCTTAAAATCAGATGTTTTGCCAGTTTTGGGAATTGGCGGTTATGCCGTTCATGTTCCGTTTCACACTACTTGGGAACACGAAAAAATTTCTCATAAAGTAGAACATCCGAACTTCAAAACTTTAGAGAAAATAACGGATGTTTTGAATATTTTAGAAAAATAAATAGACCGCTAATTCGCTAATTTGTTTTTTATGACATACAAAAATTAGCGAATTAGCGGTGAAATTTTTAATCAAAGCATATGTAACTCCTAAAAATTCGTTACAATTCGTGTAATTATTGGCAAAATAAATGAAACAAAAACTAAACCTAGAAACCTGGAATCGCAAAGAACATTTTCTGTTTTTCAAACAAATGGAAGAACCGTTTTTTGGAATTACAACTACCATAGATTGTACCAAAGCTTACGAAAAATCTAAAGCGTTAGGCGTTTCTTTTTTTACCTATTATCTTCATAAAACGTTAGTTGCAGTTAATCAAATTGAAAGTTTCAGGTATCGAATTGTAGCCGATGAAATTTATGTTTTTGATAAAATTAATGCATCAGCAACAATCTTGCGAGAAGACAACACTTTTGGTTTTTCGTTAATAGAATTTAATTCTGATATCAAACAATTTGCAGAAATCACAAAAACTGAAATTGCAAGAATTCAAACCACAAAAGGACTTTTTACCACTGATTTTTCTGAAAATTTAATTCATTTTTCTGCAATGCCTTGGATAAATTTCAGTTCCTTTTCCCATGCACGAAGTTATACTTGGCCAGATAGTTGCCCGAAAATTTCATTCGGAAAAATAATAACAGAAAACAACCGAAAAACCTTCGCAATGTCGGTTCATGTTCATCATGGTTTGATGGATGGCTATCATCTTGGGCAATTTATAGACTTGTTTCAAGAATTGATGAACGAATGAGTTTGCCAATCGCTTTTCATCCTATTTACAAACATCCTTTGCCCGAAGGTCATCGTTTTCCGATGCTCAAATACGAGTTGCTTCCCAAACAATTACTGCATGAAGGAACAGCAGAAAACTCAGATTTTTTTGAACCCGAAATTTGCGATTTGAAACACATTTTGACAATTCATGACAAAGCTTATGTTGAAAATTTATTAAATTTAACTTTAGATCCAAAAGCAGCCCGAAAAATTGGATTTCCACTTTCGGAAATACTTGTAGAACGTGAACTTCGCATTGCTCAAGGTACAATTTTGGGTTGCGAAAAAGCATTAGTTGGTGGCATTTCTTTTAATATTGCTGGCGGTACGCACCATGCTTATACCAATCGTGGCGAAGCTTTTTGTATGCTCAATGATCAAGCGATTGGTGCGCAATATTTACTTGATAAAAAATTAGCTTCCAAAATTTTGATAGTCGATCTTGACGTGCATCAAGGCAACGGAACGGCAGAAATATTTTCAAAAAACGATTCGGTTTTTACATTTTCGATGCACGGAAAAACCAATTATCCTTTTAAAAAAGAAACTTCAGATTTGGATATTGCTTTGGACGATGGTTGTATTGATGCAACTTTTTTATCAATTTTAGAAACGACTTTACCAAAATTAATCGAGCAACAAAAACCAGATTTCATTTTCTATTTAGCTGGTGTTGATATTTTGGAAACTGATAAATTGGGAAAATTATCCTGCACACTTGATGGTTGCAAACAAAGGGACGAACTCGTTTTATCACTTTGTCGAAAATTAGAAATTCCAGTTCAAGTAAGTATGGGCGGCGGCTATTCGCCAGATATCAAAACGATTATTGAGGCACATGCCAATACGTATCGGGTCGCTAGAAATTTGTATTAATAAAAAAAGCGACAGAAAATTATCTATCGCTTTTTTATTTTATTTTTTAAAAAGAGTTAATCAACGCTATAATATCATCGCCATATTTCTCGCTTTTGGTTTCTCCAAATCCTTTTATTTTTTGTAGAGATTCAATAGTTTGAGGTTTCTCTTTAGCAATAGCGATCAAATGCGAATTATGACAAATCCTAAATGCTGACCAACCCAAATTGTTTGCCAAATCATTTCTCCAAATTTTCAGTGCATTGAAAATTGCTATTTCGTTAGCAGAAAGCTCAATTTCTGATTCTTTTTCTAAAGTTTTAGCAACCTTTTTAGGCTCATAAAAAACAACTGCCGACCAATAATTGGTTGTGGTTGTGGTTACAAAATTTGGTGAAGTCAATTTTACTTTTACAGAATCTAGAAAATCATTCATTCTATTTTGATCGATTATGCAATTGTCTTTGTCCAAACGGATATTAAATACTTTGATATTCATAGCGGTTTACTAAAACAATTAATTTTTACTGCCCAAGAGCAACAATTCATTTATGATAACTTCGGTAGAATACCGTTTTATTCCGTCTTTATCATCATAACTGCTATGGGTTAACTTACCTTCAATCATTACTTCTTTTCCTTTGGTTACGAAACTTTCAATGATTTCGGCAACTTTTCCGAAAGCAGAAACATTATGCCACTGGGTATCCGTTACTTTTTCTTTGTTTTCATTATAGTAAACTTCATTTGTGGCAATGCTAAATTTAGCAAGTTTTTTTCCACCTGCAAGGATTTTGATTTCTGGCTCTTGTCCAACGTGTCCTAATAATTGTACTTTGTTTTTTAATGCATTCATGGCGTTTAAATTTTAATTGTTATTATTTTATTTATAGTTATTTTTGAAATTGACATTGCGATTGATTTTTGAAATTGCAATTGTTTCATTTCGACAGTGCAAAGATGTGGCGGGTTGCAAATTTTAGTCGGTTGTAAATCATTTACTATCGGTTGTAAATGTTTGTAACCGTTTGTAATTGGAAATAAATTTATATATTTGTCTGATATATTTGCAATTACACCAAAAAATATAATTTTCAAGTTATTATGAAAATAAACCTAGAAACTTTAAAATACCCAATTGGTAATTTCCAAAAACCAACCACTATTTCTGAAAATGATTTGAAAAAGTGGATTTCGACAATCGAAAATTTTCCGAATCAAATAAAATCAGTAACCGAAAATCTTACTATTGAACAATTAAATTGGAACTATCGCCCCGAAGGCTGGTCGATAAAACAAGTCGTGCATCATTGTGCCGACAGCCACATGAACGCATATATCAGAACCAAATTGGCACTTACAGAACTTCTGCCCGTTATAAAACCCTACAAAGAAACCGTTTGGGCAAATTTGGTTGATGGAAATACGGATTCGATTTTAGATTCAATCTTGATTTTGCATGGCGTACATGCGCGATGGTCGCTTTTGCTAAAAAGCATGAATTCTGCTGATTTTGAAAAAGAATATTACCATCCAGAAAATAATCGAAATTATAAATTGAACGAAGTTGTAGGCTTGTATGCATGGCACTGCAACCACCACTTTGCGCATATAGAACGAGGCTTGAAGTATAACGGAAAATTTTAAAAAAATGATAAATATATTTTGTACAAAAAAATTAGAAACACTACTGAAACCAGTTTCTAAAAACGAAGAAATTCAAGAAACCGAAAACAACTGGTCTGGTCAATTATTATATGTCGACGGAAAAAAATGCTTATTTTTTATAGAGAAAAAAAGTCTTTATATATTTCTAATTTTAAATTTTTCGACCAAAGACATCAAAAATCTTCCAACTTTGTTTCTAGAAAATTTTATAAATCAACTGAAAAACGACAAAATTCACTCGCCAGAAATTGAGACTTATTGCAGAGAAAATTATAAATCGATTAAATTTTTCAGAACTGATAATGACCAAAAAACATTGGGAACAGTTCGAGATATTGAATATTTGTTAAAAGGAAATTATCCAAAAGAAACTATAAGTCTTTCTAATATAAAAGATTTTTGGTTTTACAAACTTAATAAAATCCCACTTGGCGGCAGAAATTTTGCTTACGCAAAAGAATTATTGAAAGAAGATTTTAAATCTAAAGGATTTGATTTATGAAAAACTGTTTAGAATGTAACGATAAAATCGTGGGTCGCGAGGACAAAAAGTTTTGTAGCGATGGTTGTCGCAATGCGTATAATAATAAAATCAATAAGGATTCGACCAATTTTATGCGAAATGTGAACAACAAATTGCGTAAAAACTATCGGATTTTATCAGAATTAAATACTGGCGAGGACGGAAAATCGAAAACTACAAGAACCAAATTGATGAGTAAAGGCTTTGATTTTGAGTTTTTTACATCCGTTTTGAACACAAAAACAGGAAATACCTATTACTTTTTGTACGATCAAGGCTATCGATTGTTGGATGGTGATTATTATATGTTGGTTAAAAAAGAATTTTAGACATGAAAAAAAATACTACTACAACCTATTTTATAGGAATTTCGATCCTTTTGTTTTGTGCTTTCTATTTTATGATGCCTCGAAATCAAGATGTTGCAACCGAAAAACCACTAACGGAATTTTCGACCAAAAGAGCTTTAGCAATTGTAAAAAAAATGACTTCCGAACCGCATTATGTAGGCTCTAAAAATCATGAAACAGTGGCTGCTTATTTGCAAAACGAACTACAAAATTTGGGTGTAACTGCCGAATTGCAAGAAGGTTTTACAATGACCGAAAAAGGAACTTTGGTGTATTCGAAAAATATTTTGGCTCGAATAAAAGGCACTTCGACAGAGCTCAGTGTGACAAATAATTCGAAAGCTTTGTTGCTGTTGTCGCATTATGATAGCGCACCGCATTCGTACTCTATGGGCGTAAGCGATGATGCTTCTGGCGTTGCAACAATTTTGGAAGGCGTTCGTGCCTTTTTGAAATCGAAAAAAGCGCATAAAAACGATATTATTATTTTGTTTTCGGATGCGGAAGAATTGGGTTTGAATGGCGCAACCTTGTTTGTAACCCAACATAAATGGGCTAAAGAAGTTGGCGTTGCCATAAATTTTGAAGCGCGTGGCACTTCGGGACCAAGTTATATGCTCATGGAAACCAATAAAGGAAATGCCAAAATGGTCGAAGCTTTTGCCAATGGAAATGTGCAACAAGCAGCCTCAAACTCCTTGATGTACAGCATTTATAAAATGTTGCCCAACGATACCGATTTGACAGTTTTTCGCGAAAACGGAAAAATTCAAGGATTCAATTTTGCGTTTATAGACAATCATTTCAATTATCATACGGCGCAAGATTCTTATAAAAATCTTGATGTAAATTCGTTGGCGCAGCAGGGCAATTATTTGATGCCGTTACTAAATTATTTTTCAGATTCAGATGTAAAAAACTTGAATTCTACAGAAGACAAAGTGTATTTTACTGTTCCGTTTACGTTTTTGAGTTATCCGTTTTCGTGGATTTTTCCGATGTTGTTGGTTGCAATTGCGTTGTTTGTTGTCTTGTTTTTTGCAGGCTTGCGCAACCAATCGTTACAAATTCATAAAGTCACGGCTGGCTTTTTACCGTTTTTTGGATCGCTGTTTTATGCTGGACTTGTAGCCTTTTTTGGGTGGAAAATGATTTTGTATTTTCATCCAGATTATTCCGAAATACTACAAGGGTTTACCTATAATGGTCATGATTATATTTACGGATTTGTGAGTTTAACGTTGGCAATTTGTTTCTTTTTTTATAGAAAAACAACTACCAATTATGGTGAAATGAGTCAATCGATTGCGCCATTATTGCTTTGGATTGCAATTAACACAGCTATCGCAATTTATCTTAAAGGCGCAGGATTTTTTATCATTCCGTTGCTATTGAGTATTTTGCTGTTGGGTTATTTTATAATTTTCAGAAAAACTAATTGGTTGGTCAACTTGATTTTGGCATCGCCAACAGTACTGATTTTGGCACCTTTTGTAACGATGTTTCCTATAGGCTTGGGATTGAAAATTTTGGCTGGAAGTGCTGTTTTGACGGTTCTTATTTTTGGATTATTGTTACCAATTTTCGGTTCGTTTACACAAAAAAACCGCTGGGCAATACTATTTGCTTTGTTGGCAATTGGTTTTTTTATCAATGCAACTTTGAACGCTAGTTTTACCAAAGGAAAAGCAAAACCCAATAGTTTGTTGTATGTTATAGATGCTGATGCAAATAAAGCCTTTTGGGCAACTTATGACACACAGCTCGACCCATGGACAAAAAGCTATTTGGGCGAAAACCCGCAGTCTGCAACAGTTTTGAATACTAACAAATTGTATAGTAAATACGGGTCGCAATTTACTTTCTTGGCCGATGCGCCAATCAAGAATATTGCAAAACCTACTATTGAATTCCTGAAAGATTCGGTTGTTAGAAATCGACGTTTCTTGAAGATTTTAGTTACTCCAAACCGAAAAGTTAACCGCTATGATGTTTTTGCAAATGAGAAACTCGATTTTCAAAACCTAAAAGCAAATGGCGTAAAATCAATAGCAATAAAAAGCAATATTATAGCCAAAAACACCAATAAATTATTGAGTTATTATGTAGTAGATAATGTACCTTTGCTATTGGAATTTTCGATAAAAGTTTCTGAAAAACTCGATATGCAACTTCAAGAAAGTTCCTTTGATTTGCTTCGTAATCCGTTATTTAGTATTCCGAAACGACAAGATTGGATGATGCCAAAACCTTTTGTCTTGACGGATGCAATTGTCATAAAACAGAAAATAAAACCAACTCCGAAAACGGAAGTTGTTTCGCTTTTAAATTAAATAAAAAACTATGATCAAAATGATTTTTTTAAACTTACTCGTATTTATCACTATGATTTCTTGTCAAAACAATAAAGAAGACGACACTATTGAAGATGAAATTCTGTATACAATGCCTGAAGAATCCGAGCCTCACGAAGGCACTTGGTTGCAATGGCCGCATCAATATCAATACGGTATTACATTTCGAAACGAAACAGATCCTACATGGGTTGCGATGACTAAAGCATTAGTTACAAGCGAAAAAGTGCATATTATTGCCTATAACGAAGTTGAAAAAACCAGAATTATTGCTTTGTTGACTTCAGCTAATGTGAGTTTAATTAATGTTGATTTCAAAATTTATCAAACAGACGATGTTTGGGTTCGTGATAACGGTCCAATTTATGTTAAAGATAAAAACGGAAATTTGGTCATTCAGGATTGGGGTTTCAATGGTTGGGGCGAAAAAGCAGATTTTGAAAAATGCGATTTGATTCCTGCCAAAATCGGTGCAGACCAAGACAGAACGGTTGTTAATCTAAATAACGAAATGGTCAACGAAGGTGGCGCTGTCGAAATTGACGGAAACGGAACACTTTTGGCAACCAAAAGCGCCATTTTAAACGCCAATAGAAATCCGGGATTGTCTCAAAAAGAAGCCGAAGCTATTTTTAAAACCTATCTTGGAGTAACCAATTTTATTTGGCTAGAAGGTGTTGCAGGTTTAGAAATTACGGATATGCATATTGATGGATTTGCTCGTTTTGGCAACAAAACAACAATAGTAACCATGAGTCAAGCTAGTTTGTTAGAATGGGATGTTCCGCAAACCGACATCAATACATTATATGCTGCCAAAAACAAAAACGGAACAGCCTATTCTTTTGTAACTTTACCTTTGACCCAAAATAATGTTGCGACAACAAACGGAACCAATCTAGATTATAAAGGCTCGTATGTAAATTATTATATTGCCAATAACAAAGTTTTAGTTCCAAATTATAACGATCCAAATGATGCTGTTGCCAATCAGATTATCCAAAATTTATATCCAACACGAACGGTTGTGGGTATAGATGTTAGAAATTTATATGCCAATGGCGGCATGATTCATTGTGTAACGCAGCAACAACCACTTTAATAACTCATTTCTACAATTTCTTTAACTTTTTCGGGTGTAATATTTTGTTTTTCGCCTAAAGCTATCCACTTTCTTGATTCAAAACGAGCTACAATGGTATTTGCTGTTTCCGAAAACTCGGAGGTGAAGTCAGAAATTTTCGATTCCATGCCCATTATTTTGAAAAATTCTATTGTTTTTTCGATTGCCTTTTCGGCTTTTTCTTCTACAGAATTTCCACTAATATTATAAACCCTTTTGCCATATTGGGCTAGTTTGTCTTTCTTGGTTGCGAACATCACTTTGTATAAGTTGGGTGCAATAATTGCTAAGGTTCTTGCATGGTCAATATCATGCAAGGCCGTTAGTTCATGCCCAATCATGTGCGTTGCCCAATCGCTCGGAACACCTTTTTGAATCAATCCGTTCAAGGCCATCGTGGCGCACCACATAAAGTTGGATGCCAACTTATAATCCGAAGGGTTTTCGACTACTTTTGGTCCAATTTCGACTAAAGTTTGCAAGATGCTTTCTGCAATTCGATCTTGTAAAATCGCATCGTGCGGATAGGTTAAATATTGTTCTAAAACATGCGTATAAGCATCTATGATTCCGTTTTGTAATTGGCGTTTCGGCAACGATGTTATTACGGTTGGGTCGCAAATAGAAAATTTCGGAAACAAGGCACTTCCGCCCAAAACTAGTTTTTCTTTAGTAGCTTCGATCGTTACTACCGAACCCGAATTCATTTCAGAACCTGTTGCTGGCAACGTCAGTACGACTCCAAACGGTAGTACTTTGGACAAATCGGTAAACAAAACCCGATTTTTGAGAATGTCTACATGATTTCCTTCGTAGTTGGTTGCGCCCGAAATAAATTTGACACCATCAATAACGCTGCCGCCACCAACGGCAAGAATAAACGTAATATTTTCTTTTTTGACAATTTCGACAGCTTTCATCAAGGTTTCAAAATGCGGATTGGGCTCGATGCCTCCAAATTCTATCATTTCAAAGTCTTTCAAATTGTCGATTACTTGCTGGTGAATTCCGTTTTTGAAGATGCTTCCGCCGCCATACGCCAACATAATTTTTGCACCAGCTGGAACCAGTTTTGATAGTTTTTGCATTTGGTCTTTACCAAAAATATAGTTGGTTGGGTTGTATAATTCAAAGTTGAGCATCGGTTTTTTGTTTAAAGTTTTGAAAGTTTAAAGTTAGGTAAGTTTTCTAAATTTATTTTTAAATGTTTGTTAATTTAAAAAACCGCTAATTCGCAGATTAAATATTTGAGAATTAGCGGTTATAAATTTTTTTAAGAATAAATTAAAACTTAATTTCTTGTATCAAATAATTTGAGGTCAAGACAGTATTTGGTGTAAAAATTTCGTTCAATTTGGCATTCAAAACATAATATTTTTTGTTGACTACAATTCCTGTTGTTGGAAAAGTCATCTCGGTTGGGGCGGTTTTTAAAGTTTTGGCGCAAGCAAAATCATCTATAGAATTTAATTGAAAAACTTGCTTAGTAGCGTTTGAAATTACCAATAATTCATTTTTTCCGTTTAAGAAAATGCCATCGGCTCCCAACATTATATCTGCTTGAATTCTAGTAATTTCTTTTGGGTTTTTCATAGAAATTTTATATAATTCTCCAGTATTAGATTGTGCTACAAGCAAATATCCGTTTGGATGAACGACGATACCGTTAAGGTTGAAACCTTCCTTTTTCCAATTTTCTGAAGTAGTAAAAATACTTGCTTTTCCGGTTTTTGAAATTTTATAAATTATTGGCGAAGCGCTGTTGGTTACATAACAATTTCCTTGAGTATCAAAATCCACATCGTTGGCAAAATTGCCACCAGCGGTATTTAATGCTCCTAAATCGGCAGCAAATTTCCGTTTACCAGTTGTCAAATCATAAGCAATTAGTTTGGCTAATTTCATTTGGGTTTTCGCATCGGTTTTTACAGAAACACCAGGATCGGAAACGCAAACGTAAAGCAAATTCGCTCGTTCGTTGGCGTGAATTCCTATGGAACTTATTAAATCAGTATCGGTAATAAACTCGGTGTAAACGCCTTTTCGGGTTACTTTTCCGATTTTTCCATAATGTAACGAACTCACAAAAAACACGTCTTGTTTTTTGCTGTAAGCGATGCCTTCAGGATATAATTCGTTGGAATTAAATGCAATATTTTGGGCATTTGTAGTAAAAACGAATGCAATAAGGAATAAGAATTTGAATAAATTTTTCATTTTAGTTTTTTTAATTTGAGATGCAAAAATATACTAAAAAAGTGTTTGTGTATTTTGCTGAATATCGTATTTATCTATGATTTGATAATCGAATTTGATTATTTCTTGTAAAAATTATTCCTATCCAAATATTCCCAAACTTTATTTGGCAAAAGTGGCTGTACATTTTTTCCGAGCTTGATGTTTTCGCGAATAAAAGTTGACGAGATTTCCATTATTGGTGCATCAATTTTATGAATTTTGTCCCGAAATTTCGTGAGATTCTCAAATTGATTATTAATGGTTCCTGAATTGATTCGCGGAAAAACAAACAGTTCATGATTTTGCAAAATAGCCTCATAATTTTTCCATTTATGAAACGTATTCAGGTTGTCTTCGCCCATAATCAAAGCGAACTCAAATTTCGGATATTTGTCTTGCAAATGTGCTAAAGTATTGACTGTATAATTGGGTTGTGGCAACTTGAATTCAAAATCAGAAGGTTTTATTTTCTGGAAATCTTCGGTAGCTAGTTGCACCATGTGCAGTCGGTTGCGGTCGTCAAGCAACGTATTTTTTTCTTTATGTGGATTGTGCGGCGTGACCATCATCCAAATTTTATCCAAATCGGCGTGCTCGGCCATGTGGTTGGCAATAATGAGATGCCCAACATGAATTGGGTTGAAAGTGCCAAAGTAGAGTCCGATTTTTGTTTTTGATTTCATTAATTTTAAGAAAAGAATTCGGGTTTTATAAATGATTTGGTATTTTTGCCAAAAGTAAAACTTTAATTGATACAAAATTAATGGACAAATCGAGTTTACGAAAAAAATACAAGTTACTTCGCGAGGAATTATCTCTTGAAAACATCGAACGCCAAAGTTTGGAGATTGCTAATCGTTTGTTGGAGCTCGATATTTGGAACAAAACTTACTATCATATTTTTTTAACTATTGAAGAAAAAAAAGAAATTGACACGCTTTTTATTATGCACATTTTAGCAGGAAAAGACAAGGAAATTGTAGTTTCAAAATCAGATTTTGACACCACTACAATGACTCATTTTTTGGTTACGGATAACACCAAATTCAAGAAAAACAGCTTTAATATTCCGGAGCCAATTGCTGATTTGGAAGTTCCGGTAGGGAAAATTGAGGTTGTTTTTGTGCCACTTTTGGCGATTGACAAACTCGGAAATCGGGTTGGTTATGGCAAAGGATTTTATGATAGATTTTTGAGCGAATGCAAACCTGAGACAATTAAAATTGGTGTTTCGTTTTTTGAAGCTACAGATTTAATTACAGATAGTTCGAAAGAAGATATTAAACTTGATTATTGTGTTACTCCCGAAAGAATTTACAGGTTTTAGCCCAGATAGTAGCGATATCCTTTTTTGTTTTTCACAAAAAAGATATAGCGAATAGCTGGAATTAGCTCCAAAAAAAATTATTGGTTCGCAAATGCTTTTTTGTTGAAAACTAATAGGATTCCGACGCCTGTAGATATGGCAAAATCGGCGACATTGAATATGGCGTTAAAAAAAGTGAAGTTTTTTCCTCCCCAAATTGGCAACCAACTTGGCAGATTTCCTTCCCAGATTGGAAAATAAAACATGTCGACCACTTTACCATGAAACCATGTTCCGTAAGGATTTGGATTGTTGAAAGTTGCCAACTGATTGACACTATCATTAAAAATACGGCCATAAAAAACCGAGTCAATAATATTGCCTAATGCACCTGCAAAAATTAAGGCTACAGCTACAATTAGAAAACTAGAGGCATTATCACGATCTGAAATCCACAACCAATATCCAATAAACGGTACGACTAATAATCGAAATGATGTTAGTATTAACTTGCCATATTGTCCAGGAATTTCAGTTCCCCAAGCCATGCCTTCGTTTTCAATAAATAGGATTTTGAACCATGAATATACTTGTACTTCTTCTCCTAAAATAAAGTTGGTTTTAATATATATTTTTGAAAATTGATCGATAATTAGTACCAATACAATTAAGAATATGGCTTTGGCTAAGTTCATTTGAATTTTATTTGGACAAAAGTAAATTATTTTGAATAAAAAACGCCCCATTTGGAGCGTTTAAAATTTTCAAAAACGCAAAAATTTAACGTTGCAAGTTTTTTGCTTCAATACTCATTGTAGCATGTGGAACTATCATTAATCGCTCTTTCGAAATTAATTTTCCGGTTACTTTGCAGGTGCCGTAGGTTTTATTTTCGACACGGAAAAGCGCATTTCTAAGGTCACGAATGAACTTTTCTTGACGAATCGCCAATTGTGAGTTGGCTTCTTTACTCATCGTTTCGCTTCCTTCTTCAAAAGCTTTGAATGTTGGCGAGGTATCGTCAGTTCCGTTATTCAAATCATTCATATAAGCACTTTTGATTAAATCTAAATCATATTGTGCTTTATTTATTTTATTGATTATTAGTTCTTTAAATTCTGCTAAATCGGTATCTGAATACCTAGCTATTTCATCTATCATCATCTTTTGTGCTATTTAGTGATTAGTATTTGGGTTTGTATATCATCAAACGCAATTTCTATACCATTTGTTATATCGTTTGTAAAAACTAAACTTTGTGTTAACGTTTCTGACATAATATATTCTAAATTTTTTGAAACTGCATTTTCTAAAAATATATTTTTTTGTAATTGTACTTTAATTTTATCTGTAACTTCAAATCCAGAATCTTTACGGATATTCTGAATACGATTAACCAATTCTCTCGCAATTCCTTCTTGAACTAATTCTTCAGATAAAGTAATGTCTAGTGCAACCGTTATTCCGTTTGCATTAGCAACCAACCAGCCCTCAATATCTTGCGAAGAAATTTCTACATCTTCTGGTGTTAAAATTATACTATTTCCTGAAATAACAATAGCAATAGAACCTTGTTTGTCTAATTCGTTAATTTGAGCTGGCGTAAAAGTTTGTATCTCTCTGGCAATCAAGTTCATATCCTTTCCAAATCGTGGTCCAAGTGCTTTGAAATTTGGTTTTATTTGCTTGATTAGTACGCCTGATGCATCATCCAAAAGTTCGATTTCTTTGACGTTTACTTCGGCTTTTATAAGGTCGGAAACCGCTTCAATTTCGGCTTTAAAATCATTGTTAAGTATCGGAATCATTACCTTTTGCAACGGTTGACGCACCTTAATCATTTCCTTTTTGCGAAGTGATAAAACCAATGACGAAATGGTTTGAGCGTTCTGCATTCTGCGCTCTAACGATTTATCAACATATTTTTCAACAAATTCTGGAAATAAAGCCAAGTGAACACTGCTAAATTGCTCTGTTTTCGTACTTGAAGTTAAATCTTTGTACAATTTATCCATAAAAAACGGAGCGACTGGAGCGCTTAATTTGCTAATCGTTAGCAAACATGTGTATAAGGTTTGATATGCAGCAATTTTATCTTGCGCATATTCGCCTTTCCAAAAACGACGACGACAAAGTCTAACATACCAATTACTTAAATTTTCTGAAACAAATTCTGAAATCGCGCGAGTAGCTTTGGTTGGTTCATAATCAGCATAAGCTTCATCTACAGTTTTTATCAATGTATTCAATTCTGATAAAATCCAACGGTCAATTTCTGGACGATCTTCCAACGGAATTTCGGCTTCAGAATACGTAAAATTATCTAAATTGGCATAAAGCGCAAAAAATGAATAGGTGTTATATAATGTTCCGAAAAACTTGCGTCGAACCTCAGCAATTCCTTCTAAATCGAATTTGAGATTATCCCAAGGATTGGCGTTCGAAATCATGTACCAACGTGTGGCATCAGGACCATATTCGGCCAATGTTAGAAAAGGATCTGCAGCATTTCCCAGTCGTTTGGACATTTTTTGTCCGTTTTTGTCCAAAACCAGTCCGTTTGAAACGACATTTTTATAGGATATTTTATCGAATACTAAAGTTGAAATAGCGTGCAACGTATAAAACCAACCACGAGTTTGATCTACACCTTCGGCAATGAAATCGGCACAAGCCAATCCTAAATCTTTCCCAAAGGGAAGGACTTGCTCAACATTATTTTTATAAGACTCTTGACTTTTTAAACTAGATAGAATTTTTAATAAAACATGATCTATATTTCCTAATACTTCTTCATTCGTAAAACGAATTACTTTAAAACCAAATTCTTGTTCTAAAATTTCAGTTCTCAGAGCATCTGCTTCAATAATTTCAGGTTTTAAATGATATCCACTATCTACTTCTAGAATTAGTTTTCTATCCAAACAGACAAAATCTGCAATAAACTGGTCAATTATGTGTTGTTTTCTGAATTTAAAATCTTCGAGTTTTTTTCCTTTCAAACATTGCCATAAAACTTTTTCAGCCTCTGTATGATTAGCTTTGTTTTTTTCTTTTAACTCTTTCAAAAGAGGATAAATTGACGGTCTAGCTGTTTCATATCTATTTCCTTTGGGAAGTCCTTCCCTTTGGGAAGGATTTAGGATGGGCTTTTCTTCTCCCTCCCTTTGGGAGGGTTGGGGTGGGCTTTCAAAAGGATAATGCCATTGTGCATAAGGCATCGCGCCCGAGTCAAACCAAACATCTATTAAATCGGCTTCCCGTTTCATTGGTTTTCCAGATGGAGAAACTAAAGTAATCTGGTCAACAATATTTTTATGCAAATCGATTAAATCATAATTAGATTCAGACATATTTCCGATTTCGAAACCAGAAAACGGATTTGAAGTTTGCAAACCTACCGAAACCGATTTTTCGATTTCATTGTACAATTCTTCAACCGAACCAATTAAAATTTCTTCTGCGCCGTCTTCGGTACGCCAAATTGGCAATGGAATTCCCCAATATCTTGAGCGAGAAAGATTCCAATCATTGGCGTTTTTTAACCAATTCCCAAAACGACCTTCGCCAGTAGCTTTGGGTTTCCAATTGATGGTCTCGTTGAGTTCGAACATTCTATCACGAACTTCGGTGATTTTAATAAACCAAGAATCTAAAGGATAATATAAAATAGGCTTGTCAGTACGCCAGCAATGTGGATAACTGTGCACATATTTTTCGACTTTAAAAGCTTTGTTTTCTTCTTTTAATAGAATAGCGATATCGACATCTGCAGAGCGTTCTGGCATTTTATCATCATCGAAATATTCGTTTTTGACATATTTTCCAGATAGTTCGCCTAATCCTTGAATGAATTTTCCTTGCAAATCGACTAATGGAACAGGATTTCCATTTTCGTCTAACACTAACATTGGCGGAATTTCTGGAGTTGCTTGTTTAGCAACAATGGCATCATCGGCTCCAAAAGTTGGGGCTGTGTGCACAATTCCAGTTCCGTCTTCGGTTGTAACGAAATCTCCAGCAATTACTCGAAAGGCGTTTTCAGCATTTTCGTAAGGCAACGCCAATTTCATGAGTTGTTCGTAGCGAATTCCGACTAGATCAGCACCTTTGCATTCGGCTAGAATTTGATAAGGAATATTTTTATCGCCGTCTTTAAAATTTTCAAAATCATGTGCTTCCATTGAAGCAAAAAATCCTTTTCCAAATTGTTTTTCGACTAGGTTTTTTGCCAAAATTACTTTGGTTGGTCGAAAGGTATATTGATTGAAAGTTTCTACCAAAACATAATCAATTTTTGGGCCAACAGTCAAAGCAGTGTTACTTGGCAAAGTCCAAGGTGTTGTGGTCCAAGCCAAAAAATGTATGTCGCCAAAGTTTTGTAAAAAACTAGGTAAACTTTCGTTTTTTGCAAGAAACTGCGCTACAACAGTTGTATCGGTAACATCACGATAGGAACCAGGTTGGTTGACTTCGTGCGATGATAATCCTGTTCCTGCTTTGGGCGAATACGGCTGGATGGTGTAGCCTTTGTACATCAAATCTTTATTATAGATTTGTTTTAAAAGCCACCAAACCGATTCCATATATTTGGGTTTGTAGGTTACATACGGATCTTGCATATCAACCCAATAACCCATTTTTTCGGTCAAATCGTTCCACACATCAGTGTAACGCATAACTGTTTTTTTGCAAGCTTCATTATATTCTTCTATCGAGATTTTGGTGCCGATGTCTTCTTTGGTAATGCCCAATTCTTTTTCGGTACCCAATTCTACGGGCAATCCGTGTGTATCCCAACCCGCTTTTCGTTTTACTTGAAAGCCTTTTTGAGTTTTATAACGGCAAAAAATATCTTTGATAGCACGCGCCATAACGTGATGAATTCCTGGTAATCCATTAGCTGATGGTGGCCCTTCGAAAAAAACAAACGGTGTATTGCCTTCGCGTGAGGTTACCGATTGTTCGAATATGTTTTCTTTTTTCCAAAAATCAAGAACTTCTGAGGCTACGGTTGGTAGGTCAAGTCCTTTGTATTCAGTGAATTTTGTGCTCATTTTATGCTTTTGTAAATTCGATTTGCGAAAGTAATAAATAGTTGTGAGTTATGAGTTATGAGTTATAAGTTTTTGTGATTGCTAGTACATAATTTTGTTAAATAAAAATGCCGAAATTTTATTTTCGGCATTTTGAATTGCAAATTGATAAAAATATAAAATTTAATTTTTGATCAATTTTATGGCGTCGGTTTTTCCGTTATCAAAAGTTAATTCTAAAAGATAAACGCCAGATTTTAGGGCTTCCGTTTTCGAATCTAAAACGGTTTTTGAGTTTGTTTTGACGATTTCTTTGCCGACAACATCGTACAAATTATAGTTCGTAATAGTTTCTTTGTTTGAAATCACAAAAGTTGAAGTGAAAGGATTTGGGGAGATTGTTGGTTTTTGATTTTCAAAATTTTCGTTTTTAAGTAAAAAAGAAGAAAAGCAGTATAGATCTTCAACATTAGATATTATAGTATTTAAATTTTGTAAACTTGTTTTTAAATCGTCTACATTGCAATTGCAACGTGTGACTTGACCGTTTACATTAGAATATTCGAATACGTTATAGATTTGAAAAATAGCATTCAGATCTAGATTGTTTGTTTGAACAATGCCATTTGTAAGCGATTGAAAACTTCCGACACTAGAATCAACTAAAGATATACTTAGGGTGTTGTTAACCAAAGTATCAAATAGGCCAGCAACTTGAGCATCTAAGACAACTGCATCATAATTATTAAGATCATTTAAAAAATTCGAAAGATTTTCATTTATTGGTAAAAATGCCAATATAGTATTATACGATGAACATGAAACCATAATCGCTTGAAAGTAACTGGCATTGTGGTTACTTAAAATTTGATTTAAACCCGCATCTGTTATAGTAAAAAAACTAGAAATTTGAGTATTATTTTCTGTAAAATTTCCTTCTTGCAAAGTTATAACCACTTGATGTTGCGCCAAGCCAAAACCCGAAACAAACAAAACTAAAACAGAGATAATTTTTTTCATAATTTCTAAAATTTAAATTATTGATTAATAAATGTATGAAAATTATTAATGCAAAATAATATTAAGAAAAAACTTCTTTTAAAACGTCTAACGATTTAGATTTTTTGAAACCATCTAAATGGATTAAATGATGATTAAGCAATAATTTTATTAAAATTTGATTTTATTTACAACTTTCCAAAACAGGTTTTGCCCATTCATTTATTTCAGTATAAAATTTTTCTAGTTTGCCGTTTTTAGTTCTGAAAAGTAGTTTTGGTTATTCATAATCAACAGAGTTGTAATAAACATAAAGTCTATCAACAGTTTTTGTAAGCGAAATACAATTTGCCACAGATTTAGAATAGCGACTTATAATTTTGGTAATCGGTACGTCGTGACCGCCCTCCAAAACTCTATGTGCAATTCTACTAGCATTTATAGACGGGTGATTTGTGCCTACAAAAAACAATCTTACGAAATACCCGTTATCAATAGCTTTTTCAACAAAATCAATTTTATCTGATGCAGAAAGTACGGTTTAAAAAATTAAGCTTTTTTTTTTAAACAATTTTCTCTGAGCTGATTAGCAAACTGAGCAGCTTTTAATATGGCGTATACATTATTCCAACCACCAAATTTTTCTTCTGCAATATTGTCAGGATTAATATAAACACAATTTTTTATCCATTCGTGTTTTAAAATCTGAGAAGTTAGTGAAGTTTTTCCAGAACCGTTAGGCCCAGCAATTACAATCAATTTTGGTTTATAAGCTTCCATTTTTAGGTAGTTTTTGTCTTTGCAATGCTTGATTTATTTGAAGTTTTTGAAGTTCTTTAAATTTTAAATCAGCTTTTTTTGCGCGAACTATAACCTCATTAATGACATCATTCATCAACAATTCAAGTTCCTTTTCAGTAGGTTCAAGATCAGAAGTAAATCGATAAGATGTATTCATAAAAGTGAAATTTAGTAAATAAATATAATGAAAATAAGCTTCTCAACTAAAAACTTCTTTCAAAACCTCCGGAGATTCTGGTTTTTTTGCAAAAAAGAAGCCTTCTCAAAACAAGTTATAAGACGGCTTCTTCTTAAAATTTAAAAACAGAAAAATTATTTTTTAACAAACTTAATATCTTGACTATGAACAGCCGAAGTTATTTTTACAATGTAAATTCCTGACGCAAAATCGCTTAAATTTATTTCGCAATTTGCAAAATCATCTTCTTTTAATGTTTTGGTGTACAAACTTCTACCGTTTATGTCAAAAATTTGAAGTAGAATCGCCTCAGTGCCAAAGTCTTGCTCATTGATGTTTAACAAATTGAAAGTACCGTTATTAGGATTAGGATACAAAACCACTTTATTTGTAGAAGTTGCACTTGAGTTGTTATTAGTAGTTCTTGCACTAGTAGGAAAAACAACGGGCGTGCATGTTGTAACAATTGCAGGATCGATACCCAAATAGGTATTACCAGTTGCATTAGGTTTTAGGTTAGTACCTGGCAACAAACGAATTTGAGTCCTTGCCTTGAAGTTGGCTTTGCAATTGTCTTTGAAAGTTACATTATCGATGCTAAGATTATTATTGATTTTACTCAAATTAAAATCAAAACGAGGATACACATGATTTTTTATAACTGCTGTACCTGTAGCCTTTTTCATCTCATCTGTAAATTCTACAGAATTGCCAACTTCTAGTTTACCTGCACCGAGATTACCATAATAATTTTGATTTATTGGCATATTTTCAACATCTTTCGCACTAAGTTGAATTATATCTTCAATTTCACTAGGTAACAAACAATCATTTAAGGATAACATCAAACCTATAGTGCCTGAAACAGTTGGAGCAGAAAAACTTGTACCACCAGTTAATCCATAATATTGGCTTTGTGTATTTGGATTTAAAAATGCAACATGTCCGTAAACACCTACTCCAGGTGCTAAAATATCTACTTTATCGTTCGAAGTAAGATTAGAAAGAAAACCGCATTGATTGAACGAAGAAATATTATAACCTGAAATATCTATTCCAATCGGATAGTTGGGATCTAATGCTGAAATCCATGAGCTAAATGAGTCTTCGATTTCCATAAAAATAGGATATAATGGAGAGGTAGATTCATAAGATGGACTAGACGTTGTTAAGGGTAATTGCAACGGGTTTTTATGACCTACCGTAGATACAGAAATCACATTATCATAACTTGCAGGGTAGACATATAACATTCCATATGGATAACCATATGCACTACAATTTAAAATACCTCCGGAAGGGCGATTTCCTGCTGCGCCAACTAATGTAATTCTATATCTAGAAACAAGTTCATTGATTACAAATTGGTGGGCTGGAATACCCGCATTAGGATTATTAGTATACCCTATCGTACCTTCTAACCAGCTCATATTGATTACTTTTGCTCCTTTTATAGCCATTTTGTATAAATTACTATACACAACATTAACAGGATAGTTGGCCCCGTAAACTATTCGACTTGTCGAAGAAACAATACTACAATCCATACATACCCCCGCACTACCAAAGCTATTATTACCTCTAGCCGCAGCCGTTGCGGCTACATCAGTACCATGAAATGCATCACCACTTTGATTCCAATTACTAGGTGTTGGGGCAAAAACCGAAGGGAATTGACCATCAATTTGTTCAAGTTTTCCAGTAAACTCTTGATCCAAACTATAAATTGGAGTGTCACAAATACCTATTTTTATTGAAGGATTGCCCGTTGTAATTCCCCATGCTTTTGGTACATGCAAATAATCCCATTCTTTACGATTAAAATTATAGCCAAAATTAGGATTTGGACTTGAACTACCATAATCATTAGGATAATAGTCTGTTAGATTTGTAATTACAATATCTGTTAAATCATCACTATTTATATATAATGTAGGGAAAGTAGTTTTCATATTGGTAACCAATGTGGTACTTGTGGTTTCGAGATAAAAAACGTTTTTTACCGATAGGTCAATTGCGTCAGGAAACGCAGTTTCGAAAACAGTTAAGTTTTTACCTGAAAAAAAAGTGGCTTCTGCTGCTTTTTTCCCGTTGTATACCAATAAACCATTGGTTGTTGTAAAGGTTGGGGCTTGTGTATAATTACCTAAATACACATAATGTTTGTATATTTTTGCTTGGCTGTAGGCCACAGAAAAACACAAACTACAAAAAGAGTATAGTATAAATAACTTTTTCATAGTTTTAGTTTTTAGCATTAGCTTTTAACAACTCAATTTCTTTATTCATTTGTATCATGTATAAAGTCAACTCTTCTACTTTTTGAAGTAGTTTTTTGTTCATTTCGCCCAATAAAACACCGTTTTCTTCAACTTCTTTGGCAGATGGAACTTCAGGCAGGTGCTTGTTGGCAGTTATTTGTTTTTCCAATTCATCAAGTGGCATTAAGCTATAATTTGACTCAAAAACAAAATCGGGCCAGTTTAGTAAATCTACTTTTACTTCTTTTGTATGGATGAGTCCATTAACGGCAAGTTTTTCTAGAGGATTTAAGGCAGTACTTCCTGTGCCTATACCTACATTACCAATGTTGTCTATTCTCATTTGGACCTTGTTTGTAGTTGCGCCATTTTGATTTGAACCTGTTGTAAATTTAATATCTCCATTGAAATGATTAGCCAGAAAAAAACTACCTGAAGTATTGCCTGCATATACAATATCACCATTTACAGCTGTTGGTGCATAGCAACCGGAACAGTTAGCTGAAGCTAAAACACCTTCACTAGCGCCATTTGCCAAACTAATATAAGTTAGTTGAGATACTGAATTAGATTGTAGTTGTATGCTTTTATTTGATGCTATACCATAAATACTAGAATTATAAGAAATAGTTCCTATTCCTATTGAATTTGAAAAACTCGAATCTCCATTAACCATTAATTTTTTAGTACCAAAAGTTGGAGTCGAAGTATATCCCAAGCCCACTGCTCCTAATCTAAATTTTGCATCCGTTAACAATGTCCCTGCGGGAGAGAATTGAGCAAACAAAAAATTGTTAAAAAACACAAACAACATTATTGAAATTGATTTTTTCATGATTAAGAATTTTAAAAGTTAAAATTTAAGCTAATTTTAACACAAACTAAAAAAAAAAAAAATCAGTTTTGCAAGCAAATTCTCATTTATTTTAGTTGATGATTCAAAATAAAAAAATAATTGTTGTATTGCCAGCCTACAACGCTAGTAAAACGCTTGTGGAGACTTATAGAGAGATTCCGTTTGATATTGTTGATGAGGTAATTTTGGTTGATGATAATAGTATTGACGAAACAATTATAGTTGCAAAAAAAATAGGAATCAAACATATCATAAAACATGAAAAAAATCTTGGATACGGTGGCAATCAAAAATCTTGTTATAATAAAGCATTAGAGCTAAAAGCAGATATAATAATCATGTTACATCCTGATTATCAGTACACCCCAAAACTTATTCCGTCAATGAGTTATTTGATTGCAAATAATGTTTATCCTGTAGTAATTGGATCAAGAATTTTAGGAAATGGAGCATTGCGTGGTGGTATGCCATTGTATAAATATGTTGCTAACCGTTTTTTAACCTTTAGCCAAAATGTATTGATAAATCAAAAATTATCGGAGTATCATACTGGATATAGGGCTTACTCTAAAGAAGTTTTGTACAAAATTGATTTTAATAAAAACTCTGATGATTTCATTTTTGACAATCAGTTTTTAGCTCAAATTTTGTATAACGGTTTTGAAGTTGCAGAAATAACTTGTCCAACAAAATATTTTGACGATGCTTCATCCATTAATTTTAAAAGAAGTTCAATTTATGGAATAGGGGTTTTAGTAACATCGCTAAAATATTTTTTGAGTAAAAATAAAATTTATAAATCAAAACTTTTTAAATCATGATTTTTGAAAACTCAAAAGTAAAACAACATATAAGTTTATTTATTTTTCTTTTTGTGAATTTTATGTTTTCAGTTAAATATATCAGCCGAGCAACAAGCTATTATTTACCGATTTCTGTTTTGATTGTTACTTTATATTTTATAATTTGGAAATATCAAAAAGGGTTAGATAAATTTAAAGGATATTTAAACCCGATAAATATTGTTATCTTGATATTCCTTATTATTTGTTCTTTTACTGTATTTATAGCAGTTCCTGTAGAAACTATAAATGTCGATCGATGGAGTGTTATTACATCGTTTTGGGACAATTATTTTAATAATAAATATGTTTATTTTGCAAAATCATGCGACAATAATCCGCCAGGACCGATGCCTTTTTATTTTATTTTAGCTTTGCCTTTTTATTTTGTAGGAGAGTTAGGTTTGTTTTCACTTGCGGGTATTATTTTGTTTTATTATTTACTTAAAAAAAATGAAATTTCTATAAAAAATCAAACTTTAGGATTGATTTTAGTTGCTGGAAGTTTAGTCTATTTGTGGGAAATTGTGAGTAGAAGCAATATTTTTTTAAATGGAGTATTGGTGCTATTAGTTACTTTATATATTGCGAATCAAAAAAAAATTACATTAAAGAAAATAGTATTAATTGGTATTATAATAGGTTTAGTTTTATCAACCCGAAATGTATTTGTAATTCCATTTGTAATTTTATTTGTTTACTCTTTAAATAAAAAAATCATAAATTTTAGCCATTTAATAAGTATTGGATGCATTTCTTTGCTAACTTTTATAGCAACTTTTATCCCCTTTGTTTGGAATCATTTTGAAGATTTTAAAGTTATGAATCCATTTATAATTCAATCGTCAGGATTAATGCCTTTCAAATACACACTTTTTTTTATACTCCTATCTTTTATGGTCGGTTTTATTTGTAAATCAAAAAAAGATGTTGTTTTCTTTAGTAGTTTTATTTTGTTTTTAAGTATTTGTTTGTATTTTACCTATTGGACATTAATTATTGGTTTTAATGATACTTTTTTTGAGAGTGGAGCTGATATTTCTTATTTTATTCTCTGCTTGCCTTTTTGTGTTTTTCATTTAATCGAACATGAAAATAAGCTTCTCAACTAAAAACTTCTTTCAAAACCTCCAGAGATTTTGGTTTTTTGAAACCATCGAGATGAAAGCTGTAATAATCGATTAGGATTTTTAGAAGTATTTGACGTTCGGTGCCTGCAAAATTTTTCTGAGAATTATCAAATTTTAAATCAATGAGTTTTTTGAACAAATTAGTTTCGTATTCTGATAGGGAACTTATCGCGTTAAACACCGAGAAAACACCTTCGCTCATTTCGAAAAAGTTTAATTCAATATCGGTCGTATCGGGATAAAACCCTAAATATTTAGTCGTTTCAAGAAGAAAAATCAAATGAAAATTAGATATTTCGTGATGAGCATCTAGCCACAACAAGGCAGTTTCTAGAAACGTAAATAACGATTCGTTTTTTTCTTCTTCTTGAATACTATGATGTAAAATTTCGGACAGAAACATCACTATTGTACTTTTTATAACATCAGAATGTATCGTTGCAAATGGCGTTGCAATTTTTATTTCTTTAAAACTTTCGAGCGTGCCTTTGTTTTTATGAATTGCCTCGATTTCTAGAATTGAAAGTGGCAGAAAATAAGCAATTTTCTGAGTGGTCTTTCTAGAAGAAAAAGCATCTCGAACATAATACGTTTTTAATCCATCAGACAGCGTAAAGCATTTTACTATCAAGCTTTTTTCTTGATATTTTAGAGACGATAAGACAATTGCTTTAGTTTTGATGAGCACTATATAATTTATTTAATGCTTGATATTGCTGGTTTTTTATATCGGTCTAAAAATCTTTTCTCAATTACAAACCAAGAGAATATTGCGAATAAAAGCGTCATGCTTATAATGCAAAATGACATAATATAGGGATTGTATTTTTCGAATAGATTATACTGTCTAAAAACCTGAATCAACGGAAAATGAATTATGTAAATACCATAAGTAAAGTCGCCATATTTTCCAAAATTATTTAAAAACGGTAAACTATATGCTGCTAAGATCACAATAATTCCATAAGCGACAGGAAAAATCACATCAATTTTAAGGTTTATTATATGATTTAAAATTAATCCTATTAATGCACTAATGAAATATATATTTTTGTTTTTTAAAACATGATTCAGATTTAAAAACAAATATATTCCAACTGAAAAATACGTTAAATACCCAGGAAGTTGTTTTGCCAAAAGTGGTTTGTGAAAATAACTATCCATCAAACTCCAATAACCTATAGAAAATATATAGATCGTTACCAATAGGAGTAAAGGTTTTTTTGTTTTATTGATTAGATAAAAAATAATTGGCAATACGAAATAAAATCCTTCTTCGACCTTCAATGTCCATAACGAGCCATTAACAGCACACAAAAGATTATCTTCAAAAAGACCAGGCAAACAAGGATGTACAAAATTCATAAAGAGTATATTCCATCCAATATATTTTAGTACGCCAATATTGCTGAAATACTCTATAAAAGGCAACCTACTAAAAACGGACAAGATTATTGCAGCTAAAATGACAATAAAAAAATAGGCGGGTAAAATTCGTTTGGCTCTTTTTATAAAATAGTTTTTTAGTGATGGCGAATTTATGTAACTTTTAGCAACCAAAAAACCACTGATAACAAAAAAACCTTTCACTCCAGGTATTGTATTTGCATAATAAAAAAATTCTAAACTTTTACTTTGCGACAGTCCGGCAAGATGAGATAATACAATACTCGAGCAAAAAAGTATTCTCAAAAAATCAAAACAATTTGTACTCTCAGTTTTTTTTATAATCACACTTATTTACCTTATAATCATTATTTTTTTTACTTTGGTCTCTACACCATCTTGTGCGGATATAAAAACCATGTACACGCCGGAGGCTACTTTATATTTGCCGAAAGCGGTTGTATCCCAATCGATTGTACCACCTTCTGAAGTTGCTTCATGAACAAGGCTTCCTTCAATATCTGTTATTTTAATAGTAGCATTATCTAGTAGACCACTAATTTTTACAGTTCCTTCAAATTGTGGACGAACAGGATTTGGAAAAATATACACATCATCTAGATTTTCTTTGGCTCCTGTAGCGGTGCCTTTGTAAGAAATAGTGCCTTTTTCAGTAGCAATAAATATTTCGCCAGTCTGATTATCAATTTCGATGTCGTTAACGGTATTACTGGGCAAGGGCGAGTTTGTGATCGTAAAATGATTTAATGTTTTTTGTCCGTTTGGCGAAACTTGAAAAACTCCAGATTTGTCTGTAGCTATCCATTTGTTATTTGCGCCATCAACAGCAATATCATAAATTAATTGCTCATAAAAAAGTTCTTGAGCCAATCCGTCTTCTTCTATAATTATATTATCAGATGTTACTTCGTCACCATTAATAAATTCGTCAACATTATTTACAACTCGTAAGCCATTGGCTGTGCCGAGCCAAATTTGATTTTTGGTATCAATGGCAGCTGCACGAATATCACTAATTCGGGCACTTCCGCTTCCTGTAATATCTTTTACCAGAAGCATTTTATTAGTTATTTCATTAAACCCAATTAAACCCAAATACGAGACAAACCACTTTGTATTGTTTTTATCAATTAAAATTTGAGAATAATTTTGGAATTTTTCTGGAGGAGTATACGCATTTTGAGTGGCGTACGCCTGCCAAGTACCGTCTGAACTAAAAGAATTTATAGAGGGCACCGATGTACTGGAACCTGACCAAAGTTTTTTGTTTTTATCAAATGCAGAACAACCTACTCGCAGGCTAAAGGGTGCCTGCACTCTTAATCGTAAACCATTAACGCCTGTATTTGTTTGGTCATATAAAATTGTCGGTACATCATCGACCAACTTGAGCAAGCCAGAAAAGAAAGAACTTATATACACGATATTTTCGTTATCAGGATCTACTTCTATTTCAGAGAGACATTTTGCACCAAGAACGGCGCTGTAAGGAATATTTTTCCATTTATCGTCTTTAAACTTACTAATCCCAAATTCAGTGGGTCCGCCTTTCCAAGCATATGGATTATAGTCGTACGGAAATCCACCGAATACGGCCCAAAGGCTGGTAGGTGTTTTTTTGAGTTGAAAAATATTATTAAGCAATGGGCCATCGGGCGATAAATTCTCAAAAGTTAGTGAACCCGTTAGTGGCGTTTTTAATAAACCATTTTCTTTTGTACCAATAAATATGTTGGCATCAATTAATGTAGCACAAGAAAATTTCAAATTTGCAACATCAGGAATTTGAGAACTTAAAATATCTTTGACTGGCACAAAACTCGAATTATAAATTAAAACATGATTGAGTGTCGTTAGGATCAAATTATCTGCATTGCCCCTAAAATCTATTGCTTGTTCCGGCAAAAAGACGCTATTTTGAAAAGAATTCCCTACCAAACTCTCAACAAAACCATTTTGTGTCGCGGTCAATTTATTTGCAAAAACGGTTATTCCGTCCCAATTTTTTGCATCCATTGTTGTCCATTGGTTAAAATCTATTAGGTTAGGATTAGAAACCTGAGCATTTCGGATACCACTATTGGTAGCGGCATAAATTTTCGATTCATAAACTACTGTTTGCCTCACTTTTAGTTGTGAACCGCCATTTCCGATAAAACATGTATCGCCAAAGACCAGTGTATTAATGTTATATTGAACAATTCCGAAATCGCAAGAAATATAAATAATTCCTTGATATTCCATAAAATGATTAATTTTTTTAACATTAGTAGGGAGCGGTTTAGAAATAATATCTACGACTTGTATAATCGAACCATCTATATCATTACGAACAGATAATAGGCCATTTTCATAACCAAAAATAGTTTTTTTTTGATTTATACTATGATAAATCGCCGTGATAAATTCGCCCGACAAACCATCGATGGTATTTATAGTTTTTACTTCTCCGCTAGCTACATTTTGGGTTATTAAGGCATTTTGGGCAGCTGCAAAAACAGTATTTGTTCCTTCCGAAAGGTCTCCAATATCATTATACGAAAAATAGCCTTTCCATAACTGGCTGGTTTGGGATGCTATATTTTGAGCAATCAAAAAAGATAAAAATACGATTAGTTTATGCTTCATTATTATAATAGATCAGTTACAAATATACTCAATAACGTAAAAAAGCACATTTTAATATTTTGATTGTTTGAAAAAGCACTATTGTTTTTTCCATTTCAAACTCTCCATTAAACGGCGCATATCGTTTTTGACGAAACTTACTGCAGGATATACTGAGTCAAAATTTGGTTTTGCATAAAAATAAAGAGAGCAATCAATAAAATTTTTGGTACTATCTGTAACATAAAATTGGGCATTTGTTGCGGCATTGCCGGATACTTGATAAAACATACCATATACTTTTTGATCAGGATTTATGAACGGTTGATCTGTAATTGCGTCGGCTTTTATTACATGTTCATAGGTGAGTTTTTGAGCATCGCGCAATAATAATTTTAAATTATTAGTAATAGGTTTGTAACTCAAATAAATAGTGGCTTTGAGTTTGGGATAGTTAATTTCGAAATTACAGTTTGCTTTTTCTGTAATTTTTGCATCTGAATTCAAATCAAAAGAGTACGGGCAGGTGGATCTAAAATTGGTATATGTGGCTTCTTTATATTCTAATCGAAGTTGACTTGTAGGTTTAGGCAATACTTCTTTTTTACAACTAGACAGCAATAAAAATAAAAATCCTAATAAAACACTACTACTTCGTTTAAACATTTCTAATTTGAAAAATAATTTTAAAAAGGCAAATCGTTTTCTGGTAATGTGGATGACATAGCATCAAAACCAGTATTTTTTACATCTAAATTTGTTGGAGATTTCGATGTTTCTCCATCTTTTTTTACATTCAAAAATGTAAATTCGGTAACTTGTATTTCTGTTGTGTATTTTGTAGTACCATCTTCAGCTTGCCATTGGCGTGATTTAATGCGACCTTCAATATAAATTTTATCACCTTTGGTAAGGTATTTTTCGCAAATTTCTGCAGCTTTGTTTCTAACTACAAGATTGTGCCACTCGGTAGAAGTTATTTTTTCGTTTGTAGTTTTGTTGACGTAAACTTCATTAGTTGCAAGAGGAAAACGCCCAATACAATTGCCACCTTCAAAATAGTGCATTTTAATGTCGTCACCTAAATGACCAATAAGCATTACTTTATTTAATGTTCCTTGCATAATAGTTTTATTGCTTACACAAAAATACACTATTTGCTTAAACTTCCCAATGTTTTTGTATAAAATTATAAATGACTATCGGAAACGGAAATAAAATAAGCTTATCATAAGAAACCCCTTTTTTTAATTGTCCACTAAGTTGTACTCGCCAAAATTTTATATTCAAATGCTGATGCGAAAGTTTATGAACCACACTTGTTGGAGCAACTTCTTGAATAGAAATTATTTTATTTTCTTCAAAAAAATCATGTTGCAAATGATGAGAAATAAAATCAAAACCTTCCTCTTTATCAGTTTCTATAACAGGAAATTCGTATAAATTTTGCCATATTCCCTTTTCGGTTCTTTTATTTATGAGTGTTTGTTTATTTTTGTCAAGAACCACAATATAGTTAAGAAACCGCTTTGCGATTTTATTTTTTTTATTTTTAACAGGCAATTGACCTACTTTATTTTTTTGCAAAGCCAAGCAACTATCATTAAAAACACAAAGCGAACAAGCAGGATTTTTTGGTATACATTGCATGGCGCCAAACTCCATAATAGCCTGATTAAAAATGGCTGGATTTTTTTTCGAAATCAATTCGTTTGCCAATTCAAAAAACTGTTTTTTAGCTATATTTGATGCAATGTCAGTTTCTAAATCAAAATAGCGAGCCAAAACTCTAAAAACATTTCCATCTACAACAGGTACAATTTCGTTATGCGCAAACGAAGCAATAGCCGCAGCAGTGTACTGGCCAACACCTTTTAATTTTTGTAATTTTTCAAATGTTTGCGGAAATTCTCCGTTACAATCATGGGCTATATACTTTGCAGTAGCATGAAGATTTCTAGCTCTCGAGTAGTAGCCCAATCCTTGCCATATTTTCAAAACTTGTTCTTCGGTAGCATTTGCGAGATCAAAAACAGTCGGAAATTGTTTGATAAAATTCACAAAATAAGGTAATCCTTGCGCAACTCGAGTTTGTTGAAGTATAATTTCAGAGAGCCATATTTGATATGGATCAGTTGTATTTCGCCAGGGCAAATCTCGTTTATTTTGTAAATACCAAGATATTAATGAGTTAGAAAATCGCATCGAAATTAAATTGAATCGCAAAAGTAAAAGTTTATGTGATTAAATTTTAATGATTTAGGTTGATTATTAATATATTTAATTCCTATATTTGCAAACTCAAAAAAAACATATAATTATCTAAAATAATATTAAAATGACAAAAGCAGATATCGTAGCTAAGATCTCAGAGAAGTTAGGTCTTGAAAAAGGTGATGTTCAAGCAACTGTTGAAACATTAATGAACGAAGTAAAAATTTCTTTGGAGGCTGGAGATAACGTTTACTTGAGAGGATTTGGTAGTTTTATAATCAAAACTAGAGCCGAGAAAACAGGTAGAAATATATCCAAAAATACTACGATTAAAATTCCAGCTCACAATATTCCTTCTTTTAAACCAGCAAAAGTTTTTGTTGAGGGTGTAAAAACTAATAACAAAATAAAATAATTAATTTATTAATCACTAAAAACAAGAGATATGCCAAGTGGTAAAAAAAGAAAGAGACATAAGGTAGCAACGCACAAACGCAAAAAAAGAGCGAGAGCTAACCGTCACAAGAAGAAAAAGTAGTCTAACTACTTTTTTCTTTTTTTAAGTTCATTGAAATTGAAAAATAGTAATCAGTGCTCAGTATTTAGTATTCAGTAAGCTGCAAACTGATTTCTGCGACTGCCAACTAATTTTCTCCGGGTACAATACCTGTTAAATATAGTATAATCCATCCTCGAAAAAGTTTATGATTATTAGTTTGTGGTTGATGGTTATTTATACCAACAACAAACAACTTACAACTTGCAACCAATTCCTGGATAAAAATCAACAACGTGAATAAAGAACTAATTATTAGATCCAATTCTGAAGCTGTAGATTTTGCCTTATTAAAAGATGGAAAATTAATAGAATTGCACAAAGAACAAGAAACAAGCAACTTTCAGGTTGGTGATATTTTTATTGCCAAAATCCGAAAACCTGTTGCTGGGCTCAATGCTGCTTTTGTAAATGTAGGCTTCGAAAAAGACGCCTTTTTACATTATCACGATCTTGGTCCTAATCTTGCTTCCCAACTGAAATTCATAAAACTTGTAAGCACAGGTAAATTAAAAGATTTCTACCTAAAAAACTTTCAGTTTGAAAAAGAAATTGACAAGGACGGAACCATTACTGATGTAATAGCGCCCAACCAATCAATACTAGTACAAGTAGTCAAAGAACCCATATCAACCAAAGGCCCACGAATAAGCGCAGAGCTATCCTTGGCAGGAAGATTTATTGTTCTAGTTCCGTTTTCAGATCGCATTTCTATTTCACAAAAAATAGAAAATAAATCAGAAAAAGATCGACTAAAAAAACTTGTACAAGCTGTCAAACCAAAAGGTTTTGGAGTTATTGTTCGAACAGTAGCCGAAGGCAAAACCACAACCGAATTAGAAAAAGACTTGCAGAATCTACTAGAAAGATGGACTGCAATGAGTAAAAAATTACCAACCGCACATCATCCGTCAAAAGTTTTGGGCGAAGTCAATAGAGCTTCCTCCATAGTACGCGACGTATTCAATGATACCTTTAGTGGTATACATATCGATGATGAAGAGTTGTACAACCAAACGAAGGATTATCTGCAAGAAATTGCGCCTTCAAAAACAGGACTAGTTAAGTTTTATCAATCCAAAGACACACCGATTTTCGAAAAATACAACATAGAGAGACAAATTAAAACTTCATTCGGCAAGACCGTATCGATGAGCAAAGGCGCTTATCTTATTATAGAACACACTGAAGCACTGCACGTTATAGACGTAAACAGCGGCAACCGTTCTAACAAAGCAGCCAATCAAGAAGATACCGCCATGGAAGTAAACATGATCGCCGCAGCCGAAATCGCAAGACAATTGCGACTACGCGATATGGGCGGAATCATTGTTATAGATTTTATCGACATGCAAAATCCAGATAATCGCAAAGTCCTGTTCGACTTCTTGCGAGAAGAAATGAGCGATGATAAGGCCAAACACAAAATACTTCCGCCGAGCAAGTTCGGACTGGTGCAAATAACCCGCCAACGCGTTCGTCCAGAAGTAAATATAAAAACCAGAGAAGAAGATCCTAATAACGAAAATGGAGAAATAGAAGCTCCAATTTTGATTATCGACAAGATAGCTTCCGATCTGGAAAGATTACACAAAACCCACAAAAAGTTGATTCTCAACGTGCATCCCTTTGTGGCTGCTTACCTCAGTAAAGGATTCCCATCGGTCCGATCCAAATGGTTTTTTGAACACCGCAAATGGGTAAAAATCATTCCTCGAGATGCCTACACCTTCCTAGAATATCACTTCTTCGATAAAGAAGGAGTTGTTATTGAGGATTAAAAATAAAAAACCGCCTTTCGTGAGATTGGCGGTTTTTTTATGTTTAAAAATCTGTAAAATCCAAATTACATTTCATTAAATAACTTACAAATTTGGTCCAGTTTTGGAGTTAAGATTTTTTATCAGAGCGATTCTTAATTATTTTCCAATTCATTAATGCGGTCTTTTAATTCTATTATCCGTGCTTCGTACTGTTCAATCAATTTTTCTGAAATATTGAAAGTTTGATTTTCTGTCATATAACCTATTGCATGATCTTTATTAATTTGTTTTAATTTCATACTATCTTTAAAATAATCTGAATCAACATTAAATTCTTTACAAATTTTGTCCATTAACAAAAAATCAATTTTTTTGGTTTCGCCACTTTCTATGCTACCCAAAGTAGTTTGACCAATGCCCAATTTCATAGCCAATTCAACTTGTGACATTTTTTTTGAGTCGCGCAGATTTTTTATTTTTGTTCCAATAGTTATCATAAAAATAGTACAATTAGCAGTTTATCATTCAAAAATAGCATAATTTGGCTAACAATCAATCAGACATAACGTCTCGTGGCTTGCAGAAATTGGGGACTTGATAAGCATAAACTTTCGGTAAATCACTGACCAAAAAAGTACAAAAAAATGTGTAAAGTCAAGACCAAAACCCCAATTTTTGCAAACCGCTGTTAACTGTTGTGTTTGTTTTTTACTAATAGGTTTGTATAAGAACGTCAGTCGGAATATTTAATCCGTTATGTAATTGACGAATCATTTCTAATGATAATTTCCTTTTTCGGTTCAAAATTTCACTTGCACGACTTTTAAATCCAACAATTTTTGCCAAATCGTTTTGATTGAAACCCATTTGTTCCATTCGGAATTTAATCGCTTCGATTGGATCTGGCAAACCAATTGGAAAATATTCATTTTCATATTGCTCAATTAACATTCCCAAAAGTTCCAATTCGTCACCTTGTTCAGTTCCTCTTTTTGCGTCAAAAATTATTTCAAGTCTTGCCAATGCTTGATTATAATCGTTTTCTGTTTTTATAAGATTTATGTTCATAATCTAAATTGTGTTTGCGTTAATTTTATCATATTCTGCGTGCGTTCCAATAAATCGAATCCAAACCATTTCGTATTCGTAACTTATTTTCACAATCAATCTGTAATTATTTCCTTTTATGTTAAAAACTACTCGATTATCATTCAGAATACTTGCACTTGGATATTCATCTTTTATTTGGTTCGGATTTTCCCATTCAGCTTTTTCTGCTTCACGAAACCACGATTTTAATTGTTGTTTGCAATCTTCGTGCTTTTCCCAAAATTCTCTCAATATTTTTTTCGCAACAACTCTCAAATCTTTTTTTTACAAATATAGAAATTATTTACCAATTTGGTAACAATCTCTATTTTATTTTACAGATTTCTGTTTTTTGCAGTTTTTTGGGAACATAACAGTTAACAATAAATTTGAGTAATAAATAAATCATTGTTTAATTTAAATTGTTATTTTTATGAAAAAATTAGTAAGTATTATGATTTTGAGTGCAACAGTTTTGTTTTTTCAGTCGTGCGTTAACTAGCCCGTTGACGCAGGCGAACCCACAAGTGAAGTTGTAAATTTAAATTTAAAAAAAGACACTAAGTTAAAGGAAACTTTTGGTTTTGCTTTGTCGAAAGCCTTTAAAGAAAGCAAACCACTGCGAGATTTTATTAAAGAAGAAGCATTAAAACAAGTCACAGGCGACTACGATGTAGTTTACCAAGCCGTTAAAAGCAAAAGCGTTTTAGGATTAGAGCGTCGTGGTGCGAGTGCTGAAACTATCCGAGATATTTTGTTGCCTTTTTTCGAAAATGAAGCAGCTTTAATTGAGATTGAAAATGCATTACCTTACTTAACTATTTTTGTTCCCGATTTATTAGAAGGTAGTTTTTCTGCAGAAAATTGGAATACTATATCTCAAATACCAAATGTCGGTATTCGTTCCTACGAAAGTGATGATGTAAAAATCATAACATCTACGGGTAATGTTCACGTTTTAGAAGCAAAATATTGGCCTGATTTTCCTGTTGTTGTTATAAAAGATAATGAACGATTAGTTTCTAATGCTGATATAGTAAAATACAATTCACTTGATACTAATATTTTAACAGATCCGAGTAATCCTATTCAACTGCGAGTGGCATCTACAAATTATCAAATTTCTACACCAACAACGGTACTAGCAGGTCCGAGAGTAAATCAAGTTTTATCAGATGCTTATAATGTTTATGGCAACTACACTCCAGGCGGATGGCAACGTGATTATATTTATTATGGGTTGACACCAAATAACACTACTGGGCAATTAAACCCAAGTTATAGAGAACATGTAACATCTTTTAAATTAGCAGGAAATCCTGCCGCTGCATATAGTTGGATAGCATCAAGCCAAGACCCAACTTTAAGACCGTTTGTTTGGAACAGCCAAACAACAAACCAAATTTCAGGCTGGACCGATGGCGAATATGAATTCAAAATGTGGTCAAGTTATGGTGCTAAAAACTCAAATTTAGGTTCAGATGAGCCTAAGCAGTTCGGTGCATCTCCAACAGAAGTGTTCGAGATAACATTTTCTCCAAATCCAAATTTTATGGCAAATTTGTATTCAAAAATTCCAACTATTGTTAGTACTAAAAATATCGATTTTTATAATGGTGCCTTTTATAATCTGCGATTAGAGTTTTCAATATGGTATTTGAATAGCTATAGCAATCAATGGAAATTGTCGTTTGAAGAAGCTGATTCTTCAATTGAAAATACGAATACAATCACTGCAACTAATAAATTTAATACTAATTTTTCAATAGAACCTGAAGGTATAATAAAAAAAATTGGACTTAAATTTGGTGCTTCATATGAGCAAAATTTTTCAAATGTATACACTTATAAATATACAGACGTTAGTGATCCACTAGGTAGTTCTGTAATTAATTTTTATGATAATGCGGTTAATTTAAATATAAGCACCAACACATTGTACCCACGCACTTATTCGACAGGGCGAGTTGAGTTTGAGTTTAGACCACTTTTAGTACAATAAAATATCTTTAATCAAAAAGAGCAAATTATTGTAATTTGCTCTTTATTAAATAAAATTAAAATGCACAAATTTATCTTTTTTATTTGTTTGGCTTTTTTATCATCATGTACAAGTGACAATAGCAAAGAAATTCCTGATGAGTTAGTAAATGTTACTATTAGCAATGAAAGTTTTATTGTTGATGACCAAATTCAGATATCATCAAACGAAAACTGTGACAATGTTTTTGTAAGTGCTAGATATAATACCCCTAAGAATGCTGACTCTGGTTTTAGAATTGAATTTAGATTAACTAAAAAAGGCACTCTCACAAATATAACGCTTTACAATTATAGAGAATCTGGGAAAGAATATCAAACAGTAAATTTTAATGCTGATGCCACTATGGTTATTAGAAACTTTGAGTACAACCCAACTACTAAATATCTTGCGTTTGAATTTGAAGGAAATTTATTTGAAGAAGATAGTAATTTGTTTACACTTAATGTGCCACAACCTCAAAAATTTATTAAAGGCAATGTCAAAATGAAAAATATTTTGGATAGTGCATGCATAAGTGCTTTTTATATGATCAATTTTGAATCTAATAATTTGAAGTTTTATACAACAGCATCGCTTGGAACTAAAAATCTGAACTTACCAATAAACCAACATAAAACAGATTTTTTCTCGTCTAATGGTTATAGAATTACCATTAATAGCGATACGGATTTGTGGGATTTACCTCTTGGGCAAACCAGTTTTGACAATACAACTATTGAAAATTATTTCGGTTTTGAAAAATATATTGGCAATTTAAGAGCTACAGATTTAGGTTGGATTATACCGCAAGACTGGAAAGTATATACAACATCTGGTAATTATATTATTCAAGAGCATGTTATGGAATACGGCATGAGGGTTACAAAAGGAGTATTTACAATGAATGTATACGATAATGGAAATTTACTTTACACCATTGACAATAAAAATTTTCAAGTAATTAGTTTGTAAAAAAAGCATCATTTAAAAACAAAAAAGTTCGCTGTGAGGCGAACTTTTTTTATTTTTTGAGTATTATTGCTACATCTCATTCAACAACTTACTAATCTCGTCTAGTTTTGGTGTTAAGATAATCTCGATACGGCGGTTTTTGGCTTTGCCTTCTGGAGTTTCGTTACTTGTCATTGGGGCGTATTCTCCTCGACCAGCAGCCGTAAGATTTTGTTTATTTACCGTTTTGTTTTCAGTCAAGATATTCACAATTGCAGTAGCACGTTTGGTCGATAAGTCCCAGTTGTTTTCAACACCACCAACAGCTCCTGCAAATTTGTCATTATCAGTGTGCCCTTCTATTAGTACAGAAATATCAGGGTTGTCTGCCAAGACTTTGGCAACCAAAACAACTGCTTTTTTACCTTCATCGCCAACAGCCCAACTTCCAGTTTGAAAAAGCAATTTGTTCTCCATCGATACATATACTTTTCCGTCTTTTTGTTGCACGGTTAGTCCTTTACCGTCAAAAGCTTTAAGTGATTTCGACAAGGTTTCCTTTAGTTTTTTCATGCCCGCTTCTTTGCTGGCGATTAAGCCTTCGAGTTCGGCAAGTCGTTTGGAACTGCTTTCGAGTTCGGTTTTCATTTTGTTAAGACGTTCTTGTTCGGCAGACAACGATTTTTCTTTGGCTTCTAGTTGCGCAAGCAGCTCTCGGTTTTTGGTCAAATTTGTTTGCAATGATGCGTCACTGTTTTTTGCTAAAGCCGTGTAGGAAGCTTGTAAGGTTTTTAGGTTTTTGTCTGCAGCGGTATAGTCTGCAAGGAGTTTGTCGCGCTCGGCTTTTAGTTTTGCCAGTTCCGTTTTGGAAGCATCGCCATCGAGACCGAGTTGGTTTTTGGCTTTGCTCAACTCGTCGTTTTGGTCGGCAAGACTGCGGTTTTCTTTTTTGAGTTCGGCAAACTTGTTTTCGAGATCGGCATATATTTTTTTGGATACGCAGGATGTTGTCAAGGTTAGAACTAGTAAGGCAAGTGAGATTTTTTGTATCATTTTGAATTGTTTTTTAATGTTGTTTTTATTGTATGCCACTAGCCGTGATGGCAGTGAAAACCCTTTTTGTTCGAAATTGTGGTTTTTGTTATCAGAAAAAAAGCTACCGCAGGATCTCGACGCTTCGGGACTTTTTGGGATTAGAAAAACCCAATTTCAAACAAAAAGGTTGCAACGAACAGCGCGAATAGCTACTAATTAATTTCTAATAAAATCGGACAATGATCAGAATGTACTGCATCAGACAGAATCACGGCACGTTGCAATCTTGGCTGCAAATGCTGCGATACTAGTGCATAATCCAATCGCCAGCCTTTGTTGTTGCCACGAGCACCGGCGCGGTAACTCCACCAAGTATAATGGTGCGGCTCTTTGTTGAAATGCCTAAAACTATCTATAAAACCCGATTTCATAAAACCATCAATCCAAGCGCGTTCTTCGGGCAAAAACCCTGAAACGTTTTTGTTTCCTGCCGGATTATGAATGTCAATCGCCTCATGACAAATATTATAATCGCCACAAATGATGAGGTTTGGGATATCTATTTTTAAGTGGTTGATATACTTTTGAAAATCGTCCATGAACATAAATTTATGATCCAATCGTTCCAGATTTGTGCCCGATGGCAAGTACAAACTCATCACGGAAACATCGTCAAAATCAGCTCGGATGGTGCGCCCCTCATAATCCATGTGTTCGATTCCGGCACCGTAGATTATTTTTTTAGGCTCTGTTTTGCTCAAAATTGCTACGCCGCTGTAGCCTTTTTTGGTTGCCGAAAAATAATATTGATAGGGATAACCGGCAGCCGTAATGTCTTGCGTCGGAATTTGATCTTCGTTTGCTTTGATTTCTTGAAGGCAAATAACATCGGGATTAGCATGCTGCAACCAGTCGAGAAATCCTTTGGTTATGGCAGCTCGAATTCCGTTTACGTTGTACGAAATGATTTTCATTTTACAATTTTAATTACAATGCTAAATTCATGATATTAGACAACGAAAACAATACTAAAAAAGTATTGTTTCAACATTTTTTTCAACAATTGTATTTTACAAGATTATGCTGTCAAAGAATTGTTATATTTGTATTTAGTACAATAAATAAAAAAATATAAATGGGTTTAGTCACTGCAAAAGAAGTTGCCAAGGCGATCAATACCGACAAATATGGAGTTTTCGGAACTATATCGGGTTGGTTACTCATGAAAGTACTTAAGATTTCGGCATTGAATAAAATTTATGACAGAAATAAACACTTGCAAGATGTTCCGTTTTTGAATGCTATTTTGTCTGACTTGCAAATTAAGTTCGAAATACCCGAAGAAGATTTAAAACGATTACCCAAAGACGGTGCATACATCACGATTTCAAACCATCCGCTTGGTGGAGTAGATGGCATTTTGCTTTTGAAATTAATGTTGGAGCGCGAACCAAATTTTAAGATAATTGCTAACTTTTTGTTGCATCGCATCGAGCCGCTCAAAAAGTATATTATGCCGGTAAATCCTTTCGAAAATCATAAAGATGCAAAATCTAGCGTTATCGGCATCAAAGAAACTTTGCGTCATTTGAGCGACGGCAAACCGCTTGGAATGTTTCCGGCGGGCGAAGTTTCTACATATAAAGATGGAAAATTAGTAGTAGATAAAGCTTGGGAAGAAGGCGCAATAAAGGTTATCCGAAAGGCACAAGTGCCTGTAATTCCGATTTATTTTCATGCCAAAAACAGCCGTTTGTTTTATTTACTTTCTAAGCTAAATAGTACATTACGAACAGCAAAGTTGCCTTCGGAATTATTAACTCAAAAGGATCGTGTTATTAAAGTCCGCATCGGGAAACCAATTTCGGTAGTTGAGCAAAACGAGCACAAAACTATTGACGAATATTCGGAGTTTTTGCGAAAGAAGACCTATATGTTGGCCAATCCTTATCAGAAGGAATCTAAATTTTTGCCAACGGCTGCTGATTTAAAGTTGCCAAAAGCACATAAAGCACCGAAACAAATTGTTAAAGGAGCCAATCAAGAAAAAATGATTGATGAAGTTAATAAGCTTCGTGATGGCGATTGTCGTTTGTTGCAAAGTAAAAATTATGAAGTATTTTTTGCTGGCGCAGGAAAAATCCCAAATATTCTCCACGAAATAGGAAGACTACGCGAAACGACTTTTAGAGCTATTGGCGAAGGAACAAACGAGTCGATAGATCTTGACAAATATGATCAATATTACCATCATATGTTTTTGTGGGATGACGAAACCAACCAAATTGCAGGTGCGTATCGCATGGGATTGGGTTCTGAGATTTATCCAAAATATGGAATGGAGGGTTTTTATCTCAACGATCTTTTTCGTTTTGAGCCTGAGTTGCACGACATGATGCACCATTCTATCGAGATGGGTCGCGCGTTTATTATTAAAGAATACCAACAGAAACCAATGCCGCTTTTCTTGCTTTGGCGCGGAATTATACATACAACATTGCATTTTCCGGAGCACAAATTTTTGTTGGGCGGTGTGAGTATTAGCAATCAGTTTTCTAATTTTTCGAAATCGTTGATGATTGAATTTATGAAATCCAATTATTACGATCCATATATTGCGCAATATATTCATCCGAAGAAAGAATTTAAAGTCAAGCTAAAAGATGCCGACAAAGATTTTATTTTTGATGAAGCGGAAGCCGATCTCAATAAATTTGATAAAATTATCGATGAGCTCGAACCTGGAAATTTACGACTGCCTGTATTGATTAAAAAATATATCAAACAAAATGCGCGTTTGGTTGCTTTTAATGTGGATCCGATGTTTAATAATGCAATTGATGGCTTGATGTACATTCGTGTTGCTGACATTCCAGAAAGCACTATGAAACCCGTGATGGAAGAATTTCAGGCGGAGTTAGAGCGGAAGTTGGGAGATAAGTAGCTAGTAGTTGGTTAGTTAGCTGATAGTTAAAAAAACAGAACGTAAAAAAAAACGATAAAAATGAAAAAAAAATTACTGATAATTATTACACTTATTATTACACAAAATATGAGTTCACAATGTTGGCAATCTGTAACAAGTGGAGAAAATATGTCAATCGCATTTAAAACTGATGGGACATTATGGACTTTTGGAAGAAATAATAATGGTCAAATTGGAGATGGAACTTTATTAAACAAAAATAATCCAACACAAATTGGAACAAACGATTGGTTAAAAGTATCTGAAGGCGGAAAACATACAGTTGCAATAAAAAATAATGGAACTCTTTGGGCTTGGGGCTTAAATGGAAATGGTCAGTTAGGCGATGGAACTTTAATTAATAAAAATACACCAATTCAAATAGGTTTAGCAAATAATTGGCAATATATTGCTGTTGGTGGTTTTCATACATTAGCTATAAAAACAGATGGAACTTTATGGTCTTGGGGCAGAAACGGATTTGGTCAGCTTGGAAATGGCTTAAATACAAATATATTAATTCCGACACAAATTGGAACGTCGACAAATTGGCAAAAAATAGCTGCTGGACAATCTCATAGTTTAGCAATTAAAACAAATGCAACGTTATGGTCTTGGGGATATAATGGTGATGGACAATTAGGAATTGGGAACATTATAGATAAAAATATTCCAACTCAAGTTAGCTCTTTAACTGGTTGGATTAATATTTCGGCTGGAAATTTTCACACATTAGCTATTCGTAATAGTGGAATTTTATATTCTTGTGGTGCAAATTCCTTTGGACAACTTGGATTGGGAAATACAAATGAATATTTGACTATCACACAACTTGGAACCGCAACAAATTGGACGAGTGTAGATGGTGGAGAATTTCATAGTGTTGCTTTAAAAAGTACTGGTACAATTTGGTCATTTGGTACTAATATGTTTGGAGAATTAGGAAATGGACTTTCAACAAGTTACAGTCCGGCACAAGTTGGAACTCAAACAAATTGGGTATCGATAAATGCTGGAAATAGTCATTCAACTGCAAGAAAAAGTGACAATACAATTTGGAGTTGGGGACAAGGAACTTATGGTTCTTTGGGAACTAACTCTAATTCAAGTCAACCTTCGCCAACTCAAATTAGTTGTACCAATTTGAGTATAACAAATATTGCGAATGATAAATCATTTAAAATATATCCAAATCCAGCACAAAATAATTTATTTATTCAAAATCAAGATATAGAAAAAATTGATAAAATATCTATTTCTGATATTCAAGGAAAGATAATATTGGAAATTAATGAAAATGTTAGCCAAATAAATATTGAAAATTTGGTAGTTGGAATTTACATTTTAAATATTTCATGTAACAGCAAAAATAATATATATAAGATTGTAAAAGAATAGTTTATGAAAATGTTTGATGAACCGCATAAGACTTTTATGGAAACACTGAAAGTCAATAACAAAGAAGCCCCATTTGCAAATTTATTAGCCTTCTTCTTTAGACCAAATGAAAAACACGGTTTAAAAAACTTATTTATAGAAACTTTATTAAATACTAAATGTTCGGAATTGACAGCTCACTTAAGCAAATTTGAAACGAATTTACTTGAATTAAACGGTTATGATTTTGAAAATACTGAAAATATTATAGGTGAAAATGTAAAAGTAATAGTTGAGCAGAAAACGACAAGTGAACAAAATTTGTTAGAGTTAGAACTCAACAATAAAAGAATTGATATTTTGATTATTGCAGAAAACTTCATTATTTGCATAGAGTTCAAAATCAATCACGCTTTAAATAATCCACTTGAAGAATATAAAAAATTCGTAACTGAAAACTATCCAAATAAAAAAAAGTATTACATTGTTTTAACACCAAATAGAAAAGAAATTGGAATTAACGCACAAAAAAATAGTGAATTTAAACAAGTTATTTTAAGTCATTTTGTAGAAAACATAAAATCAAATTTACCGCTAAATTTTAAAACGAGTTTAAATACAAATAAATATTATAATTATTTCCTAGATTTTATTCAAACTGTTGAAAATAGAAAAATAAAATTTTTACGATATAATTTTTTTGAAAGTCTTGACAAAGCTTTGAAAATGGATAAGAAAATTATTTCTAAAATTCACAATCAAAAAAATGGGTTTTTAGAAATCCATAAAAATAAGAAAACACTAAAATTAAGATTTTATGAAAACAAACAAGAATTAATTAAACAAAATATAGGGTGGAAATTAGAAAACTGGAGTGAAAAAAGAAATGATTTAATCGAATTAATCGAAAAAACAATAACAGTAGAAGAAATCGTAGAAAAAATAAACATTTCGTTAAATAAATAACCATCAGCTAACAGCGGTTTGCAAAAATTGGGGTTTTGGTCTTGCCTTACACATTGTTTTGTACTTTTATGGTCAGTGATTTACTGAAAGTTCAGGCTAACCAAATCCCCAACTTCTGCAAGCCACGAGACGTTAGTGGCAGCTCTACCGCTACTCCGTAAACATTGTACAATTAAGAAAATGAAGAAAAACTTATTTTTATTTTTAGTACTACTTACTTTACTCAATTCGTGTAACGGACAAAAGACTATTGGAAAATCTGTAAATAAACTTGGCAAACATTTATGGTATGTTTTTCAAGACTCAAAAAATAATTATTGGTTCAGTAGTAATGGCGAAGGAGTTTATCTTTATAATGGAAAAACGATTGTCAACTTTACAACAAAAGATGGACTTGCAAACGACACTATAAGACAAATTCAAGAAAACAAATTTGGCAATATATTTATTTCAACTTTCAGTGGTATCAACAAATTTGACGGTAAGACATTTACTACTTTGCAACCAATCAAAAGCAAAGAATGGAAATTGGAAGAAAATGATTTGTGGTTTTATATATTGGGTAAAAAAAATGAAGGTGTTTACCGTTACGACGGAAAAAAATTACATAATTTGGAGTTTCCCAAACACTATTTGCACGATGAAATCTATCCACGGGTTGCCAATTCGTTTTTTAGTCCTTATGAAGTGTATTCCATTTACAAAGACCGAAAAGGTGCAATGTGGTTTGGAACGTCTGTTTTTGGTGCTTGTCGTTTTGATGGAAAAACAGTAAAATGGATGTTCGAAGACGATTTGACAATCGGTTTAAATGGTGGCACGTTTGGTATTCGTTCTATTTTTGAAGACAAAGACGGCAATTTTTGGTTTTGTAACACTTGGCATAAGTATATTTTCGACTTTGAAAAGACAGCAAAAAGTGACCGACTTCAATATCAAAAAACAGAAGGTATTGGAAACTCGAAAATTTTTGGCGGAGACGAATACGTTTATTATTCCCACATTTTAGAAGACAACAACGGAAATATTTGGCTGACGACTTGGGACAAAGGAGTTTATAAATATGATGGAAAAGATATTACAAATTTTTTAGTAAAAGACGGTTCAAATGACGTGAATTTAATTTCAATGTACAAAGACAATCAAGGAAACTTTTGGCTTGGAACACTTGACAACGGAACATTTAAGTTCAACGGAAACACATTTGAAAAATTTAAATCTTAGTGACAGAAAAAGATCAGCCACCAATAGCAGTTTGCAAAAATTACTTCGTCAGTTCGCTCCTTCGGGCTCGGGTGGGGTTTTGGTCTTGACTTTACACATTGTTTTGTACTTTTGTGATCAGTGATTAACCGAAGTTTAGGCTTACCAAATCCCCAACTTCTGCAAGCCACGAGACGAAATGGCTTGTTGCTATCAGAACTTTTAAAATCTTGTTTTTGACCCTTGTCTTTATATCTAGTTATTGTTGAATTAATTGATTTTTTTTAAATCATATTTTATTATAGTTTTCGATGATTTAACTTGCTATTTTTGACTACTTTTCCTATATAAAAAAACCGTCTCAAATTTTGTTTAAGAGACGGTTTTTATAATTTTAAATAGTTTTATAAACTCGAAGGATATAGAATTCTGTAATCTGCAAAACTTACGCCTTTAAGGTTTGAGCCATATTTTGCATTAATGGCTTTTATAAATTCGTTTGCAATTAAAGCATATCCTCTAGGGCTTGGATGAACTCCATCTAGTGAGAAAGCACCACCAGTTACAAAAGTTGAATTGACAGTATAACCATTAGAAGTTACTCCGATTGTTGCAACATCTGTTAATATTTTATTTGCATCAACAAATGCCAATCCTTTAGCTTCTGCAATAGATTTTATAGTTGCATTAAAGGCATTGGTTGCGGCCGTGATCGCAGGAATTTCTTCTGGTAACAAAACATACTTATCTGGTAGTGGGAAAGAAACACCTAAATTATTTAAAGTCGGTACTGGCGAGACTACTCCGTCTGCCATCATATTTGTAGGTCGTCCGATTCTAGAAGCGGCATTTAGTCCTATTAAATCTGTAGGTCTTGTTTGTCTCGCTTTTCCGAAAATTGCACCAAGCGCTCCTCCTTGAGCAGCCGCTACAGCTGGATCGACCCCTTGTTGTATAAGCCCTCCAGTTATTACTTGGCTTAGTTGTACTGACAAATCTGTTAAATTTTCATCAATCATTAACATAGGATTATTACCTGTAGTTGATAAAGGACTTATTCTGTTGCCTTGTCCGAGAAACTGAAGTGCCCCACTTAATGGATTATAAAGCCCCTGATTTAACTGCGGTATCACACTTAATCCAGAAATTGGATCTACTAAGTTTGCTTGAGTTAATTGATTGTATTTAACAACATAAAAATAGGGTAATGTAGTTACATTAGGAATATTAGCAACAACTCCTTTTGCTCCGCCGGCCGTCATGCCATTAACTATATTTGAATACACTCCTGCAAAAAGAGTCGGATCGGTTAAGTCATTTGATCCATAAGTTGTTGGGTCTGGATTTCCTAAACGGTTAACTCCATCCCCGCAATTTGTAGCATAACTTAAGACATCATTATTGCCAATCCATAAAGAAAAGAAAGTTGGGGCTTGCGCTACTGCATCTCCTAATATGGTTGCATTTTCAGCAGATGCAAAACGAACAAAATATGGATTTGCTGTACCAAGTAAAATATTGGAAGCTTTACCATAACTATTCGATAATAAGTGAAAGCTTTTCGCACCTGGAACTCCCATATTATTGAATTGACCAGTCAATACGGTGGTTGCTTGAGTAGATGGCGTTCCAGAAACTGGTCCTGGAGCAACTCCATTAAAAAATAATCTTGGCCCCTGCAAAGGTATTGTTCCTAGTAAAAGACCACCAATATTATCTGCCATGAAGGGAATCTTAAAATCTCCGCCGCCAACAAGTTTAAATTGCTGCGCAATAATATTTGTCCAAGCTCCTTTTTGACCTTCAATAAACAAGGCATTATCACTAAAACCCGCTGTTAATGAGTTTCCTACGGCAACATACTTTGAAAAATTTGCAGATCCAGCCGTTAGGGGCAAATTATCGGATGAATTATTGTCTACAATAACTTCATCTTCTTTTGTTGTACACGCTACTATGGTTAACGAAACCAATACTAGCATTTTTATATTTTTTATCATAATAGTAAAATTATATGTTTTCTAAATTTATTTTATGGATTGATCGTCCAAGATGCGAAGTATTGTTGCCCGATCGCTCCAGCGCCATAAACTTGAGTATATTCTTTTCCGCCAAGGTTTGCAGCACCAATTTTGAAAGTTGATTTCATCGCAGGAATAGTATAGTTTACTTGTGCATCAATTACTGTAGCAGCATCAATCATACCGTCAGCAAAATTTGATTCCCATTTGTATTCGCTATTCCATCTTGCAGAAAGATTGAAACCAAAGTTTTTGAATAATTTGTCGTTACTGATTGATCCTTTTACTCTTTGTTTTGGAGTGTTGAAACTTGCTTCGAAACTTGGATCTTTTGCCTGATCAAAATCAAATTCAGCATAGTTGTAATTGGCGCTTAATTCGAAATCCTTGTACACTTTTTTAGATACTCCTGCTCCAAAACCGATAGATTTGATTTCGTTATCAGTATTCGTATATAATTGATAGGCTCTTGTATTTCCTGAGCTCAAAGCTTGTAAAGTTTGTACCGCTGGATTTGTCAAGTACGTAGGAGCTCCTTGCGCAAAATCGAATGTTTCGCCAACAGTTCCATACAACGGAGCTACTACCGTTAAATTTCCAATAAAATCATTGTAGGTATTATAATATCCGTTTAAGTCAAGGTTGAAGCCCTTCAGTTGCCCTCTGTAGCCTAGTTCTATAGCCTTTACAGTTTCAGGCTGTACTGCTTTTGCATTAGATTTTCTCAATAAAGCCGCTGCGCCAGGAGTATTTCCTGGATTTGCAGTCGCGAATGCTCCAAACGCTCTAACAGAAGCTAGTGTATATGAGTTATTATACGCTTGTACTCCACTCAAAACAACTGTTGTGCCGCCAGCATAAGCTTGTCCTGTTGCACCACTAACTGGTAATGTTTCCTTGTAGCGTATTAGGTTATCTGGAGCAGATCCTACAAGAACGGCACTACCTACGTTAAAACCGATATATTGATCTTGTGTTGTTGGGTTACGGAAACCTGATTGAAATGAACCTCTAAAATTATGATTTTTATCAGACCCAGCAGAATAAACTAGGGATACTCTTGGAGAGAAATTTCCATCAAAGTTTTTAGATTTGTCATAACGAACAGATCCAGTAAATTTCAACCGATCTTCTAATAACTTTTTTTGTACTTGAGTATATAATCCGTAATCTGTGTAGTTAATTTGGCTATCCTTATCTGTATAAATTCGACCTCCAGAATTTAACTCATATAATCGGTAGGAGCCACCAACTTGAATTTCTGCGACATCAATCAGATCTTTAAAATTATAATTGGCATCTGAATGATAAATTCGTGAGTTGTCTTGAAGTCTAGAACCGGTCAAAACATCTGGATCTTCGGTTACTTTTTTGAAAGCTGCATTAAATCCTTCAGTTCCTGGATTTAATCTATTGTTATCAGCTTTAACTCTAGCAGCAATGTGTGCCTGAGACGGGGTTAATCCAGCTAATGTAGAGGTTATATATTGACCAGCATACTCTCCGAACCAAGTTTTATCAGCCTTCCAAGTTCTGTTTATATTTAAACCTGTAAAAAGCATGTCATATGATTTTCCACCATCTTCAGTTGTTGTATAACCTCTAACAAAGAAATTTTTACCTTTTACTTCTAATTTATGTTGTTGCATAAAAAATCCGTTCAAATAATATCTATTTGCACCTTGATATACGGTATTACCTATACCAAACTTACTCTGCCAAATAATTTCTGTTTCTTGGTGCGCTTTCCAAGGTTTAAAATGCAATGACATATCTGCTTTAGCATTTTTAACAACATTATCTGTCAAATCAGTTTCATTATAACCAGTTCTGCTAACATTAGAATCTGGTAATAAATTGACGGCAGCAGCAGGAATTAAACCTAAAGCAGCTAGAGATTGTCCTACACCTTTTAAGTTTGTGGAAGCTTCATCACCATAAACATTAACCCCATCATAATTCACATTGTCTCTTGTAGCGTTTGGATTGTTAGGATCTTTGCTTCCGTAATTTGTTGCATACCAATCAGTACCTTTCATGAAAGTAAAGTTGGCTTTTCCAGCAAACCAATCTGAGAATTGATGTGCAGCACGAATTCCATAATCATAATATGCATTAGATCCTGCGGCTTTTTGACTCGTGTTACCATATTTTGCATAAGCAGTTATTCCTTGACTCGTAAATGGGCTTTTGCTGTTCATAAACAAAATACCGTTGAATGCATTTGCACCGTATAAAGCAGAAGATGCGCCCGGAAGTAATTCAACATTGGCAACATCTAGTTCAGACACTCCAACAAGATTACCTAACACAAAGTTTAACAGTGGAGAAGAATTATCCATACCATCCACCAATTGCATGAATCGGGTATTTGCGACAGTTGCAAATCCACGGGTGTTTATAGATTTGAAGGACAAACTACTGGTGTTCATGTGTACTTCTTTCAAGTTTTCAAGGCCATCATAAAAGCTTGGCGAAGCGGTTCTTTTAATGTCTTTAGCGTTCATACGCTCAATAGTAACTGGAGATTCTCGAACACGTTCTGGCGCACGAGAAGCTGATACTACAATTTCGTCAAGCTTTGTATCTTCTCCTGAAAGAGTGATTTGCACATTTTGCTCGTTTGTGGTAATTTTTGCGGTTTGTGATGCAAACCCAACACTAGAGGCATTAATAGAGAACGGTGGTTTTTTGGATGTTTTAAGGTTAAAATTTCCATCGGCATCGGTTGTTGTTCCTGAATTTTCACCAGTTACTTTCAGGTTTGCTCCTGAAATGGGTTGTTTGTTGCTGTCCGTTACTGTTCCGGAGATTGTAGTTTGTGAAAATGACAGACTACAAAAAAACAGTGACAAAATAAATAGATACACTTTCATTTGTTAAGTTTTGGTTAGTTTAATGTGCCAAAGTACAAATAATTTTTATAATACTAAAAAAAGCGAGAAAAAATCTCGCTTTTGATAAAATATTTATGATTTATTGATTATTCAACAGTTACTGATTTGGCAAGATTTCTCGGTTGGTCTACGTTACATTCCCGCATTACTGCAATATGATAGGATAATAATTGCAGCGGAATTGTAGTTAATAATGGAGACAAGGCTTCGATTGTATCTGGAATTTCAATGACATAGTCTGCTAATTCTCTTACTTCGGTATCACCTTTGGTAACAACGGCAATAATTTTACCTTTTCGTGCTTTTATTTCTTGTATGTTACTTACGACTTTGTCATAGTGTCCTTGTCTTGGCGCAATGACTATTACCGGCATAAGTTCGTCGATCAAAGCTATTGGGCCATGTTTCATCTCGGCTGCAGGATAACCCTCGGCGTGTATATAAGAAATTTCCTTAAGCTTTAATGCACCTTCTAAGGCTACTGGAAAATTATATCCACGGCCCAAGTATAAGCAATTGGGCGAGTCTTTGAATACAGCGGCAATTGCTTTTGCCGCATCATTTGTATTTAATGCTTCAGCAACTTTTTCTGGAATTGCTTCTAATTCTTGTAGATGTCTATGAAAATCTGAATTAGACATCGTTCCTTTCGCTTTTGCAAGTCGTAAAGCAATCATTGTCAATACAGTAATTTGTGTTGTAAATGCTTTTGTAGAGGCTACACCAATTTCCGGACCAGCGTGGGTGTAGGCTCCAGCATGTGTTTCACGGGATATAGATGATCCAACTACATTACAAACGCCAAATACAAATGCGCCTCTTTCTTTTGCCAATTTTATTGCTGCGAGCGTGTCTGCTGTTTCGCCAGACTGTGAGATGGCTATAACAATATCTTTTGAAGTAATAATTGGATTTCTATATCTAAATTCAGAGGCATATTCCACTTCAACAGGAATTCTAGCAAATTCTTCAATAATATATTCGGCAACTAAACCAGCATGCCAAGAAGTTCCGCATGCGATAATTAGAATTCGCTCTGCAGCTAGAAACTTTTCTAGATTGTCCTCTATTCCTGCCATTTGTATAATACCTTGGTTGGCCAGTAATCGACCTCGATAAGTGTCCTTAATTACAGATGGTTGCTCATAAATTTCTTTAAGCATAAAGTGGTCGTAACCCCCTTTTTCTATTTGTTCAAGATTCATTTGTAGTTCTTGGATATAGGGATCTACAAGAGAATCATCTTTAATTTTTCGTATTTTTAGAGGTTTGTGAAGTCGTACAACTGCCATTTCCTCATCTTCTAAATATATTGCGTTTGAAGTGTATTCTATAAAAGGAGAAGCATCTGAGGCTATAAAATATTCATTTTCACCAACGCCAATAGCTAGTGGGCTTCCTAAACGAGCTACTATAATCTCGTCGGGTTTTTGTTTATCAAAAACACAAATTGCATAAGCTCCAACAACCTGATTAAGCGCTATTTGTACAGCCTTTCCGAGTTTTAATTTATCTTTTTTCTGAACATCTTCGATTAGATTAACTAAAACTTCGGTATCTGTATCCGACGCAAAACTGTAGCCTCTTTTTATCAATTCCTTTTTTAGAGGAGCATAATTTTCGATAATTCCATTATGGATAATTGTGAGATTTCCATTATTTGAAACATGAGGATGCGAATTGACATCGTTTGGAACTCCATGTGTTGCCCATCGGGTATGACCCATCCCAATTGTTCCGTTTTGAGTAATTTCTGAAGATTTAGCTTCTAGATCAGAAACCTTACCTTTAGTTTTTGCTATTTTTAGATCTTTACCATCATAAAGCATTATTCCGGCACTGTCATAACCTCTATATTCCAGTCTTTTAAGACCTTTTATAACAATTGGATATGCTTCTCTATAACCTATGTAACCAACAATTCCGCACATAAACTTTGGGTGTTATATTAATTTGGTTTTGTATAAAAAATTTCTAATTTTAATCTTTTTTCAAATGGCACACTTGATGAGCTACCCCATAAAATTGTACCCAGTGGGTTTATAACAGATGCTTCTGGCACTCTGTTATAATGTACATTTCCAGCTGGAGAATTTTTGATTTTTCTGTTAAATATATTTCCTATATTTTCAGTAACAACAAGTCCTAAACGAACATTTGTTGAGTCATCTTTGATAATATTGCGCAAATGATTTGTAATTCTGATTTTGTATTTTGTTGATCCGTCAATCAAATTTTCAGTGATAATTCCACCATGAATACTTCTTAAAAATTTAGGCTTTGAGCTTGATCCCGATCCATCTACAAAAAAATCTAAAATAGGTCTTCTACTTTTAGTATTATATAAATATATTCTTTTTGGAGCATAAACAAAGGTTTCGGGATTACTTTGATTAGAATTTTTTACGGCTGTATTGAAAGCATCGTCTACTGTAAAAACTAAATTGGCTTCATTTATTAACCAGTTTTTCGATTGTAGCTCCGACATTTCAGGTGTTTTGGATAACTCGCCTTGATCGGTTACAGTTCCTCCAAATAGATCTAAGTAAGCGTGATATCCAGCTCCTCCTTTTAGATATAATTTATCAGATGCTAATGAAGGAGTATTATTTGTTGGTAGTTCAGAAGGATATTGATTTTGAAATAAATTAACGGTATTTCCGGTGAGGTTTAGAGTTAGTAAATTAATTTTTGGGTCTACTCCAATTTTATAAAAAACATTAATTTTTCCCGCTGCAAAATTTAAATTCATAGTTGATTTTTCGTTTCCTACTTGTTCTACTTTAAAAAATAGACCATTAAAGTATTGTTGAAAAATTGCATTGTTTGCCAGTTTGCCCGTTGCAGTTGGTCCAAAAAGCTTTGTCTCAAAAAAAGTTTTATTCAGGTTGAGTTTCATTCTAGGAGCTACTTTTGTTGGCGTATCGTAGGCACCATCTTTTAAAACGGGTTCTTGTTGTTCTAAATTACTAAATACGAACTCTGAATTTTGATTTGTTAGTATATCATCATTAAGGATTACGGTTCCTTTAAATTGATCAAATACCGAAAATTCATCAGAAAAATAAAGTTGCGGTTCAAAATTATCACCATCTACAGTTGATTTTAAAAACTTAGTCGATTCATAAATTTTAAGATTTATTTTGCCCGGACCGTAAATAGAATCTAGCTTATAAACAGAAACTCCATCTGTACTGCTAACCAGTGTGTTAAAGTACGGGATAGATAATTCTACTTTGTCTACAGTAATTACACCGGTTGCGAAAGTTGGATTGACGGTCGCAAGACTAACTTGGGTAACAAAGCTTGAAGTGGTTTTTCCGAAAAAAGCATCTTGACTTACTCCCAATTGATTTAACGGTAAATTGTTAGATTGAACTGAATTATCCAATTGATTGTAGGCGTTAACTTGAAACGTTGCATTTTCAAAAGTAAAATTATTTTCACCAATAATATTTGCTCCAAGTTCATTTGAGTCTTTGTCACATGAGGTTATAAAAAGGAAACCGCAAATGGCTAAAAAACTAATTTTTAAAATCGAAAATTTATTCATAATTTATTGTAAATATTTATTTATGCTAGCATACTTCTATAAAAGTTTGTGTATGCTTCTGCAAATTTTTCTTTGGGTGTGAAAAGTAAAAAAGGTTTTTTTGAAGATTGTATATATTGTGTTAAACTATCTGAGACACTTTCTGATGCAATAATTACTGCATCACAATTTGCTATTGAAACTTTCATGATGTTTTCATAATTTGGAGTTTCCAAATCTATTATTTCATTTTTAGAAATTCCATCAAATAGTACTTTTCCTATCATTCCAGTATCTAAAACTCCATCGAAAGATTGACTGTAAACAGATGTAACGATTTTAGTATTGGCAAATAATGCTTCATCTTTATAATAATGTTTGAGGTAAACAGGCAATAAAGCTGCCATCCAACCATGAACATGTATAATATCTGGAACCCAATTTAATTTTTTAACAGTTTCAACAACTCCTTTTGCAAAAAAGATAGCTCGTTCATCGTTATCAGGAAACAAAACACCATCTTCATCAGTAAAAGTAGCTTTTCGTTTAAAATACTCGTCATTGTCTATAAAGTAAACCTGAATACGTTCTTTTGGAATTGATGCAACTTTAATAATTAGTGGCATATCCAAATCGTTAACTACCAAATTCATTCCAGACAACCTAATTACTTCGTGTAATTGATGTCTTCTTTCATTAATATTGCCGTAGCGTGGCATAAAAATACGTATTTGACCGCCTTGATCATTTACCATTTTTGGGACATCATAAGACATCATAGAAACCTCATTTTCAGAAAGGTAAGGAACCACTTCGGACGATACATACAATATCTTCTTATCTTCCATATATTAAATTTAGGTAGTTATAGGCAATAAAAACATGCAAAATTACAATTTTTTACTCAGATTGCATCAAAAATATTATGTTTGCAAACTATTTAATAAGAAATTCATGCTTATTTTTAAAAACCAAGTTGATTTATTACAACATTTGAAACCGTTTTCTTACGACAATGCTTCTGTTGGATTTGTGCCTACCATGGGTGCTTTGCATCAAGGACATTTATCGTTATTAGAAGCATCTTGTGCAAATAATAAAGTAACTATTTGTAGCATTTTTGTAAATCCAACACAGTTTAATAATCCAGATGATTTGAAAAAATATCCAAGAACAATAGATGCTGATATTGACAAAATAAAATCTGTTTCTGATAAAATAATTATCTATGCACCAACTGTTGATGATATTTATAATGGAAAAACGGTATCACAACATTTTGATTTTGGCGGTATAGAAAATCAAATGGAGGGCAAATTTCGACAAGGACATTTCGATGGAGTAGGAACAATTGTCAAGCGCCTTTTCGAAATTGTAAAACCGACTAATGCTTATTTTGGCGAAAAAGATTTTCAGCAACTTCAAATTGTAAAAAAATTAGTAGAGATAGAAAAATTGAACGTAACGATTATTGGTTGCGAAATTTATCGGGAGGCTAACGGATTGGCTATGAGTTCAAGAAACGAACGATTGACAAATTCTCAAAGACAAAAAGCAAGTATCATTTTTGAAACGTTAGCTAACGCTAAAATTTTGTTTCGTACAAAAAACGCTTCAGAAGTTACTAATTGGGTAATCAAAAAATTCAAAACACAAGATGAATTTATTTTAGAATATTTTGAAATTGCAGACGAAAAAACCTTAATTACATGCGAAAAAAAAGAAGAAAATTCAAATTACAGAGCTTTTATAGCTGTATTTGCTGATAAAATTAGATTGATAGATACAATTTCATTATAAAAATAAAAAAATAAATTAACTTTGCACCATGCAAATACAAGTTGTAAAATCTAAAATTCACCGCGTAAAAGTTACTGGAGCCGATCTCAATTATATCGGAAGTATAACTATTGACGAAGTACTGATGGAAGCTTCTAATATAATAGAAGGCGAAAAAGTCTCTATTGTCAATATCAATAATGGCGAACGTTTTGAGACCTATGCTATTAAAGGACAAAAAAACTCAGGAGAAATCACACTTAATGGTCCAGCTGCTCGAAAAGTACACAAGGGCGATATTATAATTATTATATCATACGCAACACTAGAGTTCGAAGAAGCAAAAACCTTCAAACCATGGCTTGTTTTTCCGAATGAGTTAGACAATACTTTGACCTAATTTTTTGTGAAAAAGCAAATCAGCAAATGGCTGTCTATTTTTCTTCCTATATTACTAGGTGTGTACCTTATTATATACAAGTACAAATCTTTTACCCCAGTACAAATTTCGGAAATGAAAGGCTACTTCAAAGATGCAGATTATTTTTATATTTATTTATCGATGTTTATTGCGCTTTTCGGATTTGCATCGCGAGCCTACAGATGGAAATATTCATTAGAGTTTTTAGGATTCAAAACCAAATTTCATAATAACCTAATGTCAATTTGTATATGTTATTTTATGAACTTAACAATTCCGAGATCTGGAGAAGTTTCTCGAGCAGTTTTTATAAAAAAATATGAAGATGTGCCGTTTGACAAGGCTTTTGGAACAATTGTGGCAGAACGATTAGTGGATTTTATTATATTTTTAATTTTTGTAGTTGTTGCATTTGTTTCTCAATTCGAAATTCTTAAAAATTATTTATTCTTAAAAATTCCGTTTAAACAACTTGCTATTTTTGCAATAATTGGGTTTGTGCTTTTTATATCTTTTGTACTTATTTGGATTTATTCAAATTGGAAAATAGTAAAAAAACTCAAAAAAAATTTAGAAGGTTTGCTTGAAGGAGTAACTAGTTTATTTAAAATGAAAAATAAGTGGTATTATATTTGTCATTCCCTTTTTATCTGGGTTTGTTATTTTCTGATGTTTTATGTAACAGTTTTTGCTTTAAAAGAAACAAGCGATATTACAATAACAACAGCATTAATAGGGTTTGTGATTGGTAGTTTGGCAGTAGGATTTACAAATAGTGGTTTTGGGGCATTTCCGTTATTAATAGCAGAAATTTTTCTGTTGTATGGTATTTCTGATACAGCTGGCACGGCTTTTGGTTGGTTAGTATGGACATCACAAACTGTTTTAACGGTCTTTTTAGGCACTTTATCGTTTTTGTTATTTCCTATTTTAAATAGAAATAAATAATATATATATTGTTACCTAATTTTGACTATTTCAGAATTTAAATAAATGAAAAAAATTACACTTTTAATCGCATCTTTGTTTTTATTACCTCTTTTTTCTCAAAAAGAGACACTAACTATTAGTTCACCAAAAATGGGCGAAGATCGAGAACTAACCATCAGTCTTCCTCCTTCATATACCAAAGATTCCAAGAAAAAATTTCCACTTGTTTTTCTTTTAGATGGAGATTATTTGATGGATCCATTTCTGGGAGCACTTAATTATGGTGCTTTTTGGGAAGATTTTCCAGAAGTAATAGTTGTTGGGTTAGCACAAAATCAGGATCATGAGCGCGAAACTGATTGTGTAATTGAACAAGCAACTGGACTACCAATTGGTAAAGGAAATACTTTTTTTGATTTTATCGGTACGGAAGTTATCCCTTTGATTACCAAAAAATACCGAGTAGCTCCTTTTAAGATCATTGCAGGCCATGATCTAACTGCTACTTTTGCTAACTTTTTTTTATATAAGGATCAACCTTTATTTAATGCCTACATTTCTATGAGTCCAGAGTTGCCAACAATGATGGATCAACAAATACCAGAACGTTTACAAGTGGTTAATGAAACACTATTTTATTATCAATCAACCTGCGATGGAGATGTAAAACAAATGCAAGATAAAATTTTAATGTTGGATGCCTTAGCGAAAGAAATTAATAAACCTAACATGAGTTATAAATTTGATTATTTCAAAAACGCATCGCATTATTCCATGGTTTTGCAGTCAATTCCGAGTGCTTTATATCAAATATTCGCTAGTTATCGACCAATATCAACAGACGAATTTACTCAAAAAATAGTGCCTTTAACAACCGGCCAAACAGAATATCTTAAGAATAAATATGAAATGTTAGAAAAATTATTTAGCATAAAAAAACCTGTAAGATATTTAGATTTTAAAGCAATTGCATCTGGAATTGTCACTACCGGAAATTTTGATGAATTTGAAAAACTAGCTGATTACGCCAAAAAAACATATCCTAAAAGTTTACTTTCAGATTATTATTTGGCAGTAATGAACGAAAAGACGGGCTTGTTAGATAAAGCTAAAAAACACTACAAAGATGCCTACCAGAAAGAGGCAATTGGCGAGCTAACAAAGGATATGATGCTCAACAAAATATACGAGTATAAAGAACAATAGTTATATGTCTAAAGTAAAAACTTCTTTTTTTTGTCAGAATTGCGGAACACAATATTCCAAATGGCAAGGACAATGTAACGGCTGTAAAGAGTGGAATACAATTGCCGAAGAAATTATTCAAAAAGAAGAAAAAACGGCATGGAAGCCTTCAACTTCTGTAACAAAAAAAGTTTCAAAGCCACTTAAAGTATCAGAGATAGACTCAGCCCTTGAAGTCCGAATGGATACTTGCGATGGCGAACTCAATCGGGTACTTGGCGGCGGCATTGTACCCGGATCATTAACCTTATTAGGTGGCGAACCAGGAATTGGGAAAAGCACACTTTTGCTTCAAATATCTTTAAAGTTGCCCTATAAAACCCTATATGTTTCGGGCGAAGAAAGCCAGAAACAAATAAAAATGCGTGCCGAACGAATTACGTCAAAAAGTGATAATTGTTATATTTTGACAGAAACGAAAACCCAAAATATCTTTAAACAAATTCAGGAAATCGAACCCGAAATTGTCATAATCGATTCGATACAAACCCTACATACCGAATATATAGAAGCTTCACCAGGAACTATTTCTCAAATTCGAGAAACAACTGCCGAGCTTATAAAATTTGCCAAAGAAACCAATGTTCCGGTAATTTTGATCGGACATATTACAAAAGATGGAAATATTGCTGGTCCAAAAATTTTGGAGCATATGGTCGATACCGTTCTGCAATTTGAAGGCGATAGAAATCATGTTTACAGAATTTTACGATCCTTAAAAAACCGATTTGGATCAACCGCCGAACTTGGAATTTACGAAATGTTAGGTTCTGGGTTGCGGGAAGTTTCAAATCCTTCTGAGATTTTAATTTCTCATAAAGAAGAAGAACTTTCTGGAACAGCAATTGCATCAACGCTAGAAGGAATGCGGCCTTTAATGATCGAAATTCAAGCTTTAGTTTCTACGGCAGTATATGGCACGCCACAAGGAAGCACAACAGGATATAATGCCAAGAGGTTGAACATGATTTTGGCAGTTTTAGAAAAAAGAGCAGGCTTCAGATTAGGCACCAAAGATGTCTTTTTAAATGTAACTGGCGGTATATCAGTCGATGATCCAGCGATTGATTTGGCTGTAGTTGCAGCAATTTTATCATCCAATGAAGACATTCCTGTAGGCAAAGATTTTTGTTTTGCTGGCGAAGTTGGACTTTCGGGCGAAATTCGGCCTGTAAACCGAGTGGATCAGCGCATTATTGAAGCAGAAAAACTTGGTTTTACTACAATTTTTGTATCCAAATATAATAAAGTTACTGTTAAAAGTCCCGGTATCAAGATACGATTGGTATCCAAAATCGAAGATGTCGCTAGCGAATTGTTTGGATAGAAAATAGTATCTTTGAATTTCAAATTTAGCTTTATGGACTTACAAATAGAAAATGGAACTTATTGAGCTAATTATTAATGAAAAAACAGATTCTGTTTTAAAAAAATAAGATCAGTTTTAGAAAAGAATAATCAACTCAATTTAACTCAAGAAGAATATAAGATTATCGATGAACGAAGAAATAATCATATTTCTAGTGCTACAAGATCATATTCTTGGAACCAAGTAAAAGAGACTATTCAATAGATTTTTTTATTGCGTTCCCTAAAATGAGTTAAATATAACTGTTGTACAACAAAGGTTTAAAATTTATATTTATATTTACACTTTATAAATTAAAAAATAATGGACATTTTATCATCAATTTTAGAAACATATCGTGTTTTAGCATCTGGAATTATTTCAGAGTTTAAATCTGACGACTCATTAATTAATAGCGAGATATTAAAAAATATAAATGATCCTGTCGACAGAAAAAAACTTGAAGATGCGGTTGAGTATCTTCAAAAAAATAAAACTGTAAAAGAACGAGAAGTAGAGTTTTCAAATAGAAGAATAACAATTTCTATTGGTTAGGAATGGAAAACATAGCTCTCAATACCATTTTTTATATTATGATATTTATATTTCCTGGATTTTTATTCAGGAAATTTTATTTTGGGGGAGAATTTACTAAACAATTCCAACAAGGTAATTTAATAGAAAGATTGTTATGGACACTTTTTTTTAGTGTGCTAATAATAGTACTAAGTTCGTTATGTTTTATTTTTTTACAGAAACAAAAATATTTTCTTATTGAAGATTATATATCTTACGAAACAATTAAAAAACTATTTGACTCTCTTTCACTCAACAAACTTCCTGATGAAAAAGATATTGATATCTATAATTATTTAAATTTTTTATTGATTGTCCGTAAACACTCATAATTCCAAAAAAAGTTTTATATTTGTAGAAAAAGATATGAATTTATTCAGTTTTACAGCAAATTTTGGAAGCGAAGAATCGTGCAGAATTCATTTTAAAGAAGAAAGAGATAAAAT
>JANOPO010000027.1:0-24684 GCA_031422015.1 Flavobacterium sp. | reverse complement strand
AACATAAAAGAAGATGCGGAACATATTGCAGACACCAAAGATGCAAAACACCAAAGAGACCATTTTGATACACTTTCTGAAAATATGTATGATTTAATCAAAGTATCAAAACAAGAAACGCCAACCTATTACCAATTTTGCCCAATGGCAAACAATGGTAAAGGTGCTAATTGGTTAAGCAAAGAAAATGCTGTAAAAAATCCTTATTATGGTTCTATGATGTTAAGTTGTGGTAAAGTGGTGGAAACTATAAAGTAATCATTAAATGAAAAAAATAATCATTTTGTTAATTCTTTTTTCATTTACAACACAAGCACAAGTAAAAGTTGGAGATTATATGCCAATTTTTACTTTACTTGATGAAAGTGATAAAAGAGTTTCGAGTAGCACTTTTAATAAGAAATTTATTCTCATCGATTTTTGGGCGTCTTGGTGTGCGCCTTGTAGAGTTGGTAATAAAAAACTGGTAAAACTTTATAATTCTATCAATAAAGATAAAATTGAAATCATCGGAATTTCAATCGATACTGATAAGCTAAAGTGGATAAAAGCAATTGAAAAAGATAAAATTAAATTCACACAACTAATAGACCCAAAAGGGTTTGATGCTAAAACTGCTACATTATTTGGAGTGGATGAATTACCGTCTAAATTTTTATTTAATGAAAAAGGAATTTTAATAGCAATTAATCCAACAGATGAACAATTAATAAAATATTTAAAAAATTAAAAAAATGAAAACTATATATAAATTTCAAGCACTATTAGTGTTAATACTAATTTTAAACGTTACAAATTCAAATGCACAAATTGTAAAAGCCGAAATTATAGCAACTGGCTTGACGTGTTCTATGTGTTCCAATGCTATCAACAAACAGCTTAAATCACTACCCGAAGTAGTTAATGTAGAAACCGATTTAAATACAAATACATTTACAGTAACTCTCAAAGAAGACAACAATTTGAGCCCAAAAGTATTTAAGGAAAAAGTAGAAAAAGCAGGTTTTTTTATCGGCTCATTAGTAGTTACGGTGAAACCTAAAACCATTGAAAATACTCAATACATTTTAATTAATGAAAATTCTAAAAGTAAATCTGAAATTATATTTAAAGTCCTTGATAAAGGTTTTGTTACTGAAAAAGAATTTAAAAAATTATCTAAATCATTTAAAAACAATACTACTTATGCTTTGAACAATGAAGATGATTTTCATATTAAATTGATAAACTAATGAGAAAAGTAATCTTATTTTTTGTAGCTATCAGTTACCAAACCATTTATAGTCAAGAGTTATTTGTAGTTACCGACCCTGCAAGTAATGTTCCTGCAAATTCATTGGCTGTAAATTTAATGCAATCGCTTTTTAAAGAGCAATATGTATCAGGTTATAACTACCATTTTATGCCCGAGGTTACTTATGGTTTAAACAAAAATATTATGGTTCGTGGCTCAGCATTCATTAGTAACCGAAGCAACCAATTAGTTACAGAAGGAGCAAGTTTTATGGTCAAATACCGTTTTTATTCGACAGATGACTTAAACAGTCACTTCCGTTTAGCAACTTATGGACGATACAGTTTTAATAATTCAGATATCCATCAGGAACAAATTGAAATACTTGGACATAATTCAGGTTTTGAAACAGGACTTATTGCTACAAAACTGATAAAAAAACTAGCAATAAGTTCGTCTGTAAGTTTTGAAAAAGCTTTAGATAACAAACCTAACTATCCTTTTCCTAATACTATTGGTAACAATGCTATTAATTATACTTTGTCGTTTGGAAAATTAATGTATCCAAAAAAATACACCAGTTTTAAACAAACTAACATCAATTTAATGGTAGAATTTGCTGGACAAACAATCAATGAAAATGGTAAATCTTATTTAGACGTTGTACCTGCTATTCAATTTATTTTCAATAGTCAAGCACGACTGGATTTAGCTTATAGAAAAGAACTTATAAGTTCAATGTTTCGGACAGCTCCAAACGGATTTTACTTCAATTTGTACTATACCTTTTTTGATTTAAAAAAATAATTAAAACTATGGAACAACAAAAATATATCCCAGCATTAGGCTATGATTTTCTAACAGTATTTTACGATTTAGCAATCAAATTAACAATGCCCGAAAATAAATTTAGAGGTTTGTTAATAGATGAGATAAATCCGCAGGACAACGAAACAATTTTAGAGTTTGGTTTTGGAACAGGGCAAAATTTAATTTTAGCAAAAGCACAAAACACGAATACAAAATTTATAGGAGTTGATATTGATCCAAAAGTTAGAGAAATTGCATTACACAAATTAAACAAACAAAATGTATCAATTCCTTTAGATTTATATAATGGTGCAACACTTCCATATCAAGAAAATCAATTTGATAAAATATATAGTTGTTTGGTTTTTCATCAACTCGATGCCGAAACTAAACTAAATTGTTTGAAAGAATTAAATCGAGTTCTTAAACCTAACGGCAAACTCATAATTGCGGATTGGGGCAAAGCATCAAATAAATTAATGCGATTTACTTTTGGTTTTGTTCAACTTCTTGACGGTTTCAAAACAACAAATGATAATGTTAAAGGTTTGATGCCAACATTTATTACAAATGCAGGGTTTTCAAATGTAAAAACTATTAAATCTATTAACACAATAATAGGAACATTCTCTTATTATACAGCAACCAAAAAACAAAATGAAAAATAAAAAAATAAAAAACATATCAATATTGCCTACGGCAATATTGATATTGTTTGTTTCTCAATCCATTTTCTCACAAAAAGTAGTGAGATATGATTTATATGTACGTGATACAATAGTAACTTTTGGCGACAAACCAAAACACGCCATTGCGGTAAACGGACAAATTCCAATGCCAACACTAACATTTACCGAAGGCGACATTGCAGAAATTTATGTACATAATGAATTAAAAGAAGAAACCTCTTTGCATTGGCACGGATTATTTTTGCCAAACAAAGAAGATGGCGTTCCCAATTTGACACAAATGCCAATAAAACCCAAAACGACACACAAATATTCTTTCCCAATTATACAACACGGTACACATTGGTATCACAGCCATTCGGGACTGCAAGAACAAATCGGAATGTACGGAAATTTTGTAATGCTCAAAAAAACAACCGACCCAACTTTTAGAAAAGGAATTGACGATTTGCCAAGCATTCCAATAGTTTTAAGCGAATGGACAGACGCAAATCCTGATAACGTACACCGAATGTTGCACAACGCAACCGATTGGTTCGCTATCCAAAAAGGAACAACACAAAGTTATTCCGAAGCAATCCAACAAGGTCATTTCAAAACCAAAGTAACCAACGAATGGAAACGAATGAACGCAATGGACGTGAGCGATGTTTATTATAACAAATTTTTAATCAACGGAAAAAACGAAAGCCAACTTTCACAATTTAAAGGTGGCGACAAAGTGCGTTTACGCATTTCAAACGGTGGAGCATCAACCTATTTTTGGCTAAATTATGCAGGTGGAAAAATTACCGTAGTTGCTAACGATGGTAACGATGTCGAACCTGTGGAAGTTGATAGATTAATCGTTGCCGTTTCCGAAACTTACGACATTATTGTAAACATTCCAGCCGATAAAACCGCTTACGAATTTTTGGTAACTTCCGAAGACCGAATAAAATCCGCTTCCTTATATTTAGGCGAGGGCATCAAACAACTCACTTCTACTCTACCAAAACTAAAATATTTTGAAGGTATGAAAATGATGAACGATATGATGAAAATGAACGGAGATTTAGACGACATGGGAATGAGTATGTCATACAATCAAATGGATATGAATGTAGTAATGTACCCAGAAATCACAGGCGAAGCAAAACCCAAAAGCGACAAAATGGGCGATATAAAAATGCCTGTCCGTCCGTCAGGCGGAACCGAAGACGATTATAACAGCAATAAACTTTCGGATATTGTAACCCTAAATTATGCAATGTTAAAATCGCCAACCAAAACAACACTCCCAAAAGATGCACCTATAAAAGAATTGAAATTTGAACTGACAGGAAATATGAACCGCTACGTTTGGAGTTTAGACAACAAAGTAGTTTCCGAAACCGACAAAATTCTAATCAAAAAAGGCGAAAATGTACGCATCACAATCTACAACGGTTCTATGATGCGACACCCAATGCACTTGCACGGACACGATTTTAGAATAATAAACGGACAAGGCGACTACGCACCTCTCAAAAACATCATTGACATTATGCCAATGGAAACCGATGTTTTAGAATTTAACGCCAATGTCGAGGGCGATTGGTTTTTCCATTGTCATATTCTCTATCATATGATGAGCGGAATGGGCAGAGTTTTTACCTACGAAAACCAAGGACCAAATCCATTAATTCCAAATCCAAAACTCGCACAACGCAAACTATTTGCCGACGACAGAAAATTTCATTTTATGGCAGAAAATGATTTTGCAACCAACGGTAACGATGGCGAAGCAATGTATCAAAGTACACGCTGGAGCATTGGCACAGAATGGCGTTTGGGTTACAAAAGTCATCACGGTTACGAAACCGAAACACACATTGGGAGATATATTGGAAAAATGCAATGGATAATGCCGTTTGTTGGTTTCGATTGGCGATACAGAAAAATGGAAAATGGCGAAATGGAAACAAACCTTTTCGGGCAAAAAAGCACAAAAGATGTTCGTTCTGTTTTTAGTGCAGGTATAAACTATACATTACCAATGCTAATTGTAGCTCAAGCCGAAGTTTTTACCGATGGAAATTTCAGATTACAATTTGAACGCAGAGATATTCCAGTTTCCAAACGCGTACGAATGAGTTTAATGTGGAATACTGACAAAGAATACATGGCAGGATTGCGTTATATCATCAAAAGACACTTTGGCGTAACCACTCATTATGACAGCGATATGGGAATTGGTATTGGATTAAATTTGAATTATTAAAAAACATGAATTTTACAACTTTAATCAAAAATTATATAACAATTTCACGATTTAAAACAATCAAATTTGTAAAAGTAGATATGTTTTTTTTAAAGGGATTGTCAAAAGTTTAAAATAGTCTTAAAATCAAATAAAATTGCTTAGAAAATGTAAGTTACAATCAAAAAGTAATATTACTTAGACTTAGCAAATAAATTTGAATACAAAGTCGAAAATTTAATTGGCAATCTCTTTTTATAATTTAATAAAAAATGAAAACAGAAACCATCAATAAACTATTATCGGATGAGCAAAAACATCTTGAAAAATTGCATAAAATAGTAAAAGATGCCATTGATGCTGAGGAATTGATTATACATAATTTATCAAGTCCAGAAAGAGAAAATCTAGATTTTGGACAAAGAGTCTCAGATAATGTTGCCACATTTGGTGGTAGTTGGAAATTTATAATTTCCTTTTTTATTGTTTTAACTATTTGGATAGTTTTTAATGGTTTAGCCATTGGGGTTTATAAATTTGATCCATATCCGTTTATTTTAATGAACTTGATTCTATCTTGTATTGCGGCTTTGCAAGCACCAATAATAATGATGAGTCAAAATCGTGTCGAAGAAAAAGATAGAAAACGAAGTGAAAATGATTATCTAATCAATCTAAAAGCCGAAATGCAGATTAGAAGTCTCAATCAAAAAATCGATGTTTTGCTCGAAGAACAAATTAAAACTTTGTTCGAAACCCAAGAAAAACAGTTTGAATTACTGAAAGAAATTAACCTTAAAATAAATAAAAAAATCTAAAGATGTGAATATTGCAACTTTTATAAATAGTTGTATAACAATTAATTGTTAGTAAAGTAGCAATTTTGTATGGTTATGAAAATTCATTCACAACATTAAATTTATAAAAATGATTGGAGTAATAGGTAAAGAAAAAAAGGTAAAAGACCCAATTGTAGAAAGTCAAAAAATAATAGACAATCACAAAAAAGCAGCAATGCATCACGAAGCAGCAGCAATGCACCATCACGAAGCAGCAAAACACCAAATGGAAGGAAATAGTACAATGGCTTGTGGTTGCAATTGCAAGGCTAAAGATCAAACCAATTTGGCTGTAAAAGCACAACAGAAAAACAAGAAAAAGCAAAAGGCAATAGCATAAGAATTTGATTTTTTGGTTAATTTTTAATTCTTAAAAAGCATCAAAATTTCTTTGATGCTTTTTTTAATTCATTTTTAATATTTATGAAAACAGAAGCCGAACTCAATGAAAATATCTTAAAAATCACGATGACAATTCGAAATGAATTTCCAGAATTATCTAAATTTTTAAATGAAATGCCAGTTACAATTCCTATCGAGCAATCGCCAGAAATAAATTACAAAATCTTGCAAGAATATTACGATTCTTTGGAAACAATGTTGCGCAAATATGCACCAAATCATTCTTTTTTAATTAATAATTTTTAAATACAAACTCAATGCAAAATCCTAAAAAATTAGCCGTTTATTTAGATCATTCTCAAGCAACTTTATTCGATTTTGGCATTTCTGCAATCGAATTTAAAATCATTGAATCGGAATTTAATCATCAAGATAAAAAAGAAATTTTACAGAAAGGGGAAAGTCATTTGCACAATAAAGAACAGCATTTGCAACACAAATATTATGAAAATATTGGCAGTGAAATTTTGAATTATAATGAAGTTTTATTATTTGGTCCAACCGATGCTAAAACAGAATTGTTTAATGTTTTAATGGATAAAAGCAAGTCTGGTAAAGTCAAAATTAAAGTCAAAACATCGGATAAATTGACCGAAAATCAACAATTAGAGTTTGTTAATAATTATTTTTCTGAATTAAAATGAACAAGCATTATTTAAATATCGAAAGAAAATTTGAAAAATTGACCGAATTTGCCACCAAAATTTTGGGTAATTCAATTAGTTTTTTAGTTGCTTTTTGTTTAGTGATTTTTTGGTGGATTAATGATTTTTTTTCAAATCCTTCTATACATCAAATAGTTGGTGATATAATTTTTGGTACTACTTTTTTGAGTTTATTTGTTATTCAAAAATCTTTTAACATTTATTCAGCACATATTCATTTAAAAATGAACGAATTAATTTCGTCTCACGAACCAGCCAATAATGCAGTTATGGATATGAGTAAAAAAACCGAAAAAGAAATTGTCGAATTGTACAAAGAGTATATCGAAGATCACGAACAATTAAATAAAGAATTGGACAATGCACTTAAGGATATAAACATTGAAAATCAGATTTAAAATCTGTGAATATTACAATTTTACTTCAAAATTATATAAAACACTACTAATCATTCGTTCGCATCTTTGTAATGTTAAGAAAATAAATTCTCAACATAAATAATTAAAACAATGAATACAACAGAATTAAAAGGCGATTGGGAAATACAAAAAGCGAAACTTAAACAACGATTTGCAGATTTGACCGATAATGACTTGATGTTTCTAGACGGAAAAAAAGACGAAATGTTAGGTAAACTTCAAGTGAAATTGGGCAAAACTAAAGAAGAGTTACGCAAGATTCTAGACAAAATATAATCAATTTTAAATTTAAAAATATGAAAAAGTCAATTTTTATGCTAGCAATTCTAGCGGGAACATTTTTTACAAGTTGTAAATCAAACTCTGAAAAAGAAGCCGATGCTGTTGAAGAAGTTCAAGATGCAACTGACGATTTGAATAAAGTTACTGATGATGTCAACAAAGATGCAATGACAAAAGCAAATGATGCAGAATGGCAAGCCTACAAAATGGAAGCTAATAAAACGATTTCTGAAAATGAAACTCGAATTGCTGAATTGCAAACTGCAATGAAAAAACTAGGAAAAACATTTGACGATGCCTATAAAAAAAGCATTAATGATTTAGTTGATAAAAATACTACGTTGAAAACCAGAATCGCTGATTATGAAAATAATCAAACAGATTGGGACACGTTTAAACGTGAAGTAGATTCAGATATGGAAGGTCTTGGAAAAGCATTGAATGATTTGACGATTAATAATAAAAAATAAATTTTTGAATTCCTTAAAGTAATTGTAGGCAATCATTAATTTGAAAAGCGAGATTCATTTCTCGCTTTTTTTTTATGTTTTTTTTAAACTATGAATATTACAACTTTTCTAAAAAGTTATGTAACACAATAGTTTTCAAATACAATCATCTTTGTAGCGTAATAATAACATTACAATTTTAAAAAAAATAAAATGAACAATTTCAAAAAAACAATGCTTTTTGTATTTATAGTAAGTACATTTCAAATATCGTTTTCACAAAGTTCAAGCGATTCGTCAACATTAAAATTTGGATTAAAAGGTGGTGCCAACTTCTCTAATTTATACACAGATAATGTCGAAGACAACAATGTGTTAACAGGTTTTAATGCTGGATTATTTGCAAAATTGCCAATAACTGAATCCTTTGCCATTCAACCCGAATTACTTTATACAACTAAAGGTGCAGAACTTAAATACAACAATGCTTTTGTAAACGGTACTTCAACATTCAGATTAAACTATATTGAATTACCAGTGTTATTGGTTGTCAATCTAACTAATAATTTCAACATTCACGCTGGTCCGTATGTAGCATATTTAGTTGATGGAAAAGCAACTAACGATTCGCAAGGAACTCTTTTTGATATAGAAAATAATTTAAAGAATGAAGATTACAATAAGTTCGATACAGGACTTTCGGTTGGCGTAGGTTTCGATACAGATAATTTAGGATTTGGAGTTCGTTACAACTACGGTTTGCAAAAAGTAGGTAAAGAAAGAAGTTTTCTAGGAACAAATTATACTTTTCCTGACGGAAAAAATAGTGTAATCAATTTATACCTTTCTTATTCAATATTATAAACTTTAAAATAAACAAAATGAGCAATTTACTCTATACAATAGCAGTTATTTTAGTCATTTTATGGGCTATCGGATTCTTTGCATACAGCGCAGGATCAATCATTCATATTTTATTAGTCATTGCATTAATTGCAATTTTATTCAGACTTATCAAAGGAAAAAGTGTATAACAAATTATTAAATATTAAAAATTAGAAATTATGGAAACAGGAAAAGCAGCAGCAGGAGTTTTATTAGGTGTTGGAATCGGAGCATTATTAGGTATCTTATTTGCACCCGCAAAAGGCACAAAAACAAGAAGAAGAATAATGGATAAAGGTCAAGATTATGCTGATGAATTAAAAGGCAAATTTGACGAATTGTACCAAGATGTTTCTGACAAGTATGACAGTTTTTTAGAAGAGGCCAATACGGCCGTAAATCCAAAGGTATAATTCAAATAAACAAAAACAATGGAGAATTCTACAACAACAATAGAAAAATTAATTGAAAAAGCAGAAATTTATAGTAAAACAACGCTAGAATTATGCAAGTATCAAGCCGTTAATAAATCGGTAGGTATTTTCTCGAATTTGGCTGTGAAAATAGCTTTAGCTGTTGTTGCTGGTACTTGTCTTTTGTTTGTAAATATTGGACTGGCATTTTGGATTGGACAAGAATTGGGTTCAGGTTTTTGTGGTTTTTTTGTGGTAGCTTTTTTTTATATGTGTTTAGCTATTTTACTTTATATTTTTAGAGAAGAATGGGTCAAAACTCCTGTAAGCAATTACATTATTAGCGAAATGAAAAATGAAAATTTGCTATGAAACAAATAACTCAAATACAAGAAAGAATCACCTTTTTAAAATTAAAACAAGCAAGTGATTTAATTGAATTAAAAAATCAATACAATACAACTATTGAAGGTTTAAATCCAATGAATTTAATAAAATCTGCCACTAAAGAAATTATTTCGATTCCAAATTTAAAATCGAATATAATAAATGGTGTGATGAGTTTTGGTTTAAATTATGTTTCAAATAACTTTTTGAACGAGAATTCTGCCAATCCAGTAAAACGAATTTTAGGCAAAGTTTTAAAGTTCGCATTAAAAAATCTTGTTGGAAAAGTAAAGCAAAAATTCTAGTGATATAGAACAAAACTATAATTTACAACAAATCAAGAAAACCGATTCGAAAGTTTCGGTTTTTTTGGGATTAATAATGACCTTTTAAGGATTGAATTAAGACTGTATCGTCTTCTTCATATATATCATAAACAATTCGGTGTTCTTGATTTATTCTTCTACTCCAAGATCCAGAAAGATTGTATTTTAAGAGTTCGGGTTTGCCAATTCCTTCATATGGAGTTAATTTGATTGAATTTAAAAGTTCTTGAATTTTTTTCTGAATTATAACATTACCTGATTTCCTCCAAAATTTTAAATCTTCTTCTGCTTTAAAAGAATATACTATTTCCATAAATCTTCTAATGGAATTGAAACTGATTTACCATTTTTATAATCTTCACGACCTTGCAATATTTTTTTTACAAATTCAGGATCATACGGACTTTCTTCAACTTCTTCTACTGGAACAATTGCATACGAAACACCATTTCCTCTATGAATAATGACTTTTTCTTTTGATGCAATATCAAGATATTTTTTTATATTGCTTCTAAATTCTGTTACACCAACTGTTTTCATAGTTTCTAATATTTAATACAAACGTACGTTTTTTTGTACGCAAATGCAAATAAATTATCGATAATCAATTAATCCTGGTTTGGCTATTTCGAAACCTTGCAATCCAAAATCTGAGGTGTAAACTGAATTGGTTTTAAAAACCGAATTACCATCTGGAATATTCGGATAAAACGAAAACGAAAACTCAAACGAATCAAAAATTAAATAATCATTACTCACAATAAAACCCAAACCAATTTGCGAATAAACTTTACTTACTTTAAAATCGGTTTTATCATCGCCTAACATTCCAGCAGTTAAACTTAGATATGGATTCAATCTAAATCCCAGAAGCTTCCAAGGTGAATAAGCTTGTGTTTGCAAAGTCAATAATAATTTTTTAGTTCCAAATAATGTTTCACTATTAAAACCAGTGATACCAGTTGAACCATTTAGTGTTAATTTATCAGCATTTGCATCGATTCTATTGTTTCCAATAATGATTTGTGGTTTAATAAATTGTCTCAATTTCCACTTTCCAAATTCTTGAATATTAGTAAAATAAACGAATTTTAAACTCGATGTACTTTGATTGCTTTTTCCAGCATTTACAAAAGTTCCATATTCTAAATTTCCACTCAAATATCCAAATTCAAAAAAACTACCAATTGCAATTCTTCCACCAGCATAAAACTGATATTCATTATATTTTTTTTGATAACCTGTCGTTAAATTATATACAAATCCAGAAGCAATATCTTCGGTAATATTAAAATTAAAAATGTATTTATCTTGTGTAAACTTTCTAGAAGAAATTCCTAAACTTAACAAATATAATTTTTCGGTATCATAAATATTCAAACTGTCTTTATTGACAAATGGTTTTTCTACAAAATTTTTATTGAAATATCTTGCACTAGTTATCAAATTGGTTGCGCGATTGTATTCTGAGTTTCCTTTAAAAATCTGATAGGAATGCCCAGCCCAATAATCTTGAAAATTATATTTTGAGTTTTGAATTTCTAGAATCTTATTTTTATTTAATAATAATGATTTATTCAAGTTTTGACCCAAATTAATTCCTGCAGCCCAACGTGCATAAGGCGAAAAAAATGGTCGCTCAATATTTATAGATTTCGAAGCATTATTATCTAAATCAATCTCATAATTTAAATTTGTACTTATAAAAGTTTTGCCAATACTCGGAATTGTATAACTTGTTCTGAAACCACTTTGGTTATTTGTAAGGCTTTTTGAATATGAATTAAAAAATTCGTGACCCAAACCCAGAAAATTTCTTTCAGTTAGAGAAAAATTTGATTTTGAAGTCGAACTAGAAAAATCAGGATACAAACTCCAAGAATCCAAAACCCGAATCGACACATCGACAGAATCTTGGGAAACTAATTTTATAGTCGAAGTAATACCAGAAACAAAACCTTGACTTCTGACCAATCTTTCTGACTCTTTAACTAGTAAAGAATCCAAAGGATTATTTTCTCTAATTAAGATAAGATTCCTTATGGCTAAATTTTTTGTTTTTAAATGAAGTGCATTTCCTGATTTGTCTAAAAAATTTTTAGGTATTTGAGTCGAATCAACATCAGAATACCCAAATGGGTCTAAAGTTGTAATTTTAATGTTTCGAATAATTTTGCCTTCATATAAAGCATAATTAACCTTTTTTATTTTCTGAAAATTACTTTTTCTAATTTTTTGTTTGGCTACTGGTTCAAAAATGAGTTTGTGAATAAATTGAGTAAATTTTCTTTTTTTTGCGTATTTTTCGATAGTACGATACACTTTTGCAGAATCTTTTTTTATAGGAATCTCTTGAGCAATCGAAAATTGATAACTACAAATTAATATAAGAATTAGACTCAAATTTAGTTTTAAATTCATTTGATAAAATTACTATTAAAATATTCTATTAACTAAACAACTAGGAATTATACAATTCTTAAAAATAATTCTACTAATCGCTAATCCTATATTTGTATGGTAATAATTTAAATAAATAAAATATGAAAACTATCATTTTAGGAACAATGGCAATTATATTCTCAATGAATATTCAAGCGCAAAATGTAAATACAAAAGTAGAAACGACAACCACAACGAGAACCAAAAATGACCAAAATGGAACACAAAAAACTGTAAAAAGTGCAGTAACAAAAGAGGTTCAAAACATTGAATTAGAAAATGCTAAAGCGAATACATCGAATATTCCAATGAAAGATTCTCCAGTTATGGTTACAAAAACAACTACAATAACCAATCCAGACGGATCTACAAGAACTGTTGATATTGACAGAAGCGCGTATTATGAATCTGAAGGAAATAAATACAAATTAGCATTAGATGCTTCGGGATATTTAATGACTTTTGGAAATTCTAAACCTTCATTATTAAGGAAAACATCAACTAATAGTTATATATTTAGATCAGAAAACAAAACAGCAATAGGATATTTTGACACAAATGGTGATTTGAATGTTGAAGTCTACGATGAAAAATCAGATAAAGTGACTATCGAAAAATATACAGTTATGAAATAGTTGATTAAAAAAAGTGTATTTAATAATCAAAATCGATTCTAAACGGAATCGATTTTTTTTATTTTCTAATGTCCATTATTTCATTCAGCTGCACAAAATCCTCGTTTAGTCGAAGTATTCCTTAACTCAAATCTTTGTTTGCTTCATTTCGCTAATTACTTTTTCTTAAAAAAAACATTTCTTAGTTTAGATTTAACGACAAGTTTTAATTTTCAATTGTCACCCCTTTGCCAACGCTCCAAAAGTTTTTGTATGCCCAAGAGTCTAATAATTTAATCCGAATATATAAAAGTCATTTTTTAGGATTTTAAGTCGTTTTTAAACAAATGCAATAAAAATTAAATTAGTATTTTTACCATCCGTTATGTATATTTATAATATTATAAATATACAATTAATGACCAACACTAAAATAATATCCTGTAAATTGAAATTATTTTTATTAAAATCATATTCTAAATTTTAAATTTATCAATAATTGAATTTTTATATTTTCAAAAAGTAAACGCCTCTACAACCATGAAATATCTACAATTACTATTACTATTTTTATGTTACAATTTTATTTTTGCACATTCAAATTATGTCGATGGCCATATTTTAAGACATTGGAAACTCAAAAACGAAAATAAAGTTATCGAAGGATCATTTTCGATGATAAAAAACGGAAATATTTATATCGAAGATGCACACCATAACGTAGTTTATTTTCCACTCACTTCATTTGTATCTACAGATCAAGAATATGCTAGGCAAAAAGATGCAGCAATTATATCATTAAATACAAATCATAGCTCTGAGAATTTTGAAAAAATAGATTCAAGATTTGATTTTAGACTATTATCAATTACTATATTTTTATTGATGGTAACACTTTTTCTTTATCGATTTTCAGAAAAAGAAAAACTAAAGTACCTACTTCCATCACTTTTTTTTGGAATAATCATTTCACTTTTTAGCTTTACAAAAAAAGCGTTTTCTGCAACCGATCCTTTATTTATTGCATCCGCTTTTGAACCGTTTGCGTCTACTGTAAGCACAAATTATGATGCAAATTTTTTTTATGTCAATTCAACAGGAATTCCAAATCACTCGATGATGGTTGGAATAGCAAGTAACGGCTGGCAACAACAAGTACCAATTTCTAAATGTTATATCAATTCCAATCATTGGACAATTCCGTTGAATCCAGTGTTGGCAACAACACCAGTTCCAGTTTCAGCAGCTCATTTTACTAGAGGAGCTATTGCGGTGGCTGCAAACGGTGTTCCTATTTTTAATCCGTATACCAATACTGGTGCAGATGCTTTTTTGACTGGTCAACTTGATAATTATGGGGGTCACTGTGGTCGAGGTGACGATTATCATTATCACACTGCTCCTTTGCACCTCATTGCCTTAGGACAAACTACTTTTAATTTACCAATTGCTTTTGGCCTTGATGGCTACGCAGTATATGGCAGTTTGGAGCCTGATGGTTCGGCAATGACAGCACTTGATGCTAACCATGGTCATAATGGTTCCAATGGTGTTTATCATTATCATGGTACTCCTGCCGCACCTTACATGATTGGACGAATGGTTGGTGTGGTCACCGAAGATGCAACTATGCAAATTATTCCGCAACCGCAAGGTGGACCTGTTCGTACTGAAAATTGGGGTCCACTTGGCAATGCACTGATAACCTCTTGTGTAGCAAATGGAAATAACGGTTATAATACTACATACCAATTAAACGGAACCGCCGGTTATGCCACAAACTATACGGCGACCGTTGCTGGAGTTTATACTTTTCAGTACATAACTCCTACAGGCACGACTTCAATAAATTATAATGGACCTGCACAATGTACAGTGCCAAATTTAGGCGCCGAAAAAATTATTGCAATGGAACAGAATATAAGATTGTATCCAAATCCTGCGACTGATTTTCTGAAAATTAATTTTGGAAGTGATATTTTAGAATCTGATGTGAAAAATATATCAATTTATGATTCAAAAGGAAGTTTAATTTCTAAAATAATAAATCTTGACTCTTTTTTAGATATTAAAAACCTATCAAAGGGAAATTACCTTGTAAAAATCCAATTTTCAAATACAATTGTAACAAAAAAATTAGTTGTCAAGTAGAAATACTTTTTTAGGAGCTCTTATTTAGTTAATAACCTTATCATGAAGTTTGGACAGTTTTCCTCTATTATCTTGTACTTTTTTTAATTAGTAAATAGTTTTCTGGTAAAACATTGATTTATAACGAGTAGCAAAAAAAGTTTGAAAATCGAACTAGATTATAATTGATTTTTTTTTCTATAATTTTCAGGCGTATCATCAGCTATTTTTTTAAAAATATGATAAAAATTACTTTGACTATCAAAGCCCAATTCAAATGCAATTTCATTAATAGGGATTACTGTTTCCGCAAGTAAAGTTTTTGATTTTTCAATTTTTCTAGTAAGTATATATTGATATGGAGTTGCACCAAGATATTTAGAAAAAAGTCTGCTAAAATGATCTTTCTTCCATTTAGTCAAAAGTGCAAGTTCATTAATTTCAAGTTTTTTTTCAATATTAATATTTATATAATCAACAATTTCTTTCACCTTATAAGGAATTGGATCTTTATCAGAACTACTACTTCGCAAAGTATCTATTTTGTTATGATAATAATTATTTAAGACAACAGAAACTGTGGTTAACAAATCTTGATCTCTAAATGGTTTAACAATATACCCATGAGGTCTAGTCATATTCACTTTTTCAAGGGTACTTCTATCTGCATAAGAAGTGATGTAAATGTAGGGTAGCGCGTCTTTTTGAAGTAAATAATGTCCGAGCTCTGTACCTTCTTTATCTTTGTTTAAATTGATATCTATTAAAACTAAATCTGGTTTAAATTTTTCAATATAAATAATTGCATCTTCAACAGAAGTGATATCTATAACTACTTCATAATCGTTTTTTTCTAATACTTTCTTCATATACAAGGCGATTAACAATTCGTCTTCTACAACTACTATTTTTGTTTTCATAATTTATACTGTAACTGCATTAAACTGCATCGTAAAGCAAGTGCCATTAGAATTTTCTATTTGTGAAACACCTTTTATTTGTGAAACCAAAAGCAAAACGAGTTCCAAACCTAAGCTTTTTTCATTTTTTTGATGGTCACTAATACCTAGACCATTATCGGAAACAGTTAGTTGATATGCTGCATCTTTTTGAATTAATTGTATATTGATTAAGCCTTGATCTTTATTTTTGAACGCATGTTTGTAGGAATTATTAACTAGTTCGTTTACAATTAAGCCAATGGGGATAGCGGTTTGAATATCCAAACAAATTTCGTTTACATCAACTTCTAACTGAATATTTTTAGCACTTTGCTGTGAATTAATTATGGATTCTTTTAAATTATTTAAATATTCTTTAAAACAAATTTTATCAAATGATTCGTTAAGATATAGATTTTCGTGAATTAACACCATTGAATTAATTCTGATTTCACTTACTTTTATAAAATCTTCGATCGTCAGATCTTTAGCGTCTAGTGATTGTATTTTTAAAAGACTTATGACCATTTGCATGTTGTTTTTGACTCTATGGTGTATTTCTTTGAGCAATATTTCTTTTTCGGTAAGCGATTTTTGAGTAAGTATTTTTTCGCGTTCAATTTCAATATTCTTATTTTTTATAGTTTTATTATTTTTTATAAAAAAAAATACCGACAATAGAGCTGCCAGAAGTAGCCCTCCAAACAACATGATGTAATTTTTTTGTTCTAAATTCTCAATAGTGTTAATTGCTTTTTCTTCTTGCAATGCTTTGATATTGTTGTCTTTAACTGCAACGTCAAAATCAGTTTGTAGTAAAAGATTATTTTCATTATTTATTTGATCGTTTATTTTTCGCGCATAATCTACCTGTTTTCTATAAAAATAGAGCGCTTTTTTGTAATTTCCCAAATCCTCTTCTATTCTAGATACATTAGAGTACAATTCAAAATTTCCAAATTTTTCATATATCGAATCATGAAAAATCAAAGCTTTTTGGCTGTAATACTGAGCTTGTATTTTTCTATTTGATTCAAAATAAATATTGCTTAATATTAAATAGCATTCAATCTTATATTCAGGAATCGTGTTTTTGCTATCAATTGCCTTTTTTATATAAGGAATAGCTAAATTATTTTTTTTTAGATTATAATAGGCATTGGCAATATTGTACAGAATTAAATTATATTGCCACTTTGAGGTCATTTTAAATTTTAAAATAGATTGATAATTTTTTAAACTTAAAGCCAACGCTTCCGTATGCCGTCCTAAATTATTTAGAATCAGTGCTTTTTTTGCTTCTGCCAAATATTTATAGTTTTTTTCTTTATTAGCTATTGCTAGATCAATATAAATAAGTCCTTTGTCATTTTGGTTCAAAACAGTATATTGATCTGATATTTTTTGAAAAAAAATACTTTTGGATATCGATTTTTCTTTTGATAAATAGGGCAAGGCTCTTTTAAAATAAAATAGCGACTTTGCTATTGAATCTTGATTTGTATAAATGCTGCCGAGCAATCTATAAAAATCTACAATAATGTCATTATTTTTGAATGCTAAAGCTTTGTTTAAATTATGATGAAGAATTGACTTGCATTTTTGGCTTTCATTAAGTAAAACATAACTTTTAGACACTTCAGTAATAGCAATAAGATAATTTTTTATGTCTTTTTTATTTAAAAATATAGCTGCAGCTTTTTTCGAAAAATTTAATGATTCTTTATTATTATTAGATAATTGTAGACGAGAGCAATTTAAATAATAGAATCCATATCCAATTTGATAATCATGTCTTTTAGATATTGCTAATATCTTTTGATTATATAAATTGAATTTTTCTGAATTGTTTTTATCATACTCGAAGCATATATCGTTTAGCGTATTAACCACCTCAACAAAGTTTTTGTTGGTTTGTAATACAAGCATCAAACTATCTATTTGCTTTTCGTTTTGCGAAAATGCAATTGTAGTACTAAAAACTATCAAAATAAAAAATACAATGTTTCTCATTATATATTTATAAAAATTATAGGTTTAAATGTACTGTTTTTTACTTTAGATACTAACTATAAAACCACCCCTGAATATTGAGGTGGTTTAAAAATTTAAAAACAATAAAGATACCATGTAATCGTACTAATTTTTTCTATTTGCTATTAGAAATAATTAATTTTCCATTTTGTATTTTATTTTCAGATACTATTTTATAAAAATAAGTTCCTTTACTTAAATTATAATTATAAAGCGGAATTGGAGTATTAAAGTTTGTGAAAATTGTGTCTATCAATTTTCCGTCAATCGCAAATAAATTAAATTTTATTTTGCTACTTTCATTTCCTTTTACAGTTATAGAACCATTGCTTGATATTGGGTTTGGATAAACAATGGGAGTTACTACAGTAAAATCATTTGAAGCTAACGAATTACTATTGAGTTTAATATTATCTACATATAAAGCCTGACCAAATTGGTTAATATTTCTGAATTTAATTAATACTTTTTGTGACCCAATATATGATGCCAAATTAACAGATTCTGTTCTCCATTGCGTTGCTGTTGGCACAAATTGTGCTGTAGTTGCCGGCGCAGTAGCTAGTTGTTGTCCAACTTTACTGTATACAGTTGTGTAAGTTGCACCACAATCTGTTGAAACTAAAACTTCTAAAGCATCCTGATAACCGCTATTGTATAATGCATACGCAACATCAAAAGTAAGAGAAGCATTAGAGGCGCTTATTGCTGACATATTTACTGGTGCTACCATGTCTGCAAATAGACCTGGAGCGCTTAAAGTAAAATTGTTTACTGTCATGCAATTGGTACTTTGTCCAAAACCACCAACTTCATTGTTATATAACCAATTATAATTATTTGTAAATTCTTGATACCAAGTAGCTGGCAGTAAACCTAGTTCGAAGTTATGGTTCAATGTTGTACTATTTGAAATAGTAGTAGTTGTAACAGTTAGTGTATCTGTTGATGAAATACCTGCAGCATTTGTTACAGTAAGTGTTACGGTATGATTTCCAGCACTATTGAATGTAACTTGCGGATTACGAAGTGACGAAGTGCTAATAGATCCATCTTGAAAAGTCCATGCCCATGTTGCATTAGTATGATTTAACATAGAATAATCATCAAAATAAAAAACATTATTGCAAGTTAAATCTGCGATTAATTTATCGACCATTATTTTGGCAACTGGTCTCGTTGGTTCTTCAAATAAGACACTTTCCCAAATGCCTTTACCCAAACTTGCAATTCTTATTTTTCCATCACGATAAAAAGGTTTCATTCCTATAGATCCAATTGCCGTTGGCAAATTATTATTATCATAAACCCAATTTGTCATCGTATTATTTTTATAAAAAACGGTCGCGTTAGTGGCAATATAAACTCCGCCATTTGTGCCACCAATGGTCGTTATGACCTGAATATTTTGACCGTTTAATTCAGGTGATGATTGATTGCTCCATGTTGCGCCACCATTTATAGATTTAAAAACTTTATTGCCATCTTCGCCACGCGGATAAGCCAACCAGATTATTTGGTCGTTTTCAGGGTCTATGCTAATAACAGCTAGTTTTTGCGGAATTGGCAGTGCTATTATTGAATTTGTAACCCAATCGTTCGTTGTTTTTACGATATAACTATTTCCTTCTAGATTTGTTGATGGCCAAACTACAATGTACATGGTATTCGTATTTTGCCGTGAAATTTCAATTCCTAATACCTCCTGAGTTGGTACATTTGAAGTATATATTGATGTAAAACTCGCACCACCATCTGTACTTTTAAAAAGTTTATTATCATAACCTTTGTACATGTGATTGTTACAACTAGGATGAAACTCTAATTCTGACGATTCTGCATACCATGCATCTTCGTTTAAAGATTGTCCGTTTGCATACACTTCGAACGGGGCGGAAAGTACTGGCCCAGTAATTGTTTGCGGCAAGATTCGACTTCCCATTGAACTAGAATAAACTCTTGACTGACTGCTTGGATTGACATACCCAGATGCGGGTTCTCCGCCAATTAAATTTAAAAAATCTCCATCTGGAAAACCTTCTGCATAAGCATCAACACCGTTATGAAAAGTTCCACCAACCAAAATATCTCTGTTCCAACCTTGACCAAATCCCCAAAAATCTACCGCACGAACACCATCCATTTTAAATTCAGGTTGTGTAGCAAACATATCGTTTGATTTATAAATACCACCATCAGTAGTTGCCCAATATTCGTTGCCAAACGCTCTATAATCTTGTTGATCAACATGCATTAAATTGAAACTTCCACATACATAATTGTATTTACATTGAAAAGATTGACCTCCGTTGGTTGAGCGCCACATCCCTATTCCCCCGACTAATATTTCATCAGCGTTGGTGTTGGAAGCCATAATGGCACAATTATAAAAACCTTGATTAAATCCGAAGTTTGGATCAGTAACAGGATTAGATGATATTAAATTTGGGTGTGCATTGGCAGTATAGGGTGCACCATCATATCCCATTGTATTTGCCCAAGAAACTCCACCGTCATTACTGCGATAAACACCAATAAATCCGTTGTCACCGGGTTTTGAATCACCAATCAAAAAAGCATAAACTCGGTTACTATCTGCTGCTGATACTGCAATTCTCGCTCCGCCAACGGTTCTACTGGAATTTGTAGAATTGTACCAACCAATTGTTTGAGGAGTCCAAGTTAGACCAGCATCAATAGAAGTTAAAAATTGATGTCTATTGGTAGCAATATTATTTCTAACGGTATATAAAACATTTGGATTACCTGGTTTTGCTTTGATATCAAAACAGTCACCAGATACTACTTGATTCCAGATGCCTCCATCGTTAGATAATCTAAATATGCCTCCTTCTGTTGCTACTAAAACAATTTGTGGATCCGTTGGATGTATAAATATTTCAGAAGGATCCTCTAAATAACCGCCAAGTGGTACTTCACTATCAAAAATTGCTACCCAATTTAAACCGCCATCCGTAGTTTTAAATACTTGTCTGCCAGAACCTATATAAACAATATTTGAATTGGTTGGATGCACCGCTAGCGCATGTATGCCAGCATTTCCAGTTACGGCATCTGGCGTGTATGCTGTAACTAAAGTTTTAGATACATTGACCCAAGTGTTTGCTCCATCTGTGCTTTTGTAAACTTCCCCTGGTTCTGTGCCACAATACATCACATTTGGTGCTGCTTCACAGCGACCAATTGAATATACATTTGCTTGTCCGCCACTTGGAGTAATTCCTCCTACAGCAAAATCTTTAAATGGACCTAATGCAGTCCAATTATTACCCGGTCGGTTTTGATTTTTTTGAACATTCTTCAACGTAACAATTGAAGCAGCAGCTTTAGATTTCTTTGCGCTATCAACATATCCTTCGTTATTCAAATAAGGATTAACTGTTCTTCTCCATCGTTTGTAATATTGAGTATAAGTTGACTTTGTATACTTAGTTTTTTTGAAATATTCTGAATATAAGTAATCAACTTCATTCACGTTTGGATTGTCTGAATACATCATTTTTGCCCAATCGGGTGCGCTTTTGTACAATTCACCATTTTTAATAGTTTCTGATAATTGTCCATAACCTATTGAAAGGTATAAAGTAAATAGGAGTAGTAGATTTTTTTTCATAGTTAAGTTGTAAATGTATTGCTTGTCTTGTTTAATTTGTTGTAATAAGTTTTGTTAATGCCAAAGATCAATTTTAGGTAACGCCTTGTAATAATTTCGCGTAGCAGCTAATTTTTTATAATTTTTAGTTAATTTAACTTGTTATCAGATTCATTATACATTATCATAAAATATAATCCTTCGTTGAATGAGTCCATCTTTAGCGCAACAAATTAATATCATTTTTTTGATATTGTGGAGTGATGTATCTTCCACCAGTAGAATATATAATCACAGCGTATGACTAAAGCTAATTGTGTTTATATAAACAACAAAACTACTACTTATTAGGACAAGATTATTGCCTAAAAACGATCTTAAATCCTAAAAAACGACTTTTTGTTTTGCAAATTTATGTTTTAAAAATGTAAAAGTAGTTTTATGAAAATACTTGCAAAAAAAATCGATTCTTACTACTACAAACTACTTTTAAATAAAAAGAGGCTTTTATCCAAAAAAAAAATACCAATCTCACCCATCACTAAAGAGCACACTTTTTCATTCCGTTGCATTTTAGTATGGTTTTAGATTGTTTAATTCAACTTTAATTTCAATTTAACAATAGTGTTTATTTCAATAACAATTTTGAATTGTGTCCACGCTACGTTCGCAATTCAAAAAAATGTGAATTACTTCAATAAACATTAGTAATTATATACCAAATAAACCTAGCAATCTATCAATTTCTAAAAAGAATTTATTTATTTATTTATTTATTTATTTATAACAACTTATTAAACAAAACTAACAACAAGTAGCAGTTCAAAAGTTCTAATACAACTTTTTAAATTTCTTTTATAATCATGCTAATTTTTACTCAACTCGCTAATTTCCAAACGCAATTGTTGAAACATATCTTTTATATTCATAACGCCTAAATCGTCAGGTTGAAATTCTTGTGTGCAGAAACTACAAACATGCTCCCAAATTTCAAGAATTTCATTGGACTTTATTTCATAAGGTTTGTAAACAATATTATCAGAATGGAAAACAAAAATAGTTTCTCTCTTAGGTTTTCTGTAAATTCGTTTATAAACTATTCCGTCATTTTTGCTTAAAACAACATAGGTTTTCCCATCTTTTATATCTGCCAACTTTTCAATATATTTTCCAACTATAAAAGATTTGTCGTTGTGTGGCGGCATAGAATCGCCCTCGATAGGAAAAGCTCTAAACTTTCCTTTAGTTAAAAAAGGCAAATGCATTTGTTGCAGTTTTTCTATAAATTCAGGATCACTATAACCACTCAAGTAGCCAGCTTTTGCTTTATAAGGCAATATTTCTATATAATCTCTGCCCGATTTATCTATTGTTATTGGCAGCAATAATCGATTGTCTTCCATTTTTAAGATACTATCTAACGGAATTTTTTGTAAATCTACATTGATTAAAATATCAATACTAACATGAAAATATTTTGAAATTCTTTTCAAAATATCAAACGGTGGTTCGCTTTTTCCTTCTTCATATTTAGCAAATCGAACCCTGGTGATTATTAAATCATCGGCGAGTTTTTGTTGCGAAACAGCAGCCTGATTTCGCAATAATCTTATGTTATCTGAAAATATTGACATTGATATAATTTATATCAACAAATATAATACTATTTGATACAAAATGAAATAATTTTGTAAAAAAAATATTTTTTACACCAATGAGCAGAGCAATAGTACATATGGATTTAGACACATTTTTCGTTTCCTGTGAACGATTAATGAATCCAAAATTAGTGGGTTTGCCATTAATTATTGGCGGTAGTTCTGATCGTGGCGTTGTGGCATCTTGCTCTTACGAAGCTAGAAAATTTGGTGTTCGGTCGGCAATGCCCATCAAATATGCCTTACGATTGTGTCCGCAAGCATCTGTAATTAAAGGTGATATGGAATATTATTCAAACAAATCGCACGAGGTAACCTCAATTATTGAAGAAGTAACGCCAATAGTCGAAAAAGCAAGTATCGATGAATTTTATTTGGATTTAACCGGAATGGATAAATTTTTTGGTTGCTACAAATGGACAACCGAATTGTCAACCAGAATTTTAAAAGAAAGTGGTTTGCCTATCAGTTTTGCACTTTCGGTAAACAAAACCGTTTCTAAAATCGGAACTGGCGAAGCAAAACCTTTGGGCAAATTAGAAATAACCGAAACCAATGTAAAACCATTTTTAGATCCGCTACCTATCCAAAAAATACCCATGTTGGGCGATGTTACTTTTCAATTACTATCCAGAATTGGAATTAGAAACATCCAAACATTGTCTCAAATGCCAATCGAAGTTTTACAACAAATGATTGGCAAAAACGGCATCGAAATCTGGAAAAAAGCCAACGGAATCGACAATAATCCCGTAGAACCTTATACCGAAAGAAAATCAATATCAACCGAACATACTTTCGAGACAGACACCATAGACATCATAAACATCAAATCATTAATTACCGGAATGGTCGAAAAATTATCTTACCAATTGCGTTCCGAAGGTTTTTTGGCTTCGACCATTATTTTCAAAATACGATACAACAACTTTGATACCGAAACCAAGCAAATCCGAATTCCGTACACCTCTTTCGATCATATTTTGACTAAAACTGCTGTTGCGCTTTTCGACACATTATACACCCGAAGAATGCGTTTGCGGCTTGTAGGCATCCGTTTCACAGGGCTGGTTCGTGGTACTTATCAAATTAATATGTTCGAAGATACCACCGAAATGCTATACTTATATCAGGCCATTGATAAAATCAAAAACAGGTTTGGCGTCAACGCCTTTTCACGATTTTCGGGTACAATTATGAAACAAAAATAAAAATCGTTAATCAAAAATCA
>JANOPO010000026.1:0-38198 GCA_031422015.1 Flavobacterium sp. | reverse complement strand
TTATGGGAAGAATATTCTACACGAATGGTAGCGCATACTTTAAAAAGTTATTCCGATCACACGTTTGATTATCCCTATCCAAAAGCGATCTCAATAAATGCTGAAGATCAAGGAATGGAATATCCAATGATTTGTTGGAATTTTGGTCGTCCTGGGCCTGACGGAAAAACAGAAGAAAAAACCAAAACCGGAATGATGAGCGTAATTGTTCATGAGGTTGGGCATAATTATTTTCCGATGATTGTCAATTCAGACGAGCGACAATGGACTTGGATGGACGAAGGTTTAAATTCTTTTATGGAATATATGGCGTTGATGGAATGGGATCCAAATTTTCCTGCCGATCGTGGTCCTGCCAAAAATATTATACCTTATATGAGTGGCGATCAAAAAGGGTTGGAGCCTATCATGACCAATTCGGAGTCGATTCGACAATTTGGGAACAACGCTTACGGAAAACCTGCAGCGGGATTAAACATTCTTCGAGAAACAATTATGGGGCGCGAATTGTTTGATTATGCTTTCAAAACCTACGCCAATCGATGGAAATTTAAACATCCAACACCCGAGGATTTCTTTAATACTATGGAAGACGCATCGGCATTTGATCTAGATTGGTTTTGGCGTGGTTGGTTTTACACAACAGATAATAATGATATAGGCATTAAAGAAGTAAAAAAATATTTTGTATCCGATGAACCATCTAAAGAAGTAGAAGGATTCTTAAAATCTAGACGTCGTCGTGAGCGTATACTTGGACCAATGGTGTATATGATTGCCGATGGTAGTGCCGATTTTAAAACCGAATTGAACAAACCTTTTGATATAAAAAACTGTAAAGCATTAGACGAATATATTCAGAAAACGTTTACCAAAGAAGAGCAATCCAAATTGCTTTCGCCAAGATATTTTTATCAAGTCACGTTTGACAAACCAGGCGCTTTAGTGATGCCCATAATTGTAGAACTAACTTATGAAGATGGAAGCAAGGAATCGCAAACTTTCCCCGCGCAAATCTGGAGAATGAACGATAAAGAAGCAACACGAACTTTTGCAACTCAAAAAGCGATTGTAAAAATTGTAATCGATCCAAAACTAGAAACAGCCGATGTGGATACAAGCAATAATACTTGGCCAAAAGAAGTTATAAATTCAAAATTTGATAAATAATAAAAAAAGGGTAGAAGGGTTATAAAATGTTTAGCGCTTTGATCTAACTAAACTTATAACCTCATTAACCTTATTAAACCTTTTAAACTAAAAAAAAATGTTCGGAATAGGTGGCGGCGAGTTAATCTTTATTATTTTTATAGCATTGATGCTTTTCGGATCGGACAAAATCCCTGATATTGCTCGAACGGTGGGCAAAGCCATGTCACAACTCAAAAATGCTACAAACGAAATCAAATCTGAAATCACCAAAAGTGCCGAATCCTCAGGAATTGATGCGGGATTAAAAGATTTGACTTCAGGATTTACCAACGAGGTCGACAAAATTAAAGAAGGATTAGAAGCCAAAATTCCCAATCCAGTTGAAGATGCAAAAAAAGAAATAGAAGATTTCTCAGGACCAATAAAACGCCAATTCTAATGCTCGAAGAAATCATTTCGTTGGACAAACAAGTATTGGTTTATCTCAATAGTTTTGGAAGTTCAGAGTATGATAATTTGTGGTTATACATAACCAAACAAGCCAATTGGTGGCCATTTTTCCTGCTGCTTGCTTTTTTAATTTATAAAAAAGTAGGGATAAAAAACTTAGGAACAATTATTTTATTTATTGCTTTCTTGTTATTAATCGGTAATGAATCCGTAGAGTTTGTCAAAAACTCCGTTCAGCGTTTGCGTCCTTGCAACGACCCAGCAATAAAAGATATAATTCGAATAGTACACAAAACAGGAACTTTTAGTTTCTTTTCAGGTCATGCTGCAAACTCAATAGCTTCAATGACTTTCTTATTTTTGATTCTCAACAAATACTACAAATACACCTTTTTGATATTCCTGTATCCATTAATTTTTGCGTATAGCAGGATCTATTTGGGCGTACATTTCCCCATAGATATTCTCACGGGTTACACGTTCGGAATTATTTTAGGAGGTTTATTTTTTGAAGGATATTTATTATTTCAGAAAAAATTTCATTTTTAGGAGCAATTTCCCGCATTACATTTCAAGTTTTTCGGTTTCAAAACTTTTTTCTAAAAAACAAAAAGAGCTTCCTTTGGTCGCTTTTTTATTTTAAGAAAAAATGTTTTTCAAACTTCAAAAGCTTTCCATTTCGGTCAGGGCTACAAAACCCTCGATACCGTCAACCCATCACGAATTGGCAACAAGACCGTTTCTATACGAGGATCATTTTTTAACAAGACGTTGTTATGTACTGAAAATTATTTATAATTAATCTAAATTATATTTATAATTACTTGATTAACAAGTATTTATAATTTATAATTTATAATTTATAATTTATAATTTATAATTTATTTTTATTAAATTTATATCCTAATTTTATAAGATTAATAACATAAAAAATGTAATACTTATGAAAAAACAAATTCTATTAGGTTTAGCTGTTTTTATTACAGCTACAACAATTCTTTCTTGTAGTTTGGCATCAGAAGAAAAAAATGAACCAATTCAGATTAGTACAAAAGTTGTTAAAACTGAAAAAATGCTTGCTTTTGAAGCAGGGCTTAAAACATGGTTTCGGTCTCAAAACTTAGACGATACCGAAAGCAAAATAGCTGCAAATACTGCTATCGAAATTCAAGCGAAAACGATGTTGACGGAAATTGGCGTTAGCCAATCTAAAATCGAGAGCAAAATGCAACAAGCTGACAACACACTAGTTGTTTTTGCTATTGAGCAGTATTCAAAAAAACTTTCATCAATGTATAACCAAAAAAATAACTAAGATGAAAAAGATACTACTAGTAACCTTCTTGCTTGTTGGCATGTTAGGTTTTACTCAAAAAAAATTAATAATTACAAACCTCACGAGCTATCCCGTAAAAATATATAGCATCCGAACCAAACCAAATACAGGCACTGTGCCCTATTGCCAAGGCTATAACTTTGGTTTGAATCCTCGAGAAAGTTGCACGCTGGAAAATAGTGGTAGCTCCACAAAATTTCCGTTTTTGACAACTGCGGTGCAGCCTGCAAATCTTGTAAGTTCTAATTGGTTGCGATATGCATTACCAGGTGTTTATACAAATTTCACTGCAGCAAATTTATGGAACGCACCTACTGGTATCACACAATCATTTAATTACATATCGTATTCGGTTGGTAATTTGTCTGGTTCTCAAGGACAACGTAATCCTACCTTTGGAGTAAGTTCAGTAACGCCCTATACCAATGTTGCTGGTGCTTGGGAGTTAGATTATTTCCGTGATAGTATAACTACAACCAATTATGTAGATTATGTAACTTTTTTTGACATTTAAACTAAAAAACAAGTATTAAAACCGCCATTTTTTATAAAAAATGGCGGTTAAAACAAAAACTATACCATGAAAAAAATACTATTAATACTGCTGCTGTTTGGTTGGGGAATGCTACATGCACAGAAAAAATTTACACTATATAATCTTACCTCTTATCCTGTCGTGGTACATCCGCTTTTTACCTCAAATACAGCAACTGGAGCCTTTCCAAGATATCAGAGCAAACAGAATGGCACCATAACAATCGCACCTTTTGCTACTTACACTATAGAAAACATAGGTACACCTTCTAATCCAACAAATTTAGTACGCTTCCCTTTTTTTTCGACAGGGAGCGAGCCAAGAATTTCAAAATGGGACAGAACAGCGACTAGCACATCAGTTTCTAGTACTGAAATACAAAGTTATCCTGCTTGGATTGCAGGAAATACCCAAGTGTTTTTTAAATTGCAAGTCAGTAGCCAAGGTACTCAAAAAACAATAGGCATCGCTTCATTAGGATACCCTGCAACGCTCACCAGCAATGGTTGGACTGCCAGTTATTTGCTTGCAGGAACTGCAACAGCACCTAATTATTCTGTAACAATACAGTAAAAAATTGTTTGTTACTTTCTAATTTTTGAATTTTAAAATGCGAGTCATGAAAAAATATATCTTATTGTTGTTTACATGTAGTTTATGTACCGCTCAAAACATAAATATCACCAGAGATTGGGGTACTTACTTATATGATGAGAGGTATGTAATTACTGACTCTGCTGTAAACAGTCAAGGTTATCTCTATATTATAGGAACGATTTTGCGTATTAATAATCAAATACCTAATTCTTTTAACAATCCTAATCCAAACGAAAATTCGATTTATAGTAGTTATCGTGGTGGCAATTCGGATGGTTTTATACTTATAGTTGATCCTGTAAATGGTCAAAATATTTGGGGTTCCTATTTTGGTGGTCCTGGCGATGATACCCTCTCGTCTATCACTATCGATGCTAATGATAACCTTTATATTTTGGGGAGTACCAACAGCACCACCGGTGTTGCCACCGCAAACGCCTATCAGACCAACAAAAATGCTGGCTACGACTTTATGTTGGCGCGCATTTCTGCAAATCATGTTCTCAATTGGTGTACCTATTATGGGGGCAACGGCAATGAGTTTATTCATGCAGGTGCAAATTCGACAGAGGTAGAAAGTCTTACTTCGGCAAATTTAACCCATGACATCAGCAATAACTTGTACTTTACAGGAACAACTTATAGCAGTAATTTGGGGACGGCAAACACGTTTCAGCCGCTCATAAAAAATGCAACCCAAGCCATTACCAAATTTACAGATGCTGGTAGTTTGCAATGGACCACCTACTATACCGAAAATAACGCTTATATGACTTCAATAAGTGTATCTGAAACAGGTGTTTATGTGTCGGGTACTTTTGATGATTGCGACAATAGTACCAATTTTCCTGTGCAAGATCCGCCAGATACTTATTATGGTACTGTAAACAGCTTTGTACCCCAATCGAATATTTGTTCGAGTCAATTTTTATCGAAATTTGACTTTGCTGGGCAACGCATTTGGAGTACTTATTACGAAAACAACTTGCTGAACTGGGCAATCAATGATAATGTTAAAGTTTTTCAGGATAAAGTTTACTTTTCTGGATCTAGCGTAGAGGGGCTTCCTGCCACGCTCGGTACTTTTCAACCCGATTTTGGACCTTTTTCCAATAATGTAACTCCTTTTCTGGCCAAATTCGATCAAGATGGCACTCGCGATTGGGCTACTTATAACGGATTGACCAGCAACCCGCCCGGAGGAGCAAATACGAGCGTAACGGTTGATGCTGCCGGCAATAGTTATATTTCTGGAATAGTAGAAAATCCATTTGATCAGAATTTTGCAACTCAAGGGGCTTATCAAGCTACAAGTGCTGGTATTCAAGATGGCTATATTTGTAAATTTGACAGCACGGGACAAAAAATTTGGGGTACTTATTATGGTGGGGAAGCCTCAGAATATACAATACAATGTCATCCGTACCAAGATGGTTTTTTTGTAGTAGGCACCACGATAAGTACTACTGGGCTTTCTACAGAGACAGTTCCTCCATTAGGCCCGCTTCAGTTTACGCTGTTTGACCCTAACACGACAGAGCCACAAAATATGTTCGTGGCAAAGTTTACAGTTGGTAGCCTAAGCACAAACGACAATCAACTAAGTACAACAAAACTAATACCTAACCCAAATACAGGTATCTTCAGCATAAACGGTAATTTTGAAGGATTGAAAGATCTTGATATTACAATTTATGACAATCAAGGACGCACTATTTATACTAAAAAAATTGGGGCGCTAAACACTTCATTTATATTGATAGACCTAGAAAATAAAATAGAATCAGGTATTTATTTTGTTAAAATAGAAACCGATCAAATAGAAAAAACAATTAAATTTGTGGTTCGATAGTTTTATTAATATAGAGATAAGCCTATTTTGAAATTTGAAAAATACTAACTTTAATATTCAACCTACAAAACCCGACTCACCGTCAACCCGTCTCGAATAGGCAACAAGACCGTTTCTATTCGAGAATCATTTTTTAACAATAAGTTGTATTCTAGCAATACTTTTGTAGAAACATCATTTGGTTGCAGTTCTTCCAAAACCTTGCCGCTCCAAAGAACATTGTCCGACAAAATAATGCCTCCTCGGTTCATTTTTGGAATAATCAAATGAAAATAATTGATATAATTTTCTTTATCGGCATCTATAAACACCAAATCAAACTTCAAATTCAAATTAGGAATAATATCGACAGCTTTGCCCAAATGCTGAAAAATTTGATTTCCCCAAGCAGATTTATTAAAATATTTTCGTTGAAAATCAACCAACTCTTCTTTAATATCTATAGTATGCAAAACGCCATTTTCTTGCATACCTTCGCACAAACACAACGCCGAATAACCGGTGTAAGTGCCAATCTCTAGAATGTTTGTTGGACGAATTAGTTTGCTTAACATACTCAGAACTCTACCTTGAAAATGTCCGCTTAGCATTCGTGGCAATAATATTTTCTGGTAGGTTTCTTTGTTGAGTTGTGCCAACAATTGAGGTTCGTCTTGCGAATGTTGCTCGATATAATGTTCTAATTCGTCAGATAGGAAGTGCATAAGTATAAATTTCAATTGTCAAAAATACGAATTCCAAAATAACTTTTTCATCTTTGTGTTTCTCTTTTTTTTAAGTCAATTTAAAAAAATTTAGTAATTTTAAATCAGAAAAGAAGTAAGATATCAGCCTCATTTAAATTAGATTTTTAAAAAATGGTTAATAAAAAAGCCTTATCGTAGTCCTGTAAATTATAAAAAAATTATATTTGTATTCCAAAATTTTATAATGACTATTGATCCAAAAGAGATTTCGGTTGCCAAATTACAGGGATTTTTGCAAAGCGCAATTGGTCCCAGACCCATTGCTTTTGCGAGCACGATTGACAAAAATGGGAAGCCAAATCTGTCTCCGTTTAGTTTTTTTAATGTTTTTAGTGCCAATCCACCAATTCTAGTTTTTTCTCCGGCTCGTCGTGTGCGTGACAATACTATAAAACATACCTTGATAAATTGTGAAGCGACCCGAGAAGTTGTAATTAATATTGTAACTTATAACATGGTGCAGCAAATGTCGCTTTCGAGCACTGAATATGACGCTGGTGTTAATGAATTTTTGAAATCAGGTTTGACACAAATTGCATCAGAAGTTGTAAAGCCCCATCGTGTGGCCGAAAGTCCTGTACAGTTTGAGTGTAAAGTAAATGAGATAATAGCTCTCGGCACCGATGGTGGCGCAGGAAATATGATTGTTTGTGAAGTACTGAAAATGCATATTAATGAATCGGTTCTTGACCAAAACGGAACTATAGATCCGCATAAAATAGATTTAGTGGCACGACTTGGAGGCAATTGGTATTCAAGAGCCAATAAAGGACTTTTTGAAGTAGAAAAGCCGAATATAGCTATCGGAATTGGAGTAAATGCAATTCCGAATTTCATCAGAGAAAGTAACGTTTTTAACGGAAATGATCTCGGTAAATTAGGGAATATTGAAGCATTGCCCACGTTGGAAGAAGTTAGTATATTTGTTGAACAAAACTTTACTGTTAAAGTAGTTTTAAGTGCTGATGATGAAGAAAAAATTCATCAAAAAGCAAAAGAATATTTGAACACAAATGAAGTGCAGTCTGCTTGGAAAGTGCTTTTAGCAAAAAGAATTTAATTACTATAAAAATAATAAGATGGAAGTTTCAGGAAAAATTAAAGTGATCAACCCAGAAGTGCAAGTAAATGCTACATTCAAAAAAAGAGAATTAGTAGTAACTACTGAAGAACAATATCCACAATTTATAAGCATCAATTTTGTGCAAGACAAATGTGATTTATTAAATAATTTTCAAGTGGGAGAAGCAGTTAAAGTCGGTGTAAATTTAAGAGGTAGAGAATGGTTGAGTCCTCAAGGAGAAACAAAATACTTTAATGATATACAAGGTTGGAAAGTAGATCGTATTGCTGCTGATGGCGCTACAGGACAACAAGCACCACCGCCAATGCCAGCTGCAGAAGCATTTGCTCCTGCAACAAACATTAAAGAAGAAGAACATGATGACCTTCCTTTTTAGTCAAACTAAAACAAGACTCTTGCCTATATTTCAGGAATGCAATTTACATTGACTTATATAGCTTGATTTTTACGGAAAATTTACAATAGTACATTGGCATAAAAAAAAATCAAATTATTATTGCTAAATTATTTTCTAGATATTACAATCAATCTATACTAAGTTAATTATTTTTTTTAGTATTTTAGAGATTATTCTTATTTTATAACATGTACTTCTTATCTAGTGATTTATATTTTCCAAATGTAGAGCATGCATCTGCTGAAGGAATTTTGGCTTTCGGGGGCGATTTATCTCCCGAAAGATTATTATTTGCATACAAAAACGGAATTTTTCCATGGTTTAATAATAATGAACCAATTTTGTGGTGGGCACCTCCAATGCGAATGGTCGTTGCTCCTTTTGAATATAAAGTTTCCAAAAGTTTGCGAAATATAATAAACAGAAATGTTTTTGCAGTAACCTTCAATCAAGATTTCTCTGCCGTAATTCGAAACTGCCAGAAAACAAATCGTAAAGATCAGAACGGAACATGGATTTCGGAAGATATAATTAAGTCATTTACTAAACTACACGAAATGGGTTTTGCCAAATCGGTCGAAGTTTGGCAAGACAATGTTCTTGTTGGCGGCTTATATGGTTTAGATTTAGGTAATGTATTTTGTGGTGAAAGTATGTTTTCCTTAGTTTCTAATTCTAGTAAAGTAGCGTTTGTAAAATTAATAGAAAAACTAAAAAACGAGAATTATCTTTTGTTAGACTGCCAAATTCACAATGAACATTTGCAAAAATTAGGAGCTTTTGAGATTTCGAGATCAAGCTTTATGCGGATTTTAAACAGTTAGTTTATAAACATTTTATCTAATAAAAATAATTCAAATTCTTATATAATACGCTACAAATAAATGTCATTGCTAAACAATTGTTAATTTCGATCCAGCAATATACAAGATGGTCATTTATAATACCGGTAGCTTGCAAAAAAGCATAAATTGTAGTACTGCCTAAAAATTTGAAACCTCTTTTTTTTAAATCCTTGCTAATAGTTTCAGACAATGGTGTTGTAGGATAAATATCTGATAGTACTTCGGGATAATTATCAATTGGTTTACCTTCCACAAATTTCCATATGTATATAGAAAAGCTTCCAAATTCATTTTGAATTTTAATAAAATTTTGTGCATTAGTTATTGCTGAATAAATTTTGAGTTTATTGCGAATAATTCCTGAATTATTTAGTAATTCTTGAATTTTAAAATCATCAAAAGCTGCAATTTTATTATAATCAAAATTTTCAAAAGCCTTTTTAAAATTTTCACGTTTATTGAGGATTGTAATCCAACTTAAACCCGCCTGAAAAGCTTCTAGAAGAATAAATTCATAAAAAACAGCATCGTCAAAAACGGGCTTACCCCATTCTTGATCGTGATAAGATTTATATAAATCTGAGGACAAACACCAGTCACACCTTCGTTGTTTGTCAAAAAGTGGTTTCATCTAATATATTTTTTAATCAAATTATGGGCTAAGTAGAGTAGCGGAGTTAATGCTATTGCTACAATTAGTTTGAAAGTATAACCTGTTAATGCTGACGATATAAAAGTTTCAAAATTTATTTTCCCTGGTAGATAAAATGCAATACCGAGCACAATAAATGAGTCGAATAGTTGCGAAATCAGGGTTGATCCTGTTGTGCGAAGCCAGATCATTTTTTGTCCAGTTTTGATCTTAAAAAAATTAAAAATTTTAATATCAATAAGCTGAGAAACCAAAAAAGCAGTTATACTTCCAACTATAATCCACAAACTTTGTCCAAAAACAGCATAAAATTGCTCGTCATTAACGGGGCTGATTCCTTTTGCAGCAGGAATAGTGATGGCTATAAATAAAATTAAAAAGGCATAAATTATTAGACCTGCGGTTATAAAAGATAATTTTTTGACACCATTTTCACCAAAATATTCGTTGATCAAATCAGTGGTTAAAAACACAATGGGCCACGGAATTATTCCCATACTCATCACGAAAGGGCCAATCTGAATAAGTTTTCCGCCAATTAATTCTGCCACAATAGCATTGCAGATAAATATTCCGGATAAAATTATAAAGAGCAGATTTTTTTTTGAATTTAACATGTAAGTATTTAAATAAAACCAAATATAAGGTAAAAATTTAAAAACAAAAAAAGCCTTAAAAAATTATTTTTAAAGCTTTTAATAAAATTGAGGTGTGCTTTTAATTACTTATAATTTTATATATTTGAATTATGGAAAAATTTATAGGACAATGTATTTTAGATTTCACAGATAGGTTTAAAACCGATTTAGATTGTATGGAATATTTAGCTGAAATCAAATGGAAACATGGTTTCAAATGCGTGAATTGCAATCATACAAAATTCACAATCCGCAAAAAGAATTTTGCTAGGGATTGTAATTTGTGTCATCATATTGAAAGCCCAATTGTTGGTACAATGTTTCACAGAGTTAGATTTGGTTTACGCAAAGCGTTTGCAATTGCTTTTGAATTGAGCGCGACAACCAAGGGAATTTCAACAAAACAAATGGCAAATCGCTTAAAAATTAGTAGAACAACGGCAACAAACTTTATCAAAAAAGTTAGAATTAGTATGGCAAGTAGCGAGAGTATACCTATGATTGGTCAAGTTTTTGTTGACGAATTTGTTTTTGGTGGCAAAGAAGATTTAAAACAAGGACGCAGCAACGATTCAAAAAAAAAGAAGTTGATTGTCGCGATTGAAACAACCGAAACAGGTGGAATAAAACGTGTATATTTTGACCGTCTTAAAGATTATTCGTCATCAGAACTACGTAAAATATTTGATAAACATATTTCAAAAACGGCATCAATTAAAACTGATCAATGGACGGGATATAAACCACTACTTAAAGAATTTGATATTACTCAAGTAAAAAGTAACAAAGGAAGTTCCTCAAAAGAAATACATACAATAATTCACCAAGTTAAATCTTGGCTACGAAGCACCTTTTCTTGGGTTCACGAAGATCATATTCAAAAGTATTTAAACGAGTTTAGCTACCGAATTAATAGGTCAAATAACAAGGATAATATTTTTGACCTATTAATAAACCGAATGATGGAAACACAAAATGTACAATATCAACAGATTATAATAAGTAGTTAAAAGCACACCTCAATAATAAAATATTCATACTATTTGTGGAGAATACCGGGATCGAACCGGTCACCTCTTGCCTGCCAGGCAAGCGCTCTAGCCAGATGAGCTAATCCCCCAATTTTTTGTAAAAATAGATAAATTGTTTCAACTTTTAAAAAATAATTTAATAAAATAAAAAACAAATGAATTAATTAATTATCAGTTGTTTAACCAAAAAAAATGTGTTTTTAATTTTGAAAACAAAAATTATTTGGTTATTTTTGACATCAAATTTATTTTAATAATCAATCTAAAAAAACCAAAATGAAAAAAAAATTATTTTCAGTGCTATTTTTTTCTGCTGTAGCATTAAGTAGTCAAGCACAAACTATTGTTAGTACAACGCCTCAAAATAAAAAAATCATTCTTGAGGAATTTACAGGAGTTAATTGCGTATTCTGCCCACAGGGCCATACAATTGCAAACACTTTAACTAATGCAAATGCCGGAAACTTTTTTGTAATCAACGTTCACGTAGGTGGCTTTGCAACGCCTGCTGCTGGTCAACCAGATTTTAGAACTCCTTTCGGAAACGGTCTTGCAAATCAGTCAGGACTTACGGGTTATCCTTCTGGAACCATTAATAGACGAGTTTTTACCAGCGCGATGACTACTGGCGGTACGGCTTTAGGAAGAGGTAGTTGGACAACGGCAACAAACCAAACAAAAGCGCAACCTTCCTATGTAAACGTAGCAGCTACATCTACAATAGATGTTGTTTCTCGCCTTTTAACAGTGCATGTTGAAGGTTATTATACTGGTGCAAGCCCCTTTCTAACAAACAAACTTAATGTTGCACTTGTTCAAAATAATACATTAGGTGCACAAGTTGGAGGTAACTTGGGTAACAATTATAACCACCAACATCGATTGGTACATATGTTAACAGGACAATGGGGTGTTGATATTACGAATACTGCTACAGGATCGTTTGTGGATCAAACATTTACGTACACTATTCCAGCTGCATATAACGCTATTGCAGCAGAACTTGGGAATCTTGAAGTCGTAGCATTTATAGCGGAAGGACAACAAAACATAATTAGCGGTAATGAAACTAGTCCAACATTTACTGGATTATCAGCTAGTGACGCAAAGATTGTTTCAATCAAACCGCTTCCAAACCAATGTACTACTACCGTAAGTCCAGAAATTGAAATTCAAAATAACGGACAAGCGCCGCTTACTTCTTTATTGATAACTTATACAGTAAATTCGGGTGCAGCGCAGCAATATACTTGGACTGGAAATTTAACATCTTTATCAAAAGCTATTGTTACTTTACCTGGAGCAAGTTACGCGCCTCAAGTTATAAATACTATTGCAGTAAGCATTCCTGCTGATGATATTTTGACTAATAATACAGGTAATTTAACCTTTAACAATGCAGTTGAAGCTACAAATAATCTAAATTTAAGTTTACAAACGGATGCGTATGGAGATGAAATATCTTGGAATATAAAAAATGCTGCTGGAACAATTGTTGCTAGTGGCGGACCTTTTGCAAATAATACCTTGATAATTACACCAATAACTTTGCCAGGAGATGATTGTTATACTTTTAATTTAATTGATTCTTACGGAGATGGTGGTGGCCCAACAACACTGTCAGACTCTAACGGAACACAAATTTACACCACAAATGGCGTATATGGTTCTGGTGCATCAACTAATCTTAAATCATTAAATTCATTAAAAAACAGTGATTTTGTAGCTGCTAAGATTAGAATTTTCCCAAATCCATCAACTGGAATTTTTACAGTAGCGTCAACTTTAGAAGTGAGTTTAGAAGTTGTTGATCTTACAGGTAAATTGGTTTATAATGCTGATAAAATATCAAATTCTTCTGTAATCGATTTATCAAATTTGCAAAAAGGAATTTATTTTGCAAAAGTTAAAGGAGAAAATGTTGACTATACTGAAAAATTAATCATAAACTAATTATTATGAAAATAAAGATAGTACTGCTTTTATGTGTCTTTTCAGTATATAGTTTTGCTCAAATGTCAATAACAAAACTAAATGGTACGCCGATAAATAATGGTGATGTGTTATCATTTGCGAGTGCTGTTGAACCAGAATGTTATTTGGGTTTGAAAGTGCTTAATAATTCTGCAGTAGATATTAATGTAAAAATCAAAGTCGAGAGTATCACCAATTCTACTGGGTCTAATTTGCAACTTTGTTTTGGAGATCTTTGTTATGGCACGATAATTTCGGGACTATCTTATCCAAGTAATCCTGCATCTGTAGTTCCTGCAAACGGATCTAACGGAAATTTTGATCATTTTTTGAATACAAATACTGGTACAACTCCTGGTCAGAATGTAGAATATGTTTTTAAATTTTATCAAGTTAATGATGATAATGTAGAAATCGGAAATTCTGTTACATTTACCTACCGTTATAATCCTAATTTATCGACTTCAGAGTTTAATAAATTGAATTCTGTTGGCGTAGTACTTTCGTTAAATTTGGTATCAGATCGTTTAGAATTTAGTACTTCACAAGTAGTTCAAACAAAAATTTACAACCTATCTGGTACTGAGGTTTTTCAAGAAAGAAAATCAAATGTAGGAAAACAAACGATAGATGTTTCTGAGTTAGCTGCAGCTGTATATTTGGTTCAATTTGAAAATAATAGTGGAGAAAAAGCAACAATAAAATTTGTAAAGAAGTAATATTTTTTTATTCTTAAATAATCCCCGATCAATTTTATCATTGATTGGGGATTTGCTTTTTATATAAATTAAAAACTGGTATTCAAGGATACTGCTATTCCAGTACTTTCTGGAACAAATCTACATACACCACCAACGCACACTAATCCGCCCCTTTGTCGACCATAATTAACAGCTATTCTAGATGCTCCTTTGCGATACGATGTGCCTAAATTATAATAGTGTGTTTGTTTTTTTGACTCATCATTACCATAATTATACATATCTGAGACAAAAAATGATAATTTTGAACTGGCATTATATTCGACAGTTGCCGCAGCCCAATTTTTTTTATCTGCGTTTGCCCATAGATGCTCAGCTACTAATCGAATAGATTTTAATTTGGTGATATTTAGTGTACTTTCTGCTCCTAAAATATTTGTTTTTACGATGTCTCCACCTTCGAGTAAATTTTTATTGTAATATTGATTTATGTAACTGATACCACTTGTTAAAACGGGAGATATCTTTTTGGTAATTTCAACATTGTAATCAGAAAAATATTTTTGCTTGGTATCTATTATATTTGTTTTATAACTTGGTGGCGAGAAATTATAATCACCATCTAAATTATACCAATTTGATACATTCAGAGCAATTTTAGTTCCATATTTTCCGCCTAATAAAGAACCTTTTTTCAAATCATAAAAAACATCTATTTGTCCACCAATTTCTCCTGCTTTGGTTTTTGATTGTTCCTGAAAATCCACTCTGTTTTGAGCTTGATACACATAAATATTTGCAAGATTATAATGATGCTGTTTCGTCAAAGCTGGCACATAGTTTATGATTTTATCATTATAATTTAAGCTGGTGTTGCTGGCACTATAAAATTCAGGAATACGCTCTGAGAAGAATCCCATGTTTTGAGTTCGTCTTAATGAAGCATCAATTCCAATTCCTTTTTTTGTGTATCCAAGATTTAAAAGAAAGGCATTTCCAACTTTTATAAAATTATTGCTGATGGTATTTTCATTGGTTAAAACCGCATCTCTAGATTTTGTATTTAACTCACTTGATACATAAAATGCATTGTGGCTAAAATTTAACCGGTAAGAAACAGCATTTGTAATCGAAAAGAAATCAGGATTTGCACTAGCTATTTTCTCATCACGACCTACAAAACTCATTCCGCCAGAGAGTTGTGAAGTTTCAAAACCAAGAAGATCAGCAATATCAATTTCTGTATTAAATCCATAAATTTTACCTTTAGAAATATCAAATCCGCTTCGGTGTTGTCCAAACAGAGCTGTAAAAGACAAATAATCATTTGGCTTGGCAATTATTCTGCCACCTCTTATGGCATTGTTTATGCCCAGTGCTCGATCTTCCCAACTTCTTAAAATCATCCCGCTACCGAATTGTTCATAAAAATAACCAGCAGTAAAATCGAGTTCTTTTGTTTTATAATTTACAAAATAGGTTGCTAAATTTGTACCTTTATATTTTGGATTATAATTTAATAAGGACATTTTTTCGTACGATTCTATTTGAATGCCAGAAGTCCAATTTTTATGAGTATAATTCAAAAATAAATAATTATTAGATCGTATCGGATTATTGGGTTGAAGTGTTCCTAGCTCTTTATCATTTAAATACCACTGCGAATTGGATTCAATACCTCCAAATATTTTGCCGAATTTATTGTTTTGTCCTTCAGTGAAGTAAAATGAAAACAGAAAAATAATCAAAAAAATTGCTTTCATTCTATAGTTTTTTGATAATTTCAAATAATTCATTTTCTGCACCTTGTGAATAACCATTTTGAACATGAACTATTTTCTGATTTTTTACTACAATAGTGTACGGAATATTTACTATGGACAAAGACCTTTTAAAATCTTGATTGGTGTCTAACAAGATAGTGTACGACCAATCTTTTCCGTTTAATAATGGTTTTACTCTTTTTTGGGTTCTAGCATCATCTATTGAAACTGCTATCAATTCTAAGTTAATTTCTTTTTTCCAATCTGCATAATTCTCATTTATAGCTTCTAATTCTGCAATACAAGGTGTGCACCACGACGCCCAAAATGAAAAGATGTAAATTTTATCTTTTTCGCTAAAATCTGTTTTGACGTTAACAGATTTATTATCAAGATTTTGTACTGATATATTTGGGAGTTCTTTTTGTGCAAATGAAAACAAACTGAAGAAAAGAAAGACAACTATTGATTTTTTCATTATAAAAATTTTTATTGCAAATGAAATAAAAATTGTGCAATAATTATACCTTTTTTAAATAATTATTTATAATATTGCTATTTAAATTTTTAAATAAATTTTATTATGAAAATATTTAAATCGTTAGTAGTATATATTTTATTGATTGGATTTATATCGTGTTATAAAGACACTGATACAGACAATAAAATTACTAATATAACGCTCATTGCGGATAGCTCCGAAAAATTGATAGGTGAACAAATAAACTTCAAAGTTACAACAGATGCTGGCGAAGACGTTACTTCTTCAGCAACATTTTTGGTCAATGACCTTCCAATTAATTCTAATATTTATTCTTCGAGTAGTGTATCAAATTTTGTAGTTAAAGCTAGAATAGATAATTTGGAAAGTAATTCAATTGCTATCTCATTCAAAAACAATGTGGAGCGTTTTGCAAAACATGTATTGATAGAAGATTACACGGGTACTTGGTGCGGAAACTGTCCAAGAGTATCTTATGGTATTGAGCAAGTAAAAACGCTCACAAATAAGGCAGTCGCAATAGCAATGCATCGAGGTGAAACTGCTACTAATTTTGATCCATATAATTTTAATGTGGCAAGTCTAGAAAACTTTATTCAACTTGCCGGTTACCCAACGGCTAAGCTTAATCGCACCACAACATGGACTACACCTCATACAAATCCTAATCAAGTTGTTAATTTGACTATTGGTGAAAATGTAAAATTGGGCTTAGCAATAAATACAACCAATGTTGGAAGTACGATTAATCTTGATGTTAAAACAAAATTTGCATCAGATTTTTCTAATTTGAAGTTGGTAGTTTGTGTTCTGGAAAATAATTTGATATTTAATCAAACTAATTATACTAATTATTTTGGCGCGACAAATCCGATAGTAAATTTTGAGCACGATCATGTTTTAAGAGGGTTTTTTACAGATTTGTTTGGCGATGCAATACCTAACTCAGAAGTCTTAAATGGTAAAACTTTTTCGCGAAATTTTTCATTAGCAATGCCAGCATCTATAGCTAATATTTCAAATATAGAGTTTGTTGCCTTTGTTGTCGATTCTAATAACAAAGTACTCAATGTGCGGTCCGCAGGTCTTAATGAAAATCAAACTTTTGAAGAAAATCAATAATAAGGCAGCTTCTGCCCTCACCAAAAATAAATGAGTACTATTAGAATTACAAAACAATTTTCGTTTGAAACTGGTCATGCGCTTTATGGCTACGACGGAAAATGTAAAAATGTTCATGGTCATAGTTACAAACTTTCGGTTACAGTTATTGGCAAACCTATTTTAGATTCGACCAATGTAAAATTTGGAATGGTGATTGACTTTACCGATTTAAAAAAAATAGTTCGCGAAGAAATTGTTGACCATTTTGATCATGCCACAGTTTTTAATCAAAACACACCACATGTTGAACTGGCACATGAATTATCCAATCGTGGGCATCATGTTATATTGGTAGATTATCAGCCCACAAGCGAGAACATGGTTGTTGATTTTGCATCCAAAATAAGCAAAAGATTGCCCATTGGTATTTTATTGCATTCTCTAAAACTTCAAGAAACAGAAAGTTCGTTTGCGGAGTGGCACGCTTCTGATAATTTATAATTTTCACTATAAAAACTCCAAATTTTTCATTAGTAATGTGGAGTTTTCTATTTTTACCAAATGCAACCAACCAAAAAAATCTATTTTGCCTCCGATCAACATTTTGGTGCACCAACTCTAGAAGCAAGTTTTCCGCGTGAGCAAAAATTTGTAGCTTGGCTTGATGAGATTAAAAAAGATGCAGAAGCTATTTTTTTACTTGGAGACTTATTCGATTTTTGGTTCGAATATAAAACCGTAGTTCCAAAAGGATTTGTAAGAGTGCTAGGAAAACTTGCCGAAATTCGCGATAGTGGAATCCCAATTTATTTCTTTGTAGGAAATCATGATTTATGGATGGATGATTATTTTCAAAAAGAATTAAATATACCCGTTTATCACAATAATAAAGAATTTACTTTCAATAATAAAACTTTCCTTATAGGTCACGGAGACGGCAAAGGCCCGGGAGATGCGGGATACAAACGAATGAAGAAAGTTTTTGTTCACCCTTTTTCAAAATTGTTATACCGTTGGTTACATCCTGATATTGGGATGAAATTGGCACAATATCTTTCGGTAAAAAACAAACTAATATCAGGCGACTCAGATGTAAAATATCTAGGTGAAGATAAAGAATGGCTTATTATATATGCCAAACGAAAACTAGAAACTAAGCATTATAATTATTTAGTTTTTGGACACCGTCATTTGCCAATGATTGTTTCTGTGGGTCAAAATGCTAACTACATTAATCTTGGCGATTGGATAGGTTATTTTACTTTCGGAGTTTTTGACGGAGAAAATTTTGAATTAAAAACTTTTAAAAATCATCAAATTAATGAAAATTATAATGCTAAAACCGAATAATTTTTTGATAAGTTATTTACATTTAGTTTTAAACCAAATTGTTTTTAACCAAGTATTCTGCAATTTGAATTGTGTTTGTAGCAGCTCCTTTTCTTAAATTATCGGCAACAATCCACATGTTTAGTGAATTTGGTTGGCTTTCGTCACGACGAATTCTACCCACAAATACAGCATCTTTTCCTTGTGCATATAATGGCATCGGATAGGTAAACGTATCTAAATTATCTTGGACCTCAACTCCTGGCGTGTTGTGCAAAATACGACGGACTTCACTCACCTCAAAATCGTTGACAAACTCTACATTTACTGCTTCGCTATGACCGCCTACTATTGGCACACGAACAGCAGTTGCAGTAACGGCAATGGTACGATCGTCAAGAATTTTTTGAGTTTCTCGCACCAGTTTCATTTCTTCTTTGGTGTATCCGTTTTCTTCAAAAGAATCGCAGTGTGGAATCGCGTTTCGGTGAATTGGATATTTGTACGCCATTTCGCCTTGAATACCTGCGTACTCATTTTCGAGTTGTTGCACGCCTTTCACGCCAGTTCCTGTAATGGATTGATAGGTCGAAACAATTACTCGTTTGATTTTGTATATGGCATGCAATGGCGCCAAAGCCATTACTAATTGTATTGTAGAGCAATTGGCATTTGGGATAATTTTATCTTCTGTGGTCAAAATGTTTCCGTTTATTTCTGGAACCACAAGTTTTTTGCTTGGATCCATTCGCCAAGCCGATGAATTATCGATAACTGTTGTTCCAGCGGCTGCAAATTTTGGAGCCCATTCCAAGGAAGTTTCACCACCAGCCGAAAAAAGTGCGATATCGGCTTTCATGTCAACAGCAGTTTGCATGCCTACAACTTTATATTTTGTTCCTTTGAACTCAATTTCTTTTCCGACAGACTTTTCTGAAGCTACAGGAATTAATTCTGTTACCGGAAAATTTCTTTCTGCTAAAACTTGCAACATGACTTCGCCTACCATTCCAGTAGCACCAACAACAGCTATTTTCATTCGATTTTTTTTATTTTGAATTACAAAAATAGTAAAATTTGTTTTTGCTTTTTAAAACATTTAGAAATTAAGTTTCATTAAGAGTTATGTGCTAAATGAAACTTAATTTCTTAATGTTTAATTTTTATTTATTAAAAATTTTAAAAAGAAAAACCGCCTCAATTAAGAAGCGGTTTAGTTAGAATATATAATGTAGCGGAAATTACTTTTTTAATAAATCTCTAATTTGCATTAGTAATTCTTCTTGTGTTGGTCCTGCTGGAGGAGCATCCGCAGCTGGTTTTTTCATTTTAGCATACGCTTTGATAATCATAAACATGACAAAACCAACAACAACCAAGCTAACAATTGTATTTATCCAAGCACCATATCTTAGTGCATTTTCTGGACTTGTAATTGCTCCCGCAGCATCTTTAACTTCTGGTGATAAAACATATTTCATAGCAGAAAAATCCATTCCGCCAGTTAACATTCCTACAATTGGCATTGCGATATCAGCAACAAAACCATTAACAACGGCACCAACAGCACCTGCCATAATCACACCTACAGCAAACTCGATAACGTTTCCTGTCATTATAAAATTCTTAAATTCTTTTAACATAATAGTAAATTTTAGTTAGTATTTATTTGTTTTTGTAAGGCAAATATAAATTTAATTTTAACATTTTGTTAATTATAGGCCAAATTTTTATTAATTTTATTAAAAACTTATTTCAAAACGCATTTACTCTTTCACAAAGTTACTACTCGAAACACCATTATCCGTAGTTATTTTTACAAAATAAGTTCCTGTTTTTAAATCGGCTACATCCAAAGTCGAAGTTGGGTTTACGACGGTTTGCACCAATTGACCTAGCATAGTATAAATAGACAAACCTAATATTTGTGTGTCTTGTTTTGCTTTTATTGAAAGTACTTCGGCAACTGGATTTGGGTAGATGGTAAAATAGTTATCAAACTCAAAAGTATCGTTGCCTAATGTTGTAAAGGTTGAGGTTGCCGTATTTGTAACAATCGGGAAATTATAATCAAAATAAATGTTGGCTAGATTGCTTATGGTCGAATTTAGGGTTAACGTTGGTTTTGTTTTTATTTTAAAAACCACATAACCGTCATTATTAGCATCATCAAAAGGAAGATTAATGTTCTCGAAAATAAATTCTACTTTATTAGTGTTTGAAATTTTTGTAATGCAACTATGGGATGCATCGGTCATTTGCAAGGAAGCGATATCGAATTTTGTAGTGTCAATGATGTCTTTTACGACAATATTTTGAGCCGCAAAAGTTCCCGTATTTTCAAAACGAATTTTATAATGCACATATTTGCCAATCATACTTGGGTTGATGACATTTCCTTCCAAACAAGTTTTATCATTTGGATCAAATGAGTTAACTACTATTTGGTTTAAAACGACTGTGTTGTCATCTGGTGTTTCGTCGGTACTTAAACCGTTGGCAGTTGCTGTATAACTCAAAATATCGCCACCATTAACCGCTGGCGTTTCCATTGGAGAATTTACATTTAAAGTTACTAGAATCTCGCCACTTTGGAAAGGTGTAATTGTACCAACAGCCCAAGAAAGTGTCCCTGTGGCTTGTGTTGTTGGTGTAATTGTAGCAGAAACATAATCCAGAATCGCATCGTTGTAAGTAAAATTTACTGTTGCGTTTTCAGATTGATTGCCTTTGTTTTTGTATTTTATTTTATAGGTTGCATCAAATCCTGGTCGTGCTACATCGATAGGGATTACAACCACCTCTAGATCATGCTTTACACCAGTAGGTACAATACAAAAATTTTGAGTAAATGGACTTGTTGTAGCAGGAAATGTTACAGTTACACTAGTGGGAGAAATTGTAAAGTAATTCGGGTTTTCTAATTGAGGTGTAATAGTATGCACTCCTGCTTGAATAGGAACAGAGTAGTTACCCGAAGCATTAGCAATTACACTTCCTGAAATTGATCCATTAGTAGTAGCAGATTTTAAATTGGGATAAACAGTATCCAAACCATCGCAACCGTTATTATTGGAATCAATTTTATTGCTTCCTTGAATAGTATAAAAAACACCTCCAGGAGTAAAACTACAATAACTGTTAGTGTTACAATTGGTATAGCCATAGGTTGTAATTTTTTGTTGCACTAAAGTAAGATCATTATCGTCAGCGCAAATGTATTGTAAACTTGGATTGTTATTAAATTCTAAATATTCCCATACAATATTGTTATTCTTAATGAATAGCGATGTTAGTTGATTACCAAAACAAGCCAAATCTAACAAATTCGTCAAACCACTAACATTCAAACTTGGTAATTGATTATTATAACAATAAAAATATTGCAAATTCGATAATCCACTTACATTCAAACTTGGTAACTGATTGGAACCACAATTCAAATATTGCAAATTCGATAATCCACTTACATCCATACTTGGTAATTGATTACTAAAACAATCTAATCTTATCAAATTTGTCAAAGCACTTACATTCAAATTTGGTAATTGATTAAATGAACAATTCAAATTTAGCAAATTCGTTAATCCGCTTAGATCCAAACTTTGTAATTGATTACTACTACAATTTAATTCTTTCAAATTTGTTAAAGCGCTTAGATTCAAATTCGATAATTGATTACCAGAACAACCAAAAGAATTCAAATTCGTCAAACCACTAAAATCAATACTTTGTATTTGATTTCCACTGCAATCAAAGTTAAACAAATTAGTTAAACCACTTACATTCAAGCTTGGTAATTGATTATTATTACAATACAAATATTGCAAATTAGTTAATCCACTTACATTCAAGCTTGACAATTGATTATCATTACAAATCAAATGCACTAAATTCGTTGAATAGCTTAAATTCAAACTTGTTAACTGATTATAACTACATTCCAATATTTGCAAATTTGTTAAACCACTTAAATTCAAACTTGTTAACTGATTATAACTACATTCCAATATTTGCAAATTTGTTAAACCACTTACATTCAAACTTGTTAACTGATTACTAATGCATTCCAATCTTTGCAAATTTGTTAAACCACTTACATTCACACTTGTTAACTGATTATTATTACAAATTAACAATTGCAAATTAGTCAAACTACTTACATTTAAACTTGTTAATTGGTTATTATCACAGTTAAAATATTTTAAATTAATAAATTCATTTATGCCAATTACACTGCTAATACCTGCTAGACTTACGTTAAGATATTTAATTAAAAGTGCCTCGCTAACTTGAATCTGTCCGTCATTATTAGTGTCTATTTTATTATAGTTATTTACAACCAAATTTCCATTAATATCTATGTACGGTGTTTCATTAGAAGCAGTTTCAGTACCAATATTTGCAAACAACAACAGCGCCTTAAAATTCGCATCAGGAATATTCACAATCTGCGCATTGGCAACACTCAAAAAAAGTAAAGCAATAAGGGTAAAGTACAGTTTTTTCATAATGGTTAAATATTTAGAAATTAAAAGTAACCAAAAATTTGTAAGAAATAATTAATTGCTGTAAAAAACAAGATTAAAATTTTATTTGTAACTTTGAAAAAAGATTTGATTATGACTTTTACAGAAAAAAATATTATCGAAAATTATTTTGGCTTATTCGAGAGTTTAAATGCTATTACAAAACTTGAGCTTATAGAAAAATTATCAAAATCATTAAAAAACACTTCGAAAACAAGTGAAAATAACTTTTATAAGTCTTTTGGAGCTTTTTCGAACGAAAAGTCATCAGACGAAATTATCGAAGAAATAAAATCAAGTAGAAAATTTAGAAAAAAAGAGATCACTATCTAATGAAATATCTTCTTGACACCAATATATGTATTCACTTTTTGCGAGGAAAATTTGACGTGGACAAAATACTGAAATTAAAAGGTTTAGAAAATTGTTATATTTCTGAAATTACTGTTTTAGAATTAAGATATGGTGCTGAAAATAGTGTTGACAAAGTAAAATCGCACAAAGCTGTTGATAATTTTCTAAAAGGAATTGTTATTATTCCAATTTACGGATCGATCAGGAAATATGCTGAAGAAAAAGTTAGATTAAATAAACTTGGCAAACCACAAAACGATGATTTTGATTTATTAATTGGAGTTACAGCAATTGAAAACAAATTAATCTTAGCTACAGAAAATACAAAAGATTTTGAAAAACTAACTAATATAGTTCTTGAAAATTGGATTGTCAGAAAATAATTTTATTTCCAATAAATTCTATTCCCTATAAAATACCCGCTTAACCCGCTGCGAAATACTCGTTAAAATCTCATACGAAATGGTATTTGTCTTTTCGGCAATACGATTTATAGTCGGGTTTTTGCCAAAAACAATCACTTCGCTGCTTTCTTGGCAATCAATATCGGTAACATCGACCATCATCATGTCCATGCAAATGCTACCAACAATAGTGGCTTTTTGGTTGTTAATAATTACATAACCAACCGAGTTGCCCCAAAGTCTCGAAATTCCGTCGGCATAACCTATTGGCAATGTCGCAATTGTAGTATTTCGTTCGGCAATAAAACGACGACCATAGCCAACGCTTTCGCCTTTGTCGATTGTTCGTATTTGCGAAATAATCGTTTTAAGGGTCGAGACGTTTGCTAGTTGTTTCTGCTCTTCGCTATCGTTAGAAATGCCATACAAACCAATGCCTAGCCGCACCATATCGTATTGCGCTTTCGCAAAATTAGAAATCCCAGACGTATTTAATATATGCCGAATCGGATCGATGTTTAATTCGCTTTTCAATCGCGCCGATAACTTTTCGAATAATGCAATTTGAGACATTGCAAATACATAATGTTTGCCGTCGTCGCTGGTTGCCATGTGCGATAAGATGCTTTTGATTTCAACAGTTTTATTTTCTTTCAAAATCGAAATCAACTCGTCCAGCTGTTCTTCTTCAAAACCTAGACGGTGCATTCCTGTATCCAATTTAATATGTATCGGAAAATGAGAAAGTGTTTTTTGCTCAGCAATTTTCAAAAAAGCCAACAAGCCTTTTATCGAATAAATTTCGGGTTCTAGCTCGTGCAGAATAATCGATGCAAAACTGGAATTTTCGGGATTTAGAACCATGATTTTGGTTTCGATTCCTGCATTTTTTAGCGAAATTCCTTCATCAGCAAAAGCAACACCAAGATAATCTACTTTATGATGTTCGAGTAATTTTGCAATTTCGAAACCACCATTTCCATAACCAAACGCCTTAACCATAACCATAATTTTGGTCGTTGGCAATAATTTTGATTTAAAGAAGTTGAGGTTCTCGCTTATGGCGTTCAGGTTAATTTCAAGAACGGTTTCGTGCTTTTTTTCTTCTAATAATGCTACAATTTTTTCAAATTCGAAGCTTCGAGCGCCTTTGATCAAAATCGTTTCGTTCGAAAAATTCAAATTGGCTAAATCGGCAATAAAATCTTGGGTTTGAGGATAAGAAATTGCGTTTGGAAATTTACTTTTAAACCTCGAAATAGTTTTGCCAATGCCAATAACTCTATTTATTTTATTAGAAACAACAAGCTGCGAAACATTGGTATACAATTCGTCATCAGACAAACCACTCTGAAAAATATCTGACAAAATAAGCGTTTTCTTTTTGAATTGTTTTTGATTTTCTAGAAAGTCTAAAGCAATTTTTAGCGACTGAAAATCAGAACTATAGCTATCGTCAATCAGCGTTGTATTGTTGATTCCTGTTTTGAGTTTCAAACGCATTTCTACAGGATAAAGTAGCTCCAAACGGTCTTCAATCGTCTTGTTATCATACTTCAAATAAAGCATTGTCATAATACAATGAATAGCGTTTTCTATCGAAGCTTCATCCTGAAATGGTATTTTAATATCAAATTTATTTCCAGCAAAATTTATTTCTAAAATTGTTTTGTCTAACAATAATTTTCTCGAAATAAGTACATCAGCATCGTTCTTGAAACTCCAAGTAAACGTTTTTATATTTGATTTTATGAACGCTTCAATAGTTTTGTTTTTGTTATAAATAAGAACAGAAACTTCTGTAAATAAGCGAAGTTTTTCTTTGATTTTTTCACCAATATTTGCAAAACCTTCATCATGCGCCGACCCAATATTAGATAAAATTCCAATGGTTGGTTTAATGATCTTCTGGAGATTTTCCATTTCGTTTTTGGTCGAAATTCCAGCTTCAAAAATTCCAAAATTATGTTTTTCGTTAATTCCCAAAACCGAAAGCGGTACGCCAACTTGCGAGTTGTAACTTTTTGGGCTTCTAATAACATTATAATCAGGACTTAACAAGAAGTTAAGCCATTCTTTGATGATCGTTTTGCCGTTGCTTCCTGTAACGCCAATAATCGGAAAATCGAACAAGCTTCGGTAATAAGTCGCTAGATTTTGTAACGCTTCAGTAGTATTTTCAACCACAAGAAAGTTGGCTCTTGCTTGCAATTTTTCAGGAATTTTGGTTACAACAAAGTTAATTACGCCTTTGTCAACAAGGTTTTCTATATAATCATGACCATTGTTATTTGGACCTGTAATTGCAAAAAACAAAGTAAATTGACTGTTTTGCAACGAACGACTATCTATAGAAACATGATCGATAAATAACGCATCATTTTCGCCAATAAATTTGGCTTTTACAACAGAAATAATATTTTTAAGTAGAAAACTCAACCGTTATTTTTTTTGTTTTTCAGACACATTTTCGACATCTTTTACCACAATATTTTCTCGCATTGCCTTATAATAGGCAGCGCGGCTCAATGGTTCGTATTCTTCGGTTTCGCCAAGCATCACGAGTTTATCATTATCCGTTTTACGGAAACTATAATGCGCCAAATTTCCAGTTCGAGTGCAGACGGCGTGCACTTTAGTAACATATTCGGCTGTTGCCATGAGCGCAGGCATTGGACCAAACGGATTTCCTTTAAAATCCATGTCCAAACCAGCCACAATAACACGAATGCCTTGATTGGCAAGGTCGTTGCAAATTTTTATAATACCGTCATCAAAAAACTGTGCTTCATCAATGCCCACAACGTCGCAACCTTGAGCCAAAATTGCAATATTGGCAGCGGCAGGAACTGGCGTGGAGCGAATCTCGTTGCGGTTGTGCGAAACTACCATCTCTTCGTCGTAGCGCGTATCGATGGATGGTTTGAAAATTTCAACTTTTTGCTTCGCAAATTGCGCTCTTTTTAGCCTGCGAATCAACTCTTCGGTTTTGCCCGAAAACATCGATCCACAAATAACTTCTATCCAACCAAATTGTTCTTTATGATTTACTGTATTTTCGAGAAACATTTTGTATTTTCGTGCTTTAAAATATTGAATTTGTAATCGAAACAAATTTATCAAAAAACAGTAACGCATTTCACTATAATTTCAAAAGTTATGAAAAAAAGATTAGAAGCCGAATTAATAAGCCTAGCCCATAGAGTTTTGAAGCTTAAAAACAAATCGGAAGTTGATCAATTGTATCTCGAATCCAAAAAATTATATGAAACGATCACTGTTTTGAAATTTTATAACGATAATTTCGATTTGGTAAAAAATTCTGTTTCTCAAAAAGATTTGGACGAAAAATTAGCGATTTCGTTAGACGAGAAAATTGTTGAAGCTAACATTGAAATTCCAGTTTCTGAATTCAAAGAAGAAATTGTTGCGGAAGTTGTTGAAGAAAAAGTCGAAATCTCAGAAATTGTATCAAAAGAAGAAATTGTAGTAGAAGAAGTTGAATTTCCTGCAGCTGAATTAAAAGAAGAAATTGTTGCAGAAGTTGTTGAAGCGCAAAAAATAGAAATTCCTGAAGTTATAGTCAAAGAAGATTTTGCGTTAGAAATTATTGAAGAAGAATTAGTTATCGATCAAAATGTATCCGAAATTGAATCTAAAATTATCGAAGAACTTATTGAAAAACCTGATTTCGAACTCACTTTCGATTCTAAAATAAATGAAGATAAAAAACCGAAAGTAAACGAAATTATTTTTGATGATTTTTTAGGTATAAATTATGCCGATCCAGTTTTTATAAAACCAGAAGATCTGGCTATCGAAAAAGAAATCGAGAAAAAAGAAAACGAAATAGCTGCCGAAAAATTAGTGGCTACATTTGATAAAAATTCGAAAGGAATTATAATCGGACTTAACGATCGAGTGGCTTTTATGAAATATCTTTTTGCTAATAGCAGTGAAGATTACAACCGTGTTTTGTCGCAATTAATGACTTTTAATTCGTATCAAGAAGCACAAACATTTATCGCCGATATGGTAAAACCCGATTATAACGACTGGAAAGGCAAAGAAGATTACGAAGCACGTTTTATGGAAATTGTCGAGAAAAAATTCTCATAAATGGGAAAATTATTCATCGTTCCTACACCAATCGGTAATCTTGAAGACATGACTTTTCGAGCCATTCGAGTACTCAAAGAAGCTGATTTGATTTTGGCTGAAGACACGCGAACTAGCGGAAAATTGCTTAAGCATTTCGAAATTGGCACGCACATGCACAGCCATCACATGCATAACGAGCATAAAACAATTGAGAATATTATTGGCAGATTAAAAAGTGGCGAAACTATTGCACTCATTAGCGATGCAGGAACGCCAGCCATTTCTGATCCCGGATTTTTGCTCACCCGAGCTTGTGTCGAAAGTAAAATTGAAGTAGAATGCTTGCCAGGCGCTACGGCTTTTGTACCCGCATTGGTTAATAGCGGTTTGCCGAATGATAAATTTGTTTTTGAAGGATTTTTGCCCGACAAAAAGGGAAAACAAACCCGATATTTGGCGCTTGCCGAAGAAACCCGAACCATGATTTTGTATGTTTCGCCACATAAATTGGTAAAAACTTTAATCGAATTTGTGCAGTATTTTGGCGAAGACCGACAAATTTGCGTTTCTAGAGAACTCTCAAAACTTCATGAAGAAAACGTTCGAGGAACGGTTGCCGAAGTTCTAAAACATTTTGAAGCCAAACCTCCAAAAGGCGAAATTGTGGTGGTAGTTGGCGGGAAAAAATAGTTTCGGTTTTCAGTATTCTGGTTACCAGTGTTTTTTATTTTTTTTATTCGATTTTGGTATCTTCACACCACACAATTTATTACTTTTTGTTGTGCGTAATCAACAATTACTTATTAATTCGTTATTTATAAATAACAAATTCTATAATTATTGTTAGTTTTACATAACAATTTATAGTGTTTTTGTTATCTAATTATAACAATATGGAAGAATTAATCAATCAATTTCAAGAAAAAATCAATAAAACATCAATGACTTTTTAGAGATATTTGGTTGATAAAATGGATTTCAAAAACAGATTAATTGCTGTAAAAGGTGCTAGAGGCTCGGGCAAAACAACATTTTTATTACAACATGCCAAGAAGAATTTAGATGTAAACACTACATTATAAGTTAGCTTAGATCATTTGTTTTTTTTACAAAACACATTGGTTTCGCTTGCAGATAATTTTTCTAAAATGGGTGGCAAAAATCTTCTGCTTGACGAGGTTCATAAATATCCTAATTGGTCGAGAGAAATAAAATTGATTTATGACAATAATCCTGAGTTGCATGTAATTTTTGCATCCTCCAGTATGCTAGAAATTTACAAAGCCGAATCTGATTTGAGCAGAAGAGCCGTCACATACAACCTCAAAGAAATGTCCTTTAGAGAATTTATTGAATTTGATATAAAAATAAAATTTGAAACCTACTCATTAGAAACTATTTTAGAAAATCATAATGCGATTGCGCAAACTATCTTGGAGAGAATCAAACCAATTCCGTTGTTCAAAAAATAACTTGAAGTTGGAGCGTATCTTTACTATAAAGAAGATCCTGAGTTTTATTACCAAAAGTTATTAAATACCATTAATTTGATTATCGAAATAGATAGTAATGCCGTCGATAATATAAGTTATGATTTGATTGTGAAGCTAAAAAAACTGCTATATGCCATTGCTACAAGCGCGCCTTTTAAGCCAAATATCACTAAACTTAGTACGCGAATTGGTGCTTCTAGAGCAGTGCTTATTGAAGCTATAAAACAATTGGAACGAGCAGGATTGGTAAATGAATTGTACAAACCAACCAAAGGGATTGGCATACTTACCAAACCTGAAAAGTTGTATTTGAACAATACCAATTAAATGTATGCTATGGCTTCAGAAAATACTAATATTGGCAATTTACGAGAAACTTTTTTTGTAAATCAATTCAAGTTTTTAGCAACCATTTATTTGGCAGAGCAAGCTGATTTTTTGATTAATAAAAAATACACCTTTGAAGTTGGCGGAAAAGGAAAAACCCAAATCCAAATAAAAAATATTTCAAACGCGTACATCGCCAAAGACAACATCGAAATTGGATTTGGAAACAATATTCCCGTTTGGTTGTTTGGATTTATGTATTAATTTTATATAGCTTTATTGTACAATATAATTTATTTTCGACTGTATTGAAACATGAAAGCTACAAATTATATACAACTATTTGTTGCTTTTGAACTTCTACAATATCATCAAAAATAGCATAATATTACCAATTGGTAACATTATAAACTTGTTTTATAATTTCTAGAGGCTTTTTGATCGGTACATTTTTGGCCACATCGAGCAAATCTTTTAGTAGAATATTTTCATGTTTACCGTTAAGGCTTACTTTATGGTCTTTTAGCCAAAAATCATTTTAAATAAATACCTATAAATGCCATGTTTAAGTATATCTCAAAAATTAGTTATAAGTTTGTATTATATTTATAAGCCAAATTTTTCTTTTTTTTAATACATAATTTACTTTTATGCGTTGGACCTTAAAATCGAAGCCAAACAAAAACAAAGTTCAAAAACTACAAGCCGAACTTCAAGTTGACGAAATCATTGCTACCTTGCTAATGCAACGTGGCGTTGAAACTTTCGAACAAGCTAAAACTTTTTTCAGACCAACATTTTCCGACTTGCACGATCCGTACTTAATGAAGGATATGGACAAAGCCGTTTATCGCATAGAAAGCGCCATTGCAAATAACGAAAACATTTTGGTTTTTGGCGATTATGATGTCGATGGTACCACTGCTGTTTCTCTAGTTTCTAGTTATCTAAAAACCTATTATCCCAATGTTGCGACATATATTCCTGATCGTTACGACGAAGGTTATGGCATTTCGTATAAAGGGATAGATTTTGCCGACGACAATGGTTTTTCGTTAATTATTGCATTGGATTGCGGCATAAAATCTATCGATCATGTCGCTTACGCTAAAGAACGGAACGTAGATTTTATCATTTGTGATCACCATCGTCCTGGGGCTATTTTACCAGATGCCATTGCCGTTTTAGACCCGAAAAGAGACGATTGCAGTTATCCATACGACGAATTATGTGGTTGCGGCATCGGTTTTAAACTCATACAAGCATTGGGCAAAAATCGTGGCGACACGATCGATGATTTGCTTCCGTACTTGGATTTGGTCGCTACCGCAATTGCCGCCGATATTGTGCCGATGACTGGTGAAAATCGGGTTTTGGCAAAATTTGGACTAGAAGTCATCAATACTGAGCCGCGACCAGGAATAAAAGCGCTAATTCAAAATAGTAAGAAAAAAGAACTTACGATAACCGATGTTGTTTTTATAATAGCACCACGAATAAATGCTGCTGGGCGAATCAAACACGGCAATCATGCGGTTGCATTATTAACGGAATTCGACATCGATCAAGCCGAACAATTTGCCGCAGAAATCGAACAATATAATTCTGATCGAAAAGATTTGGACAAGCAAATTACAATAGAAGCTCTGAATCAGATTGAAGATAATAATGAACAAAATCGCTTTACAAATGTTGTTTTTCAAGAAGATTGGCACAAAGGCGTTATTGGGATTGTCGCTTCACGATTGATCGAAACCTATTATAAACCAACCCTAGTTTTTACTAAAAGTGGCGATAAATATGCTGCTTCGGCACGCTCTGTTAAAGGATTTGATGTGTATAATGCATTGGAAGCTTGCGCCGAACATCTCGAACAATTTGGTGGACATATGTATGCCGCTGGAATGACGTTATTACCCGAAAAGTATCAAGATTTTAAAAATGCTTTCGAAAAAGTAGTTCAAGAAACGATTCCGCCCGAATTGTTGCTCCCAGAAATAGCAATTGATGCGGAAATTGAATTATCCGATTGTAACGAAAAACTAATTCGTATTCTAAAACAATTTGAACCTTTTGGACCGCAAAATATGACACCTGTTTTTATGACAAAAAATTTGGCAGATACGGGTTATGGAAAAACGATTGGAAAAGAAAACGAACATTTGAAACTTTTTGTTAAGCAAAATAATTCGGAAGGTTATGCAGCTATTGGTTTTGGATTAGGAAAAAAATTAGAAATTACAAAAAATCGAAATCCTTTTAAAGCCGTTTACAACTTTGACGAAAATGAATTTAATGGAAACCTAAGTTTGCAATTGCGGTTAAAAGATTTGATGTAAAAAAAAATCAACACTTTTTAGATTTTTTAAAAAGTAGAGTCACTATTTGGTCTAAATATTTTTTTTGTTTATTTATAAATTAATTAACAATTACTTTTTTATATTTGTTTAAAATCAGTATTATGAAACAGAATATTTTAGTATTATTATCAATGTTTGCAATAAATCTAAATGCTCAAATTAAAACATTAGAATCTAACAAGGAGATAATAAAACCTCCAAAAACCAAATCGATTAGTCACTCCGACTCTTATTTTGGAATAAAAATAGAAGATCCTTACCATTGGCTTGAAGATGATAAATCTGCAGAAACAGAGTCATGGGTAAAAGCCCAAAATGAAGTCACAAATTCTTATTTTGATCAAATTCCTTATCGTAAAGCTATAAAACAGCGTATGACAAAGCTTTGGAATTACGAGAAAATAGGTGCTCCATTTAAAGAAGGCAATTTTACTTATTTTTACAAAAATAACGGCTTACAAAATCAATCTGTTTTATATAGACAAAATGAAAAAGGAGAAGAAGAAGTATTTTTAGATCCTAACACATTTTCTAAGGATGGTACAACATCACTAGACCAGGTTAGTTTCTCAAAAGATGGTTCGGTTGCGGCCTATTCGGTTTCAGAATCAGGTAGCGATTGGAGGAATGTTGTTTTTATTGATGTGAACTCAAAAAAAATATTGTCAGATAGATTAATTGATGTAAAATTTAGTGGATTATCATGGAAAGGAAATGAAGGAGTATATTACTCTAGTTATGACAAACCGAAAGGCAGTGAGTTATCTGCAAAAACAGATCAACACAAATTATATTATCACAAGTTAAAAACCCAGCAAATTACTGACAAAGTAGTTTATGGTGATAAAGACAAAAGACGCTATGTTGGGGGCTATGTTTCGGAAGACGATAATTATTTGTTTGTTTCAGCAGCAAATTCTACCTCTGGAAATGAACTTTATGTTATAAATTTGAAAGATCCAAAAAGCAAATTTATTACAATAGCATCTGGATTTGAAAGCGATGTAGATGTAATTGATAATGAAGGATCAAAATTATTTATCGCAACAAATTACAAAGCTCCAAATAAAAAAGTTATTGTCGTAAATGCTGCAAAACCCGCACAAGAAAATTGGAAAGACATAATACCCGAGACAGAGAATGTACTTGCTGCATCTACAGGAGGTGGTTATATTTTTGCAAATTATATGAAAGATGCAGTTTCCATAGTACAACAATATGATTATAGCGGAAAAATCGTAAACAAAATAAAGCTTCCTGGAGTTGGCACCGTTGGCGGATTTGCTGGAAAACGAGATGATAAAACCATATACTATTCTTTTTCTAATTATATTACACCAGGAACAATTTATAGATATGAATTAGATGAGCAAAGTTCTGCATTATACAAGTTTCCTACAATTGATTTTAATACAGATAATTATGAATCGAATCAAGTTTTTTATGTTTCTAAAGATGGAACTAAAATTCCGATGATTATTACACACAAAAAGGGATTGAAACTAGATGGAAATAACCCAACAATTCTCTATGGATATGGCGGTTTCAATATTAGTATAACTCCTAGTTTTAGTATCTCTAATGCGATCTGGTTAGAAAACAATGGGATTCTTGCTGTAGCGAATATTCGCGGTGGAGGTGAATATGGTAAAAAATGGCATGACGCAGGAACAAAGCTCAATAAACAAAACGTATTTGATGATTTTATTGCAGCAGCTGAATATCTTAAAAATAATAAATATACGGCAACCGATAAACTAGCTTTAAAAGGTGGATCAAATGGCGGATTACTGGTTGGTGCGGTAATGACGCAACGTCCAGATTTAGCAAAAGTAGCCTTGCCAGCGGTAGGCGTTTTAGACATGTTGCGTTACCATACCTTTACAGCCGGAGCAGGTTGGGCATATGATTATGGCACCGCAGAAGATTCTAAAGAAATGTTTGATTATCTTAAAAGTTATTCGCCAGTGCATAATCTAAAAAACGAAGTTTCTTACCCAGCAACTTTGATAACTACAGGAGATCATGACGATCGAGTAGTGCCAGCTCACAGTTTTAAATTTGCTGCAACGCTGCAAGACAAACAAACTGGAAATAACCCAACATTAATTAGAATTGATGTAAAATCAGGTCATGGAGCAGGAAAATCCACTGCGGCAACTATTCAAGAGAACACTGATATTCAAGCTTTTACTTTATTTAATATGGGAATCAAAGAACTTCCAGTAAAAAATTAAAAATAGTAAGATAATTTAAAAGCGTTTGGTTTTAACGAATTTAAATTTTGTTAAAACCAAACGTTTTTTTTCATTTTTAATTATCTTTGCTAATAATGAAAAATAAATTTGTCATAATCAATGCGCTAATCTCGGTTGTAATATTGTTTTCAATATTATTTCAATCGGCGCATAGTTATGAGCATTTAATAAAACAACTTTCAGAAAAAAAGTGTTTACACGAGCATCGCTATAATTTTGAAGTAACTCATGAACACCAAGATTTTGATAAATGTTTTGTTTGCGAGTTTGTTTTTTCGTCTAATGTTTTACAAAATTTAAATTCATTTTCTTTTTCAAATGATGCTGAAATTTTCAAAAAAGAGTCTTATTTCCTAACAGAATTTGTTCCTTACTTCACGGGAATTTCTTATTCGCTTCGCGGTCCACCAACTATTTAAAGTATATAATTTTTTACAAAAAAATCACTATTGAAAGTATGTGGTTTGTTTGTGTTTATATTTTTAAATTTAAAAAATGTTACAAAAACTGATGCTAGGTTTTGTATTAATCAATTGTTTTTTGGCGGTTGGACAATTCAAAATTAGTGGACAAATTCTCGACGAAAACAACAAACCTATCGAAGGTTGCCATGTTCACATTGGAAACAAAAACACCAATAGTGATTCTAATGGTAATTATAATATTAGTAATTTGCCAAAAGGAAAAACTAACATTTACGTTTCAAATTTTGGATTCAATCCTGTTTCTGAAAACCTAGATTTAGAAAACAATCTGGTTTTCGACCTGAAAATGTCTGCTAAAATCATTAGTCTAGATGATGTTGTAATAAGCAGAAATCGCAATAGCGAAAACAACTCGATTTTGGAACAAAAAATTAAGACAGAAACCATCGAAAGATTTAGCAGTCAAACCTTAGGCGACGCCTTGAAGGAAGTTGCTGGCGTTTCTATTTTGCGAACAGGAAGCAATATCGTAAAACCTATTATCAATGGTTTGCATTCGTCACGAGTGCCAATTATTAGTAACAATATTCGACTTGAAGACCAACAATGGGGCGCAGAACATGCTCCGAATTTCGACTTGAATTCAGCTGGAAAAATTACGGTTATTAAAGGTGCATCTGGGCTGCAATATGGTGGCGATGCAGTTGGTGGTTTGGTTATTATTGATCCTATATCGATAAAAAAAGACACGCTTTTTGGAAAAACAATTGCGAATTTATCATCGAATGGACGAGGCGGCACATTGAGTACAAGTTTGCACAAAGGAAATTTTTGTGATTGGAGTTGGAATGCTTTAGGTACATTTAAGTATTTTGGTGATAGAAATTCGGCTAATTATGTATTATCAAATTCTGGAAACAGAGAAATTAATTTTTCTGGTGATGTTAAATTCACTGGAAAAAAGTTTGATGTGTCTGCATTTTATAGTTTGTATAATGCTCAAATAGGCATTTTAAGCGCTTCACATATTGGTAGTGCCAATGATTTGGAAACATCAATTAATAATTGGGTACCATCAACTATAAAAGATTATACTTACAACCTAAAAAATCCAAAACAAGAAGTAAAACATCATTTAGCGAAAGTGAATTTTAATTATTCGATTGATGAAACTTCGAGTTTGGCTTTTCAATATTCATATCAATTTAATAAAAGATTAGAATTTGATGTTCGACGTGGAATTTTTAAAAATACGCCAGCTCTTGATTTAGAATTGGTTACAAATAATTTAAAACTAGATTATAAAAAAGAATTTCATCATTGGACTTTAAAATCGGGTTTGAACCTTGAAAATCAAGAAAACAATGCAAGCACATTAACCGGAGTTCGACCTTTGATTCCAGATTATATAAAACGTGATTTTGGATTTTATGGCGTTTCTACTTATGCTGTTTCGGAAACAATGATTTTGGATTTTGGTTTGCGCTATGATTATTCGAATATAAATGCGTCAAAATATTATTTGAAATCTCGTTGGGCGGAACGCAATTTTGACAATCAGTTTTCTAGTTTTATTATTGATGAAAGTGGCAATCAATGGTACACGAAGCCAAAATTCACTTTTCATAATTTTTCGGGAAGTGCAGGTTTACAAAAACAGTTTGGAGACGATTTGAATTGGTATGTAAATATTAGTTTGGCAACTAGAAATCCAAATCCGTCAGAATTTTTTAGTGATGGTTTGCATCATTCAACAGGGCAAATTGAGTTGGGCGATCTAGGTTTACAGAAAGAACAGTCGTTCAAGTTTTCGACAACTTTACATAAAAAATGGACAAAGTTTACTATAGAAATTAATCCATTTGTAAACAGTATTCGAAATTATATGTTCTTGCAACCAACCGATTTTGAAGCGACAATTCGCGGTGTTTTTCCGGTTTGGAATTATAAACAAACCAATGCTTTATTAACTGGATTGGATTTTAATTCGACTTGGAATCTTGGAACTTTCTGGCAACATCAGTTTTCTTTTGCGGCTGTAAATGGTTTCGACTTATCTAATAATTTGCCATTAATTGCAATGCCGCCAATTACTTTTTCGAATAAAATTCAGTTTACCAAAAAGACATTTCACGGTTTGCAACTTGAATTAAAAAACGAAGTGGTTTTGAGACAAACGCAGTTTCCTGACAACAATTTTACAACCAAAATCATTCAGAATAATGAATTTATTGATGTTGTTGTAGATATTAGTTCGCCGCCAAAAGCATACCAATTATGGAGTTTTTATTCAGAAATGAAATTTAAAACTTTCAAAAAATCATTTACAACAGTTGCATTTTCTGTTCAAAATATTTTAAACACAAATTACAGAGATTACCTTAACAGCCAACGTTTTTTTGTTGACGAATTGGGTAGGAACTTTCATATTCAATTAAAATTTAATTATTAATAATCTGAAAAAATCAGAATTTAAAAAACATTAAAATGAAAAATTTAAAAGTACTATTAGTAGCAGTTGTAGCAATTTTAGCAATTTCATCTTGCAGTAAAGATGATGACAAAAAAACGAATCCTGTTAATGAAGTAGAATTAATAACAACAGTCAAAATTGTTTTTACTCCTGTTGGTGGTGGTAACGCGGTTGTTCTTCAATATAAAGATCTAGATGGCGATGGACCTGGAGTAGCAGAAGTAACTCCAAATGGCACATTTGCTTTAAACAAGACATATAATGGCGAAGTGACAATTCTTGATGAAACTAAAACTCCCGCAGATAATATCACAGAAGCAGTTCAGGAAGAAGCAGCAGATCACCAATTATTTTATATAAATACAGGAACATTACCAGCTTTTACGTATACTCCAATTGCAGAAGCAGCAACAAATTATGATGCGAACGGAAAACCACTTGGTTTGAAAACCAAATTTGTTACAACGACTGCAGCAATAGGAAGTTTAAGAATTATTTTGAAACACGAAGGAAATAAATCGGCTACTGGAGTTGCTGCTGGCGACTTTACAAATGCAACAGGCGCAACCGATTTTGATGTTACTTTTACCGGTTTGAAGGTTGAGTAATAACCCAATGTGCATTATAAAAAAGCCACTCTGAATTTTTAGACTGAACCCAAAAGTTTGGACAAATTTATAATTAATTTTGATAATAATGAGCTCGATATTTTATCGGGCTCATTTTGTTTAAATTTGATTTAGTTCTGTCGTTATTGTAATAGTTTATATATTCTTTGATTTCTAT
>JANOPO010000025.1:0-6268 GCA_031422015.1 Flavobacterium sp. | reverse complement strand
GCGTATGCTGGATCTCGAGGAGCGATGAGTATTTTTCTTTTAGGACGTACGCAGTGGGTAGGCTTGGATGGAGCACCAAGCACGGGATCGTTTTCGATCAATACACCAATAGAGGACAGCAATTTAGGTTTGGGTTTATCGTTTGTTACAGACAAGATAGGTCCTACCAATGAGCATGTTATCTCTGGAGATGTATCCTATAGTGTACCAACCTCAGAAAGCTACAAGTTATCCTTTGGATTAAAAGCCAGTGCCAATTTATTTAATTTGTCTAAGGATAAAATTAATCCAAAAGTAGACGAGGCTTTGCTGTCAGATATTAATAATGACTTTTCTCCAAATATTGGAGCAGGCGTTTATTTTCATTCTGATAAATTATATATTGGATTATCAGCTCCTAATTTTTTAGAGACCAAGCGCTTAGGTGAGACGCAAGACGGAACCAAACTGACCTTGTACAAAGAGCGCATGAACTTTTATGGAATTGCAGGTTATGTATTTGATTTGAATCCGAATTTAAAATTCAAACCAGCGGTTTTAACCAAGATCGTAAAAGGAGCACCTTTGCAAGTAGATGTATCGGGAAATTTTATGATCAATGAGAAATTTGTGTTGGGAGCCGCATGGCGATGGGATGCAGCATTTAGTGCTATGGCAGGATTTCAGATCAATAATGGCTTGTACATAGGTTATGGTTACGATCGAGAAACTACCAAGTTACAAAAATTCAATTCTGGATCTCATGAAGTCTTTTTACGATTTGAATTGTTTAGCAAACCAGAGAAAATAGTATCACCACGATTCTTCTAAAAACCTACCAAAGATGAAAAAAACAGTTTATATAATTTTAGCATTACTTATTAGTTACACAAATTATAGTCAACCCACCAAAGTAAAAAAAGCCGATAAGGAATATGACAAATATGCCTATGTAGATGCAATAAAAACCTACGAGCGCGTTTTTGAAAAAGGCTATAAATCGGCCGATATGTTGCAGCGATTAGGTAATGCCTACTATTTCAACGCCGATTTAGACAATGCTGCCAAATGGTATTGCGAACTTTTTAACTTCACTCAAGATCTCGAGCCAGAATATTACTATCGCTATTCGCAATCGTTGAAAGCGATCAAAGATTATAAAAAAGCAGACGAGATGTTGGCGAAATTCAACGAAAAAAGTGGCAACGATAAACGCGCCAAACTCGCAGCAGGACAAAAAGATTATTTGGCAGTGATCAAGAAAAACTCAGGCCGCTACACCATCGAAAATGCAGGTATCAACTCCGAATATTCAGATTATGGAAGTAGCTACCAAGACAACAAAGTAGTTTTTGCCTCAGCACGAGATACGGGAGGCATCTCAAAAGGAAAACACCAATGGACCGGTGAAGGATTCACAAATTTATATGGCGCCGATATGGGCGCCGAGGGAGCCCTGTCGAACCCAGAACGATTTTCAAAAAAAATCAATTCAAAATACCACGAGTCGACCCCAGTTTTTACCAAAGATGGAAAAACAGTTTATTTTACAAGAAACAACTATGTAAATGGCAAAAAGAAACGCGATGCTGATAAAACCATCCTGCTGAAATTATTAAAAGCCACCTTAGAGGGCGACCAATGGACCGACGTAAAAGAACTTCCATTTAATAGTGATCAGTACAACGTAGCACATCCGGCACTAAGTCCAGATGAAAAAACACTGTACTTTGCCTCAAATATGCCTGGCACTTTAGGACAATCCGATTTATGGAAAGTTAGCATAAACGGCGATGATACGTATAGCACGCCAGAAAATTTGGGAACAGGAATCAATACCGAAGGCAGAGAAACCTTCCCGACAATCACACCAGAAAACGAAATGTACTTTGCCTCAGACGGTAGACCGGGCTTGGGAGGATTAGACATTTGGGTATCCAAAGGGGAAAAAGACGGTAGCTTTAAAGACGTATTAAACGTAGGCGAACCAGCCAACAGCCCCAAAGACGATTTTGCATTGCTGATGGACACCAAAACCAATATTGGCTATTTGACATCCAACCGCGAAGGTGGATTGGGTAGTGATGATATCTACCGCATTAAAGAAAACAAAAAAATAGAGTACAAATGTGAGCAATTGCTGGCCGGAACAGTTGTAGACCAAACTACGCAAGCACCGATAGCCAATGCACAAGTAGTATTGATGGATGCCACGTTCAAAAAACTAAACGATACCTTTACAGATGCAGAAGGAAAATTTTATTTAGGCACTGTCGACTGTGGAGAAAAACTATACTTACGCACCATAGCCACAGGATATAATACCAAAGAAACACCGACGCTCATTGCCAAAACATCGGGTAAAACATTTGTTCCGGTGGAATTGGAGAAAACAGTCGTGACTGTTACGCCAGGTGACGATCTTGCCAAAGCATTCAAAATAAGAATTATCTATTTTGATTTGGACAAATCATTTATAAGAACAGATGCAGAACTAGAATTAGTAAAAATATTAGACGTGTTGCAAGAATACCCAACCATGGAGCTTGACATTCGATCGCATACCGATTGCAGACAAACGATCAAGTACAATGCAGCACTATCAGACAGACGAGCCAAATCCACCAGAGAATGGTTAATTAGCAAGGGCGTTGCCTCAAGCAGATTGACAGCCAAGGGTTATGGCGAATCACAATTGGTTAATAATTGTCCTTGTGAACCAACCAATGAGTCAACTTGTACTGAAGAACAACATCAAGAAAATAGACGATCAGAGTTTATTATTACTAAAATGTAATTCAGTAACATAAAAATAAATCCTTTCAGCAACGAAGCGATTTTTTTTGGGATAGCTGTTTCCAGCAACTATAATCCCTAGCCCAGATAGGAATGGAAACCTCGAAGTTATGAAGGCTATTTTTTGTTGCTATTGCAGAGCGACCAACGGAAGCTCCTGCAATGGCCTACAAAAAAAGGCTTCATAACGAGGCGTTGCAATGGATAGCTGGAAATAGCTTCGAAAAAAAAGAAAAACTAAAACGTTATCGTTAATAATATTTGAATTTTTTGGAAAAGGATTCTAAAAGATAGAATATATTTGTATTTCAAAATATAAAATTAGAAAAATGAGCATAATTATTAAAGTTCACGCACGTCAGATATTTGATTCGAGAGGAAATCCAACAATTGAAGTTGATGTAGTTACAGAAAACGGCGTTTTGGGTCGTGCAGCGGTTCCATCTGGAGCGTCTACCGGCGAACATGAAGCTATGGAATTACGTGATGGCGGAAAAGCTTTTATGGGAAAAGGCGTCATGAAAGCGGTTGAAAATGTTAACACAAAAATTGCTGAAGCACTACTTGGAACATCAGTTTTTGAACAAAATTTGATTGATCAATCCATGATACGTTTAGACGGAACGCCAAATAAATCCAATCTTGGTGCTAACGCAATATTAGGTGTTTCGCTAGCAGCTGCAAAAGCGGCAGCAAACGAATTAGGATTGCCATTGTATCGTTATATTGGCGGCGTTTCGGCAAACACATTACCCGTTCCTATGATGAATATCATTAATGGTGGTTCACATTCGGATGCGCCAATTGCGTTTCAAGAATTTATGATTATGCCCGTAAAAGCAACTTCGTTTACACATGCAATGCAAATCGGTACCGAGATTTTTCATAATCTGAAAAAAGTATTGCATGATCGTGGATTATCAACCGCAGTTGGTGACGAAGGCGGATTTGCACCTAATCTTGTTGGCGGAACCGAGGATGCATTAGACACTATAAAACTGGCAGTGACAAATGCTGGATATAAATTTGGAGACGAAATTATGGTGGCGCTTGATTGCGCAGCATCGGAGTTTTATGTAGATGGTAAATACGATTATTCTAAATTTGAAGGTCCTACAGGAAAAATTAGAACCTCTGAAGAGCAGGTGGATTATTTGACTGAACTAGCAATTAAATATCCAATTATTTCGATTGAAGACGGCATGTACGAAGACGATTGGAAAGGTTGGAAATTGCTTACCGAAAAAATCGGAACTAAAACGCAACTTGTTGGTGACGACTTGTTTGTAACCAATGTAGAACGTTTGGGTCGCGGAATTAACGAAGGAATTGGGAATTCGATTTTGGTAAAAGTAAACCAAATTGGAACATTAACCGAAACTATAGCAGCCGTAAACATGGCACATCGTGCTGGGTATACATCAGTTATGTCGCACCGTTCTGGCGAAACCGAAGACAATACGATTGCAGATTTAGCTGTTGCTTTAAACTGTGGACAAATTAAAACAGGATCTGCGTCTCGATCGGATCGTATGGCAAAATACAACCAGTTGCTTAGAATTGAAGAAGAATTGGGCGATACAGCGTATTTTCCTGCAATGAATGCTTTTAAGCAGTAATCTAATAACTTGCAATTCTGAACCAGTTTCAGAATCTAAAATCCTTTTTGAGTTTATACTTTGAAAGGGTTTTTTATTTAAAAAAAAGGCTTAAAAAATCGAATTCTCGACCAACTGGATATGCAAATAAAAAGTGGAGTTTAAGTCAAGAATTAATAATTTGACTTTATTGCTTTAATAAATCAATACTTACAGACAGAAGTTTTAAAACTTTGACATATAAATTAATATATCATCTTCTATCTTTGTCAGAGTTTTTTACTTTGACAAAGCTTTTTTTTAAAACTAAAACTGTTAAAAAAAGCTTGGTAGTTTTACTTTTAATAAACAATTAACGAAAACGTTACAGTAACTATTTTGTAGTTCATTTCATTTGTACTATTTTTGTGAGATTGTTTAATTTATAAAGATTTTACTACTAGTATCATGTCAAAAACAGCAACTATAGAATTTGATGGTAATAAATATGAACTTCCAACCCTAACCGGAAGCGAAAACGAAACAGCCATCGATATCAGCAAATTAAGAGATTTATCGGGATTAATCACCATGGATCCGGGCTATAAAAACTCAGGCGTTTGTCAATCCAAAATCACATTTTTAGATGGTGAAGAAGGAATTTTGCGTTACCGTGGTTACTCCATCGAAGATCTGGCCGATAAAGCCGATTTTCTTGAAGTTTCCTATTTGGTTATTTTTGGTGAGTTGCCAACAAAATCGCAATTGTCTAATTTTGAAACCAACATTCGCAAATATACGCTTGTCAATGAAGAGATGAAAAACATCATTGATGGCTTTCCGAAAACGGCACATCCTATGGGTGTTTTGTCAGCTTTGACCAGTGCTTTAACGGCTTTTAACCCAAAAACAGTAAATGTCGAAAACGAAAAGGAAATGTATGAAGCCATATGCAAAACGATGGGTAAATTTTTGGTTCTAGCTTCTTGGACCTACAGAAAAAGCATGGGTTTTCCGTTAAATTATTACGACAATACTATTGGTTATGTTGAGAACTTCATGCAATTGATGTTCAAATTGCCAACAGGTCCTTATGTGGCAAATAAAGTTGTGGTTGATGCGCTTGATAAATTATTTATACTTCATGCTGATCACGAACAAAATTGTTCGACATCAACTGTTAGAATGGTAGGATCTTCACATGCTGGATTGTTCGCTTCAATATCTGCTGGCGTATCTGCACTTTGGGGACCACTTCATGGTGGTGCCAATCAAGCCGTTTTAGAAATGTTGGAAGATATTCAAAAAGATGGTGGTGATGCTGATAAGTATTTAGCAAAAGCCAAAGATAAGAACGACGAATTTCGTTTGATGGGTTTTGGTCATCGTGTATATAAAAACTTTGATCCAAGGGCAAAAATTATCAAAAAAGCTGCTGATGAAGTTTTAGCAACCTTGGGTGTTAATGATCCAATTCTTCAAATTGCCAAAAAACTGGAAGAATCTGCCTTAGTAGATGAGTATTTTGTATCACGGAAGTTATATCCGAACGTTGATTTCTATTCGGGCATTATTTATCGTGCCTTGGGAATTCCTACTGATATGTTTACCGTGCTTTTTGCAATAGGACGACTTCCAGGATGGATAGCTCAATGGAAAGAAATGCGCGAAAACAAAGAGCCTATAGGACGTCCAAGACAAGTTTACACGGGTTATGCGTTGCGAGATTTCAAAACAGTTGATAATCGATAAAAATAAATTTTTAAAAATGCTTCGATTTAGACTGAACCCAAAAGTTTGGACAAATTTATAATTAATTTTGATAATAATGAGCTCGATATTTTATCGGGCTCATTTTGTTTAAATTTGATTTAGTTCTGTCGTTATTGTAATAGTTTATATATTCTTTGATTTCT
>JANOPO010000024.1:0-36121 GCA_031422015.1 Flavobacterium sp. | reverse complement strand
TTTTATCTCTTTCTTCTTTAAAATGAATTCTGCACGATTCTTCGCTTCCAAAATTTGCTGTAAAACTGAATAAATTCATATCTTTTTCTACAAATATAAAACTTTTTTTGGAATTATGAGTGTTTACGGACAATCAAAATTCTTTTAAATAAATAAAAACACCTTAATTAGTGTATAACTTTTCAAGGTGTTTTTAATTGGCCGCGTGCTATTTTTTTTGCACATTATTAATTACTGATTCAAATTGCTAAATTCTTTTATTAAATTATCTTTGCAACTTGAAAAAATCGAGAAATCGAATAATCCAAGAATTTTAAAATGATTACAGTTAACGATATTTCGGTTCAGTTTGGTGGAACTACACTTTTTGCAGACGTTTCTTTTGCGATTAACGAAAATGATAAAATTGCCCTTATGGGCAAAAACGGTGCAGGAAAATCGACTTTATTAAAAATTATTTCGGGTCAAGCCAAACCTTCAACTGGAAATATCTCTGCACCCAAAGAAGCCGTAGTTGCCTATTTGCCGCAACATTTATTGACAACCGATGGAGCAACCGTAATGGAAGAAACCTCAAAAGCTTTTGGAGAAATCTTCTCAATGAAAGCCGAAATCGATGAAATAAACGAGCAACTTACCGTTCGAACTGATTATGAAAGCGATGAATACATGAAACTTATCGAACATGTTTCTGACCTTTCTGAAAAATTTTATGCCATCGAGGAAGTCAACTATGAAGCCGAAGTCGAAAAAATTCTAACGGGTTTGGGTTTCATGCGTGAAGATTTTTCACGTCAAACTTCAGAATTTTCAGGAGGTTGGAGAATGAGAATTGAACTAGCTAAAATATTATTACAAAAACCTGATTTAATTTTGCTAGATGAGCCAACCAACCACATGGATATCGAAAGTATTCAGTGGTTGGAAGATTTTTTAATCAATTCGGCCAAAGCTGTTGTAGTAATTTCGCATGATAAAACCTTTGTAGATAATATTACCAATCGTACTATTGAAGTGACAATGGGACGAATTTATGACTACAAAGCCAAATATACCCACTATTTGGAACTTCGAAAAGACCGCCGGATGCACCAACAAAAAGCCTACGACGAACAACACCGAATGATCGCTGATAACCAGATATTTATCGACCGTTTTAAAGGCACTTTTTCTAAAACCGATGCTGTACAATCACGCGTAAAAATGCTCGAAAAACTAGTGATTGTTCAAGTTGATGAAGTCGATACTTCGGCGTTAAAACTAAAATTTCCGCCAGCAGTTCGTTCCGGAAATTATCCTGTAATTGTGAAAGATTTGCATAAAAGTTATGGCGAAAATATAATTTTTAAAGATGCTAATATTGTTATCGAACGGGGTCAAAAAGTAGCTTTTGTAGGCAAAAATGGGGAAGGAAAATCGACCATGATAAAAGCCATTATGAAGCAGCTCGAAATCAATTCGGGTTCGGTAGAAATTGGTCATAATGCACAAATTGGTTATTTTGCTCAAAACCAAGCTTCGTTATTAAACGAAAATGCAACCATTTTCGAGACCATTGATGATATCGCTGTTGGCGATGTGCGTACCAAAATAAAAGATATTCTTGGTGCATTTATGTTTCACGGCGATGATGTAACCAAAAAAGTAAAAGTGCTTTCGGGTGGCGAAAAAACCCGTTTAGCCATGATAAAACTTTTACTTGAACCAGTAAATTTCTTGATTCTTGATGAGCCGTCTAACCATTTGGATATCAAAACTAAAGACATTATCAAAGATGCTTTGCGCGATTTTGACGGAACATTAATTCTAGTTTCGCACGATAGAGATTTTCTTGACGGATTGGCAACCAAAGTTTTTGAATTTGGAAACAAACGTGTTGTAGAACATTTTGAAGATATAAAAGGTTTCTTATCTAATAAAAAAATGGAAAGTATGCGAGAAATAGAAAAATAATTCTAATGAATAATTTAGAAAAATAGCCCTATTCATTTAAAATTTGTTTAGGGTTATTTTTTTATAACTAAATGATTTGTAATATTTTAATTTTTTGGTATATTTGAAAACTATACTATAACCAAAAACTAAATTTTGATGAAAAAACTATTACTATTTGCAGTTATTGCATTGTTTATTAATTTTACTAATGCACAAAACATTGGCGATACAATCAAAATCAAAGCTTTTACTTACGAAAGTTTGTCTCGCGACACGTTAATCCCTTTTCCAAGTAATCCAAGTTTAACTTTTGAAAAAATAATCTTAAAATACAATATGCGTTGTAAAGATGGGTTAATTTCAACGGGAAGTAACAGAAATTTAGGTTGCGGAGAATGGGACTATTCTTGTAATACGTATCTTGCTGATTCTTCAAAAGTTGAAAAGGCTGCCAATATTCAAAAAGATTATGTAATTTCAAATTTTACTGGATCTTCTTATCCATATACAACACAACAAACTTACGATCATTTTGATTTTATTCAGAAAAACGTAGTTGTTAACTCAAATAATTCTGTGACGTTACATGATGTAGGTGCAAATGTTTTATCTATTTCGAATCTATTAAAAACAAATCAAAAAACGGGTAGAAGTCAAGTTTTGATAACGGCTGCAGAGCTCTCTGCTGCAGGATTAGCGGCTGGAAACATCAATGCAATCACGCTGAATGTTACTAATTCTGGCGGATTAGCAAAGTTATTTAAGGTTCAAATAAAAAATTCTTTACTAACGACCTTAGAAGCCAAAAACGCAAACTTTAATGGGTTTTCAGAAGTATATTTTAGAGATTACTCCTTTGTTAACGGTCCAAATGTGATTCAATTTTATACCCCGTATAATTGGGATGGAACTAGTAATGTTATTATTGATATTTCATTTTCAAATGCAACTGGCAGCACAAATATAGAATTTCAGGGATATGCCAGTACAGATATTAGAACTATAACGGCAACCAATACGTATTCAGCAGATTTATCATTTTCTGGTTTAGTAGCACTTAATAATCAATTTTTAAATACAATAAGTAATGAAATTTCTATTTCTTTTTGGGCAAAAGGCGATGCAAATTTGATGCCATCCCGAAATAGTATTTTGTATGGTTCGTCAGACAATGATATAAATAAAAGACAATTGAACCTTCATTTACCTTGGGAAGGCAGTATTTATTTTGATTGTGGCAACCTAACAAATGCTTTTGATCGAATTGACAAACCTTATACCAATTTTAATGAAATTGCAGGCGTTTGGAACTATTGGACATTTACTAAAAATGCCACTTCTGGAAATATGAAAATATACTTAAACGGAGTTTTATGGCATAGCGGAACCGGCAAAACTAGAGTAATCAGCATTATGAATTTAATTCTTGGTAAAATTCCGACAGAAACAAATAGTGATTATAAAGGAAAAATTAAAGAATTATCGATTTGGAATTCTGAATTATCAGTTCAAACCATCATCGATTGGAAAAATAAAACAATCGATTCTTCTCATCCAAACTATGCAAGTTTAGTAGCATATTACAAATTTGATGAATCAAATGGTCAAGTTATTACCGATTCTAAAAACAATGTGATTTCAACCGGAGAAAATTTAAAATGGGATTATGAAAGAGGTGCGCAACTTATAACAACTTTTTCCGAGTCAACAGCTGTTCCTAAAATTACTTTTCACAAAGGAAATTACGATTTGACGGTCACTGATGCAGTTGTTAGATATTCTCAGCCAAAATTATCACGAACAACTCGTCATTTTTCGATTACTTCTAACGAAGGTGTTACGCCAATGCAGAATGACATTGTTATTTTACTCTCAACGAACGATTATTTTGACGCAATTCCAGAAAATGTTTATAATGGTGATACTGGAACACTGTTGTCAACATTACCAATACTTGCGGAAGGAACAATAGCGATCACGGATTTAAATTATTTCAAAAGATATCCATTTTATAACGAACTAGTTTCATTTGTAACGCCATACGGAATTGGTTTAGATTTAGGAATCAACGGTAAATCTTGGTATTTTGATATGTCTGATTATGAAAAAATATTACGAGGAAATAAAAGAGTTGTTATGTCATTAGGCGGAGAAAAACAAGAAAATATGGATTTGGAATTTTTATTTATTGTTGGAACACCGCCTAGAAATATTGTTCAATACGAACAACTTTGGCAAGGAACTAATAGAATTGGACAACTACCTATAAATGGACTAAACACTGGTTCGGCTATTTTACCTAATAATTTTGCTTTTAGTGCGCAAGCCACTACATTCAAATTAAAATCGTCAATAACAGGACATGGATCAGAAGGCGAGTTTGGACAAAACGGTGGTAACGTTACACACAGAATAAGGATCAATAATGTCCAAAAATTTACTTGGCCCTTAACGCAACAATGTGCTGAAAATCCTATTTTCCCGCAAGGTGGAACGTGGGTTTATAACAGACAAGGTTGGTGCCCTGGACAACGGTCATTGCTCAAAGAACAAGACTTAACACCTCATGTAACTGCAGGAACCACAATGGAAGTAAAATACCTAACTTCGAGTCCAAGCAATCCAGGCGGTGATTATCGATACCATGTTGCACATCAAATAGTTGGCTACGGTGCCCCAAATTTTGCTACAGATGCTGCTTTAGTAACCATAAAACAACCCAACAACAGCAATGCAGAATTTTCAAGAGTCAACCCAATGTGTGAAAAACCAAAAGTAACCATTAGAAATACAGGTAGTAATCTAATTACTTCTATAAGTTTTGAATACTGGTTGAATACTACTCCAGAACATCAAACTTTCACATGGGCAGGAACATTGGCTTCTATGGCTGATGTAGATATTGTTTTACCACTAAATACTTTATGGTCAACAGCTATTCAACCATCGGGAAATAAATTTCATGCCAAAATTATGATGGTTAATGGAAGTGCTGATCAATATGCTAATAATAATTTGATGGTATCGCCACTTACACTTCCTGACGTTGTGCCAAATGTTTTCAAAATTAGCTTAAAAACCAATAATAGTCCAGCACAAAATAATTATACATTGTACGATGCCGAGGGGGCGGTTGTGGATACCAAAACTTTTCCTATAGCAAATACAATTTATACATATACCTATCAAGCACCGCAAATTGCTAGTGGTTGCTACCGTTTGCGAGTAAACGACACTGGAAAAGACGGTATACAATGGTGGGCAAATACTGCACAGGGATCAGGCTATATAAAATTATTAGATAGTAATGATGTTGTTTTAAAAACTTTTAATCCAGATTTTGGAGGTGGTTTTGACTATAGTTTTTCAGTTGATACGCTACTAGCAAACGAAATTTTTGAAGCTTCGGAAGAATTAAAAATCTTCCCGAATCCAACTAAGGGCTCATTCAGTATTGAAGGACCAAACTTGATAAATTCTAAAATAAAAATTTATGATATTATAGGAAATTTGATACAGCAAGTTGCAGCAGATAATAATTTCATGGAATTTAATAAAATTAATATAAGCGCTGGTGTATATTTTATACACATTGAGAAAAACAGTAAAACTATTATTAAAAAGCTTATTGTAAAATAAATTATTTAAAATAACCCAATTTTATCAAATTGGGTTATTTTTCAACCAATTCGCAAACCATTCTCCACTTTCAAATCAGAAGACAATAATACAATATCATCTGCATTTACAGAACCTAAAATTAAGCACTCGCTCATGAAATTACCAATTTGCTTTTTAGGAAAATTGACAACAGCAATAATTTGTTTCCCGATTAAGGCCTCTTTAGCATAGCGCTTTGTTATTTGAGCAGACGATTTTCTACTACCAATTTGTTCCCCAAAATCAATAACCAATTGATATGCAGGTTTTCTGGCTTCTGGAAAATCTTTAGCATCCAAAATTGTGCCGACACGCATTTCGACTTTGTCAAAATCACTCCAAGTAAGTTGCTCCATTTTTAAATTTCTAATTAATAATTGTATAATTTATTTATACAAGAATAACACAATTACAAAAATAAAATCTCTATTTTTATAAATCTTTTGTATGAAACAATTAAAAAAATGAAAATAGCCCTTTTTTCCAATGAATTTCCACCCAATATATATGGTGGTGCTGGTGTACATATTGATTTTTTAAGTCAAGAGTTGTCCAAATTAGCTCAAGTCGAAGTGCGCTGTTTTGGAAATCAAAAGGAAGAAAACGATGCCATGAACGTACTTGGGATTCAATCTTCGTTGACAAAAATGGAAGATGATGCCAATCTGCATATCAAAATGTTTCATAATTTGAGCAAAAATGTAGAAATGTCGCAACATACTTTACAAGCTGATATTATTCATTGTCATACTTGGTATACACATTTGGCGGGAATTTTTTCGAGAGAACTACTACAAGTTCCTTTGATTTTGACAACGCACAGTTTAGAAACGCATCGGCCTTGGAAAGTAGAACAATTGGGCAATGGTTATTTTCTTTCGCGCTGGATAGAAAATCACGCATACAATACTGCCGATGGCGTAATTGCCGTTAGCGAACAAATGAAAACTGATGTAATTGAAGCCTACGGAATCAATCCTGAAAAAGTAACGGTGATTCACAACGGAATTGATCCTGAATTTTATAAACCAACATTTGATAACGATTTATTAGAAGAATATGGCATCAATCCTGAAATTCCATTTGTGCTTTTTGTGGGACGAATTACGCGTCAAAAAGGAATTTCACAATTAATTGCAGCAGCAAAATATTTTAATAAAAATTGCCAAATCGTTTTGTGTGCTGGTGCCCCAGATACAGAAGAAATTGCCAAAGAAACAGAAAATTTAATAGCAGAATTAAAATCGAAACGAGACGGAATTATATTAATTTCTGAAATGCTACCGAGAGAAAAAATTAAAATATTATATAGTCATGCTCGAGTTTTTGCTTGTCCATCCTTATACGAACCGTTCGGAATTATAAATTTGGAAGCTTTGTCCTGCGAAACTCCAGTTGTTGGAAGTGCCGTTGGTGGAATTCCAGAAATAATTACTGATGGCGAAACGGGTTATTTAATAGCGTTAGAAAGTGTATCGAGAACCGATTTTAATCCGAAAAATCCAGAGGAATTTCAGAGGAATTTTGCTTCAAAAATCAATGTATTATTAGATAATGAAAACCTAGCAAATGCAATGGGAAAATCAGGAAGACGCAGCGTTTTAGAAAAATTTAGTTGGGAATCGATTGCAAAAACAACCTACAATTATTATGAAGAAGTGATTTCAAAATTTGAAAAAGAAAAAGCATAAGATTGCTGATTAGCGATTATAGATGTCGAAATTGAGACGGACGCCCGCACCCCGACTTGAACGGAGCTGTTTTTTGATTTTCTTTTTCAGAAAATTAAAAAAAGCGGGAGTGGAAGGCGGAATAGGTGCCCAAATAAAAAATTAAATTAATAAAGAGAATGCAAAATTTCTCGAAATAATATAAAAAAATGAAGAAAAGTACATTAGCCATTATTTTGGGTGGCGGACAAGGTTCAAGATTATCGCCATTGACAGAAAGCCGCTCCAAACCAGCAGTTCCCATTGCAGGTAAGTATCGTTTGGTGGATATTCCGATTAGTAATTGTATTAATTCTGACATTAAAAGAATGTTTGTTTTGACGCAATTTAATTCGGCTTCGTTGAATCAACATATAAAAAATACGTATCATTTTAGTCATTTTAGTACAGCTTTTGTGGATATTTTGGCTGCGGAGCAAACACCCGATAATCCGCAATGGTTTCAGGGCACAGCCGATGCTGTAAGGCAATGTATGAATCATTTTTTGAACCACGATTTTGATTATGCACTGATATTATCTGGTGATCAATTGTATCAAATGGACTTCAACGAAATGATAAAAGCGCATCATGAGAGTGGTGCAGAAATATCAATAGCAACGTTACCTGTAAATGCCAAAGAAGCACCAGAATTTGGAATTCTGAAAACCGATTCGGAGAGTTTTATTACGTCGTTTATCGAAAAACCAAAGGTCGATTTGTTGCCAGAATGGACTTCGGAAGTTAGTGAAGAATCTAAAGCAGAAGGCAAAATGTACTTAGCTTCAATGGGAATTTATATCTTTAATAGACAATTACTGATCGATTTGATGTCGAATCCAGATACTAAAGATTTTGGTAAAGAAATCATTCCGCAAGCCATTGGAAAACAAAAAATATTGAGTTATCAATATGAAGGATATTGGACAGATATTGGAAATATTGATTCGTTTTTTGAGGCAAATTTAGGATTGACAGACGATATTCCGAAGTTTAATTTGTTTGATAATTCGGGCAAGATTTATACGCGTGCCAGAGTGTTGCCACCATCAAAAATCACCGGGGGTTCGACCGTTGACAAATCAATCATTGCAGAAGGTTGCATTATAAACGGAACCAAAATAGAACACTCCGTAATTGGAATCCGTACCAGAATAAATCGCGATTCGATTATTACCAATTCCTATTTGATGGGTAATGATTATTATCAAAATTTAGACGAAATAAAACATAACGTCTACAATAATATTGTGAATATTGGTATCGGCGAACGCTGCTTTATAAACAACACCATCGTGGATAAAAATTGTAAAATAGGTAATGATGTAAAACTTAATGGTGGCAAACATTTGAAAGATGCCAACACTGATTTATACACCATAAAAGACGGAATTATTGTAGTAAAAAAAGGGGTTACAATTCCTGATGGATTTACTATATAATATCTAAGAAAGTTCAAAATTCGGATGAAATTTGAACTTTTTATTTTTTTGAAAAAAGATTATCAATAACCCAAGCTGGACCGATCATCAAAAACTGCAAATCTTTCAGAAATGACGGTTTTTTGCCTTCTATTTTATGTCCATAAAATTGACCAATCCAAGCTATTACAAATACTACTGCCGAAAATTGCCAAAGCGAAATATACTTTGAAATGAAATAATTGCATAACAAGCAAACTAACGAAAAAACCGTCATTTTGATAGACATCGAAACCGAAATTCTGTAATAAAACAAGAGGACAAAAATCAAAAGTACAAAAGCCAAATTTTCGACAAGAGGCATTATTAAGCCAAACATCGGAATTTGAATAGCCATCAACAATCCAACAATCGAAAAATAAATTGCAGGAACACATATATAATGTATCGCTTTGTTGGTTTCGTTTTGGTGACTTACCGAGTACTAGTCGAACCATTGAGATAAAGTTCTCATAATTTTTTGATTTATAAAAAAATAAATATAAACAAAAATCCCAGACTCAAGAAAAGTTTGGGATTTTCGTATTCTAAAGCCCCTCCTTTGGAGGGGTTGGGGAGGCTTACTTCACTTCCATCAACTCCACATCAAAAATCAACGTTGCATTTGGTGGAATGGCGCCACCAGCACCACGCGATCCATAACCCAAGTGACTCGGAATCACAAATCGTGCCTTATCGCCAACTTGCAACAACGCAATACCTTCATCCCAACCTTCAATAACTTGACCTTGACCTAGTCGGAATTCAATTGGTTTTTTACGAGGATACGACGAGTCGAAAACTTTTCCAGACTCTAACGAACCTTCATAATGAACAGCAACCGTTTTGCCAGTTTCGGCTTTTTTGCCTGAACCACGTTGTATAAATTGGTACCGCAAACCACTTTCAGTTTTTTCAAAACCAGCCGCCAATTGTTCCATTTTTGCTTCAGCAGCTTCACGCTCTGCGCCTTCTCTTTTGGCTCTTGAACCTTCAAAAGTTCGGAAAACTTCCACCGAATTCCATTTTTGGGCTTCGTCACCAACACGAATAATCTCTAAAGTTTCTAAAATATCGCCTTGCGCAACAGAGTCAACTACATCTTGCCCTTCAACAACATGCCCGAAAACCGTATGCTTATTATCCAACCAATCAGTCGGAATATGCGTGATGTAAAACTGCGAACCGTTTGATCCTGGACCTGAATTTGCCATGGCCAAAACACCAGGGCGATTGTGCTTCAAACTTGGGTGAAATTCATCGTCAAATTTATAACCTGGATCGCCAGTTCCAGTACCAAGCGGGCAACCACCTTGTATCATAAAATCTGGAATAACCCTATGAAACTTCAATCCGTTATAAAAAGGGGTGCCTTGAAGTTTTACTTTGTTTTCCAGATTTCCTTCGGCCAATGAAACAAAGTTTCCAACTGTTCCTGGCGTTAAATCGTGTGTTAATTTTACTAAAATCGAACCGCTAGAGGTGTTGAATTTAGCATATATTCCGTTTTCCATTTTTAATACTTTTTATTTTGAAGTGCAAATTTACAAATAATTATCTAAATTTGAAGCACAAGTTTGTAGTTCTGTTTCAACCTTTTTCCCGCTTTTCATTGCAATCTTTTATTTTTTTAAAGAAAAAAAATAAAAGGATTTTCATTTCAATCGGGGCTACATTTCAACTTTCGGAATTCTATCAACATCTCAAAAAAATGGAAGATTACATCAAGATCAACAAACAAACCTGGAACAATAAAACCCAAGTACATATAGAATCAGCGTTTTATGATAACGAAAATTTTCTAAAAGGAAAATCAACCTTAAACGCAATAGAACTAGCACTTTTAGGCGATGTTTCTATCAAGAAAATACTGCATTTGCAATGTCATTTCGGACAAGATTCGCTGTCGTTAGCGCGACTTGGAGCAAAAGTTACAGGCGTTGATTTTTCGGATAAAGCGGTCGAAAAAGCAAACGCATTTAATAAGCAACTACAACTTGAAGCGCAATTTATATGTTGCGATATTTATGATTTGCCAAACCAACTTACTGAAAAATTCGATATTGTTTTTACGAGTTATGGCACCATTGGTTGGTTGCCCGATCTCGACAAATGGGCAAACGTAGTTTCTACATTTCTGAAACCCAACGGAAAATTTGTTATGGCAGATTTTCATCCCGTAGTTTGGATGTATGACAATGATTTTAAAGAAGTTTTTTACAGTTATTTTAATATCGAGCCAATTATTGAAGACGAATCAGGAACGTATGCAGATAGATATGCTGCAATAGAAGCCAAAACCGTCTGTTGGAATCATCCAACAAGCGAAGTTTTGAATGCACTTATTCAATCGGGTTTAGAAATCAATTGTTTCAACGAATTTGATTATTCTCCATACAACTGCTTTAATGAAACCGAAGAATTCGAAACTGGCAAATTTAGAATTAAACATTTCGGGAACAAAATTCCGATGGTGTATGCCATTGCTGCAACTAAGGGTTAGTTGGTTTGATAACGAGATGCCCTAGCCTTGATTGTAGCGGAAATACTTTTTTTAAACTGTCACACTGAGCTTGTCGAAGTGTTACAATTTAAAAAAAGATTGGAACGAAAAGCGCGAAATAGCTTCAAAAAAAATAAGTAACTTTGCCAAATGCGAATAGATATTATTACTCTTTTACCAGATTTATTGAGAAGTCCGTTTGAGGCATCGATCATGAAACGTGCCGTTCATAAAGGATTGGTGGAAGTTCATTTTCATAATTTACGGGATTATACGACCAATAAGCAAAAATCGGTAGACGATTATCCATACGGTGGCGGCGCAGGAATGGTCATGAATATCCAACCTATTGACGATTGTATTGCACACCTCAAATCACAAAGAACGTATGACGAAGTCATATATATGTCGCCCGATGGCGAAACTCTAAATCAGAAAATGGCCAATACGATGTCGATGTTGGGCAATATTATTATTCTTTGTGGACATTATAAAGGTGTAGACCAGCGGGTTCGAGATCATTTTATAACTAAAGAAATTTCGATTGGCGATTATGTGCTTTCAGGCGGCGAGATTGGTGCTATTGTCTTCTGCGATGCATTAATTCGTCTAATTCCTGGTGTTTTGAGCGATGAAACTTCGGCATTGACAGATAGTTTTCAGGACAATTTGCTTTCGGGCCCAATATACACAAGACCCGCCGATTATAAAGGTTGGAAAGTTCCCGAAGTTTTGACTAGTGGAAACTTTGCCAAGATCGATAAATGGCGCGAGGATATGGCGTATGAGCACACCAAAAATAGACGACCAGATTTGTTGGAATAGTTTTCAGTATTCAGTCCAAAAACTGAGATTGAAAACTAAATTTTTTTCTTCGTTTTACTAAATTATCGTACATTTTTCTACCTATTCAAACCTTTTTTCTAAACTTTTAAGATTTTTTTCTAAACTTCTAAACTTTTTTATTTACTTTTGCACTCCATTAGACCAACCTCTGGCGAAGACCGTGAATGTTGCTCCGATTTAAAACCATAATTAAAGAAATTATCATGGCAGATTTAATGAAGTTCGTTAAAGACGAATATGTTGCTAAAAAAGATTTTCCTGTTTATGCAGCGGGAGATACCATCACCGTTTATTACGAAATTAAAGAGGGTGAAAAAACAAGAACTCAGTTTTTTAAAGGTGTTGTAATTCAACGCAGAGGTTCAGGAAATACTGAAACTTTTACTATCCGTAAAATGTCCGGTGCTATTGGAGTCGAGCGTATCTTCCCGGTAAATTTGCCAGCCTTACAAAAAATTGAAATCAATAAAAAAGGTGCTGTTCGTCGTGCTAGAATTTTCTACTTTAGAGAACTTACTGGTAAAAAAGCAAAAATTAGAGATAAAAGAAGATAATTTAGTATCTTATTATTATATAAAGCTTCGAAGAAATTCGGAGCTTTTTTTTTGCCACGAATTACACAAATTCACTCGAAATACTTGTCGAATAAGTTGTATAAATTTGTGTAATTCTTGATTTATCAAATTCTAAATTATGAAATAAATAATTTCAACATTCAATTTCAGCAATTTCATAATTAAATCGTTATATCCATTCAAAATATTTTTTTTAATTCGAAATACTTATATTTGCTATCGAAATTTAAAAAAACCACAAACAAGCTAATACCTATATAATGACAAAAATTAAAGTAGCTAATCCCGTTGTAGAGATGGATGGCGATGAAATGACACGAATTATTTGGCACTTTATTAAAGATAAATTGATTCTTCCTTTTTTGGATATTGACATTAAATACTATGATCTTGGTATGGAAAGCAGAGAAGCTACCAAAGATCAAATTACAATCGATAGCGCCGAAGCGATAAAAAAATATAATGTTGGTATTAAGTGCGCTACTATTACGCCTGACGAAGATCGAGTTACGGAATTCAACTTGTCAAAAATGTGGAAATCTCCAAACGGAACTATTCGTAATATCGTTGGCGGAACCGTTTTTAGAGAACCAATTATTATGAAAAATGTACCACGATTGGTGCAAGGTTGGACCATGCCAATCGTTATTGGACGTCATGCTTTTGGCGATCAATACAAAGCTACCGATGTCCTCATAAAAGGAAAAGGGAAACTTACCATGACATTTCAGCCAGAAAATGGCGAAGCGCAAACTTGGAATGTTTACGATTATGAAGGCGATGGTGTTGCTATGGCTATGTACAATAACGACGAATCGATTTATGGATTCGCTCATTCGTCGTTTCAGATGGCATTGACAAAAAAATGGCCTTTGTATTTGTCTACAAAAAATACGATTTTGAAAGCCTATGATGGTCGTTTCAAAGATATTTTTGAAGAAGTATACCAATCGACTTATAAAGCCGAATTTGAAAAAAACGGAATTACTTACGAGCACCGTTTGATTGATGATATGGTTGCGTCTGCTATGAAATGGAAAGGTGGTTTTGTATGGTCATGCAAAAATTATGATGGCGACGTACAATCAGATTCAGTTGCACAAGGATTTGGATCTTTAGGCTTAATGACATCTGTACTAGTAACACCAGACGGAAAAACCGTTGAAGCCGAAGCTGCACACGGAACGGTAACGAGACATTTCCGCCAGCACCAACAAGGCAAAAAAACATCTACAAATCCTATTGCTTCTATATTTGCTTGGACACGTGGTTTGGAACATAGAGGAAAACTAGACAATAATCGAGATCTGATAAATTTTTGCAACACCTTGGAGCAAGTTTGTATTGATACCGTTGAGTCGGGAAAAATGACCAAAGATTTAGCCATGCTGGTTAAGGAAGATGCTATGACCGATGCCGATTATTTGACTACAGAAGATTTCTTGGAAGCAATAAAATCTAATTTGGAAGCGAAATTGGCGTAAACAGTATTTAATTGATATTAAAAAGACAATCTTGAACGGTTGTCTTTTTTTGTTAAATAAAATTCTCACAACAATAAAAATACTAAATTTGTAAGAATTAAATTTAAAACTATTGATTATGAAACCACTACAACTAATTTTCGTTTTATTTTTTTCACTTTCTTCAATTTCTCAAACGCTTCAAAATAGAGTTTTAATAATCAAAAATACCAATAGCCCAGTATCTAGTGCAATTGCCGACGATTATATGCTTCGCAGAAATGTTACAAAGGTTTTAAATGTTGCTTGTCAAGACAGTAACATCAGTAGTGGAGAAGAATATATGAGTTTTGAAAATTTTAATTCTCAAATCGGTACGCCACTTCTCGCCTATCTGAGTTCTGATCCCGAAATTGATTTTATCGTTTTTACAAAAGGAATTCCGATACATTTTTATGATTTTCCAAACCAGCCTTATGGCGGAGTTTGCTCAATAGACAGTTATGTTTCAGGTTTTGGATATGAAGGAAATCCAACTACAAGCCTAGTCAATATTAGTGATGTAAATTACAACTTCGGAAATCAAATCTTTGCAGGAAAAGCATTTATTAACAAATTTTACAACAGCGAGATTCCGTTTTCGCATGCGCAATTTGGAGGCTATCTGGTTACACGATTAGATGGATATACCCAAGCCGATGCAATTGCGCTAACCACAAGATCATTGCAGGCGGAAGCTGCAATTGGCATTATTAATTCTAGGAAAATTTTGCTAGATTCTGATCCAACTTTTGGGTTTCCGAGCTCACCAATACAACCTTTTACACTTCTTCCTACTAATTATACTCTAGGTCAAACTATAACAATTACACAAGAAAGTCCGTTTGGCGAATTCAATACCGACATGCAAGTTGCTAATGCCGATTTGGTTTCTCGAAATATACTAGTCGAAAACGACGTTACTACTACTTTTATTGGCAATCGCACAGATCTAAATGGTTATTATTCTTGGGGAAGTAACGACAGTAATTATGTTGCTGCTAATTATAATTCGCTTCAATTTGCACCTGGTGCCATTGCCGAAACCTGCGTGTCTACAGGTGCAAGAACATTTTTGCCTACTACGGGCGGACAATCACTAATTGCTAATTTAATTACACAAGGCGTTACTGGCGTAAAAGGATATACCGATGAGCCGCTGTTGCAAGCAATTGCTTCCCCAAGCATCATGTTTAATCGATATACAAGAGGATGGACGCTAGCCGAAAGTTTTTATGCGGCTTCTAGGTTGGTCAGTTGGATGGATATTATTATCGGCGATCCTATTTGTAGAGCCTACAACAATCCATTAACTAGTAAACAATATAGTACAAATAACTATTTCGCAATTTATCCAAATCCTTCTAATAATTATATCAGAATAAATACTAATAAAAATGTTAAAATTCTAATTAGTGATATTTTAGGAAAATCTGTTTTAGAAATAGAAAATTATCAAAGCAATGCTGATATTGATGTTTCAAAAATTAAATGCGGCGTTTATTTTGTCAATAAAACAACAAAATTTATAAAAACATTATAAAACAAAAAGTAATGAAAACAAATCAATATTTTTCGGTTGTTGGGTTCTATTTTATTTCAATTTCTTTGTTTTCGCAAGCATTACAAAATAGAGTTTTGGTGATTAAAAATACGAATAGCCCTGTTTCAATTGCAGTTGCTGATGATTATATGCTCCGTAGAAATGTTACAAAGGTTTTGAATATTGCCTGTCAAGATAGTAATTTGAATTCTGATAGCGAATGGATGAGTTTTAGCGATTATAATTCACAGATAAAAAATCCAGTGCAAAACTACTTAATTTCGCATCCCGAAATAGATTTTATAGTTTTGACAAAAGGGATTCCAAATAAAGTTTATGCTGCACCCAACAAACCCTACGGTGGCGATTGTGCCGTAGATAGTTTACTTGCCGCTTTAGGATATGAAACTAGCAGCAGTTCGAGTATCGTTGATTTTAATATTCCAGATAACGGAACTTTTTTTACAGGTCAAGCATACGCCAATAAGTTTTGGAACAGTCAAGTTAGTTTTTCAAATGCAGCATTTGGCGGCTTTCTGGTTACACGATTAGATGGTTATACGCAAGCAGATGCGATAGCTTTAACCACAAGATCACTGCAAGCAGAGGCAAATATTGGAATTCCAAATTCAGGAACCATATTGCTTGATGCTTGTGGTAGTTTTGGGTTTGACAGTAATTTTACTACTCCAAACACAATTTTGCCAATTAATTATGTGCCGGGTCAAGCTCTCTTTTTTATTGAGGATTATCAATATTCGAATTTCAATTCAGAAATTTTACTTACAAACAATCAACTAATTTCAACTGGAAATTCTGTTCAGTACGAAAATACCGAAAATTTTATTGGTAACATATCAAATCTCAATGGCTATGTATCTTGGGGAAGCAACGACACCAATTATAATCCAAGTTTGTATAATTCATTAACTTTTAGCGCAGGCGCCATTGCAGAAACTGCTGTTTCAACTGGTGCAAGAACTTTTTTGCCAACTACTGGCGGACAATCATTGATTGCCAATTTGATTGCACAAGGAGTTACCGGAGTAAAAGGATATGCTACTGAACCATTATTGATTGGAGTTGGAACGCCAAATATTCTTTTTGATCGATATACAAAAGGTTGGACGTTGGCAGAAAGTTTTTATGCTTCGGCAAAACTAGTTGGCTGGATGGATATAATGGTCGGCGATCCTATCTGTCGTACATATGCAAATCCGTTGGCTGTAAATCAAAATAAATCAAATGCTGATTTTGCAATCTATCCGAATCCATCATCTGATTTTATCAGAATAAATACGGGAAAGAATACAAAAATTATAATGAGTACTATTTTAGGAAAAAAAGTTTTAGAAATTGAAAACTATAAAAGCCATTCTGATATTGATGTGTCGCATTTAGAAAAAGGAATTTATTTTATTAAAACAAATGATACTAAATCGAATATTTTAAAGTTTATTAAGCAGTAATTTTGCAAAACAACAAATTCCTTCACTTCGGAAAATGACAAATTTGATCAATCTATTGCTCTGTGGATCTATACTTCTATTGATTTTTCTAGCATTTACAAATCCAAATAAAGTAAATACAAAAGCAAATATTTGGTTTGGATTTTTTTTATTATCCATTTTTATATTAAGCATTGAATCTATTTATGTATCATTAGAAATTGCTATTGAAAATAATGTCTTACAGAGTTTTATAGGATTTTCAGCTAATGCAATTGCACCACTTTTTTATTTTAGTATATGCTATTTTATCAAACCAAATTTAGTGTGGCATAAAAAAGATTACCTTCATTTCTTATTCGGAGTTTTATATGGTGTTTTCGTTTTTTTTGCCCTTTATTTAATGAATGATACTGTTGCTATTGACAATAATAATAAAACTTTAGTAACACTATTTACAGTGCTATCATACCTATTTACTGGATTATTTATAATTCAGTTGATTGTCTACGGTTATTTGACATTTAATAAACTCAAAAAGCATAAAAAAAATGTAGAGTTATTTAGTGCCAACACCACAAATATTGATTTGAAATGGTTACAAAACATTGTACTAGCCGTTAACATATTAATAGTCATTTGGATACCAGATATGTTACTAGGTTTATCATCTGATAATTTCTCGCTAATTAATTTATTCTTACTTATAGGAATATTTTTCATCGCCTATCATTTTATAAAACAGAAAGAAATTTACCCTTTTTCAGATAGTCAGAAGGAAGAAATTAATGAAATTATTGACGAATTCGATATGAAAGATAATAAGAAAAAATTAATTGACGACAAAAAACTACAGCAATACAAAGTCGATTTATTGCAACTAATGAAAATAAAAAAACCGTTTTTAGATTCAGAAATTAGCCTGATAAAATTGTCTTCAGAAATGGATATCACACCACATTTATTATCCTACATTGTTAATAACGGATTTAATGAAAACTTCTTCCAATTTATAAATCGTTTTCGAATAGAAGAAGCAAAAAAAATGATTCTTGATCCAAAAATGAACCATCTAAGTTTACTTGGTATTGGTTTTGAAGTTGGGTTTAACTCCAAATCGGTTTTTAACACAACGTTTAAAAAAATGATGAATCAAACGCCTTCAGAGTATAAAAAACTGTCAACTTATTTATAATCATTAATTTAAAATAGGTTCGAATTTATAATACAAACCTTTTTAATTATTTATTATCATGATATTTGCAAAAAATATTCAAAAAAAATCAAATGATTACTTTTATCTTCAATGCTTTAATCAATCTGTTTCAAGTTTTATTTACAAAATTGTTAACCTTAACTTAACATTCAACTTGTAATAAAAGCACTCCTAATTCGTCTTATCCTTAATCAAAATCAAATTTATGTCTCTTAAAAAAATTACCTTTTTATTAATCTTATTATTTTTCGGATTTTCTAAAGGATTTTCTCAAGAAAAATATACACTTTCAGGAATTATTTCTGATGTAAAAAACAATGAAACCTTAATTGGAGTCAATGTTTCTATCGCTGAACTCAAAACGGGCGTAACTACAAACGAGTATGGGTTTTACTCACTCACGGTGCCTAAAGGAAATTATACTTTACTAATCAGTTATGTAGGTTTTCAGACACGCGAAGAAACAATAAATCTTGAAAAAAGCATTAAAAACAACTTCAAACTTACCAGCAACGAACAAGAGCTCAAAGAAGTTATTGTTACCGGCAAAAAAAATAAAATCAATACTCGTTCAGCAGAAATGAGCACCAACAAACTTTCGATTGCAACTATCAAACGTATGCCTGTTGTTTTGGGTGAAGTCGATGTTTTAAAATCGATCTTATTACTTCCCGGAGTAACCAATGCTGGCGAAGGCGCTTCGGGATTTAATGTTCGTGGTGGCGGCGCCGATCAAAATTTGATACTTCTTGACGAAGCAACTATTTTCAACTCTTCACACGTTTTCGGTTTCTTTTCGGTTTTTAATCCCGATGCTATCAAAGATTTAAAATTATATAAAGGCGGAATTCCAGCGCGTTTCGGCGGACGAGCATCATCAGTTTTAGAAATTTATCAAAAAGACGGAAATAGTAATAAATTTAGTATGAATGGAGGTATCGGCTTAATTTCAAGTCGATTACTCGCCGAAGGTCCAATCGTGAAAGATAAAGGTTCGTTCTTGGTTGCTGGTCGTGGCTCGTATGCGCATTTATTTTTGAAATTATCGAAAGAGCAAAAAGACAATACGGCTTATTTTTATGATTTGAATACCAAAATTAGTTACAAACTAAATCCCAACAACAACGTTTATCTTTCGGGATATTTCGGTCGTGATGTTTTTGGCATTAGCAAAAGTTTTATAAATACCTACGGAAATGCTACATTAAATTTGCGATGGAATCATTTATTTTCGGACAAATTATTCTCAAATTTATCATTAATTTACAGCGATTATTATTATGGTTTAGAAATCGATCAAGTTGGTTTTCAATGGGATTCGGGCATAAAAAACTATAGTATCAAGTACGATTTCAGAAATTATATTACTGATAAAATCAAACTTAATTTTGGAGCAAGCGGTATTTATTATGATTTCAATCCTGGAACATTAACTCCATCAAATGCAACTTCCGGAATAAATGCAGATCAACTAGATAAGAAAAAAGCTTTTGAGCCGTCTTTGTATTTAGATGTTGAACAAAAAATTTCAAAAAACTTGAATATTGCATACGGCATACGATCAAGCATGTTTTACAGGTTAGGAGCTTCAGATGTAAGCGTATATGCCAACAATCAAGCCGTGGCGTACAATCCAGATGTTAAAATTTATTCCGAAGGAACACCAATTGGCACAACTTCTTTCAAAAAGAATGAAGCTATCGAATTTTTCAGTAATCTGGAACCACGTTTTTCAGCATCTTATTCATTATCAGACGAAAAATCTATCAAAATAAGCTACAATCGTATGGTGCAATATTTGCAATTAATTTCAAATACTTCCTCGCCTACTCCGCTAGATATTTGGACGCCAAGCGATAGTTTTATAAAACCGCAAATTGCAGATCAGGTTGCTGCAGGATATTTTGTAAATTTTAATGATGATAATTATTCTATAGAAATAGAAAGTTTTTACAAAAAAGTAAAAAATAGATTGGATTATATTGATGGCGCCAACTTAATTGCCAATAATAATATCGAACGAATTATCCTTAACGGACAACTTCGTGCGTATGGATTGGAATTGATGGTTCGCAAAAACAAAGGCGATTTTTCGGGTTGGATATCCTACACATTATCAAAATCTGAACAACAAACTCCCGGCCGTACCGCATCTGAAATTGGCATTAATAACGGAAATTGGTACAGTTCAGCGTATGACAAAACTCATAATCTAGCTATTACAGGTTCGTATAAATTAAATGATAAATGGACATTTGGATCTAATTTTGCATTACAATCAGGACAACCAGCGACGTATCCGAACGGGCAATATAAATATTATCTGAATGGAGATTTTGATGGACCAGGATTAACCATTCCGAGTTATGGCTTGCGAAATTCTAGCCGATTGCCAGCCTATCATCATTTGGATATTTCAGCAACATTAACACCACGCAAAAACAAAAATCGCAATTGGCAAAGCGAATGGGTTTTTAGTATTTACAACCTTTACAACCGCAAAAATGCAGCATCAATAAACTTTAGTCAAAATGTAGATACTGGTCGAAATGAAGCCGTAAAAACATCAATTTTCGGAATAGTTCCTGGCGTTAGCTATAATTTTAAATTTTAAAGCCTCCCCAACCCCTCCAAAGGAGGGGCTAAGAATTACATAATAAAAATAAATTTAATTGTATGAAAAAAATATTTTACATAATAATAGCTTCGTTTTTAGTATATAGTTGTACCGAAGTTGTAGATATTCCATTAGATACTGCATCGCCAAGACTTGTTATCGAAGCGTCAATAAATTGGCAAAAGGGCACTTTTGGTACAGATCAAAAAATAAAATTATCAACAACAACAGATTTTTATACCAATACGATTCCAGCAGTTTCTAATGCTGTTGTAACTGTAAAAAATAGTACAAATGTGATTTTTAATTTTATTGAAACCCCGAATACTGGAATTTATATTTGCAGTAACTTTGCTCCTGTACTCAATGAAACATATAACTTAACGATTATAAGCAACGGAAAAACCTACACCGCAACCGAAGTTTTAAAACCTGTTGCTCCCATTCTAGATTTTACGCAAGAGTTAATACAAGGGTTTGGTGGCGAGGTAATTAATGTAAAAACAAATTATATTGATCCTGCTGCAACCGAAGATTTTTATTTATTTAATTATAAAACACCAAATACAGTCAAAACGGATGCCTATGTATCGGACGATAAATTTTATAATGGCAATGCTTTTTTTAGCAATGTTTTTGACGATAATTTAAAAATAGGAGATTTAATTGTAGTAAGTCATTCAGGAATTTCAAGACAATATTATGAATACCTAAATATTTTGCTCAATCTCGCAGGTAATCAAGGCGGCGGTGGTCCGTTTCAAGCGCCACCTGTTACTGTAAGAGGAAACATTTTAAATACAACAAATTCCGAAGAATTTCCTTTTGGGTATTTTAATCTGTCAGAAACTGATGTTAAAGAATATACAGTGAAATAATTATATTGAATGATTAATAACAATTTTTGATTTCTATATTTACACCACATCTGAAATCAAAAATCAACATTCTAAAATCAAAAAATCAAATGTCCTCACACCATATTGTTCGGGATGATCAAGAACCAGCACTAATAATTGCAAATGGTGCCGAATGCAATTCGGAACTCTTAGGACAATTGTTAGAATGGTCGCCGCTACTTATCGTTCTGGACGCTGCTATTGAGCGTGTCATAAAATTGGACGTAAAAGTGGACGTTTTGTTAGGCGATTTTGATCGAGATTTTAATATCGAAAAATACCGTAAAAGTCAGTTTCCAATTGAAATAATCCACGCAGCAGATCAAAACAAAACCGATCTCGAAAAAGCATTTGACTATCTCATAAAGCGAAAAATTCCTGCCGTAAATGTGGTTTGGGCTACCGGAAAGCGCGCCGATCATGCCTTCAATAATCTTACCATAATAGCAAAATACCGCCACCAACTAAAGATTGTACTACTCGACGATCATTCAAAAATATATTTATTACCCAATAAATTCGAAAAATGGTATACCAAAAATTCGATTATTTCATTAATTCCAATTGGTCAAGTTTCTGGAATTTCGACCAAAAATTTATTTTACCCTTTACATAACGAAACCTTGCAATTAGGTTATCGAACCGGAAGCAGTAATCATGCTGCCGAAGACGGACTTGTAACAATCACTCATGAAAAAGGCGATTTGTTGTTGATGGAATGTTGGGATTAGTTAGATAAATTAGAAGCCAATCTCGCCATCATTCCAACTTTTTTGGGCGTAGCACTTTTTTTGTAAGAGCCGCCAAGAGCTTCCTGCGGTCGCTTTGCCAGCCCAACAAAAAAATAGTGCTACGCCCAGAAAGAGTTTCCCTTCTGTCAAGGCTAGAAACAGCCTGTCGCAAATTCAAAAAACCGTAACCATTAAACATAATACAAGTTTTGGTTTCAGGTTGCGATTTGCTGCGCAAATCGCAACCTGAAAATAGACCGAAGTAAATTACCTAAAAAGTAACTATAACCTAGTAAAAAAATTTTGTGAAGATTTGTGTTTTGTATTATATTTTGTCATAATTTTACCTTAATAAATTTTACGTTCCTATCTTATTAAATATAAAGCACAGCTTTATTCTTGTCGTTGAAAAGTGGAAAATTTAATGAAAACAAGGATGGACTCTGCCCATGCACTGCGTGGGCTTTGTTTATTTGTTTTCAGGGTATTCCACTACCTCAACGACATTTAGCGAAGTTCCACGCTTTTTGTTTTTATAATTTAATAAATCATTAAAAAATATAGTATGCAACGACATCCACTTCTTTTTTTATTCTTTTTTATTGCAACGGTAACCTATGCCCAAGACATACTTTGGGAGAAAACTATGGGAGGCAGGCATGCCGATTATTTGATGGATGCTTTGCCAACACCCGATTTTGGTTTTATATTGGCAGGAAGTAGTTTGTCTGAAAAAACAGGAAATAAAACCCAAGTTGGCCATGGCGATTTGGATTATTGGATTTGGAAAATGAAGGAAAACGGCGATCTAGATTGGCAAAAAAGTTTTGGTGGCTCTGGCAACGATTTTTTGCAAAGTGTTCGGCTTACGCCCGATGGTGGGTTTGTGTTGGCGGGTGTTTCATCCTCCCCCGACCCTTCCCAGGGAGGGGAGCTAAACTCTGACAAGAAAGAAGTATGCCGAGGTGGCGATGATTTCTGGATTATCAAGTTGGATGCTTCGGGAAGTGAAGAATGGCAAAAAACAATCGGAGGTATGAGCCAAGAAAAGCTTCAAAGTATTTGTCCGACTAAAGATGGTGGGTATATTTTGGGTGGTAGCTCAGCCTCGCCAGCGCCATCCAATACGGAAACTGATTTGGAAGAGTTGAAATTGTACGGCGAAAAAAAATCTGAAGCCTTCGGCAACATGGATTATTGGTTGGTCAAGCTGGATAATAAAGGGCAACTACTTTGGCAAAAAACCTATGGAGGAATTTATGAAGACGAGCTGCGGAGTATTGCCGCAACCAATGATGGTGGTTATATTCTTGGAGGTTATAGTAATAGCCCATCCCTAACCCTTCCCAAAGGGAAGGGAACTGATGGCATTGCAAAAAAAGATGATAATCTTGGTGTTGGTGACTACTGGGTTATAAAAGTTGACAGAAATGGTAATGAACAATGGCAAAAAACCATTGGTGGCAACCAAGACGACCAGCTTTATGTAGTACACCAAACCTATGATGGCAATTATATTGTAGGTGGCAATTCCAACTCGGACACGTCTAACGAAAAAAGCCGTGGCAATGCGAGTGGTACTGATTTTTGGGTTTTAAAACTAGGGCAAGAAGGCGAAATACTTTGGCAAGAAACCTATAATATTGGCGAGGTCGATGTATTGAGCTCGTTGGTGGAAAATAAAGATGGGACTTTGTTGCTTGGGGGATTTAGCCCATCCCCAACCCTTCCCAAAGGGAAGGGAGTAGATAAAGGTATTGAGGATTACGTAGCTATTAAGATAACAGAAAATGGCGAAGAACTTTGGCGGCAATCAGTGGGTAGTGATGGAGAAGATTTACTAAAAAAAGTGATTGAAACAAGAGATGGTGGGTATTTGATGGCGGGGACTAGCCTGCCTGTAGAAAGCCCATCCCCTGCCCTTCCCAAAGGGAAGGGAGTAAGCATCCAACAAACGCAAAATATGCAATTGCAAAGCGCTACCAATGAAGCCAACCAAGCTATTGGCGATGTACAAAACGACATCAACAAAGGCATTAATGACAAAATGACTGCCGCAACTAACAAAATAAATGATGCATTAGGAAGCGATAAAGATGCTTCGTTAAAATACGGGCTAAACAATCCAACGGGAAGTGTAAAGCTTCCAAGCCTTGGAGAGGGAGCAAATGGAGCAAGTGGCCTTGACGGACTAGCCAACGCCATGAACGAAAAGCAAGGCAAACCCAGTACTGGCGACCAAAAGAAAGTATTTGGAAGTAGTGATTTTTGGGTGGTGAAGCTGCGCGATAAAGACAAGAAAGTTGTGGTGGCAAGTCTTATTGAAGCTATGCCAAACCCAGCCACAACCTACACCAATATTATTGTGGGTTATGAGTATGATAGTGGTACGGCAACAGTTGCGGATATTGCGGGACATGTGTTACAGCAATTTGCTATAACCAGCCGCACCGTCCCCATTGATTTGGGAAGTTACCCCGAAGGGATTTATATTGTGAATATAAAAACTAATAAAGGGAATGATGGAGTGAAAGTGATTAAAACGTTGAATAGAAATTAGAAATTATGAGAAATAGAATAATATTAAATTTAGTGCTGTTTATAGTAATTAATCAAATTTTTAACTTTACAGCTTTAGCACAAGATCAATCATTTGCATTTACAAATAGCCTGTCGTCGCCGGAGTCTAAAGGAAGTACTAACGGAAGCTCTAATGTTGATATGCTTAGAGGTGTTTTAAATACTTCAATTCCTCTTTATAATTTCAAGGGTAAAGAAATTGATTTGCCACTTAGTATGAGTTACTCATCTAGCGGAATAAAAGTAAATCAAATTGCCTCTAATATTGGGCTTGGTTGGAATTTAAATTTTGGGGGGCGCATAACGCGAGAAGTGCAGATGATTCCTGATGATCGAACAGTTGAAAATTATGCAAATATTCAGTGTCATAGTGCTGTTGGAGGTAATAATGATATCGACCCACATGCTATTAGAGATTATTACCGCATGAATGTTATGGGAATGGATGAATTATTTAAAAGAAAATATGGCACTGCTACTTTTGAATGCATTACTAATACTCTTATCACAATTGAAGTAAACATCCAAGGACATAATAATTTAGGTAACGGCTCAGAATGCATTTTTACAGTGGCAGATGGTACAAAATTTTATTTTGGACAAAATAATGCAAGAGAAAAAACAACATCTAATGCTCAAAATTCTGTGCCTAATTGCCCAGATATATTCACAGAAACAATATCTGTTTGGCTCTTAACCAAGATAATATCAAAAAATAAACTTGATCAATATGATTTTGTTTATCAAAATTACGAGTGGGCAAATTATATTCCTGTTACGGGAGATGGCAAATATGATGCAGGCGTTGTAAAGATAGTAACTTCAGAATATAAAGTAAATCAGCAAATAATAAAAGAAATATATCATAATAGCTCCAAAATAGTAGGTTTTAATCACGCTAATAGAGACGATTTAAATTTTGTTGGTGGAACTGGCAATAAGTTAACAGAAATTTTATTTTATAATTATAAAGGTGCGGAGCCTAATAGTAAAGTTCAATTTTCGTATAGTTATTTCGGACCAGTTATTGGAGATTATTTATCAAAAAGATTAAAGTTGAATGAAATTGAATTTCTTGGTATAGTATCTAACACTATTTCTTCTGAAAATAAGAAATACAAATTTGACTACATCAGTCCCGAACTTGTACCCAGAATAGATTCTATGGGAAAAGATTATATAGGATTGTATAATGGTAGAGATGATAATGCAAATCTTCTAAATAATCCTTATAATTATTATCCAGGATTGTATACCAACTGCAATTTACCAAATTCAAAACGATCTTACGATTTTACTAAATCTTTAATTGGAACTTTAAGTAAGATTATTTTTCCGAACAAAGGGTATCAAGAGTTCGAATATGATCAAAACGCATTAAATGGAGGTTATGGGCTTATATATCACCCAGACGTAACACCTATGATACCAACAAACCAAGTATTAGGTGGTACCCAAATTGGACCAAATATTTCATGTAGTTATGAAAACAGTGTCGCTACAACTCCCAATAATACGATGCTTTCACTAAACTTAATGTCGTTCCCTAATTCATGCTATGCTACTAGTAATTATCATTACAATAGTGATGTAAAAAGCACATTTATGCGAATTGATAACGGTTTGGGTACTACTCTTAAGTTGCAAACTGGAGGTAATGGTGTTTATTTAATCCAGCGGTTACCCAATGTTACATGTAATACTTCTGATGATTCAACAGGTGAATGCATAAACGACTCAGGAGTTACCGTACCATCAGTTTACAATACTTGTATGATAAACACCAATGAAATATTTTATACAGGAAGTAATTCTTCACAACCTTTAGACTTTATAAAAGGAGGATTAACGGGCTGTGGAGAATCAATCACAGATTTATCATTGCAAGATGGTAACTATCAAATCACAATTTGGAGTTATGATAACGAATCTGCATCTGTTTCTGTTTATAAAGAAATTTTAGTTCCCGGAGCTGTTATACCAGCCTTTTATGAAAATTTAGATGTAAATACAAATTTAGTTGACGGATTTAGGATAAAAAGTATAACCTCTTTTGATCAAAACAATAAATTTATAAGCAAAAAAAAATATCGATATAATAATGGAATTCTTAATAATGTGATTAACAATTTTTATCCAATATATACCTACGGGGGCTATACTGTTCATTTTAATAGTCATGGTTATTCAAATCCAGCAAATCTGATATATAATAAAGAAATTTATGAGATAAATGTCAATGAGTTACAAGAAGATAAAGGCTATACATTATATAAGCATGATAATCTTGATAATATGATTGATACAAATCTTTATCTTTTAAGAAATGATGTAAGTCTTCTAGGGGTGTCAGCATTGAGTATGAACAGGTTTAAATTAGACATGTTAACCTCAAAAAGTATTTTTAATAAATCACTAATATTAACATATAAAGAAGATTATCTATACGATCAAAATCAAAGTCCTCTGCGCGACGGAGATTTTAATATGCATGAAGAGTTGCCAAAATTTTATTTTTTATCTAAAAAAATAACTACTAACTACTATGAAGCAAATAAAAAAATATTACATGAACAACTATTCGAATACGACTATCAAAAAATATTAAAATCAACAAGTAATACCACTGATATTATAGAATATGAATACAATCCACTTCTTTATTATGATGGTATCGAAACGCCAGTAAGTGATATAAAATCAAATATTGGTGGTCACACAAAGTATATTTACTCCGACGTACCCGGACAATTTCTTGGAAACCCTGTAACACGCTACTTCATTACCGAAATCCAAGCGTCCAAGCCCAACGAACCTCTCGAGCCCAAAACCCGCATTGAGTATGATGCTGATGGCAACATGGTCTCAACGGTGCAAGTAACCCCAGGCGCAATCGCCAACAACCAATGGGATAGTTTTGTGTATGGGTATGACAACCGCTTTGTAGTAGCCAAACTCACGGGGATTAAATACAGTGATATTCCGCCAGCTTTGATTGCTAGTATTAAGACCGCAACTAGTCAAGCCATAACGCCCACAAGTATTGCAGCTGTTGAAACAGCACTCAACGCACTACGCACCTCGACCGATGCCAATGTAGCTGCTGCACAAATCACAACTTATACCTACAATCCTGTATACGGCGCGCTAAGTATGACCGACGCAAAAGGTTATAGCTTGTATACTGAATATGACGCCTTTGGACGGCTGGCACGAACAAAGGAGAAAGCCGCCGATGGTAGTTTTATAATTTTGTCTGAGAATGAGTATAATACTAGGACGGAGTAAAGCCCATCCCCAGCCCTCCTCGAAGGAGTGGGAGAAGAAAGTAGATTTTTTAGCATACTATAAAAATAAAAATTATGACAAACAACATATATAAAACTATATTTAGTAGCAGAGCCCTTCCCTTCGGGAAGGGTTTGGGATGGGCTTTTTTCTTTTTTTCATGGATAGGTCTTGCGCAAGATGTGAGCCAAAACTGGGTAAAACAAAAAGTATACAAGGTAGCTACTGAAGCAACTATTGCTGCGCCTACAGCTGCCGAGGCAAACATCAGTGTGACCTATATGGATGGTTTTGGGCGTCCTGTAATGAAAATTGCCAACAAACAAAGCAACTCGGGCAAAGATATTGTCGTACCGATTGCCTACGACGGTTTTGGTCGCACGACCAAAAACTATATGCCCTATGTGGCTGCAACAGCAACTATGGATTATGTCGATTATACTACCCAAGATATCAATGCGCTTATTGCGCCAAGCTACCCGCAGTATGAAGGGCAAAATTTTTATAGCGAAATGCTCTATGAAGCTTCGCCACTAAACCGCATACGCAAGCAAGCGGCACCTGGCGATGCGAGCAGTTGGGCGATGGGATCGGGGCATGAAGTGAAATATGCCTACCAAACCAACACGGCTGACGACGCTGTAAAAAAATATACCGTGAGCAGCTCGGGACAGTTGGTAGACGATGGCTTTTTTGCACCAAACACGCTCTACAAAAACATTTTGTATAACGAAAACTCGGAAGCCGAACCCACTCGTGACGATGACCACGCCACCATAAGCTACACAAACTTGCGTGGTCAAGTGGTGCTGCAACGCACGTATAACAGCAGTGTGGTTGGTGCTACAGCTACCTTTATGGCACACGATACCTATAGTGTGTATGATGGGCTAGACAACTTGACCTTTGTATTGCCACCCACTATAACCAATATAATCACCCAACTGGCAACGCTAGCCTACCACTACAAGTACGACAACTATAACCGTCTTATCGAGAAAAAAACTCCAGACAAAACCAACTGGGAAAACATAGTATACGACAAACTGAACCGTATTATTGGCACAGGTCCAGTAGCCTCGCCGTTTGTCGATGGCGTTGTGGGGTATATGCTGAGCCGTTATGACAACCTCAACCGTGTTGTGTATACTGGCTGGTATGCCACAGCATTGAGCCGTGCCGAAATACAAGCCGACTATACGGGTGCCATAGCCAATGTAACCAAAACAGCCAGCAACAATAGTATTGATGGCAAAAATGTGCGCTACACGACCGACAATTTGCCTACGGGTTTCAAACTACTGACGGTAAACTACTACGACGATTATGATTTTCCCGATGCGCCTACTGATTTTGCTAGCACGACCGCCTTGCCAGTACATTATAACCTGACTAACAAACCAAAAGGCTTGCCAACGGGATCATGGGTACGGGTGTTGTATGGCAGCATACCCATAGGCGAAACCAGCAAGATACTCTACGATTATCGAGCACGCCCTATCAAAACCAACAAAACCAACTACAAAGGCGGCTACACCCAAACCAGTACCGAGCTCGACTTTACAGGCAAAACACTTGTGGCACGAAGCAGCCACATACGGCAAACTATAGGTATAGGTACTATTGTGCCAGTGCTGATACAAACCACTGACGCCTTTAGCTACTCTGCCCAAGATCGCCTAACGCAACACACCAAACAGATAAATAGTGAGGCGGTACAAGTACTCACCGAACCTGCGTATGATGAGTTGGGACAACTGTTGTATAAAAATGTGGGTGGTATAGCAAACCAACCTCGTTTGCAAAAAGTAGACTATACCTACAACCTACGGGGTTGGCTCACGAGTATTAACCAAGTAAAGCACTTGAGCAATACCCAACCGCTGAATATAGACAGTGAACCCAACGACTTATTTGGTTTTCGGATCGGCTATACCGATACTGCCCACGAAACCAACTTGTATAATGGCAACATCGCCCATATACAATGGCGTAGTGCCAACGACAACATATTGCGGCAGTATGATTTTGCCTACGACCAAGGCAACCGCCTGCTTACAGCGGTGTACAGCAAGCCACATGCCAGCGACCCCGATACCGATGCCTATAATGAAAGTGCGAGTTATGATGCTATTGGCAATATCATGACCCTAAACCGCAATGGCGGGCAAGATTTGGGAACGCCTAACGAAATTGACGATTTGGTATACCGCTACAAACCCAATACCAACCAACTCGGCATGGTGTATGATGGAAGCAACAGCCCACAAGGTTTTAAGGATAATGCAAATGCAACTGCCATAGACCTCGATGATTATACTTATGACACAAATGGCAACTTAAAAACCGACAACAACAAAGGCATTACCGATATAAAATACAACCACCTAAATCTTCCGGTAGAAATAATTTTTACGACCACCAAAAAAATTGTATATCTTTACGACGCAGCAGGCAGCAAGGTTCAAAAAACGGTTACGAATGGCTTACAAGTTATCACGACCGATTATTTAGATGGCTACCAATACAATCAAGGAGTTTTGCAGTTTTTTGGCACCAGCGAAGGCTATGTGGTAGACACACAAACCAAAACGGCTACAGGCACCAAAAAAGACAATTATAACTATGTGTATAATTATCTCGACCATTTGGGCAATGTGCGGATGAGTTACAGCCTTGACAAGGCAACACAAGTTCTTAAAATTATTGAAGAAAACGGGTATTATCCCTATGGGTTGAAGCACGAAAACTACAACACGATACTCAACCGCTACAAAGCGGTGCTTAACGAAACCAAAGTAGCTTTAAAAGAAACTCCTAGTGGAGGGCAAGTAGCAAATGACAATATAAATCAGTACAAGTTTAACGGGCAAGAGTGGCAAAACGAACTTGGCTTGAACATCACGGCAATGGATTACCGCCAGTATGACAACGCTTTGGGCAGGTTTAATTGTATTGATCCTGTAACGCATTTTAGCCAAACACCCTATCAGTTTGGTAACGGCAACCCAATGTACTGGGCAGATCCTAGTGGGTTGGATGGAGTTGTATATGGCATGGCAGGACAAGAAGCACCAAGCAACCCAAACCCACGAGGGCATGATACTTTTGGAAACACAAATGGCATGATGCCAGGTAACCCTTATGCACATAGCGTTGGCGCTGCTTGGGGCGATGGTGGTAAGTTAGCAGGGTATTATGATGGGCAAACTTTTTATGGGGCTGAGGCGGTTAATATGCTAAGAGGTTATAGTAGTGTTTGGCATGAAGGATCAGTAACAACTTACTCTGCTAATGCTGGCGACCCAAGTTTAAATGGTGAAACCTTATATAACGTTAATTTAGGGTATTGGGAGAAGGTTTCTACTAATATTGGAGTTGGTTTAATGTACAGTGGTACATATCTTGATATGTTGGATGATTATGCGAAATCAAATGCTGGGAACGTATTTAAATATGGTACTAAAGAATTTTCAGCGGCTCAACTGACTTTGCAAAACGCCTCGAGAATGACTCAAATTTCAAAAGTTGCGACTGTTTCTGGCAGAGCATTAGGAGGAGCAGGAGTATTATTGTCAGGATTTTCGATATACTCAAAATATGCAAATAATCAAACTATTACAACTTCAGAAATTGTTGGTGCAACAGTAGGACTTTCATTTTTGGCGGGTGGAATAATTGCTGCAGGTACAGCAGCAGCTCCATTTATTGGTGCAGCAGCTATAATTTATGGTTCTATTCAAATTATTAGTTACACAACTACTGGAAAAACAGTTGAACAACATATTTTTAATGATTAATTCGGGCTATGAATTTATTTAATTTTTTATATTATTGCTGTTACAGAATTATTACTTCAATAAAAAGAGTTGGTTATAAAGATGAAGATTTAGCTTCTCAACTTTTTTCTTCCATTTTATTTTTTAATTTTTTAGTGGTCTCCTTTCTAATGATAAAAATAATTCCTCATAGAGCAATCAAACCTAATATTTGGATTTTAATATTGGAAGTACTAATTTTTACAAGTATTTTTTATTTTAATAATATTTATTTTGTTAAAAGAAAAAATTATTTAAAAATAGATAATTTCTATAAAGAAAAAATCACCAAAAAAAAATCTATTGTAATTGGTATCTTATACTTTTTTCTAAGTATTCTTTTTTTTGTTTTAACTATTAAATTGTCTAACTATTTATAAATTAGTAATTAAAAAAGACAATTATAACTATGTGTATAATTATCTGGACCATTTGGGTAATGTGCGGATGAGTTATACGCTCAATGAGCTTAATGTTCTTACTATTATTGAAGAAAACGGGTACTACCCGTATGGGTTGAAGCACGAGAACTACAACACGGTTCTCAACCGCTACAAAGCGGTGCTTAATGAAACCAAAGTGGCGCTTAAAGAACAACCCGGTGGCGGACAAGTGGCGTTGAATGAAGGTGGTAATAACTATCGTTTTAACGGACAAGAGTGGCAGAATGAGTTGGGATTAAACATCACGGCAATGGACTACCGCCAGTATGACAACGCTTTGGGTAGGTTTAATTGTGTTGATCCTGTGACGCATTTTAGCCAAACGCCATATCAGTTTGGCAACGGAAACCCGATGTACTGGGCTGATCCTAGTGGGTTGGATGGGATATCGCCTGAGCCAATAAACACTTGGCACCATGCAGGTGGAAATCAAATGAACACAGGTGCAGGAAACTTAAGTAACGGCGACCATATGTTTGGTGCTAGTGGTGATGCTTTTTGGGGCGGACAAGCAGCTTTTACAGGTGGCGATTTAGCTTGGAAAAACTATAACGCTGCCAATGGCTCTCAAACTTTTTATGGAGCGGAGGCTAGAGCGGTATTTAGTCATTTAGGTTATAAAAACGGTTTTAGATCTTTCATGTATCCTGATTCGGAAAGCACAGTTCCTGGTGGAATGGGTGTTGGTTTTTACAAGAAAAAAGCACCTTCTTATTTTACTAGTAAAGGTTCTGGCGAGTATGGGCCAGCAATGAGTCCTTGGGATAAGAATAATAAATTCATGAATGGTCTAAGTAATACTTTTTTTGGCACAGTTGCTACAATAGGGGCAATTTTAGCTATTCCAGAAACAGCTGGTGCTTCTGGTATTGCATTAACATTAACTATTGGTGAAATTGCAATTGGCGTAAGTCAAATGGCGGACTCGTTTAAAACAATTTCTCATCCTAACTTACATATGGCTAATACTATACTTGGGCAGGGTGCTGTTGTAAATAAAAGTCCAAATGCAAAATTCATTGATGGATTAGGCGGCTTTATTCCTGGAATGTTTTCTGGGGGTAATGTTGTTGGATTTTTTGGAGATTTAAATTCTATGATTAGAGCAGAAAATACAACACAACTTTTATATGGTGGTTCTAAAGTTATGGATGCAGGATTAGATATTAATGGCTTATATCAAGATTAAAATCTATGGAAACTTTAATTTTAAAGAATTTTAGAATAAGTATTTCTCAATATTTATTTTTTATACTAAAAAATATTTTTTTTGTATTTTTAATAAACGGCATCTTGTTTTTTGTATTAAATAATGTAAGAAATCAATCAAATCGATACATCGCTTTTTATGAAATTTCTCTTGTATTGTATTCTGTATTTTTCATTTTTTTAATAATTCAAAAACAAAGATTAACATCTTTGTCAACAGTTAAAGAAAATACTAAAATTTATTTAAAAATTAATTATTATCACTTTTTAATTTTAAAAAAATCAATTATTACAGAAATAAGTGATCTGTCTTATTCGTATGAGTTTGAAAAATCAAGTAAATTAGGATTGAATAAAGTTTTAAGAATTTTTGATAAAAAAAACCTAATTATTACAAGACAAAATTTATTTGGGGGTTTTGATGGATTTAATGATGAACAAATTTTAAATTTGGTTCATTATTTTGATGAATTAGGTATTAAAGAATTAAAAAAGATGGAAGAATTGTAATAGAAAACTAAGCTTGCAAGTTCTTACTATTATTGAAGAAAACGGGTATTACCCGTATGGGTTGAAGCATGAGAGCTACAACACGGTACTCAACCGCTACAAAGCGGTGGTAAATGAAACCAAAGTAGAGCTAAAAGAAGCTCCCGGTGGCGGGCAAGTAGCACTCAATGACAACATAAACGATTATAAGTTTAACGGGCAAGAGTGGCAGAATGAGTTGGGGTTGGATGTTACCGCGATGGATTTTAGGCAATACAGCAACGATATTGGTCGTTTTGTTTGTATTGACCCGGTGACGCATTTTAGCCAAACGCCGTATCAGTTTGGAAACGGCAACCCGATGTATTGGGCAGATCCTAGTGGGTTGGATGGGATAACGCCTGAGCCAATAAACACATGGCATTATGCTGGAAGTGGTTCAAGTGGAGGTCATGGAAACCTCAGTAATGGCGACCATATGTTTGGTGCTAGTGGTGATTCTTTTTGGGGCGGACAAGCAGCTTTTACAGGTGGCGATTTAGCTTGGAAAAACTATAATGCTGCAAATGGTATACAAACTTTTTATGGGGCTGAGGCTAGAGCTTTTTTAAGGGGGTTTAGTAGCATTTGGCATGAAGGGTCGGTAACCTATAATGGTGATGGCACAACATTAGATACCGTAAATTTAGGGTTTTGGGAGAAGGTTGGTTTCGGAAGTATGGTATCTGAAACTTACTTATCTTCATTAAGTAATTTTGCAGATGCAAATTCTACTAATTTATATAAATATGGAACATCAACTATGAGTGCTGCAGATTATACAGTTGATAATGCTTTGCGAATGGCAAAAATTTCAAAATTCACATCAGGATTGGGTAATGTAGTTGGTGGTGTCGGTGTTGTAGCATCTTATGGTTCTATTATTTACAAAAATAATAATAATATTGCTGTATCGACAGGAGAATATGTTGGTGCTGGTGTTGGAACAACATTGTTTGCAGCTGGTTTGATTGCAGCTGGAACCGTTGCTGCTCCCGCAGTTGCTGCAGTTGCTATAGTTTATGGTATTGCGCAAATTAGTTCGTACTTATATTCGGGTCATTCAATAGAAGAAAATATTTTTAACCTATAGTTAAAATAGATGAAATATTTTGATTTTTTATATTACTGTCTTTATAAAATAATTACTTCAATAAAAAGAGAAGGAGTTAGAGAGGAAAAATTAACGGCTCAGTTATTTACTATGCCATTATTTTTTAATGTAGGGTCTATTTTCATAATTCTCGCAGCTTTCAGTTCTAATATAGAAATGATTCCAAAACTTTCGCTTATAGCCTCCTATGTTTTCAGTCTTAGTCTTTTTATAAGTATTTTTGTTTTTAGTAATTTTTATTTTATAAAAAAACAAAACTATGTCAGAATAATAAAAAAATATGAAACAAAAATCAAAAGTAGTAATGCAGCTATTATTGGTATTATCTATTATATTTTAAGTTTTGTTTTAATGGTTGTTATTTCTGAATTGCCTAGTAAAATAAATTAAAGAATAAATATGTGGGATTATGAAGAAAACGTTCCTAAAATTATTGAAGAAAACGGGTATTATCCCCTCGCTCCCGCACGAATCCCTTCGTGTGGAATGTGCCTTTG
>JANOPO010000023.1:0-70144 GCA_031422015.1 Flavobacterium sp. | reverse complement strand
AATTGAGGTATTCTCCATTCAAAGCAGTTTGTACGGTAATCATAGAAGTGGTATCTTTTCGAGAAACGGTAATTTCGTTTAAGGCAAAATTAATTTTGTCAATTTCAGGATTGGGTTTCGAGCATTTCAAACTTATTAATGTTCGTTTCGAAATCGAATATTTTTTTTCTAAAACCAATTGCAAAAATTCTTCGATGTTGTCCTTTGGAACCGTTGCCAAAAATCCTAGTCTTCCTGCATTAATTCCTAATATTGGAATTCCAGAATTGCGTACATAGGTTACAGCTCTTAGTATTGTTCCATCTCCACCTATGCTCAACAACATATCAAAACTTGCATCAAGATCTTGGTGCGAACTGAAGGTTTTATATTCTTTCTTCAGAATTTTTTCCGTATATAAGATTTCAAGAAATTTAGTCTCGATAACCAATTCGACGTTATTGGCATTAAAAAAAACGAAAATATCACGAATAATTGGTCGTGTGTCGTTTTGATAATATTGTCCGAAAATGGCTATTTTCATACTAAATTTTAAATTTTAAATTTTAAATTTCAAATATTTGAAATTTAGTATCTACGTATTTATATGGATAAATATTTCTCTAAATATTCCGAACGCTCTTTCAAGATATTCATGTAATCGTCTTCTTGGTGTGTCGAAATAATGTCGTATTCGTAGCGACGGAAACTTTGCACAATTTCGTTAATGTTACCCAAACTTATTTTTATAGTAATTTCGATAGTCGAAGGACTTGTATCTGAAACAAAAACGCCTAAAATTTTACCGTTGTTACTTTCAACAATTTGCGTGATTTGACTCATCGAATAATCTAAAATTCCTTTTCTTACGATAATTATTCCGCCTTTTTCTTTCATAAATGGCGTTTCGTTAAAAATTTTGATTATATCTTCCATTTCATAAAACCCGACATAGTTATTTTTGTCATCTAAAATAGGCACAATATTGGTATGATTTTTTGCAAAAACTTCTAAAACGTCTAACCAAATCATATTTTTTCGAGCAAAAAAACCTTCTAAAGTATATTTATAATCCGATAATTTTTTATCAGAATCGAACGTTTCTAAATCGTCTTTGGCAATACTACCAATGTAAGTAGTATTATCTAAAACTGGAAAATGGGAAAAATTGATTTCTTCAAAAAAAACTTGCACATCAGCAATAACTTCTTCAACTTGAATTGCTTTGTAATCGTTATTTATATAATTTGAAATTTCTATCATCTAATTAATTAAATAGTGTAATTGTTGTTGTACAAAAATATGCAAAAACAATCGAGAAGTTGTACTTTTGTAAAAATTTTTTTTAATGACAAAATTAAGCGTTAACATCAATAAAATTGCAACTTTGCGAAATGCTCGTGGGGGCAATGTGCCGAATTTATTGCAAGTTGCAACTGATATTCAGAAGTTTGGCGCACAAGGAATCACGATTCACCCGCGACCAGACGAACGACATATTCGGTATCAAGATGCTAGAGACTTGAAAGCTATTGTTCATACTGAATATAATATTGAAGGAAATCCGTTAGAAAAATCTTTTATTGATTTGGTGCTCGAATGTAAGCCAACGCAAGTTACTTTGGTTCCGGATGCAAACTCGAACATTACATCAGATGCAGGTTGGAATACCGTTAAAAACAAAGATTTCCTTTCTGAAATAATTACTGAGTTCAAACGAAATGGCATCCGAACTTCAGTATTTGTAGATCCAATTCTCGATATGGTCGACGGTGCAAAAATTTGTGGAACCGATCGAATCGAGCTATATACCGAAGCATTTGCGCATCAATACAGTTTAGGAAACACAGCGGCAATCGAACCATACACGAAAGCTTCGATCTTGGCAAACGAACTTGGTTTGGGCATCAACGCTGGTCATGATTTGAGCTTGGATAATATTAAATTTTTTAAAGATAATATCCCGAGTTTGTTAGAAGTTTCTATTGGACATGCGCTTATTTCGGAAGCTATTTATTTGGGTTTGGATAATGTTGTGAACATGTACTTGCATAAATTGAAATAAAAAACCATGCAGATTTCATTGTTTTTTTAGGTACAGATTAGTGGGATTAATACAGATTTTTTATGTATAAAATCCTGTAAATCTTTATAATCTGTGGCGAAAAAATATTAAAAATCAATTTGTATAATTCTTGGCGAAAAACAAAAACATACTACATTCAAAAATAGAAGGCAACGGAAAGTCTCTTTTAATTCTGCACGGTTTTCTCGGCATGTCCGACAATTGGAAAACACTCGCTGTACAATATGCTAGCGAAGGTTTTCAAGTTCATGCTATTGATTTGCGCAATCACGGGCGCAGTTTTCATTCCGACGATTTCAGTTATGAAGTTATGGTGCGAGATCTTGTCGATTATTGTCAAGCAAATAATTTACAAAAAAATGCTATTATCGGACATTCAATGGGTGGCAAAGTGGCGATGCTTTTGGCTACAAGCAATCCCGATTTGATAGATAAATTAATCGTTGCCGACATAGGTCCAAAATTTTATCCGCAACACCATCAAGCAATTTTAGCAGGATTGAATGCCGTCGATTTCTCTAAAAAACCATCACGAAATGAAGTTGACGAAATAGTTTCGCAACACATTTCCGATTTCGGAACCCGACAATTTCTATTAAAAAGTTTGTATTGGCAAACGCCAGAGCAATTGGCATTTCGATTTAATCTCGAAGTTTTTAATCATAAAATTGACGAAGTAGGAAAAGCTTTGCCTGAAAATCATTTCTTTTCAAAACCCACACTTTTTATTCGTGGTGGCAATTCTAATTATATTTTGGACGAAGATTGGTCAAACATTCAACACCATTTTCCAGATTCAAAACTCGAAACCATCCCATCTGTCGGGCATTGGTTGCACGCCGAAAACCCTAAGATGTTTTTTGACAAAACAATTGGGTTTTTGAAATAAAAAAAAGTCGCTAGAAATAATCTATCGACTTCTTGTTAACTTTACTGTAGTGTTTACTCTTTAATAAATTTTATTGTATTCACTTTAGAATTAGAAACTATTTGTAAAAAATAAATTCCTGACTGTAAATTTTGAACATCAACTTTATTGGAATCAAATAAATTAGCAGCAACATTTCTTCCATTTATGTCCGAAACCGAAATAGAATCGATAATCGATTTTGACTCAATATTTAAAAAATCTGAAGTTGGATTAGGAAATAATGAAATTCGATTTTCTACAAACACTTCATTTTCGGTAGATAGGCTTAGACCAGTGCAATTAGAGCTTACAATTGTATTTGTATAATTATAAAAGTTACATTGATTTTGAACGGTTATTATTTGACTGGCATCGCAACAAATATTTTGTAAAGTAGGGTTTCCCGATATATTAAAACCACCAATCTCCGTAGAATTATTTTTCAGAGAAAGTTGCGTTAACAAATTGTTGCCTACATTAAATGAGTTCAAAATAAATAAATTACTTAGGTCTAATAATGTAAGATTGTTGTCTGAAAAATTTATGTCTTTAACATATTGTAAATTATCTATATTAATAGATTGTAAATTAGAATTAACAACACCAATATACTCAAGATTGAGATTCGAATTTAAATTTAAAGTAGCGATGTTTGCATCTTGTATTAGAATACCTGCAAGCATCAAATTACTACTGACATCTACATTTGTCAACTCTATTCCAGCAAAACTAATTACAAATAATCCTGGAAGTGCTGTTAAATTTAAATTATTGTTGGCTTCAAAAAAACAATACAAATTTTTTAAATAAGAAGAGCCATTTGGTATACTAAAATTAGAATTTTGAATATTAAGTTGCACAGTAACTAAATCAATATTATTCGCAGAAAAGTTCAGAGTAGAAAGATTTCCTGTTGCTAAATAAAAATTAGTTAAGTTAGCATTATTTGATACGTCGAGATTTTCGATATCTACTGCCCATAGATATAAATCTTCTAGATTGCTATTGTTGGATAAATTTAAACTCGTTGCATTTCCTGTAACTGCATATAGCGTTTTAAGGTTGACGTTACCATCTAAGTTTAAAATGTTTAATGACGATGAATAATAAGGCGTAGCACTAATAAAAATGTATACATTAATGGCTAAGTATTCTAAATCGACAAGCGTTGGAAAGTTAAATGATGTCAATGCTGATGAATAAATAGTTACAGATTTTAGATTTATAAAATATTCTAATCCAGACAAACTTGCAACAGGCGCATTGTCATAAATCTCTAATCCTGAAATATTTGCAGCTTCTTGCACGCTAATCTGATTGTCAAAATTACTATCAACTCTGGTGTATGCGCCTGCGAGATCTACTGCATATGCATAACCATTTGCTGGTGTGTAAGTTAAAAATGTTTTAAAATTGGCGTCTGGAATGTTTATAATTTGCGAAGTTGTTATTTGAAAGGCGCAAAAACTAATAAGTAGTAAAAATATTTTCATAGGTTGTTTTTTTAATAAATTTAATAATATGTTCAAAAAATAATTTTTTTCATAAAACTTTATAATAAAAGTTTAATAGTAAACATCTATGTTACATTTAACCCTACTTGACGTAGTAAAATAAATTTTAATAATCGATTTGTAGTATATTTGTATTTCAAATTATTTTTCAGCTAAACATAATCCTCATGAACACCATCCTTAAATTCCTCGTAACCGCAATTTTAGTTCTTGTTATCGACTATTTCATGTCGGGCATCAACGTTTCTAGTTTTATAACTTCAATCATTGTAGCAGTAGTTCTTGGATTACTCAATACTTTTATAAAACCTATTTTGGTATTTTTCACATTTCCAGTTACCATTGTAACGTTGGGATTATTTTTGTTTGTCATCAATGCGTTAATCATTATTCTTTGTTCCAAAATTGTAGGCGGCTTTGAAGTCGATTCGTTTTGGACCGCGCTGTTTTTCAGCATTATTCTATCACTTTCGCAATCCATAACCAACCGTTTTATTTCAGAAAAGAGGTAAAATAAGGCACAAAGATTCTTAGGCACAAAAGTTCTTAAGTTTTCAATTTGTCCAACTTAGCGCCTTAGAACCTTTGCAGTCTACAGTCTACAAAACTTCCTTGTTTTTATTCTAAAATTTGTTTACTTTTGCAACCCAATTTTAGTATATAAAAATCAGCAAAATGGATATCAGAAGAATCGCAATAAACGAGGTTACCGAAATCATAGAAATCAACGTTTTCCTTTCCGATTATAAAGGGCAAGTAGCCAAACGCATCAACGAAAAAATGCCGTTGGCAACAGTAAAAGGTTTCCGCAAGGGCGCTGTGCCGAAGGATTTGGTCGAAAAACAATACGGAAAACCAATAAAGCAAGAAGAAGTAAAAAAAGTTGTTGATTTAGCCTTAGAGCGTTTCATTACCAACGAACGTTTGAATCTGCTAGGAACACCATTGGCCATCGAAAAAGAAATCTTCAATTGGGAGCAAGAAAACCTAACCTTTCAATACGAAATAGGCTTGTCTCCATTTTTTGCTGTTGATTTAGACGCCAAAACCGAGGTAACCAAATACATCATCACCGCCGACGACAAAATGATCGACGAGCAAGTTGTTCGAATCCAAAAACAATTCGGAACCTTAACGCCTTCGGAAACAATCACAAACGACAGCGAAGTTTCGGCAACATTTGTCAACGAAAGCGCCGGAATCAACACCAACACACCATTCGTATTGTCAATTTTCAAAGACAAAGCAACTGCCGATAAATTTCTAGGCAAAAAAGTTGGCGATGTCGTAACTGTAAATACGCTTGGATTATTTGAAGACGATCACAAATTGATAGACGTTTTTAAAGTAAATCACGAAATTGTGCACACGCTAAATGTCGATCTCGAAGTAACCATCAATTCTGTAGACGCCGTACAACATGCCGAACTCAATCAAGAATTATTCGACAAACTTTTCGGAGCAGGAAACGTAGCAACCTTAGCCGAATTAAAAGCCAAAATCAAAGAAGATGCCGAAGCACAATTTTCAAAACAAGCCGAGCAAAAACTTACTGATGACGTTGTTAACGCGTTGATTGCGAACACCAAATTCGATTTGCCAAAAGATTTCTTAATCAAATGGTTACAAACAGCAGGCGAAAAAAATCTAACAAAAGCCGAAGCCGAAATCGAATACAACCGTTCCGAAAATGGATTGCGTTTCCAGATGATCGAAGGTCGCGCGATGGCACAATCAGATATCAAAATCAATTTTGAAGATCTTAAAACCTTCACAACAAATAATATACGTCAACAAATGGCTCAATTCGGACAAGCTAATCCAACCGATCAAGAAATTGAAGGTATCGTAGCGCGAGTTTTGAGTAACCAAGACGAAGTAAAACGCCTTTCAGAGCAAGTCATGAAAGACAAATTACTACAGCTATTAGTCGAAAAAGCCAACCCAACACCCAAAGCAGTCACTTACGACCAGTTCGTAAAAGAAATGTATGGCGAATAAATTTATAATATAATTAGTATCTTTGAGCGTCAAGAATTGTATTTTTGACGCTCAATTATTTGAAGCCAATCCAGCTATACGTTCCAAGTTTTTGTGTTTCAAACTATTTTTGTAAGCCACAAAAAGAGCTTCCGTTGGTCGCTTTTTTATGGCAACAAAAATTAGTTTTCAATCACAAAAAGCTTTCCACTACTATCTGGGCTAATTACAAACATTGTCGTTTCTTGACAACATTCGGTTGTTAAAGCACTAAACCTTATAAACTCATAACCCAATAACCATTTTTTAAAATGAACTACGCAAAAGAATTTCAAAAATTTGCCACCAAGCACCACGGTGTAAACGCCATGTATTTCGACAAGATTACAGCAGCCATGACACCAACCAACATGACGCCATATATCATCGAAGAACGTCAATTAAATGTTTCGCAACTCGACGTTTTTTCACGTTTAATGATGGATCGCATAATCTTTCTTGGTACAGGAATCGATGATCAAATCGCAAACATCGTACAAGCACAATTATTATTTTTAGAAAGTGCCGATGCCACAAAAGACATTCAAATATATCTAAATTCGCCAGGCGGAAGCGTTTATGCAGGATTAGGAATTTACGATACCATGCAATACATCAAACCCGATGTAGCCACAATATGCACCGGTATGGCTGCATCAATGGGAGCCGTGTTACTTTGTGCAGGAGCCAAAGGCAAGCGGTCGGCATTGCCACATTCACGAGTAATGATTCATCAACCATCAGGCGGAGCACAGGGCGTTGCTACCGATATGGAAATCAACCTACGAGAAATGTTAAAACTTAAAGACGAATTATACAAAATAATCTCATCACATTCTGGACAAACATTCGACAAAGTGCACAAAGATTCCGAGCGCGATTATTGGATGATCGCCGACGAAGCCAAAGAATACGGGATGATAGACGAAGTTTTGAGAAGATAAATTCAGTTTTCAGTTTTCAGTCGCAGTTTACAGTATCGTAACTGTGACTAAAAACTGCGACTGTCAATTAATATTATGGCAAAAGAAAAATTAGAATGTTCCTTCTGCGGAAGAAAAAAACCAGATACCAATTTGTTGATTGCAGGAATCGACTCGCACATTTGTGATAAATGTATCGAGCAAGCGCACGGTATAATTTTGGAAGAATTAAAATCAAACCCAACGACCAAAAAAGGTGCCGCAGATTTGATTTTGCGCAAGCCAAAAGAAATTCGTGCTTTTCTGGACGAATATGTTATTGGACAAGATCAAACCAAAAAAGTCATGTCGGTTGCGGTCTATAATCACTACAAGCGCTTGATGCAGCAGGACGAACATGATGATGTCGAGATCGAAAAATCGAATATTATTATGGTTGGACAAACTGGAACCGGAAAAACATTGGTTGCCAAAACCATTGCCAAAATGCTCGATGTGCCATTGGCGATTGTCGATGCAACGGTTCTGACCGAAGCGGGTTATGTAGGCGAAGATGTCGAAAGTATTTTGACACGATTGCTACAAGCCGCCGATTATGATGTGACTAAAGCCGAACGAGGTATCGTTTTTATTGACGAAATTGACAAAATTGCTCGCAAAGGCGACAATCCGTCCATAACTCGTGATGTCTCGGGCGAAGGCGTACAACAAGCGTTACTAAAACTTTTGGAAGGAACCGTTGTAAACGTTCCGCCAAAAGGCGGACGAAAACATCCCGATCAAAAATTTGTTGAAATAGATACGCAAAATATTTTGTTTATCGCAGGTGGTGCTTTTGATGGTATTGACAGAGTAATTTCTAAAAGATTAAATCGCCAAGCCATTGGATACAGCACTTCGCAAAATGCTGACAATATTGATAAAGAAAATTTATTGCAATATATTATCCCAAAAGATATCAAAGATTTTGGTTTGATTCCCGAAATTATAGGTCGTTTACCCGTTCTGACACACATGGATCCGTTGGATAGAGCTACATTGCGTTCTATTTTGACCGAACCAAAAAATGCTTTGATCAAACAGTATAAAAAATTGTTTGCTATGGATGATGTAAAATTTACCATTTCGGACGAAGCGTTGGACTATATTGTAGACAAAGCATTAGAATATAAATTAGGAGCTCGTGGTTTGCGATCGCTGTGCGAAGCCATTTTGACCGATGCTATGTACGATTTACCAAGTTCTAATGACGATTCATTGCATATTGACAAAGATTATACGCAAGATGCACTTAATAAGAATTTATTGAAACGATTGGAGATTGCTTCGTAAAGTTTTATAAAGATTTTATATTTAATTTTAAAATCTGAAATTTGTAAATAGATTCATATGTAACTAAAATAGAAATCACCTAAATTTTAATTATATAATAGATACTTAATTTAATTATAAAAAAGAGCCGTTACAATCTGTAACGGCTCTTTTTGAATTAATAGAGGCACAAAAATTATTTTGGCATCACGACATTATCAATAGCGTGTATAACTCCGTTTGATGCTGCAACATCTGCTATTGCAACTTCTGAAGTACCACCATTGGCATCTGTTAAAATTACTTTATCACCTTTAAGCGATAAATCAATTTTTCCACCTTGAACTGTTGTAACTGTAAATTTACCTCCATTTTTGTTAATTGCTTCAACAACAGCAGCTGCTTCAAATTTACCAGCGACAACATGATAAGTTAAAATTGCTGTTAGTTTTGTAGCACTTTCAGGCTTCAATAATGTTTCAACAGTGCCCTTTGGTAATTTATCAAATGCCGCATTTGTTGGTGCAAATACAGTAAATGGACCTGCGCCACTTAAAGTTCCAACAAGATTTGCAGCCTTCACTGCTGCTACCAATGTTGAGAAGTCAGCGTTACCTGCTGCAACTTCAACAATATTCTGTGCTCTTACAACTTCTGTTGAGTCAACCGCTACGGCTGTTGAATCTACAGCAACCTCATCAGCTTGTTTTTTAGCACCATTACAACTTACAGCTATAATTCCTGCAAAGACTAACGTCCCAAATAATTTTAAATTTTTCATAATTTTATTTTTTAATTTCTGTAAAGATAAATTAAAAACCAAAATGTTTAATCTTCTTAACAAATAATTAAACAAAATTTAATTCAGGCACTTTATTGTAATTAATTTTGAATGCTTTTGCGGTGTGTAACGAGTGATAAAAATGAAAAAATCCCGACCAAAATCGAGATTTTTCTTCAAAACAAATTCAAAACTAAAACTAATTACTTCATCATGCCGCCGCCTACTTTGGCTTTTTCGGTTTCAATTTTGGTGTTTACTTTTTCGAAAATAGTTTGATATATAAAATTCCAAACTAGAAAGTAGTACTTTCTAGTTTGGAATTTTACATTTAAAAATTTAACTTTTACTCCTTCACAAACTTACCGTTCCAGTCGCCTTTGTCGGTGGTAAGTGTAAGTTGGTAAACGCCTTTTACAAAACCAGCGGTATCTATTGTCAGCTCGTTTTTGGAATTTATTTTAGCAATCTCTTGTTTTTGTATGGTTTGCCCTAGCAAGTTGGTAATTTTATATTTCAAGCCTTTTAAACCGCGATTTGCTGGAAATTTAAGATTGATTGTGCTTTTGGTGGGGTTTGGGAATAACGATATCAACTCTTTATAGTTGTCTATGTTATCTGTACCAAGATTTGTTACATTAATGTTTAGTGGCATGGTTACCGTCTCGCCACACTCGTTGGTCATAGTACAAGTGTACACGCCAGTATCGTTGGCAGTTACACTTGGAATATTTAAAATGCCCGTTGTTTGTGCTGGTAAAACTATTATGCCTTTTTTCCAGATATAGCTTGTGGCATTGGTATTTTGCACATTGAAGGTAAAAGCTGTGCCTTGCTCTGGGGCATAAGTGTTTGGCAAAAACTCGTGGTAAGAGGGTTTACGGCAGATTTCGATTAAACTTTCTGTTGCATAAGCTAATGGCTCATTAACTGGGCATGTGGTACATCCTATAGGAGTAGTCATTACTACTGTGGTATCAATTGGATTAAATTTAAAAAGTCCTATGTCACTTACTCCAAAATACAAACCTGTTGAAGCTTTCATTATAGATGTAGGATGTAAACCACTGAAAATTAATGGAGATAGTTGTTGCGTTCCAAAATCATGTAGTTTACTTACAATATTGCTAGTGGTATCATATTTAAAGAGTGTACCATAGTGATTGGTAACTGTAATATTGTTTACAGCGTCAAAATATTCATTAGTACCGCCATTTCGGCAAACACCATATAAAATATCATTTCCTGCATTGACTAAAGGAGATGGGATTGCCCCCAAATTATTACCATCAAAACTAACTCTTTTTATAAATGTATTGTTCATTATTTTATATTCATAAAGGGTTCCGGCATTAAATAATAAATCTCCACCACCATAACTAGTACCATATATTTTATTTTGAGTTGTTTCAATTTGACCTCCAGAAGGTTCCGTTCCATCAACATAGTCACATGCAAATGAATATTTTAGTTCATTTGTTAAAGTTATTGGATTAATTTTGATAATTATACCCTGAAAAGGCCCAATAGCATTACTGGTAGGGCATAATGAAGAATAATACATTGTACCGTACAAAAAGCCATCAATACCTTTGGTAAATTCTCCTGTTAGGTCTGCATAGAAAAAATCACTTAATTGACCAAAGGACATAATTCCAGTAATCAAATCATAACAAAATAAAGTATTTCTAATACTGCCAAACAATTTATTTGGAAACCCTTCGATGACGCCACTACGCATGTATTGTGAGTAGTATAAAGCTTGGTCGAAAGAATATAAAACATTATATTTATTTAGTATTAAATCATATTCAAACAAACAAGCATTATTTTCTATTGCAGTTGTTCCAGTATAAATAGACGTTAGCCCATACAATTTGCCATTAGAAGCTTGTAATAATTTTCCATTGGGAAGTTTTCCGTTTACTCCATCAAAAACATGCACTATAGTTGCGTTTTGACCATTAATATCATATTTAGTTATATTGCCATAATATAGAATAGTTAGAGGATTTGCTGGATCAGTATAATCTATATAAGATTGTGTCTTGTTATTTCCCCATAATTCTTTTTGAGCATAAGAGAAGAAAAATGTAAAAATGTAAAAATATATAAGTAGTATTTTTTTCATAATTAAAAGATAAAAAATAGACTTTGGTTTTTTACACCAAAGTCTATTAGATTTGTAAATTAATTTTTAATTTGTATTTTTAGTGCCGATAGTACGCCATCTATCGTTATCGATAAAATGTACTCACCATTACGCAAATCTTCTTTTTGAATGGTATTTTCACCAGTTTGTAAATTGAAAGTTTCAATTTCTCTTCCTCTCATGTCATACAATGTTGCGGATGCTATTTCTTTAACTTTTGGTACATTTATTGTAAAAAAACCCTTGTTAGGATTAGGATACACTGTAACCTCTTTTATTATAGGACTAAAACCATTGTTCGCGCTTCTTTGACTATGAGTTACACCCGCTAATGACGCTATCATTTTTGTGGTACACCCGTTTGCAGTAACATTACAATATACCGATGTTGGTATTGTACCTGTACCTTGAAGCACCAATTGGTTTGGTGTTGGAGGCGTTGCTGCTTGTATATTGTTTACAAACCAAACGTAAGTTGCTCCTGTTGGTGCACCACCCACAAAAAAAGTATCGCTTGGTGCACTGATTAATGTAATTATAGAATATAGATTAGCTCCAACAGTTAAATCATAATTAAAACTTGCTGATCCACAATTGAAAATTGGTGCTACAGCGCTACTATTAGAGTGTGTCACCACTAATGTGTAACTTCCTGCTGCTAGATTTGCTGGAAGTGTTATAGGAATAACACCACTGCCAGTAATAGAACCTGTTATACCAGCTGGTGAGCTAGTTACAGTATACGTTCCAAAATTTTGTGCATTTGCAACGGTTAACGTAGCCGATGTAGAACCTACTGTTACGCAAGCTGATGGTGTTATACTAGTTGGAGCTACTGCATTAAAATTGACTTTGTAAGCCGCAGAGGCAACACCGTTGCAAGTTGTAACGGCACCAAGCGGAGTAACGGTTATATTGCCTGCTACAGCTGTACTTGTAGGAGTTACAGTAATAGTATTACTGGCTGTAGTAAAGGTAGCGGCTGGAGTAAAACCAGCAGGAAAAGACCATAAATATCCTGTTGCACCTGATGATGCGGTGCATGTAAACGTTACTGCTGCCCCACCACGAGTAACACAGCTAGGCGAAGTGGCATTGATAGTAACAGCATTTGGTCTTACAGTAAATGGATAGGATAGTATTGCACCACACCTGTTTGTTGCATTTAATTGATAAGAACCAACTGATGCGGATGCTAAAACATTTAACCCTATTGAAGAACTTGGTGTTTGGGTTGTAAAACTAAATCCAGTAGCTGCTGTTGTAGAATTTGCCAGTGTAACACTCCAAATAACTGGATTTGCAGAAGCGGAGGTACTTATAGAAAATATATTTTGTCCACTAGTAGTATTGCTAGTACTACCAATATCTAAACAATTGGTTGTAAGTGAAGTATTTGTAGGCGCTATAGTAACAGCAGCGGTTAATTTACGATTAATTTGATATAAAAAAGTTAAGGGTGTACAAGTACCATTACTTACCGTTAAGGTAAGCACTCCAGGATTGTTAAACCCATTGGTGTTTATGGTTACAGAACTGGCAGTTTGTACCCCAATTGTCCAACCCGTATTGGCAGCACTCCAAGTACATGTATTAGTTGAACTATAATTAATTGTAAATGTTGCCGGAGTTGCGGTAGTTCCTGTTTCTACGCACAATCCATCGGGTGGTCCTCCTACAAAAACGGGTTGCGATGGTGCTGCGCCGACTATTTTTGTAACGCAAGTTGTACCAGCAACAGCTTGAATAGGGTTAAAAACAGGGAGAACACCTCCATCATAAGGATTTGCTCTACCTATACAACATTTAAGAGTAAATGAAGCACTTGAAGTAGGGATAAAAGTTACTGAACTATTATCTGATGAAAAATATAAGCTATTAGCTGTATATGCAGGTATATTAGTCCAATAATACTTATCAAAGCCTATATTGTCGTTTGCATTATCGCTAACTATTTGGTCCACTGAAAAGGTACATTGTTTACCTGCTTCAATACAATCTGGACCAATAATTTTTGGCACATTGGTAATTGGTGTAGCGGTAAATCTTTTAAAAATTTCAAAAGAAATGTTGCCACCAATAAAAACACCTGGACAAAGAGTCAAATTGGTAGTATAACTTACAGTAACATTACCTTTACTTCTTGCCCAAGTCGCATTAGATGGTGCTAGACTTTCTGATGGTCTTAAAAGTTTATTGTAACTAATTATTGTAGCAGTTGCCCCATTTATGGGTTGGACAGGACTACCATAATTTGGTGTGCTTGTGGCTGATGAAAGATCGCCCTTTAAACTCCAAGAAATAACTGGTCCTAAAGTAACTCCGGCAGGTCCTGCAAAAGTAAAAACACCTCCGTTTGGAGTTACAGCATCAGCCATAGTTACTACTCCACCAGTGGTTACTTTACCACCTGCACCCAAAATACCTCCTAAAGTAGTATTGGTACTTACCACGATGCAGTTTGTAGGCACGGTTACGGTTTGCGCAAAACTCAACGTTGCGCCTAATAAAACGACTGCCATAACGAGTTGTGCTTTAAAAATTCTAAATAAATGTGTCATAAAAAATATATTTTGGTTTATAAATAAAAATGTAGGAAGAAATAACGATTTGGTCAACTCCTTTTCTGCGTGGTGCGAGCTGCGCACAAACGGTCTTCTTCTTTATCTTTTTTTGTAATAAACCAAATAGGTAATAGGTCGTTAATTTGCGAACTGCGAACTGCGAACTGCGAACTGCGAACTGCGAACTGCGAACTGCGAACTGCGAACTGCGAACTGCGAACTGCGAACTGCGAACTGCGAACTGCGAACATATACTTATGTTTAGTTTTGTAAAGTTATAAAAAAAATTCTTACAAAAACTTATTTATGTTAAATTTTTATTAAGAACTCAGCAAATGTGTGAAAATACTAGGGATAAATTTTACCTTAAATAAATATTTTTTTTTCCAAAAAGACACCAAGTCGCAAAGTTTTTATAAGGTTTTTTTGAAAAATTTATAGGATCTTTTTTTGATACATAATGACGAAGGCACAAAGAAAAAAATTTTAGTTTGCTACTGCTAAAACGTATAAAAGCGAAAAGCAAAAAATACAGGTATGAGGTTTTATTGTGTTTATATTGTTGTTTTTTATTGTGACTTGCGTAGCAAATCGCTGTAGAAAAGTATCATTTATAAAAAAGGTAAATAAAAACTGTAAGTAGAATGTTTTAAACTTAGCTTTATATTGCTGTGTTTTTTTTTATTTCTAAAATCGAAAAAAGTTATCTAGAACGGAATATTTTGAAAATTTATGACTTTATAATTAGTTAAATATATTTGCACCTCGAAGCATCGACAAGGTATTTAGCCTTGACAGCAACGAAACTCCTTTTGCTTAGAATTGTATTTTTTGTTGGGCAAAAAAAGCGACCGCAGGAAGCTCTTTTTGGCTCTTACAAAAAAACAATTGTTGGCAAAAGAGTGCAATGGATGGCGAGACTAGCTTCTAAAAAACAGATAACTACTTCATCATGCCGCCGCCTACTTTGGCTTTTTCGGTTTCAATTTTGGTGTTTTCGGTGTCAAGTTTTAAATTTCCAAAATTATAGGTTAATGAAACTCGAAAACTTCTAGAATCTCTTTTTTGATAAAAATTGGTATTTAGATTTTCGCCCGCAACAACTGCATTAATCTCGTTTACATTAAAAACATCGAAAGCGTGAAGTGATACTTTGAGTTTTTTATTCATGAAATTTTTGTTGAATGATATATCAAATTGTTGAATTGGTTTATCTATTTTGTAGATTTCCCAAACTCCTGGCGGCAATATAAAATAGGTCATGTTGTTGGTGATATCCCAAGGCAACATAATTTGCGATTGCGCATAATAATTGATAATTGGTTTGTTGGCAAAAGGAAAACTAAATCCGTTGATGGTTGATTTTACATAGGAAATATTAAAGAAAATATAATTCATTTTGTCAATAGTATTCATCCTTTTTTTGAATTCATCTTTTCCTTTTAAGAAATAATCTAATGGCAACGGGAAAGAAAAATAAGCACTTAAGGTTTTGATTTTGTCGAATCCTTCTGTGGTTTGATTGCTAACTAAAGTGCTTGGTTCCGCATTAAATATAAAACGATTATCATCTTTGCCAACTGTATAATTTGCGCCTAGTTGCACAAAATCGAATGCGGAAATCCGAAACTCATAATTATCAAAAAATGTTGGTTTTAAGTTCACATTTCCAGTCGAAGTATTGTATTGATTGAAGTTAGAGCCATTGTTTGGATCTAAATTGGAATAACTTGGTTGTTCTATTTTTTTGGAATAGTTAGCAAAAGCATTTATGTTTGCGATCAACTCATACGTAGCACTAATGGTCGGAAAAAAGTTCGAGTTAGTAAACGTTATTTTATTAGTTAATGTACTCGCTAGACGTTCTACTTTATAATCTTCAAATCGCAAACCTGCCGTAAAACTTAGTTTTTTGATTTTTTTGCTAGCCTCTACATAAAATGCTAGATTGTTTTCGGTATAGTCAAAATTAATAAGGTCAGGAAGTAAGGAGTTTGCAAAATACTCGCCGTTGTTGATTACTTTCAGCGTATTATATTTTCCGCCCGTATTGATTTTGAAATCTTTTTTACCAATCGGAAGCGCAAAATCATATTTCAAATAATAGTTTAACAATCCAAAATCAATTTTCGAATTATTGAAGGTATTGCCTGTTGCATTCGAATTATTAACTGGATTTTTATCAAAAATATTCGTAAAAGACACCACATCCAGAGTTCGCCCGAGCGTATCTAATTTGGTTTTGTATTGCAAACTCAATTCATGATTTAAATTACGCGATTTTGATATTCCCGAAATAAAATAATCTGGTATTTCGCCTGTTATTAATGATCGATATTGGCTTCTATCATTAGATGAATTGACGTTATAATTAAACAAAACATTCGACTTATTCGTTATTTTAAAATTTGTTCCAACCCTAAAATATAAATTCCTGTCGGTATCTTGTTTAAAATTTTCTTGATTTATATTTTTTTCAGGCGCAAAAGAGGTAAACGATTGTTTGTTTGTCGATTTTTCTTCGCTATCAATATAATTAAAACCCAACATGGTTTGCCACGAGAAGGACTTTTCTTTTCCGTTAAGCAAAATTTGTGGACTTGGTTTTTGGTATTTATTGAAATTATAATTTACGTTTACGCTGGCGTTTATTCCTTTTAATCTTCTTGAACTTGTGATGATATTGATAACCGATCCGCTTGCGTTTGCATCGTAACTCGCTCCAGGATTATAAACCAATTCGACTTTGTCAATTGCATTTGCTGGCAAACTTGATAAATAATTTTGTAGATCATCGCCAGTCAAAGTGCTCGGGGAACCATCAATAAAAATAGATACACCTTTACCATTTAAAATCAAACTTCCTGTTGGCGAGGTAATTACGCCAGGTAATTTCTTAACAGCTTCATAGGCAGTTCCGGTGCTAAGCATTGCATTATCCTTTACGTTTACAGTGGTTTTATCGGCTTCAACTTTTACAAATTGTTTTTTGTTACCATAAACCGAAACTTCTTTTAAGTCGTTGGTAGTTTCTTTTTTCGGAATAGAATCTGTTGTTGCGGTTGGTTTTTCTTGTGCGGAAATAGAAATTGTAGTGAAAAATAATATTGCTGAAAATACGAAAGATTTCATAAATTTTTTGATTTGATGATTTGTAAAATTGAAATGCAAATTTGAAATTATTAAAAACGATAAATGTTTCAAATTATAATTTGGGACTTATTTTCATGTAATAAATCCAGTTTCCTTTTGATTAGAAAGAAAGAAGTTTGATTTTTTCATACTTTTGATTTTGATTGATACCAGTAAGACTATCAAAATCAAAAAATGTTACTGCTTAAACGAAAGTTTTTTTAGAAGTTTTTTCTGGAGAAGATATTTTAGAAACTTCCACGCAACGTTTTCGTCCGCCACCACAAACGCGTCCTGGTGTGGAACAAGAAATTAGAAAGAAAAGGCAGAGTAGGGAAAGTATTTCTTTCATTAATACAAATGATTTGATTCGTTGAAAATAAAGGTCACAATTTCAAGTTGGTTATTATTAATTCTGTAAATCAAAGAAATATGATGATTTACAACGCATTTATGCAAATTTATAATTCTCGATTTTGGACAAATATGATTGTGATTCTCAATTTTATCAATCAATTAAAAAGTTTCTATTTCAAATTTTTCAACGATTTCTATAGTCCATTTTTCAAAAAGTTGATCAATAATAAAAAGGTAATATTCTTTTGCTAAGTCAGACCAAATTATTTTCATCTAGCATTTTTAAAGGAAGAAATTTTGCTTTTTACCATTTTCACAACATCTTTATGTTGATGAACGCGACCCTTTTCGATATCTTCGATTCCTTTTTGAATATTTTTTTTATTTTCCACCGAAATATTTTCAAACCAATCTGAATCGTTATCAATCGAAATGAAATCCATACTTTTTATTAATTCTAAGAAAAAAGCATATTTTTTATCTTCAATATTTAATGTCAATTGTTTCATATATGTAAAAGTTATTTTTCAAAGGTCATATATGGTATCGCTTTTTATTTTTGGATTTTGCTATAGCAAACTTTTTTTAAGGCGATTTCATATATGTAAAAATAGTAAATTAAATAGAACGAAGTATTTTTTTATGAATTCGATCGCAAAAGTTGCTCTAAATAATCCCGACTATTCGACAATCTCGGAATCTTGTGTTGTCCGCCAAGTTTATTGTTATCTTTTAGCCAATCATAAAACAAGTTTTCGCGTGCTACATTAATTTGTAGGCGATTTAAAGTCATATTATTATAGCGTTTGGCTTCGTAATCAGAATTTAAAGCTTGAAGATTCTCGTCCAAAAGTTGTTGAAAGTGACCTATATTTTCTGGTTTTTTATTAAATTCTATAATCCATTCGTGCGCGCCTTTTTCTTTATTTTTCATAAAAATAGGAGCTACGGTATAATCTTTCACTTCGGCATTGGTATCATGGCAAGTTTTGGCAATGGCTTGATCGGAGTTTTCGACCATTAGCTCTTCGCCAAAAACATTTATATGATGTTTTGTTCGTCCTGAAACCCGAATACGATACGGATTTAAAGACGTAAATCTAACGGTATCGCCAATCAAATAACGCCATAATCCTGAGTTGGTCGTAATAACAATGGCATAATTGGTAAATAATTTTACCTCAGAAAGGCGAATCGTTTTCTGGTTTGGCGTTCCAAAAGTATCCATCGGTATAAATTCATAAAATATGCCGTAATCCAACATCAATAGTAAATCGCTTGAATTATTCAAATCCTGAATCGCAAAAAAGCCTTCCGAAGCATTGTAAATTTCGTAATATTTGAAGTTATTTTTTGGTAAAATTTTCTGGTATTGCTCCCGATACGGGTCAAAACTTACGCCGCCATGAAAATAAACTTCCAAGTTGGGCCAAACGTCGGTCAAGTTTTCTTTGCCCGTTTTTTCGAGAATCCGATTCATCAAAACCAACATCCACGAAGGAACGCCAGCAAAACTGGTTACATTTTCCGTAATTGTTTGATTGATAATAGCTTCTAGCTTGGTTTCCCATTCGCTCATTAGCGATATTTTGCTGCTTGGTGTGCTACTAAACTCTGCCCAAATAGGCATATTTTCTATCAATATTGCCGACAAATCGCCAAAAGACGTGTTGTTGTTTTCGTAGATTTGAGAACTTCCGCCTAGCCGAAGACTTTTACCCAAAAACATTTCAGAATTTTCGTTATTGTTTAGGTACAAACACAACAAATCTTTGCTGCCTTTGTAATGGCAATTTTCGAGAGCGCTTTCACTAACCGGAATAAATTTGCTTTTAGCATTGGTCGTGCCGCTCGATTTGGCAAACCATTTTATAGGTTCGTGCCAAAAAACATTTTGCTCGCCTTTTCGGGTGCGCTCAATCATAGGTTCGAGCTCTTCGTAGGACGAAACCGGAACACGATTGCAAAACGATTCATAATTTTTTATAGATTCAAAACCGTATTGCTGACCAATAATTGTAGCTTCTGAACTTCTGATTAGATACATAAGCAACTCATCCTGAACTTCATGTGGATATTTCAGAAACAACTCGATTTGATGAATACGTTGTTTCAAAAACCAAGTAGCAATAGAGTTGATGATCGGAAAAGGCATTTTTTAGAATTACTAATTACAAATTATGAATTACGAGTAATGAATTATAACTTTACCAAAAATAATGATTTTTTTTAAAAATCCTAATTCATTAAAATTTAAATCACAAATGACTTACGAAGGCGTTCTTACCAAAATGCAAACTGAAATTGGAAACCCGATTCAATATTATATGGTTTTTGAAACTAGTTTTTTAAATGTCAATCAGTTATTGGGTAAAAACTTCGAAATTCAGTTTCTGGGTTATCAATGTTTGAATTGCAATAAAAAGAAGAAAATTTTCCGTCAAGGTTTTTGTTACGATTGTTTTATGTCATCAGCATCGGCGGGCGATTGGATTATGAAACCCGAACTTTCTACAGCACATTTGGATATTGAAGACCGCGATTTGGTTTATGAAAAAAAAGTGCAACTGCAACCACATATTGTTTATTTGGCACTTTCGAGCGAAGTAAAAGTTGGTGTAACGCGTAATACACAAGTGCCGACGCGATGGATAGATCAAGGCGCAACCCAAGCCATTCCTATAGTTGAAGTTCCCAATCGATATTTGGCAGGTATTACAGAAGTTGCCCTTAAAAAATTATATGCTGATAAAACCAATTGGCAGAAAATGCTAAAAAACGATGTGGAACCTGCCGATTTATTTAAAGAAAAAGCGAGTTTAAAATTTTTGATTCCAAAAGAAGCACAAGAATTTTATGACATTAATTTAAATAATATTACCGAATTGCATTTTCCAGTGCTGGAATATCCAAAGAAAGTAACAAGTTTAAATCTCGATAAAACGCCCAATTTTGCAGGAAAATTAACTGGAATAAAAGGGCAATATCTTATTTTCGAAGACGGCACCGTTTTTAATGTTCGTACTTTTGAGGGTTTTGTGGTTCGGATTAGTTTGTAATTCATTGTCAAAATTTTAAACTTCGACAATGTTAAAAAGTCCAATATTTTTCTTTAATCATTCACTTAAATTCTTTTATTTTCTTCTTCAATTCCGGTTTTTTTAGCTGTTGATTTTACATTTGAATTCCCAAAATTATAACTCAAATTAATTCTGAATTGACGACTATCATATCCTCCGTTTGCATCTATAAAAACGTTCCCAAATCGAGTATCTCCTTGCCAATTTGAGGTGAAAAATATATCGCTAACCGCCACTCTAACGTTTAGTTTTTCTTTGAAAATCTTTTTTTGAATGGCAAGATCCAACGAACCCAAACTTCTGGTTCTATACGTTCCGCCCCAAACCGATGGCGAACTGAACCAACCCGAAACTTCAAGTTTTATTTTTCTTGGTAACGAAAATGTGTTTTGTCCATAAAAATTAAAATTATTTTGAGTAATCGATACAAAATTTGCATCATTTCCTTTATAAGAGCTGTTTGATGCTTCTGCATTAAAATAAATTTCCCACCATTTTGAAGCCGAAAACGCATAGGATACCCCAAGATTATAAACTTCTTGATTGGCTACATTTCTGGTTGTCATAACGCTTCTATTTATTCCTTCAGCAGAAGTTACTTCAGCAAAAAAGTCATTTACGAAACTGTAACTCAAACTGGTTGTTAAAGTATATTTATAAGTATGTGAAATTTTGAAATTATTGGTATATTGTGGTTGCAAAAAAGGATTACCACGACTAAAAGATAATTCGTCCAACTGCATTTCAAAAGGATTCAAAGATCTATAATTTGGTCTTTCTATTCGTTTGGAGTAACTTGTAGCCCAAGCATTATTCTCATTAGCATTAAATGTTAATCCTGCACTGGGAAAATAGTTGGTGTAATTTCTTTTTACTGAATTATTTTGATTGTTTTGATTGCTTTTTAAATTGCCTTTTGAAATAGTATTTTCGGTTCTCAATCCAAATTGATAATCGAATTTTTTGTATTTATTAGAATAATTAAAATAAATTGCATTAATATTTTCTTTATATTCAAATGTGTTCGTTCGGTTTAAATTTAATTGCTCCATGGTGCCTATTACATCAAAAAAGTCAAAAATATTGTTAGTCTTTACCATCGATGTTTTAAAGCCCAAACCCAATTTACCTTTCCATAGATTTTGTTCATAATCAGTTTTAAAACTCAAAATATCGATATTAATTGGCGTATTCATTTTATAAATAAATTGGTTTTGAATTTGTGTCTCATCACCATTAAAATAGGTGTTAGGTTGAAAATTTGATCGCTCATTTTTATATTTTCCATAATCAAAATCAGTAGTCACAGAATGACCTAAAGTGTCTGCAAATCGATAATTTAAATTAGTTTGTAGATTATAATTTTTACTTTTCGAGTTACTTTCAGCTATAAGAACCTGATTTGGATTTGGGTTTCCTATAGGAATAATCGGTGTTCGCGTTTGCCCTGCATCTTTATTATTGTTGAAATTAGCATTTACAACAACTCCAAATGTGTGTTTTGTATTCGCAAAATAATCCAATCCCACTTTTAGATTATTCGATTTGTCTTCTGATTTATTTGTAGTTCTAGAATCAAAAGTAGTGTTTGATTGAACCCTATAAAGATTAATAAAACTATACGAATCGTTAAAGTTATTACTGAAATTACCATACAAATTGGTTTTTTTTGTTCGATTATTTAATGATGCAGCACTATTGTATCTGGCATATTTACCAATAGCAAAACCCAAACCAACGCTTCCATTTGTTCCAAAACGTTTGTCTTTTTTGAGTTTTATGTTCACAATTCCTGCATTGCCAGCAGCATCAAATTTTGAAGATGGATTGGTAATAATTTCAATTAAATCTACATCTGACGATTGTATTGTTTTGAGATAATTAGTCAAATCTTCGCCAGAAAGCACACTTGGTTTTCCATCAATATAAATTTGAACGCCTGTTTTGCCTTCAACAATTAAGTTGTCATTATTAGTAATAATTATTCCCGGTGCTTTTCGTAGTAATTCGAAAGCAGAAATGCCACTTGCACTCAACGAGTTTTGAACATTAAAAACGGTTTTGTCTGCAAAAACTTCTATAGTTGGTTTTTTCTTAACGATAACAACTTCATCAAGTTGCATTGATTTTTTAGTCAAAATAAAAGTTTCTAAAACCAAGTTTTGATTTATAACTTCAAATTTTGATGATTCGAAATCGTTGATTTCATTACCTGAAATTCGGACAAAATAAATCCCAACAGGAATTTCTGAAAAATTAAATCTTCCTTTAGAAGTTGGGTAATTGATTTTGAAAATTGTTTCTTTCGAGTTTTCAAAAAGTGAAATTGTAATGCTGTTATCTGTATTTTCAATGCCAGAAATATATCCATTTATTTCAAATGTTTGCGAATTCATTAATACCGAAAATAATACAAGTAATGTTGTGATTGAATTTTTCATAATACTTTTTTTGTGGAACAAATTTTAAATAATAAAGTAAAACAAACAACCATTTTCCGACGAGTTGAATTATTTTTCGGCAAACTGAAAAATAATCAATTCGTCGGCTAATAACTCAATCTGTCGAAAAGTTGTATTGATTCTTAAAATAAAAAGTACTTTTATCTCAAAATTAGTAGCAAATGAAAATTCTCGGAATAAAAACTAATTATTTGCTGAGTATAGCCTTGTTCTATTTGTTTTTTATGTTGTCCTATTATTTTGCTTTATCCTACAGTTTTTCTGATTTTAAAGAGAATGAGCCCGTTTATAGTTATCGGAATTTTGTTTTTCAAAGTGTTGATTATTTTTTGAAGTTTCTAGTAACCCTTCCAATTTGGTTTTTAATTTTTAAATTTTTTAAGAATAAAAATTTAAAATTTAGATTGTTACTTCATTTTCTAATGTTACCTATTTTTATTATTATTTGGCAGCAAGCCTATTATTTTATATTAGAATCGTTTCATTATTCGCATTTAACAGGATCGGCACAAGCTTGGGATATTTACATTCCTGGATTGTTCTATTGTATTCAGTTTGGTGTTTTGCATGCCTATGAATATTATAACGATAATCTCGAACAACAAAAAATACAATCACAGCTTCGCGAATTGTCCTTAAAAAGTGAATTGTCGGCATTAAAATCGCAATTGAATCCGCATTTTTTGTATAATGTTTTCAATACTATAAATGCATCAGTACCAAAAGAGTTAGAAAATACTCGAAAAATGATTGCAACCTTGGCAGATATGTTTCGATATCAATTGCAAGCTTCTCAAACTGATTTGGTTACTATTCGTGATGAAATAAATTTTGTGAAACAATATTTAGAATTAGAAAAAGCCCGATTCGAAAACCGTTTACAATTAAAAATAAATATTCCTGAAAATCTTCTTGACGAACAAATTCCACCAATGATTATTCAGCCTTTGGTCGAAAACGCTGTGAAACATGGAATTTCAAGTTTGATTGAAGGTGGCGAAGTTTCGATAGAAATTAAAAAAATAAATAGTAAATTGTATTTTACAATTGCCGATACTGGAATCGGAATTGAAGATAAAACGCAAGTTTTTGGAAAAGGAATTGGTTTAACAAACATTAAATTAATTTTGGAAAAAACCTATAATTCAAATTTAATTTTATCTGATAATTTGCCAAAAGGTTTAAAAATTGAATTCGAAATTCCTTCCAAATGAAAAAAGTAATTATAATAGATGACGAATCGGCTGGACGAAAATTAATTAAAGAGTATCTCGAGGATTATTCGAATTACTATATTGTTGGTGAAGCTAATAATGGAGTGGATGCTGTAAAGATAATTAATGAATTCAAACCCGATTTGGTTTTTTTAGACATTCAAATGCCTGGATTGAATGGTTTTGAAGTGATTAATTATCTTGAAGAAATTCCGCAAATAATATTTTCAACAGCTTATGACAAATATGCGCTCAAAGCTTTTGAAGTTCATGCTGTAGATTATTTATTGAAACCTTATACTCAAGAAAGATTCAAAATTGCAATTGACAGAATAGATTCTAATTATGAAAAATTGCGACCATTTACGGAAGATTTATTGATTAATAAAACCAATTTTCCAGAACGAATTTTGGTGCAAACTTCCAAAAAATTAATTACCATTGCCGTCAAAGATATTATCAGGATCGAAGCTTTTGGTGATTATTCGAAACTTTTTACCAAGGAAAATTCATTTTTGAGTAATTTTGGAATAACTGTTTTGGAGTCAAAATTCAACCCCGAAATTTTTATTCGCGTACATCGTTCCTCGATAATCAATATTAATTTTATAAAAGAAGTTTCAAAAAATCTAACTGCTTTTGATTTAAAAATGACAAATAATGATTTGGTTCGCGTAAGTCGTGGTTATCTCGATAATGTAAAAAAGTTTAAATATTAAGCTTTACTTCTTCTTGCCAAATAAGCCATTCAATAAATCCCCCGCCTTTTTGGTGACTTCTTCTTTGGCTTTTTCTTTGATTGCTTCTTTCACCTCAGCCTTGGTTGTTGGGATCACTGTTTTGGTCGTGTCGCCTGGTTTTTTGATGTTTTTATCAAGTAACGAACCCAATTTGGTTGTTCCTTCTTTTACTAGTTTGTCTTTTTGTTGTTTTACCAATTGGGTTGCTAATCCAGTCATCGCCGCTTTCATATCCGTTGTAATTTTCGGGTTGGTAAAGTTGCCACCAACCATTGCAGTAATTGGAATATTCTGCAATTTTGCCATATCGGCTGGAGACAATTTTGCTAAAAGCGCATTAGCTTCTGTTCCTAAATATTTGGCCGGAACATCAAATTTAATGTTGTAACTCATGGCTTGATCAAAACCGTGATTTCCGCCAATTGTGGCCTTCATATCTTGGTATTTAATATCAAAAGGTTTTACATTTACCTTTCCGTTTTCGAAAGTTAAATTCGCTTTCAAATCTTTCAAATTCAATTTGTTAACATCAAAAAACTTGAAATTAGAGTTTAATGAACTTAGTAACGTTGATTTTTCGGAATTTACAGAGGTTCCAAGAAGTTGTCCCAATAAATCGCCCGTTAGGGTTTTTAAATCTGGTGTCATTTCTTTAGCATCCAAATTTCCCGAAAGGTTGATGGTTGAACTTATTTTTCCGTTGATGATTCCGGCAATTGGCGCAATTTTTTTCAACATTTCCAATTGGGTGAATGTTGACGGAATATCTACTTTGTTTAGATCGAGTTTCATATTGAATTTTGGTATAGCTTCTTTGGTCGAAACTGCTCCATTCATACCAATTTGACCGCCAAAAATGGATGATTTTACATTTTGAAGTGTTACTTTTTGGTCGGCAATTAATAGTTTTCCAGAAACATCTTTCAAGGTTAAATTGTCATACAAAACCGTATTTGCGTTTGCAGTTAAAGAGCAATTCAAAAATGCTGGAATTTTCATCGCTTCTTTTTTCTTTGTTTCAATTTTTGATGGTTCGCCAGATGTCATAAAATCTGAAACCGCAATTTGATTCGAAACCATATTGAAATTTCCTTTTAATTCTTGATTTCTGAAAACAAATCCGTAGAAATTCTCTAAAACTCCTGTCAAATTCATATCGCTTTTTCCAGTTGTGGCTTTAAATTCTTGCAAGTTCACGCGAGCTGGATTGAATTGTACCAAAGCATTGGTAATGTTCATGGTTTTCCCGTTGTCGTCAGCATATTTGAAACCCGAAAGTTGCATCGTTCCAGCATTATTAATGTTTTGATATTGGCTTGTTTCGACAGATTTCATATCAAATTTAGTCGTTACATCGGCTTTCAAAATTCCCGAAAGTGGTTTGTCAAGTTTTATTGGATATGCTTTTGCCAAATTCGAAAGATTGATTGTTCCTTTCAAATCGGCATCGACCAAGGCATTTGTAGCCACATTTTTGATATGTGCATTGGCGTTAAAAACATCTTGATCGATGGCAAACGACAACTTATCAAGATTGACGTAAGTATCGTTCATGATTCCAGATTCATTGATGATTTTGGTGTCGATTACTATATTTCGAACAGATTTTGGTAAATTCGGATATTGAAACGAAGCATTGTTAGACGCGATGGCAATATTGAATTTTGGAACCGTTGTATCAGTTAAAATTCCTTTTGCAAAACCAGCAACTGAGAAATCTCCAGTTGTTTTTACGCCATCAAGTTTAGAAGCATAAGTCGCAGGAATCAATCCTAAAAAATTTTTAAAATCAGAAGTTGGTGTTTTGAAAGTCAAATCATAATTCTGACCTGCTTCTAAAAGTTGAATAAATCCGTTAAATTCTAAAGGTAATTCATTGATTTTAGCTTTGTTTTCTTTAAACGTATATTTTTTATTTTCTAAATCGATTCCGAGAATGGCATCTAATGTCAAACGAATTTTATTCATATAATTGACTTTGTCCATATCTAGCGACACTTTTGCAGTTGATTTTGTTACCAAATCTAATTTTTGAGATGCAAAATCGCCTGTTCCTTCATGGTTCAAACTATCGATTGTCATTTTTATTTTAGAACGTTCGTCAAAATATTTGAACCTGAAATTTTCAATAGCATATTCCTTGATTTTCAAGCTCAAAGAATTACTTTTGCCATCATCTTTCGATTTGTCATCTTTCATGGCAATGTCAAAATTTCCGATACCATCTTTATTGAAAAGGATGTTTATTTTTCCGTTTTTGGAGCTAATGCCATCAATATTTATGACTTCATTTTTGTCTTTAAAAAGCTCTTTTATAGACATTTTCAAATCCAACTCGCCCAACGAAACCAATGTATCTCCAGCAAAAGGTGCTTTATTAATTAGTAACAATTTTTCGAGATTGACAGTTGCATTTGGAAAATTTTTGAATAAGCTCAAATTGGCATCTTCAAACGATACTTTTGCATTGACTTTTTCGTTAATTGCTTCGGTAATTTTTGTTTTTATTTGATCGCTAAAAAAGTACGGAATAGCAAATAATGAGGCAACAATAAATAACAAAAGAACTCCAACTATTTTTAAAATTTTCTTAATCATGACAGTATATTTAGTGAATAGATAACGCAAAAACGGTGCCTTAATTATGCAAAAATACAATTTTTATGGGTATTTTATGATAATTTTAATTCCGAAAATAGTTTTCAACAGATTTGGTTTTTGACTGCAATATTTGGTTTCTTTTTAGTTAATTTGCAAGCTATGAAAATTCAAAATCAAGTCGTTTTATCGCTAGGAAGTAATCTTGGAAATAGGCAAGAAAACATTACGGCAGCTACAGATTTGATTCATAATCTGATAGGAACAATCATTAAGATTTCTAAACTTTATGAAGCGCCTTCTTGGGGTTTTGAAAGTGAAAATTTTTATAATTGTGTAGTTTTGATGCATACCTCAAAAAAAGCGCAAAAAGTACTTTCTAAACTTCAAAAAATTGAAAAAGATTTAGGTCGAAAACGTCAAGAAACTTCTGAATATGAAGCTAGAATTATCGATATTGATATTGTTTATTTTAACGATGAAGTTATTAATGTAGAAAATCTAAGCGTTCCACATCCTAAAATGCAAGAACGGCTATTTGTGTTATTGCCTTTACAAGATTTGAAATTAGATTGGAAGCATCCGATTTTGAATCAAAAAACATCCGAATTAATTCAGAATTGTGAAGACAAAAGCAATTTAGAATTTGTTTCTACTTTAGATTTGCCGTTATCAAAATTGAAACTCGACACCTTTAATTATATTGCCATTGAAGGAAATATTGGCGCCGGAAAAACAACTCTGGCTACCAAAATTGCAGAAGATTTTAATGCCAAAACGGTTTTGGAGCGCTTTGCCGACAATCCGTTTTTACCAAAATTTTATAAAGATCAAAACCGATATGCGTTTCCGTTAGAAATGTCGTTTTTGGCCGATCGGTATCAACAAATTTCAGACGATTTGGCGCAGTTCGACTTGTTTAAAGATTTTATTATTGCTGATTATCATATTTTTAAATCCTTAATTTTTGCAAAAGTAACGTTGCATGAAGACGAGTTTCGATTATACAAAACACTTTTTGATATCATTTATAAAGAAATACCAAAGCCCGATTTGTATATTTATTTGTACCAAAATACCGAACGATTATTATATAACATTAAACGCCGTGGAAGAAGTTATGAGCAAGAAATTCCAGCCGAATATTTGGATAAAATAAATAAAGGATATCTGGATTATATCAAATCTCAAACCGATTTAAATGTGTTGGTAATCGATGTTTCAGATCGAGATTTTGTTAAAAAACAGGAAGATTATATTTTTATTTTGAATGAAATCCAAAAGAAATTAACTTAAATATTTATCGAATTAAAGAAAAATGTCCTTTTTTTATTGGTTGTGTTTCATCAATCTTCACTACATACCAATAATCGGTTGCAGGTAATTTTTGGTTATTAAAAGTTCCATTCCAAGTCGGATTTTGGTTATTTAAAAATGTTATTAATTTTCCAAATTTATCAAAAATTGAGATTTCCGCTTGGGGCAAATAGGAAAGCGTGTTTAGAATCCAAAAATCATTAATTCCGTCGTTATTGGGACTAAAAAAATTCTGAAGTTTTATAAATATAAAATCTTTTGGAACCGTTTTGCATAAAAAAACATCTCTTACGTAGGCAGTATACAAGCCGCCTTCTTCAATCGAAAACATATTTGATGTTTGATACTGAATTCCATCAATTGAGTATTCAAAATCCCCTTGATTTGCAGTAATAATTGTTACCGATGTTTCTTCAACTGAAACTGTACTTATTGCTGGGATACTAATTTTTGATACTGTAAAGTTTTTGGTTTTTGTGCAATTGTTTGACGACGTGATTACAACCGAATAATTTAGTAAACCGTTTGATTGTATAGTTTGAGAAGTTGCTCCGGTCGACCATAAATAACTATAGTTTGTAAGTCCTGCATCTAAAAGTATTTTTTGTTCTTCGCAAATCTCGTAAAATTCATCATTTATTGTAGGAAATTTAGTTACTATTACTAAAACTGGAGTTCTAGTTATTGATAAACAACCATTATTAATGGCTTCTGCAAAATAAGTTTTATTCTCAAATAAAATTGGCGAAGTAAATGTATTTCCAGTTGCAATACTAGTTCCGCCAATGGAATTTTCAAACCAATAAATAGTTCCAATACTCGCCGCTGCAGTTAACATTATTGAAAATCCTTCACAAATCGGATTTGGACTTGAAACAGTAATTGTCGGGATTTCATTAACTGTCACCACTAACGTTGTTCGAATTGCTGTGCTGCAAATTGTTGGGAAAGCGTCCAAATAATAAGTTTTTGTAGTGGTTAAAAATGGTGTCGTAAAATTTTCTCCTGTAGCTATTGGCAATCCACCCGTTGGATTTTCATACCAATTTATGGTGCCCGCAGTGGTGTCCGCAGTTAAATTGAAAGTTGTTGCACCGCAGCTACTATACGAAGTCGAAATAGTTATCGATGGAATGGTTATCGTTGTGCTAGTTGCAATCTGCAAAACAGGATCGCCCGGCAATCCGCCATATTCCACAATATATCCTTTGGGTTGGTAATTTCCTGACGTTTCTCCACTCTCTGATAAGTCATTCCAAGAACCAACATTTCCAACGCCTCGCGCAGTTATGTGTGCATAATTTTCGTTTCCAAGACTGTTGGGCTCACCCGAATTCCAATTGGCGAAATTTGGAGTTGATCCATTGGCTAATCCGTTCCAAAAAATTATTCCAGATTCAGGGCCAGTTACCCATTTCCAAATTCCTTCTTGTTGCTCGTCACTTCCGCCAATCCAACCAGCACCGGCCGATTGTTCCCCTGAAATTTGAGCTTCGTCGAGAGAAGTAATTGTTGCCAAATATCCTTGTAATCCATAATAAGTGCTTGCTTGAGCCAAATTTTTGGCAGCTGTCCAAGTAATTCCAATATTCGGAACATATATGTAATAATGACCTGTTAATGGTAAGAAATTAGCTTGTCCGACAGTTATTGAAAATTTCTTTATACCTAATGGATTTGAAACATTGCTTGAATAAGTAATATCTTTAACTGCCGATATTAAAGCTCTATAAGTGGGTTGACTAGAAATGCCTGTTAACGTTAATTTTCCGGAAAGGGAATCCCAAGTACTTACAATTGTGGGATGAATACCAACTAGAGATAAAACATCTTCTCCAAACACATAACCAGTTGAAATTTGAATGTACAAAGCATCAATTCCAAGATTGTCTGAATCAGTAATATTAAAATTGGTAACTATTTTTAAAGAAGTGTTTGGACAATAAATTTGATCGCCTACTGAAGTTAGTATTGGAGCGCTATTAGAAATTTGAGCAAAAAAATCAATTTGAACAAATAAAAATAGTAGTACAACAAATATTCTTTTGATCAATTTTAAAATTTATTTATTTTTGAAAACAAATCCCAAATAACAATCCCTGCACTAACGGCAATGTTTAACGAATGTTTGGTTCCGAGTTGCGGGATTTCTATGGTGCCGTCACAAATTGCAATTGCTTGTTGATTGACGCCAAAAACTTCATTGCCAAAAATTAGTGCGTATTTTTTATTTTTTTCAATTGTAAATATATCTAAAAAAATTGAATGTTCAACTTGTTCAATCGCAAAAACTTTTGTGTTTTCTTTTTGAAGATATGCAATAACTTCTAATACATTTTTATGGTATTCCCAAACTACAGTATCCGTTGCCCCAAGTGCCGTTTTATGAATTTCTTTATTTGGCGGTACAGCTGTAATGCCACATAAATAAATCTTTTCGATCAAAAAAGCATCACAGGTTCTGAAAACTGATCCAATATTATGCAAACTTCTAATATCGTCAAGAATAACAATAATTGGTGTTTTGGTAGCTGTTTTAAAATCTTCAATCGATTTTCTGACAAGTTCGCTATTTTCTAATTTTCGCATTTAAAAATTTTTAATAAAAAAAGCTCTCATTTCGGAGAGCTTTTGGATTTTAATAGAAAATCTTATTGTTTTGGTGCTGCAGCATCGTCCAAAACTGTACCTTTAATAGTTACAATTTTTGAAGGCATTCCTTCTGCATTTGAAGAAATTGTAACTGTTTTGGTAAAGGCACCCACTCTGTCGGTAGCATATTTTACCCCAATTACCCCTTTTTCACCAGGCGCAATTGGATCTTTTGGGGTTGTAGGAACTGTACAACCGCATGAACCTTGAGCTGTAGTAATAATTAATGGTTTTGTACCATTATTTGTAAATACAAATTCTCTTTTTCCGTCAGAATTCTTAGCGATTGTTCCGTAATCAATTGTTTCGTTTTCGAAAATCATCCCGGCGCCTTCGCCAACTTTTACTGCAACAATAGTTGCTGGTTTAGCGGCAGCTGCACCCTTTGTAGTAGTGATTACTTTGGTAGTTTTGGTTTTTTTAACTTTAGATTTTGTTTGTGAGTTAGCAGTCAATCCGAAAGCCAAGACTAGAGCTAAAAGTACTATTTTTTTCATTTATTATATAATTTAAATTTGACAAGCAAACTTACTGAAAATATCATGCCAAAAACAAAAAATATTCTTAATTTTTTTAAGTGTCAAAATTCACTTTAAATTTTTTAAATTCGTAAATTAATTTTTTTAATAAAACTCAAATTGGCTGCCAAAGAAAATATCGTAAAGGAAACCCCATTAATGAAGCAATACAACGAGATAAAACGCAAGTATCCTGATGCTTGTTTGCTTTTTCGTGTGGGCGATTTTTATGAAACTTTTGGCGAGGATGCCGTTCGTGCATCTAAAATATTAGGAATTGTACTTACAAAACGAGGTGCAGGATCTCAAACTGAAACGGCTTTGGCGGGCTTTCCGCATCATTCTTTAAATACATATTTGCCAAAATTGGTAAAAGCAGGACTTCGAGTAGCCATTTGCGACCAGCTCGAAGATCCAAAATTGACTAAAACTATCGTCAAACGAGGTGTTACAGAATTGGTAACGCCTGGCGTTTCTTTGAATGATGAAGTTTTGCAATCCAAATCGAATAATTTTTTGGGCGCTATTTATTTCGGAAGAAAAAATATCGGAATCGCTTTTCTTGATGTTTCTACGGGCGAATTTCTTACGGCCCAAGGCAACGACGAATATATTGACAAGCTATTACAAAATTTTCAGCCAAGCGAAATTTTGGTTCCTAAACAAAATAAAGCCGATTTTAAAGCTGCTTTTGGCGAAGATTTTCATAACTTCTATCTAGAAGATTGGATTTTTAAAGAAGATTATGCTTTAGAAACATTAACGAATCATTTTCAGACAACTTCCTTAAAAGGTTTTGGTATTGAAGAATTACAAGACGGAATTATTGCTTCAGGTGCGATTTTATATTATTTATCAGAAACGCAACATAATAGGAGACAACATATTACATCGATTTCCCGAATTGCCGAAGATGCCTATGTTTGGATGGATCGTTTTACGATTCGGAATCTTGAATTGTATCATTCTTATAATCCGAATGCGGTTACCTTATTAGATGTAATCGATAAAACGCTTTCGCCAATGGGTTCGCGATTGCTAAAACGCTGGTTGGCATTGCCTCTTAAAGACATCAATAAAATAAGAAACCGCCATGAAGTTGTTGCTTATTTGAAAGAAAATCAGGCGGTTCTCAAAAATATCCAGTCGCAAGTAAAACAAATTTCAGATCTAGAACGATTGATTTCTAAAATCGCTACGGGTAAAGTTTCGCCTCGAGAAGTAGTCTATTTGAAAGAATCGCTGGATGCTATAATTCCGATAAAAACCCTGGCTTTGCAAAGCCCGCAAGAAGCTGTAAAAATTATTGGCGATAGTTTGCACAGTTGCGATTTGCTTCGAGAAAAAATAAAAACAACCTTAAACCAAGAAGCTCCAGTTGCCGTTTCCAAAGGCAACGCTATTGCAAAAGGCATCAATGAAGAATTGGACGATTTGCGTGCCATATCGACTTCGGGCAAAGAATTTTTGGAAGGAATTGAAAAACGCGAATCTCATGCTACGGGTATATCGTCCTTGAAAATATCGTTCAATAATGTGTTCGGATATTATATTGAAGTGCGCAACATACACAAAGACAAAGTGCCGACAGAGTGGATCAGGAAACAAACATTGGTCAATGCCGAAAGGTACATTACAGAAGAATTGAAGCAATATGAAACCAAAATATTAGGTGCCGAAGAAAAAATTCAGAAAATCGAATCCGAACTTTTTGAGCAGTTGGTAGATTGGATTGCAACCTACATAAAACCAGTTCAGTTGAACGCCAATTTGGTGGCGCAGCTTGATTGTTTGACTTCTTTTGCACAATTGGCCATTGATAACAAATATGTTTGTCCACAACTCGATGAAAGTTTTGAGTTGGATATAAAAAACGGTCGCCATCCAGTGATCGAAAAACAACTGCCAGTAGGAACTCCATATATTGCTAATGATGTTTTTCTGGATCGCGAAACCCAACAATTAATCATGATTACGGGTCCAAACATGTCTGGTAAGTCGGCCATTTTGCGACAAACCGCATTGATTGTTTTGTTGGCTCAAATGGGAAGTTTTGTTCCTGCCGAAAGTTTGAAAATGGGTATTGTAGATAAAATTTTTACTAGAGTGGGAGCGAGCGATAATATTTCACTGGGCGAATCGACTTTTATGGTCGAAATGAATGAAACCGCATCCATCTTAAATAATATTTCCGATAGAAGTTTGGTCTTGTTGGATGAAATCGGTCGAGGCACAAGTACTTATGACGGAATTTCGATTGCTTGGGCGATTGCCGAATTTCTGCACGAACATCCATCAAAACCTAAAACATTGTTTGCGACGCATTATCACGAGTTAAACGAAATGAGTGATTTACTACCAAGAATTCAGAATTATAATGTATCGGTTAAAGAATTGAAAGATACCGTTTTGTTTGTTCGGAAATTGGTAAAAGGCGGAAGCGCACATAGTTTTGGAATTCATGTAGCCAAAATGGCAGGAATGCCACAAACTGTAATTTTGAAAGCACAAAAATTACTCAAAAAACTTGAAAAAGACCATTCGAGCGATGCATTAAGTGGTTTGAAACAAGAAAAAGATGAACTCCAAATGAGTTTCTTTAATCTTGATGATCCGTTATTGGAAGAAATAAAAGAAGAAATCTTGAACCTCGATATCAATACGTTAACACCAATCGAAGCCATGATGAAGTTGAATGAGATCAAGAGGATGTTGGTTAAGAAGTGATTTTTTTAGTTTAAATAATTACAAATCAATACTTTAAATCATTTCTATTTTTTTTGCAAAAAACCCTTGCAAAAACAAATTATTGTATTAAATTTGCCACCTCAATATGCAATTATTGTACGTTCTTTAAAAAGTAATGCGAAAATAGCTCAGTTGGTAGAGCGCGACCTTGCCAAGGTCGAGGTCGCGGGTTCGAGCCCCGTTTTTCGCTCAAAATACGACGTCAGGCAAAATGCTTGATGTTTGTTTTGCTTAGCTGGTTTGTATTTATTTAATTTTTTCTAAAAATTAGTAACAAACAATTTAAGAGTTGATATTTTTTTTGGGTGGTTTGTGTTTATTTAATTTTTTCTAAAAATTAGTAACAAACAATTTAAGAAAAATGCTTGGATAGTTTGTATTTATTTAATTTTTTCTAAAAATTAGTAACAAACAATTTTAGAAAAATGCTTGGGTGGTGAAATTGGTAGACACGCTGGACTTAAAATCCAGTGACTGTAATGGTCGTACGGGTTCAAGTCCCGTCCCGAGTACAAATGCTGTTTTGATTTATCGAAACAGCTTTTTTTATGTGTTAAATTTTCAAAATAGTAAGAAATTTAGTTTCATTAAGAGTTTTGCTTAAATTACTTATTATTTAATATGTTTATATTTTGATTAAGATTTTTAAATTGAATTTTGAAATTGAAATTGAATTTTGAATTTTGAAATTGAATTTTGCAATTGAAATTGTTTTTATTTTATGGGTGCATTTGTTATTAGCAAACGACTTGACGATCAATACAAATATGAGTTTACTTCGCGTAAAGGCAAAACTATTTATACAAGTATTGCTTACGAGTTGAAGTTTGAATGTACCGAAGATATTGAATTTATAAAACAAAATCTGGACCATTGTGAATTTGAAAAATCCAAATCGCAAGTCGGAAAGTTTTACTTCAAAATGAGTTTGTACGGACGGTTTTTGGCCATAAGCAGAAAATATACTACGGCGCTACGGTTGGAAAAAGGCATTGACGAAATTGTAAAATACGGTGCAAAATCTGAAATTTTAGATTTTGCTGACTCGCAAAATATTTTTGCGGATTAAATCCCGATTCTCATATTTAGAATGTATTTTTGGAATCTAAAATGAAAGATGAAAAAATTATTCAAATTTATTCTCAATACAATTCCGAGACCTATATTAATTCGGCTGAGTTATGTGGCGCGACCAATTTTTGCATTTTTACTCAAAGGAAATACCTTTACCGATCCAATTGACGGACGAAGTTTCAAAATGTTTTTGCCTTATGGTTATGGCAAACAGCGAAATAATGTATTGTCACCAAGTACTTTGTCGTTAGAAAGGCATCGGTTATTATGGTTGTATTTGCAGAACGAAACCGATTTTTTTACTTCAAAAAGCACCAAAAAAGTTTTGCATTTTGCCCCCGAGCAGTCATTTTATAAATTATTTCGAAACCAGAAAAACCTCGATTATACCACTACCGATTTGCTATCGCCACTGGCCGATGTAAAAGCAGACATTTGCAACTTACCTTTTGCGGACAATAACTACGACATTATTTTTTGCAATCATGTTTTGGAGCATATTCCCGAAGATACCACAGCTATGCAAGAACTTTACAGAGTTTTAAAACCCGGTGGTATGGCGATTTTGCAAATCCCACAAGATTTGTCTCGAGCCATTACTTTTGCAGATGACACAATTATAGACCAAAAAGAACGGGCCAAAATTTTTGGGCAATACGACCATGTTCGGGTTTATGGTCGCGATTATTTTGACACGCTGCGACGTATCGGTTTTCGTGTTGACGAGGTAGATTATACAGCAAAGCTAGATGCAAAATTGGTTGAAAAATATTGTTTGGCTCAAGGCGAAATTCTGCCAGTTTGTTACAAATAGCTGCTTCGTCGACGAGCTGCGTTCGTGATCGAGGCTTCGTTTGAGCTTTTTTTGGCGTAGTGAAGCGCAGCCAAAAAAGCGAGTGCCGAGAGCCCGTCCTTGTCAAGTCATTTTTCCTTACTAGACAAAGTAACGCCCAGAGAAACTTAAGAAAATTTTTGGCACACTTTTATATATACAATTTCGTTATCTTTACAAATCAAAACAAGTAGTCCATATGTCAAAAGCTATTTTTATTAATTTTTTATTTCTACTAAGCTCATCTTTATCTATTGCACAAATTGAGACCGAGGTGTTGCCAGCTTTTAATATTAAAACAGTAACTTTTGTTCAAAACAATCAAAATGCAACACCTGTTTTTAGACTTGGTGATGGATTTGAATTTCAGTTTGATGATTTGTTTGGCAATGAGGCTAACTATTATTACACTATAACGCATTGCGATTATAATTGGAAAAAATCAGATTTATCTCTAGCAGAATATCTACAAGGATTTGATGACTTACGGATTCAGCAATACACCAATTCGTTTAATACTTTACAACTGTATTCGCATTACAAGTTGCAGTTTCCAAATCGAAATACAAGTTTTTTGGTAAGTGGCAATTATATGCTCAAGATTCTTAATGAAGATAGAGAAGTTGTTTTTTCTAGAAAATTTATGCTTTTTGAAGATCTCGTTCAAGTGCCAATGCAGATCAAACGTGCCCGAAATGTAAAAGATATTGACTACAAACAAAACCTTGATTTTGCTATTAGATCTAAGGATATTACTTTTCAAAATCCACTGAAAAATATAAAAGTTTTTTTATTTCAAAACAATCAAATCAATCACGGAATATCAAATATAAAACCTATGTATACGATTGGTAACGACTTGATATATAAGTATGACACTGAAACTCAGTTTTGGGCATCAAATGAGTTTCTTTACTTTGATACTAAGGATGTTCGAGGGGCAAATAATACAATTGCCCGAATCGATTCAGAAGGTGGCGTTTATAATTCTCGCTTGTATCCGCACTATGCTCGAGGAAAAAATCCGTATACTTTTTTTCCGGACACCAACGGTAATTTTATTATTCGCAATATTAATGCAGAGCAAAATGAAATCGAAGCAGATTATACTTGGGTTTTCTTTAGTTTATCAGCGCCAGCCTATTACGGTAAAAGCGATATTTATATTAATGGAATGTTTAATAATTTTGCACTGTCCGAGGAAGATAAAATGATTTATAATAAAGATATCGGAATGTATGAAAAAGCAATTATGATCAAACAAGGTTTTACCAATTACCAATATGTTATTTCGGATAAATCCAGAAAAATAGATCATGAAAACGCTATTGACGGCAATTATTATCAAACCGAAAACAACTATTTTGCCTTGGTTTATTATCGAGCAAATAACCAACGTTATGACCGAATTATAGGAAAAGGTATCGCAACAAGTATTGATATTACTAATTAGCAAAAAAATAACAGTAAAAAAAAACTTCGAATTCAAAAAAATTATAAATTTGACTTCGAAAAAAAAATCGAGATGGTTACTCAAATAACACAAGGTATAAAAATTTCAGTTTTGACGACTTTTGAAGGCACGTACTTCAAAAATCACAAACTTCATTTTGCTTTTACCTACGAGATTACTATCGAAAATCACAGTAAAGATTCCGTACAACTCATCACACGCCATTGGGATATTTATGACGCACTAAATGATCTAGAAACAGTGGATGGTGAGGGCGTTATCGGTAAAAAACCAGTTCTCAAACCAGGCGAAATTCATTTCTACAGCTCAGGATGTTTGCTCAACTCGCCGCACGGTGCCATGTCTGGCTACTTCAATATGGTCAATTTGGCAACAACCCGCAATTTTCATGTTGTTGTACCCGCTTTCAGATTAAGCGCACCTTTTGCATTAAACTAATAATTTTTTTAGGAGCAATTTCCAGCTGTTCATTCCAAGTTTATTCGTTTCAAACCATTTTTGGGGCACAAAACGAGCTCCCTTTGATCGCTGTTTTGCACCACCAAAAATTGGTTTTCAACTTCATAAAGCTTTCCATTGCCATCTGGGCTAGGTATTTGCCTTGCGAAGATATTTTTTTTATATTTACACAATAATCCAATTTTCAAATCCATGAAACTAGTTTATTTAGTAATTCTAACCACATTTTTCGCAACCGCACAAACCAAAAAAATCGATTTTTTTGGCACCGAGTTTTTAGTGAATAATTCCTGCGAAGTAAAACAAGGACAAATGAATAGCTGTAAATATGGTAAAAACGCATTTATATGGGCAGATGCGCCACCAGAAATGGTTCGTAATCTGTTGCTTGGCACATTGAAAGATAAAATCAAAGAAAAAAAAGTAACCGAACTTAAAAATCAAGACATCAAAATAAAACTTCTCAAACAACCCTGGAGAGGGAAGTTGGCACAATATCAAAAACCAGACAACGACACCATCACAACTTTTGTAAATCTATTCGCCGAGTATAAAAATAAAGAAAGATTATTAATTATTGTATATCAATCCACCAAAAAAGAAAAGTTTAGAATTCCAGCTTATTTCGATTTTTTAATCAAATAAATTTTCAAAATAAACTTCGTCAAAGTTCTAAAATTTGACAAAGCTTTTAAAATAAACTAAACTTTCCTTCGTACTTTTGCAAATCAAACAATCTTAAAGTCTAACTATCTAACAATCTAACTAATGTTAAAAGGATTTTTCAATATACCAAAAGCAATCAATGAACCCGTAAAATCATATGCACCAAACTCGCCTGAAAAAGCAAGCGTTTTGGCTGCTTACGAGAAAATGTGGAACGAAACAATTGATGTGCCTTTATACATCGGTTCTGAAGAAATTAGAACAGGTAATACCCGCAACATGACGGCACCACACGACCATAAACATGTTGTTGGAACTTATCATCTATGTGAGAAAGCACACGTTGAAAAAGCCATTGCCAATTGCCTCGACTCCAAATCCGAATGGGCAAATATGGCTTGGGAGCAACGTGCAGCAATTTTCCTAAAAGCTGCCGAATTAATTGCTGGACCTTATCGTGCACGAATTAATGCAGCAACAATGATTGCACAATCCAAAACTATTTTTCAGGCCGAGATCGATGCGTCTTGCGAGCTGATTGACTTTTTGAGATATAATGTGGAGTTCATGACGCAGATTTATCAAGACCAACCTACTTCAATTTCTGATGTTTGGAATCGAGTAGAATATAGACCGCTCGAAGGATTTGTGTATGCCGTTACGCCTTTTAATTTTACGGCTATTGCAGCAAATTTGCCAGCAAGTGCAGCGTTAATGGGAAATGTTGTTATATGGAAACCAAGCGATCACCAAGTTTTTTCGGCAAAAATAATCATCGATGTTTTCAAAGAAGCTGGTATTCCTGATGGAGTTATTAATGTAGTTTTTGGCGATGCGGCGATGATTTCAGATGTTGTTTTTGCAAGTCCAGATTTTGCTGGAATACATTATACGGGATCGACTTTTATTTTTAAAGAAATTTGGAAAAAAATTGGAAATAACATCCATACTTACAAAACCTATCCAAGAATTGTTGGAGAAACTGGAGGAAAAGATTTTATAATTGCGCATCCTTCGGCCAACATAAAACAAGTAGTTACGGGTATTGCTCGTGGCGCATTTGAGTTTCAAGGTCAAAAGTGCTCAGCAGCATCAAGATCTTATATTCCACAAAGTTTATGGGCAGATGTCAAATCTGAATTGATTAAAGACGTAAAATCTTTCAAAATGGGTTCTCCCGAAGATTTTGGAAATTTTATTACAGCCGTAATTCATGAAGCTTCATTTGACAAATTGGCTAAATATATAGATCAAGCCAAAAAAGATTCCGATGCAGAAATTATAGTTGGTGGAAATTACGATAAATCCAAAGGATACTTTATCGAACCAACCGTTATTGTTACCACCAATCCGAAATATACAACCATGGAAACCGAACTTTTTGGACCCGTTATGACTATTTATGTATATGAAGATAAAAGCTGGGAAGAAACATTAAAATTAGTCGATCAAACTTCAGATTATGCCCTGACGGGCGCGGTTTTTAGTCAAGATCGCTATGCTATTGAACAAGCAACAATTGCTTTGCAAAATTGCGCAGGAAATTTTTATGTTAATGACAAACCAACAGGAGCCGTTGTAGGAATGCAGCCTTTTGGCGGTGCACGAGCGTCAGGTACAAACGATAAAGCCGGTTCTATGCAAAATCTTTTGCGTTGGGTCTCGCCAAGAACAATCAAAGAAACTTTTGTAACTCCTGAAAATTATAGATATCCTTTTTTGGGCGAATAATTCGACTATATATGTAACATTAACAAGTTCAAACATACAAGTTTGAACTTTTTTTTTATCTTTACAAGACATTAATTAAAAAAATATCTTGTCATGAAAAAAATTCTACTTTCAATATTTGTTTTAAATGTGCTACTTGTACGTGCGCAAGTACCTGTAACTTCTTATTTTGGTACAACTGATTATAGTTATGCCAATCTCAATCCGCCAGCTCCCCTAAGTCATGCTCTAATGGGAGCGAATGTTGTCTGGACATTTAGTGCGATCCCAACAAATGGCACTTCAGAGGAGATAAATATAGTTCCAACAAGTGCTGAGGTAGTAACATTTCCTGGCACTACGAGTGTTCATATTGCGACTACTGCTGCTCCAAGTCCAAGTAACTCTGCAAAAATTTATAATAAACTCACTGGTACAAACGTTTTTTCTTTAACAGGTTTTGATGCTAATGGTGTGATTCTAAATTATGTTACCAATAATGCTTTGCTGGGCACTTTCCCTCTCAATTTTGGATATACAAACAATGATATTACAGCAGGAACTTTTACTAACGGAGCCAATTCAGGAACTTTTGCAGGAACAATTCAAACTAATTATGACTCATATGGGACTCTTAACTTAGGAGTGATAGGATTTGATCCAATCATCAAAGCGGTATATCGCATAAAGGTGGTTCAAAATATTAATTTATCAATTGGGTTTTTTCCAATTGGTACGGTAACTCAAACTACATATACTTATTACGCTGCAAATGGTAGTAGTACAGAACCATTTTTTAGAGACACTAGTTTTACAGTAAACGTTCCAATTCTGGGCGAACCGCAAAACACCAATCAAGCACAAGTATTTGCAAGCGCATTAACATTAGGAACTTCTAGTTTTGATTTTAATGCAATTAATTTTTATCCAAATCCAGCGACAGATTTTATAATGATTGACAATAAAAGCAACACGACAATCAACTCAGTTTTAATTTCGGATCTTAATGGAAGAAATGTTTTTGAAACTAATGAAGTTAACGAGTATATAGACATTACTAATCTGTCAAAAGGTATTTATTTTGCAAAAATCACAACGGATAGCGGCTCAGTTATTAAAAAAATAGTTTTAAAGTAATGTATTTTAGAGAAGCTACTATTGATGATATAGATGGATTGTCATTAGTGCGTCTTGCCGTAACTGAAAATGTTTTAAGTAATCCTAGGCTAATAACAAAACAAGATTATGCTGATTATTTAACTATTAATGGAAAAGGATGGTTGTGCGAAATTGAAAATCAAATCGTAGGATTTGCAATCGTAGGTCTTCTGCAAAAAAATGTCTGGGCACTTTTTATTCGTCCTAATTTCGAAAAAAAAGGAATAGGAAAACAGCTTCATGATTTTATGATGAGATGGTATTTTTTACAAACTGATGCAACAATTTGGTTAAGTACAGAAAAAAATACTAAAGCCGAAAAATTTTATAAAAAGCAGGGTTGGACCGCTGTTGGAATGTATAACGAATACGAAGTAAAATTTGAAATGTCCTTCATCAATTGGAAAAAGTTAAAAAATCCTAGCTAGTTTATAGATTTTGAAAATTTTCAAATCCATTTTTTATGATTTAAATTTTAAGGGCAAATGCACCACTTTTTTGGTTTCGAAAAATTCATCTTCAAAAAATTCTGAAATATTATATTCCTTGGCTTTTGGAAAATCTTGTAATTCTTCGGTCAGATCGCCGCCTTTTAGGTAGAGAATTCCGTTTTTTAGTTCGTGTTTGTTCGTTTTTTTGATTTTGTCTTTTATCCAAGACACAAAATCAGGCATGTTGGTTACGGCGCGACTCACGATAAAATCATAATCACCTTTTATATTTTCGGCACGCATTTGCTCTGCTTTTACGTTTTTGAGCTCTAAAGATTCGGCAACAGCTTTTACGACATTTATTTTTTTTAAAATAACATCTATCAAATAAAAACGAGTTTCAGGAAATAGAATCGCTAACGGAATTCCGGGAAAACCGCCTCCAGTACCAACATCCAAAACATAAGTACCTGGTTCAAACTTCTGAATTTTTGCAATTGCTAGCGAATGTAAAACATGCTTGGTATACAGTTCATCAATGTCTTTTCGTGAAATTACATTAATTTTCGAATTCCAATCTTCGTACAATTCTTTCATTTTTTCAAATTGGGAACGTTGTAAATCTGTCAATTCGGGAAAATGGGCAACAATTTCTTCCATTTTAATATTTTTTAACAAAAGTAATACTTTACTGTTGATATATTTAACTCAACTTTGCATATCGAAATTTTATATTAATTACATTTGTAAATTATTAATACATTTTATGAATAATACTCAACCTACGTTTGCCAAGCATGACTCAATGAAGTTTTTTAGAACTTTAAATTCACGAGTTAATAACTACTTCAAAGAAAATAACATTCAAAAAACGGGTAACTGGAAATTACATTTCAAAACTATTATACTTTTTACACTTTTTACTGCACCGTATATAATTATTGTAGCTACTCCACAAATTCATTTTGGATTATTTATTTTACTATCATTAATAATAGGGGTTGGAATGGCTGGTATCGGTATGAATGTGATGCATGATGGGAACCATGGATCCTATTCTAACAAAACATGGATTAATAAAATCATGGGTGGAAGTATCTACATCCTAGCCGGAAATGTTTATAATTGGCAAGTACAACACAATGTTTTACATCATACCTATACCAATATACCAGGTCATGATGAAGATTTAGACGCAGGTCGTGTGATCCGATTTACTAAGGAAGCCAAATGGGAAAAGTTTCATGCGTTCCAACATTATTATTCTCCGATATTATATGGTTTGTTGACTTTCAATTGGTGTTTCACAACCGATTTTAAACAAATGAGTGGTTATCTTAAAAGAAATTTGTCTTATGGTGAGAAAAAAAGTTCTACATTTCTCTGGACCACTTTAGGAATAACAAAAGTAATCTATTTTAGTGTTTGGATTGCTTTACCAATGATTTTTGGTGTGTTATGGTGGAAAGTATTAATCGGCTTTTTTGCAATGCATTATATTGCAGGCTTAATTTTGAGTGTTGTTTTTCAGTTAGCGCATATTACAGATGATACCACAAATCCGCATCCAGACGAAGCTAACGAAATAGATAATACATGGGCAATTCATCAATTATTTACAACGGTAAATTTCGCACCAAGAAGTTGGTTTGTAAACTGGTATACGGGCGGATTAAATCATCAAGTAGAACACCATCTTTTCCCGCATATTAGCCATATTCATTACGGAAAAATTGCAAAAATTGTTAAAGAAACCGCAGCCGAATGTAATTTGCCTTACTTCGAATACGAAACCATGACCAGTGCCGTGATTGCACATTTCAAACATCTGAAAGATTTGGGCCAAAAACCAATGATTGCCGCGTAAAATTTAAGAGGAGCCGAAAACTCCTCTTTTTTATTGTTTAAAATCATTAAAAATATATCTTTACATAGTTAAAAAAAAACTACAATAATGGAACAGCTACTTTCAGACAGAATCAATAATTTATCGACTTCGCAAACCTTGGCAATGGCAGCATTAGCTCGAGAATTAAAAATGCAAGGCAAAGATATAATCAGTTTGAGTCTTGGCGAACCCGATTTTAATACACCCGATTTTATAAAAGAAGCTGCCAAAAAAGCAATCGACGAAAATTATTCGCAGTACACGCCCGTAGAAGGTTATCTCGAACTTAGGGAAGCCATTTGTCGAAAATTCAAACGAGACAATAATCTGGATTATAAACCGTCGCAAATTGTAGTTTCTACAGGAGCAAAACAATCGTTATACAATATTGCACAAGTACTATTAAATGATGGTGATGAGGTGATTTTGCCAGCACCTTTTTGGGTTTCCTATTCTGAAATCATTAAAATGTCGGGCGGAATCCCTGTGGAAGTGCCAACTTCAATTGAAAGCGATTATAAAATGACGCCTGCGCAACTAGAAGCTGCTATCACTCCAAAAACCAAAATGATATGGTACAGTTCGCCGTGCAACCCAAGCGGATCGGTGTATAGTCGGGATGAGTTTACAGCGATTGCAGAAGTTTTAAAAAAACATCCAAATATATTTATAGTTGCAGACGAAATCTACGAGCACATTAATTTTTCGGGTACTTTTTGCAGTATGGCTTCAATACTAGGCATGTACGACCGTACGATAACAGTCAATGGCGTTGCCAAAGCGTTTGCCATGACTGGCTGGAGGATTGGCTATATCGGTGCTCCCGAATTTATAGCAAAAGCCTGTACAAAACTACAAGGACAAGTAACTTCAGGAGCCAACTCGATTGCGCAGCGAGCCACAATTACAGCCGTTAATGCCGACCCAAGCGTACTCAAATCGATGGTAAATGCCTTTCATAGCCGTCGCGATTTGGTTGTAACGTTAGCCAAACAAATTCTGGGTATAAAATGCAATGTTCCTGAAGGAGCTTTCTATATTTTCCCAGATGTTTCATACTATTTTGGTAAAACATTACGAGGTAAAACCATCAATAATGCAGATGATTTTTCGATGTATCTCCTAGGCGAAGCTAATGTAGCAACTGTAACTGGCGATGCTTTCGGAAATCCAAATTGCATACGAATTTCCTACGCAACTAGCGAAGAAATTCTGACCGAAGCCATGAAACGAATCAAAGAAAGTCTTCTTTAAAATATATTTATGGGCGTGACCCGAAAAGGGTCAGGCTGTACATTGCAATCTTTATGTTGCGATTTGCAAAGCAAATCGCAACATAAAGGATTTTCATTTCCATCCTTCACGCACACATAATTTCAAAAATTCAAATGGCAAAAATACTACTACTAGGATCTGGCGAATTGGGCAAAGAATTTGCAATTGCAGCACAACGCATTGGGCAAACTATCATAGCTGTTGACAGCTATAAAAACGCACCAGCCATGCAAGTTGCGCATAATTTTGAAGTAATTAACATGCTCGAAGGAAGCGAACTCGATCGGATTGTAGCCAAACACCAACCCGATTTTATAGTTCCAGAAATAGAAGCCATTCGTACAGAACGTTTTTACGACTACGAAAAACAAGGTATAACAGTTGTGCCATCGGCCAAAGCGGCCAACTTCACAATGAATCGAAAGGCAATTCGTGATTTGGCATCAAAAGAGCTAGGTCTTAAAACAGCTACTTATCGGTATGCAACTTCGTCAGAAGAATTGCAAAAAGCCGTTACAGAAGTTGGAATTCCTTGCGTTGTAAAGCCGTTAATGAGTTCGTCTGGAAAAGGGCAATCTACCATAAAAACAGAAAACGATATCGAAAAAGCATGGGCTTACGCCGTTGAAGGCTCCCGTGGAGATGTCGTCGAAGTAATTGTAGAAGCGTTTATAAAATTCAATTCAGAAATCACTCTATTAACGGTAGTGCAAAACAATAATCCTACACTTTTTTGCGCACCAATTGGTCACCATCAAGAACGAGGCGACTATCAAGAAAGTTGGCAACCAGCACATGTTTCTGCAGAAAATTTGCAAGAAGCCCAAAACATGGCAAAAATAGTTACAGAAGCTCTTGGTGGCGCAGGACTTTTTGGAGTTGAATTTTTCTTAGCAAACGATGGAGTTTATTTCTCAGAATTATCTCCAAGACCGCACGATACTGGAATGGTAACACTGGCAGGAACTCAAAATTTTAACGAATTTGAACTGCATTTAAGAGCTATTTTAAGTTTGCCTATCTCAGAAATTAGATTAGAAAAAGCTGGAGCAAGTGCGGTAATTTTGGCATCAGAAAATTCCAAAATAGTAACATATAAAGGTTTAGAAAAAATAGCTGCATTGACAAATACTGATTTTCGTATCTTTGGTAAACCAACTGCAAGACCTTATCGTCGCATGGGTGTTGCTTTGGTAAATGACTCGTTAACAACGCCGATTGACAAGTTAGTAGCAAAAGCCAAAGCAGCAGCAAATTTAATAACGCTTACTTATAGCTAGTATGAAAACAACAATTACGGCATTATTTTTACTACTTACATGTGCTTTTGGATTTTCGCAAGAAAAAAAAACACGTTCAAAAGTCAGCGCAATAAATAAGCAAGAACCAAAAAATCGAATGGTTGAAGCATCTTGTGGGCAGTGTCAATTTGGAATAACAGATAAAAAAGGATGTGATCTTGCGGTTCGAATTGATGGAAAATGTTATTTTGTAGATGGAACTAAAATTGATGATCACGGAGAAGCTCATGCCGAAGACGGGTTTTGTACTACAATTAGGAAAGCTAAAGTTTCGGGAAAAATAGTAGGCGGTCGCTATGCGGCAACCTCATTTGAGCTACTTTCAAATAAAAATTAATTATGTCAAATTTCGAACTTCATAAATCAAACACACGAGGCAACGCCAATCATGGATGGCTTAATGCTTACCACAGCTTTAGTTTTGCTAATTGGCAAAATCCCAAACGCAATAATTTTGGAGTACTGAGAGTTTTAAATGACGATACTATTGCAAGTGGGATGGGTTTTGGCACACATTCTCATGACAATATGGAGATAATCACAATTCCGCTAGAAGGCGATTTGGCTCATAAAGATAGTATGGGCAACAGTGCCACCATCAAAACAGGAGATGTGCAAGTAATGAGTGCTGGAACGGGTATTCAGCATAGTGAATTCAATCCAAATCAAAATTTGCAAACTAAATTATTTCAGATTTGGCTGTTTCCAAAAACGAGAAATGTAGTACCACGATATCAGCAAATTACTTTAGATGTAAAGGATCAGAAAAATAATTTTGCTCAAATTTTATCCCCAAATTTTGATGATGAAGGCGTGTGGATTCATCAAGATGCGTGGTTTTTTTTAAGTGAATTTGATACTGGTTTTTCGAAAACGTATGAATTAAAAAAAGCAGAAAACGGCATTTATATTATCACAATCGAAGGTAGAATTGAAATTAACAAAATGCTACTTGAGCAAAGAGATGCCATAGCATTTTGGAATACAACTACTATCGAAATCAAGTCCATAAGTAAATCAAAGTTTTTGATAATGGAAATCCCTATGAGTAACTAATAAATTCAAAACTCAATAATAGTAGCATATGAAAAAAATTATTGCCTTTGGAGCATCATCCAGCCTAACTTCAATAAATAAGCAATTTGCAACTTATGTCGCGTCGCTATTTGAAAATAAATTTATAGAAGTTTTAGATTTAAATGATTTTGAACTTCCAATTTTTTCGACAGATTTTGAATCAGAAAAAGGAATACCAGAGTCGGCTCATGATTTTTACAATCAACTTTTGACTGCAGATTTAATTATTATATCCTTTGCGGAGCATAACGGATCATATACTGCTGCTTTCAAAAACATATTCGATTGGATATCAAGAATAAATGGCAAAACATTTCTCGAAAAAAAAATGCTTTTACTAGCAACTTCGCCAGGACCAAGAGGCGCCGCTACTGTTTTGGAAGCTGCAAAAAATAGATTTCCTTTTCATGGTGCACTTGTTGTTGGCAGTTTTTCGCTAAGTAATTTCAATGATAACTTTCAGGTTGAAAAAGGAATCACAAATGAAGTAATGAAAAATCAATTATTAGAAATTATAAATTCAGTTGAATTATAATAAAATCAGTAGTTTTGTAAAAAGGGAACTAGTTGCAAAATTAGTATTAAGTCTAAAATTTTAATCGTATCAAAATGAAAGCATACATATTTCCGGGTCAAGGAGCTCAATTTGTAGGAATGGGCAAAGAACTTTATGAAACTTCGGCAGTGGCAAAAGCTCTTTTTGAAAAAGCAAATACTATTTTGGGGTTCAGAATAACAGATTTTATGTTTGATGGTACCGCTGACGATTTGAAACAGACCAAAGTTACGCAACCTGCTGTTTTTTTGCATTCGGTTATATTAGCAAAGACGATTGCAAATTTTAAACCCGAAATGGTCGCTGGGCATTCTCTAGGAGAATTTTCTGCATTAGTTGCTAATGGCGCATTATCGTTTGAAGATGGGTTGAAGTTAGTGTCAAAACGAGCTTTGGCGATGCAAAAAGCTTGTGAAATTGCACCTTCAACAATGGCAGCAGTTTTGAGTCTTGAAGACAAAATTGTAGAAGAAATTTGCGCATCTATCGACGGAATTGTCGTAGCAGCGAATTATAATTGTCCTGGGCAATTGGTTATTTCGGGCGAATATAAAGCCGTAGAATTAGCTTGCGAAAAAATGAAAGAAGCAGGAGCGAAACGAGCCCTAATTTTACCTGTTGGCGGTGCTTTTCACTCACCAATGATGGAGCCAGCCCGCGAAGAATTGGCCGCAGCTATTGAAGCAACATTATTTTCAGCTCCTACTTGCCCTGTTTATCAAAACGTTACTGTAAGTGCTGTTTCTGACCCGTCAGAAATCAAGAAAAATTTAATTACACAATTAACTGCTCCAGTTCGATGGACACAATCGGTGCAACAAATGATCGCAGATGGAGCCACAAGTTTTACCGAAATTGGTCCAGGAAGAGTATTGGTTGGATTGGTAAATAAAATTGATAATAGTGTTGAAACTATCTCGGCTTAATTACTAAATTGTATGAAAAAAATAATCCCAATCATCACTTTTGCAATGCTTTTATTTTCTTGTAAAGAAGATACAAAAATCAAAGTTAAAGAAGCTACACAAGCAGTTTCTAAAGATATGAAACTAGCATTAGACTCGGCTAGAGTAAAAGCAGCAAAAGTTATAGATACAGCTAAAGTAAAAGAAAAAACTAAAATTTTAATAGGTAAAGGTGCCGAAAAAATTGAAGAAAGTGCAAAAAAACTTAAAGAATCGATTCGCAAATAATAGTTTTATTTTATGCCTATAATTTTTAGAACGGTGCTTTTGTAAAACAAACCTATTGGTAGCTGCAACTTGCCTATAAAAACATTATTACTTGTCATGGACGAAATTCTCGATTTCGAAACTAGAAACGATCTGTGAATACGAAGGATATCAGAATTTTTATTTTTAAGTTGATTTTCTATTTTGGTAAATGTCGCTAAGGTTTTGAGTATTTTTCCGTCTAAAAGTGCGATCTTTGTGTAATTTTTCATCGCTTCACAATATAATACATCAGAGATATAAACGGGATAATTTTTTCCATCAGACTTTATAAAAATTGTTTCACGATTACGTTCGTTACTAATTTCAGGAATGATTTGCCGATCAATATCTTTTTTGAGTTGATCTGAAGCTTTAAAAACAGCTGCTGCAAAACGATCTAATGAAAATGGTTTTAATAAATAATCTATAGCATTTACTTCATAACTAGCAACGGCATAATCAGAATAGGCAGTTGTAAAAATTATCAAAATGTTGTTTTTCATAATTTTTGCCGTGGCCAAACCATTTAAATTTGGCATATTTATATCTAAAAAAACAAGTTGCACATCACCGATTTGGTTTAGCATTTCTATGGCTTCGATCCCGCTTTTACACGCTGCTGCAAATTCTAAAAATGATATTTGATCGATGTAATTTTTTATTATTTTTCTAGCGATAGGTTCGTCATCAACGACAAGACATTTTATTTTATTGATTTTTTCCATTAGTTTAAATTTAAAAATAACTTGATAGTAAAAAAAGAATCATCTTGGAATATAGTTAAATTGTATTTGTCATTTTGATAAATTGCCTCCAATCGTTTTTTTACGTTTTCTAAGCCAATCCCTTTTTTGGATGATAAATCAGTATCAACGTTTCTATTATAACTATTTTTTATACTCATATTTAAGTTGCCGTTTGCTTCAATACTGATGATTATTTCTATCAATAATATTGGATCTAGGCTATTTTTTGAATGTTTAAATGCATTTTCTACGAAAGTTATTAATAAAAGTGGTGCAATTTGAAAGCTTTCGGCGATTGATTTATCATACCTGAAAAGTAAATTTAAATTATCTTCCAAACGGATTTTTTCTAACTCGACATAATTTTCAAGATATAGAATTTCGTTTTCTAGTGGCACTTTTTCATGTTTTGTTTCATATAATGAATACCGCAAAAGATTGGACAGACGTATCATCAAATTGGGTAATTTTTCTGAATTTTCTACTGCTAAACCGTAAAAATTGTTCATAGTATTAAACAAAAAATGAGGCGAAATTTGCGCTTTTAGATTTTCGAGTTCAAATTGCATTTGCTGTTTTATAATTATATTTTGATTGTATTGATTGATAAAACTATTTTTGAAATATTTTAATAAAACAATAAATATATAAAAAATAATATAGTAGGAAAAAGTATCCAAAAACATATCAATTTTTTTGTAGTTAGCAAAATTAGGTAACGAGTCCAAAAAATATTTTTTGAGATGTACATCACCAATTACATATATCAACCAAGTTATAAAACCAGAAATAAAAAATAAAACATGTTTTTTTTTGGGTAATAAACTATTAAATAAATATATGGTAATGTAAGTTGTCAACAAAAACAAAATTTCTGCCGATAGCATATATTTCAAAAACAATTTGTCATAAAACAGTACGGTATTGTAGTAAGGTCGCAATCTAATAAAAAAGTAGAATAGCCAAAAACCCAAATGCCAAAGCCAGCGATTAGTAACTATTGTTTTATGTAAATTTTCAATTTCGATTTTCATTATAAAATTTTGCATCAAATGTTATAATTTATTGTTTTAAATCCAAAATTTATGGACGAACAATCAATTTTGAGGACAAATAGCGCATTTGTAATTGTCTGATGAAATAGTTGAAGAAATATCAATTTCTGACCTTGTTATTGCGAGTATAAACTAAATATTTTTTTTATAAATAAGGGCTTTATAAATTTGAATTAAATTAAATTTAGACAATCATGAAAAATTTTTTAGTTTTTGCACTTATTGCAATTTTTACTAGTACAAATGCACAATGGATAAACCAGAATGCAGGTTTCACAAACAAAGTACTCGGTTTTTATGAGTTTTCAATTGTAAATGAAAATACAGTTTGGGCTATTTGTTATGATGGAATTAATGGCTTGTTAAGCTCAAATCCTGTTTTAGATTTCACCCGGACTACCGATGGAGGAACGACGTGGATTCCGGGAACTATGGGTACAGATGCTACTTTGGCTTTTTCAAATATTACTGCAGTAAGTGCTACGCAAGCATGGGTAGCTATGCACAGATTTGGCAATACAACTGGTGGTGGTGGCGGTTTGTTTCATACTACTGATGGCGGTTTGAACTGGATACAGAGCAATCCTACAACTATTTTTAATAGTGCATCGTTTCCAAATTTTGTTTATTTTAAAGACCCGCAAAACGGAATAGCAGGCGGAAATGTAAACGACGGCTATTTCGAAGTATACAAAACAACTGATGGAGGTAGTAACTGGAGCAGAACACCACAGGCAAATTTCCCCGAGTTACCAACCAATGGTGGTACGGGTTGGTTTGATGGTTATGCCGTTGTTGGCAATACCGTTTGGTTCGGATCAACTAGGAGTAAAGTATACAAGTCTACAGATTTTGGAACAACTTGGTCTATTGCAAATGTAAGTACAGTTGCTGCTGATCGAGTTTATGAAATTGCATTTAACGATGACGCACTTCACGGAGTTTGTCATACTAGAAATACAGCTGGAACTACAAAACTATTCGCAACAGCTGATGGTGGATTGACGTGGACGCAAAGGATTACAACAACAATTCCAAATTGGCGTAGAGACAGAATAACATCAATTCCGGGTACAAATAGTTTTATATCCACTTCTACTTCAGCACAATCTGGATCTGCCGTTTCTACAGATAATGGGTTGACTTGGTCATTAATAGAAAGTTCAGAACAAAAAGCAGCATGCCGGTTTTTGAATAGTACTACTGGTTGGTCTGGAGGTTTTTTTACTGACGGTCCGGTGTTTGGCAATAGAGATGGAATTTTTAAATGGGATAGCACAATAAATTTAGCTACAAATTCAAATGATAGTAATCAAGATAACATACTATTTTTTCCTAATCCAGCACAAGATTATTTGATATTACACTTTAAAGAAAAAATTGTAAATAATGTCGCAATCGAAATTATTGATTATCTTGGTAGAACGTATTATAAAGAAAAATTTGATACACTAGAAAAAGAGTTAACAATTGACACGAAACAATTATCTACAGGAAATTATATTTTTAAAATAACGACCAATGACCAAATTATTTCTAAGAAAATAGCAATCCGGTAAGCGTATTTTTTGTAATTTTCATGTGCTAAATTAAATTTTTAGGAATTTATTATTTATAGAAATATGACAAATATAATTGCAGTACTTACTTCCGTGCAAAACGTCAAAGTGATTGAGGCTTCCATTGATAATTTTGATTATATATCAGTTGATTTATCAATAAAAAATAAAAATCTGGCAAGCATTGATGTGTCAAGTTCAAAATCATTCGAAAAATTTATAAATAACTATCTTGATAAAAATAATGCTAAAGTTGCATATGGTGGATATAATGAAACTAGAAACCTATATAAAAGGAGTACAGTTTTTAAGGATGACTTGTCGCCTGAAAGGAATATTCACATAGGTTTAGATTTATGGATTGCTGCTAAGACCAATGTTTTGGCGGCATTAGACGGTGTAATTCATAGTTTTAAAAACAACGTAAGCTTAGGCGATTATGGCCCGACCATAATTTTAGAACATCTTGTAAACGGTATTCAATTTTATACTTTATATGGACATTTATCTACTGAAAGTTTATATAATTTGCACATTGGAAAGCAATTCCGAAAAGGCGAAAAATTGGCAACACTAGGGAATTATCCTATCAACGGGGATTATTCGCCACATTTACATTTTCAGATTATCCAAAATATAGAGAATTATCAAGGTGATTATCCTGGTGTTTGCTCAAGTAATGATTTGGTATATTATCTAAAAAATTGCCCTGATCCTAATTATTTGTTAAAACTTTAAAAAGGATTTCATATCAAAGATTATTGGCAAAATCATTATCGGGTAAAAAAAATCATAAAATTATCAAGCCCTAATCTTCAGTTCCCATTTCCATGCACTTGCTAACGATTCTTCTAATGTAGACTGCGCTTTCCAGCCCAAAACAGTATTGGCTTTATCGGTATTGGCGTACGCCGAAATCACATCGCCATCGCGTCTAGCGACAATTTTATAAGGTAATTTGGTATTCGAAACTTTTTCAAAAGCGGTTATCACTTCTAGAACAGAGCTTCCTGTTCCTGTGCCAAGATTGAAGGTTTCTACTTTCTGTAAATTTTTATTTTGTAGCAAACGTTGTAAGGCAATAACGTGTGCTTTTGCCAAATCAACAACATGAATATAATCACGAATACACGTTCCATCTGCCGTGGGATAATCATTGCCATAAACCGATAATTCTTTTCGTAATCCAAAACCTGTTTGTGTAATATAAGGCACAAGATTTTGAGGAATTCCTATTGGTAATTCTCCAATTTCGGCACTTGGATGAGCGCCAATCGGATTAAAATAACGCAATAAAATCGAGTTTAAATTGCTTATATTACAAACTTCAGTTATGATTTCTTCGCCAATTTGTTTGGTATTTCCGTAGGGCGAAATTGCAGGTTGTATCGACGCATTTTCGGTAATTGGCATTTTTTCGGCTTGACCATAAACGGTGCACGACGAACTAAAAATGAAATTAGCATTTGGTAAAGCCGAAAGCTCTTGAAGCACATAAACCAAAGCATTTATATTGTTTTCGTAATACAATAAAGGGTTTTCAACACTTTCGCCAACAGCTTTTGATGCTGCAAAATGAATAACTCCAGCAACATCTGAATGTTTTTTAAAGAAATTCTGGACAGATGCTTTATCACGCAAATCCATCTTTTCAAAAACTGGTTTTTTGCCTGTGATATTAAAAATTCCGTCCAAAACACTTTCGGACGAATTCGATAAATTGTCGATAGCTACAACCTCAAAACCTTCATTTTGCAATTCGACAACGGTGTGCGAACCTATAAATCCTAATCCTCCTGTAACTACTATTTTCATTTTTTTTTTTTGAATTATAGATAAAAGACGAATAGATAAAAGACATTTCTATCCTTAAATAATTCGTCTTTCATCTCTTTGTCTATGATCTATTATCTCCTAAATATTCTAAAATCGTACCGGTAATAAATTTAATTTGCTCATCGTCGAGTTCCGTATGCATTGGTAGCGCAATTACTTCTTTGCATAATTGGTTGGCTACCGGAAAATCTTCTTCTTTATATCGTTTATCGGCATAGGCTTTTTGGCTATGTAGCGGAATCGGATAATAAATAGCACAAGGAATTGCTTTTTCTTGCAAATGCGCTAACAATCCGTCGCGTTTTCCATTCGTAATTCGAATTACATATTGATGAAAAACATGACAATCACAGCTTTCGCAAATGAAAGGCGCCCAAATATTTGGATTTACTGATAACGCTAAACTATACTTTCTAGCAGCATCTTGACGCGCTTTTCCGTAGGTATCCAAATTTTTTAATTTTGCATTCAAAACACCTGCTTGTATGCTGTCCAATCTCGAATTTACGCCTACAACATCATGATGGTAGCGTTCGTACATGCCATGATTGGCAATACCTCGCATAGCATGTGCAAGGTTGTCGTCGTTGGTAAAAATAGCGCCACCATCTCCATAACAACCTAGATTTTTACTCGGAAAAAACGATGTTGCACCTACATGACCAATGGTTCCGACTTTCTTTTTTGAACTATCTTTAGATCTGAAATCGGCACCAATTGCTTGCGCATTATCTTCGATTACAAACAAATTATGTTCGTTTGCAATTTCCATGATCGCATCCATATTGACAGCACGACCAAACAAATGAACTGGTACAATTGCTTTTGTTTTTGGCGTTATGGCTTTTCGAATTCCGTCTAGCGAAATGTTCATATTATTCATATCAACATCAACCAAAACGGGTGTAAGTTGCAGTAAAGCAATTACTTCAACCGTTGCTGCAAACGTAAAATCGGCCGTAATCACTTCGTCGCCTGGCTTCAAATCGAGCGCCATCATCGCAATTTGCAGGGCATCAGTACCATTTGCGCACGGAATCACGTGTTTTACGCCCAAATAGGTTTCTAAATCTTTCTGAAATTTATGAACCTGCGGCCCATTTATATAGGTATTATTTTCTAAAACATCTTGAATAGATGCATTTACTTCGTCTTTTATTTTTTCGTATTGACCTTTCAAGTCAACCATTTGTAGTTTTTTCATTCTAGCATGTTTAACTGCAAAAATAAGAATAAATATTTATAAACATATTTATTATATTTGTATTAAATTTGAAAATAATGGAAACGGTACTATTTAAAAGCAATTCTAAAAAAGATATGAATTTATTGATTCTACTTGCCAAAAAAATTGGAATTGATGTTAAAAAAATAAAAATAAAAGAGGCTTTTTCTGACGAAAATTCAAATGAATATGAATTGAAAGTTGAAAAAAATCTCGGAAAAATAATGGACGAATGCCGAAATTCGCCAAGTGTTAGCCTTGAAGAAGTTCAAAAAGCACTTAATAAATGGAAGTAGATTTTACTAGAAATTTTTTAAAGATTTTAGAAAATTTAAAGAATGAAGATTTACTCCAAAAAATCCAAGACACAATAAATAATGTGATTCAAGCGAATTCAATTGCTGAAATTTCAAATATAGAAAAGCTAACAGGTTACAAAGTTTATTACCGTATAAAAATTGGTGATTACAGACTTGGTATTGAATTAGTTGATAATCAGATTAGATTTTTGACTTTCCTTCATCGAAAAGATATTTACAAAAAATTTCCATAAATGCTTTTCCTCTATAATTTTATTGTTCATTTTGCTGATTTTTTATTGAAAATCACCGCTTTTTTTAGTCCGAAAATAAAGTTGTTTGTTGACGGTCGAAAAGAAGTTTTTTCGATTTTAAAATCTAAAATCAGTCCAAACGACAAATCCATTTGGTTTCATGCCGCATCGTTGGGCGAATACGAACAAGGATTGCCTGTAATCGAAAAAATTAAACTTAAACTTCCGAATCATAAAATTGTAGTTACTTTCTTTTCGCCTTCGGGTTATGAAGTTCGGAAAAATAATGCCGTTGCCGATGCGACAGTTTATTTGCCTTTGGATACCAAACAAAATGCGCAACGATTCATAAAAATTATCAATCCAGAATTGGTTTTCTTTATAAAGTACGAATATTGGCCCAATTATTTGAATGAACTGAAAAAACTTCAAATAAAAACCTATTTAATTTCTGGCGTTTTTAGAGAAAAGCAAGTTTTTTTCAAATGGTATGGAGGTTTTTATAAAAATGCCTTACAAACCTTTGATTACTTTTTTGTTCAAAACGAAAGTTCTAAAAAATTATTGCAATCTATTGGTTTTGAAAATGTAAAAATATCTGGCGATACCCGTTTTGACCGTGTCGTTTCGATTTTAGAAAGAGACAATTCATTAGATTTTGTCGAAAAATTCAAAAACAATCAAATCACAATTGTCGTGGGAAGTTCGTGGCCAAAAGACGAAGAATTGCTGATAAAGTATATCAATCAAGCGCCAGAAAACATCAAATTTATTATTGCGCCGCACAATATTAAAGCAGTCCAAATTTCAAACTTCAAATCCCAAATTTCAAAGACAACTGTTTTATTTTCTGACGTAGCATCGTTGCATGCAACGATGTTATCAAATGCAAACGTCTTCATTATCGATACCATCGGAATTTTGACAAAAATTTATTCATACGCCGATATTGCTTACGCGGGTGGCGGCTTCGGAAATCCGGGTGTGCATAACATTTTGGAACCTGCAACTTTCGGAATCCCGATCGTTATTGGACCAAATTATTCTCATTTTGCTGAAGCAACAGCCTTAGTACATCAAGAAGGTTGTGCTTCTATTTCAAATCAAAAAGAATTGAACGAAGCCTTAGATAATTTGATTTTTAATGAAGATATTCGATACGAAAAAGGGCATATTTGCAGCACTTTCGTGCAAATGAACAAAGGCGCGACGGATGTTATTTTAAATCATATTTTGTAATGGTAAGCTTCAAAGTTTTAGAATCGTCGCAAATAGAAATTATCGTCAACATGATGCAGGATTTCTATGCAATCGACAATTATCCGATTGATCTTGAAGTTTCTAAAAAATTATTTGAAGATTTTATTTCTGACGAAAAACTCGGAAAAGCTTGGTTGCTTTATTCTGATAACGAACTGGTTGGTTATATAATTCTAACCTATATTTTTAGTTTTGAATACCGAGGCAAAATTGCTTTTTTAGACGAATTGTACATTATTGATTCAGCTCGAAATAAAGGAATTGGGCAAGCAACTATCGAATTTGTAAAAGATTTTGCCAAAAGCCAAAACATTAAAATAATGTATCTCGAAGTAGAAAACAACAATCAAAAAGCGCAAAAATTGTATCTTGCCAATGATTTTGTGATTCATAACAGAACGATAATGAAGATTAAATTCTAATAAAATAATTAATAAATACCAATATGAAATTTCTTAAACTACTACTACTTTTATTCTTCGTACAAACCCAAGCCCAACAAGGCGGTATGTGGATTCCTTCTTTATTAAAAGGCATGAACGAATCTGAAATGAAAAATCTTGGAATGAAAATTTCTGCCGACGATATTTATTCCGTTAACAAATCGAGTATCAAAGATGCCGTTCCTCAGTTTAATGGCGGTTGTACGTCGGAAGTTATTTCGCCAAAAGGCTTAATCTTGACCAATCATCATTGCGGTTTTGATGCTATTCAGAACCAATCATCAGTCGAACATGATTATCTTACAGATGGTTTTTGGGCCTATAAAATGGCTGAAGAGTTACCCAACAAAGATCTCGAAGTTACTTTTATTGTGAGTATTAATGATGTTACGACTCAAATTTTGGAAGGCGTTGCAGCACTTTCATCAGAAGCCGAAAAACAAAAGAAGATTCAAGAAAACATCAGTAAAACTAATGCTAGTTTCAAGAAAGAAGCATGGCAAGAAAATAAAATCAGAACTTTTTATGAAGGCAATCAATACTTGCTTTTTGTGACCGAATCCTATAAAGATATTCGTTTGGTTGGTGCACCACCAAGCTCGATCGGAAAGTTTGGTAACGATACCGACAATTGGGTTTGGCCACGACATACGGGCGATTTTTCTTTATTCAGAATTTATGCCGACAAAAATAACCGACCAGCAGCTTATGCAATTGATAATGTGCCGTATGTTCCGAAGCATTTTTTACCCATTTCGCTTGACGGAATTAAAGACAACGATTTTACGATGGTTGTTGGTTTTCCAGGAAGAACTCAAGAATATTTACCAAGTTTTGCGGTAGCTCAAATTCAGAACGAACTTAATCCAGCCAAAATAGAAGTTCGCGATGCAGCCCTGAAAGTGCAAGATGGTTTTATGCGAAAAGACAATGCCATCAAGATTCAATATGCATCAAAATATGCTGGTGTTGCCAATTATTGGAAAAAATGGATTGGCGAAACGATGGGTTTGAAAAAATCGAACGCCATTGCCAAAAAACAAAAAGAGGAAATTGCGTTTAAAGAAAATGTTGCAAAAGCTGGAAAACAAGCCGAATACGGGAATTTATTATCAGATTTCGAAAATAATTATGCTGGTATAAAAGATTATGCTTTAGCAAGAGATTATTTTTCAGAAGTTTTTCTTCGCAATACCGAGTTAACGAGCACAGCTTACAAAGTGTATCAATTAGAACAAGTTTTTACAACCAAAGGAGAACAAGCGTTTACAGATAGAAAAAACAATTTACTTGCTGGTTTAGCCGATTTCTATAAAGATTTTAATGCCTTGGTTGATGAGAAAGTTTTCGAAAAACTAATCGATATTTATGCCAAAAAAGCGCCGCAACAATTTTTATCTTCCAATTTAAAAAACGCAAACGCAACCAATTTGGCTTCCGATTTGTATAAAAATTCAAAATTAGTAAGCTACGACGGAATCAAATCGTTATTGACTGGCGATGCAAAAACGGTTTTAGTAAACTTAAATTCAGATAAAGGATATCTATTCATGAAAGAAGTTGCAGATAAATTCACTAAAGAAGTAGCGCCAAAGTTTGACGAAATCAATTTAAAAAATTTGGCGTTGCAACGTACTTACATGAAAGCCCAATTGGAATTGAACAAAAATGCCCGAATTTTTCCAGATGCCAATTCAACTTTGCGGGTTACTTATGGCAAAGTAAAAGGTTATGAGCCAAAAGATGGTACATTATATATGAGTAGCACCTATCTTGATGGCGTTATCGAAAAATATGTTCCTGGCGATTATGAATTTGATGTTCCAAAAAAACTAATTGAGTTATATAACACCAAAGATTATGGACCGTACGGCGAAAACGGAAAAATGCCTGTTTGCTTTATAGGAACCAATCATACAACAGGCGGAAACTCAGGAAGCCCGGCAATTGACGCTAAAGGAAACTTGATTGGACTAAACTTTGATCGCGTTTGGGAAGGTACGATGAGCGATATTAATTATGATCCAGCTATTTGCCGAAACATTATGGTCGATGCACGCTATGTCTTGTTTATAATAGATAAATTTGCAGGAGCAAAAAACATTATTGACGAATTAAAATTGGTACATCCGAAATCAAAATCGACTAAAGCAAAGAAAAAATGATAAAACTCCAACCTTTACATAGTAAATCATAAAAAATTTTAGTTAGTTTTTAAGTTTGGCACGGTAGTTGTAAATATAAACTTGTTGTAAAAGATTGTATTTTTATGAAAATATTTTCAAATATTAAAAAAAGTTATATCTTTGCATCGAATTAATAATTAACCTTTTATACAAAAAAAATGAAAAATTTATTTTTAAGCTTAGCTGTTATCGCTACATTATCTGTAGTATCTTGTAAAAATGCTGAAACTCCAGCTGAAGAAGTTGTAACTGAAGAAGTTGCACCAGTTGCTGAAGAGGCTGCTGCTGTAGTTGATTCTGCTGCTGCTGTTGCTACTGACGCTGCTGCTGTCGCTACTGACGCTGCTGCTGTTGCTACTGATGCTGCTGCAACTGCTGTTAAAGATGCTGTAAAAAAATAATTAAAACTTAGTTTTAATTTTAAGCCTCGCATTGCGAGGCTTTTTTTTATATTTAATTTCCAAAAAAAATCTCTAATTTCTTCATTACAGATTTCACACAAGCTAAATTAAAGATTAAACAGTTGTTTGTAGATGATTTTTAAATTCGGCTTCTTCATTACTACTTATCCCGAGTGCTTCGTAGACATAATCAAACGTTGATAAAATTTCAGGTTTACCATGTATTAAAGCAACATTATGTTCAAAATGTGCGGATGGTTTTCCGTCGGCAGTTAATATTGTCCAACCATCTTTAAGGTGTTTGGTATTTTTTGTTCCCATGTTAATCATTGGTTCAATAGCAACGGTCATGCCTTCGATAAATAATTTACCACGACCTCGTTTGCCATAATTAGGCATTTCGGGATCTTCGTGCATTTTTGTACCTAAACCATGGCCAACCAATTCGCGAACAACACTATAACCGTTAGATTCGCAATATTTCTGAATAGCATTTCCAACATCTTCAACACGATTACCGGCTTTAAATTCGCGAATTCCAACATATAAAGATTCTTTGGTAACACGCAATAATTTTTTAACATCTTCCGCAACCTCACCAATCTCGAACGAATAGGCATGATCGCCATAATAGCCATTTTTGAGAACACCACAATCTACTGAAATCACATCGCCACTTTGCAGCGGAATCGCATTAGGAATCCCATGAACAACTTGCGCATTCGGACTAACACAAAGCGTGTTAGGAAAACCATACAAACCTTTAAAACCGGGAATTCCGCCATTATCTCGAATAAATTCTTCGGCTAATTTATCTATTTTAAGAGTTGTAACTCCAGGCACCATTTCTTTGGCAATAAGTCCTAAAGTTTTAGAAACCAAAAGTGCACTTTCGCGCATTAACTCAATTTGCTCTCTTGTTTTTGGGATAATCATACATCAATTTTCAGACGGCAAATATACGAATTCAAAAGCAATGGCACTAGCAATTTAAAACTTCAATTTCTTACGAAATCAATCAGGATTTGCCATAACACGATACAGCTCTGAATTCGAAATATAAAATCGATTTTCTAGATTAATTTGTGCTAATTGTGCCGAAACCAAATTATTCTCACGCGCGTTTATTAGGAAAATAGAACTTTCGCCAAACGAAAATAAGCGCTCTTCAGAGGATAACATGGTTTGGTTGTCATTTACCAAACCCTCAATAAACTTTTGTTGTTTTTTTAAGGATTCAATCTCAAATCTTTGTGCTTTTATTTTATTTGAAAGCTGGATTTTTTCCAAATCAAGTGCCAACTCTGTTTCTTGAACCTTAAATTTTGCGAGTTTCAGATTGCCTCTTTCTTTACGAAGAAATAATGGATAGTTAAAATTCATACCAATTTTATAATTTTCAAATTTGTACTCATTTATAAACTGTGGTTGCGACAAATACGAATAACCAATATCAATTTTTGGCAATAAGTTATTGGCTTTTAGTTGGCGTTCTACATTTAAAATATCAATTTTGGATTGTAAGGCATTTATTTTTGGATGATTGGCAATAGTGAAATTTGCATTCAATAAATCAGTCGTTTTGAAGGTTTCTTGAATGCTGGTTTCTAATTTTTCTTCTGGAATAATTGTATCCTGCAATTCCAGTGGAATGTTGTTTGATAACCAAAGAAAATTAGATAAGTCAAGCCTAGATTTGTTTAGTTTTAATATAGCATCTTCCAAACTGAGCTTTCTGTTTTTAACAATGATTCCTGCTTCTACGCTATCTATGGCTGGTTTATCGCCTTGTTGAATCAATGATTTTATTCCTTTGAAGCGTAGCTCTGCATTTTGAGTATAAGTTTTGTAAAGTGTTACTTCATCAACGGTTTTTTTCCAATAGAAATAAGCAATTGATGCTTCATATAACACTGAAATAGCTTGAAGTTTTCGTTCGGTATCACTGAGTTTTATTTGAAATTTTGCCTTGCGTAAATCGGACATTCGTTGATTTATCAATAATCCTTGCGCTAGCGGAATACTAATTCCAAAAGAAGTCAAACCCGTATTTGGAACCGTATTTTCAGGATTCAGAAACAAACCTTCATTTTGCTCAAAGCCTGCTTTTAGCTCGATTCCGTACCAAGTCGGAATTTTGAAACTCGAGTTCAAAACCGAATAATAGTCGGCATTTTTAAATTGTTTTTTATCTAAATCGACTTCAATTTTTGGATCAAATCCACCTCGAGCTAACATTAAATTGGCTTGGGCTTTGGATAGTTCTAAATTGGCTATTTTGACTAATGGATGAAATTTTTTAACATAGCCTAAATATTCATTAAGTGTCAATTCGGTAGATTTTTGTTGCGCATAAGACTCTACTGCAAAAACAAATAGGATGAAAAGCAGTGCTCTCATAAAAAAGATATTTATCTGTTATTTTTTGTTTTCTTTTGTTTTTGGTTTGTAATAATTTGGCGGAAATCCGTTTAGACTTCTCCAAATTTCGAACCAAATAGGCACATTATTTAACAACGCAATTGTCTGTGCACCAGATCCTATGCTAATTTGTTTTGGCCATTTTGTCTTATTTTTATCGGGAGCAATTAGTATTCGAAATTTGCCATTATCTGAAATAAAGTTTTCTATAGCAACGATTTCGCCACCAAAAGTTCCGTACGACATATCTGGCCAGCCCGAAAAAATGATGGTTGGCCAGCCATCAAACCAAACACGAACTTTATCGCCTTTGGATAGTAATGGCAAATCTATTGGATCGACAAAACTTTCGACTGCAATATCAATTTCTGATGGCATAATGCTCACAATTGGTGTTCCTTCTTTAATGTTTTCGCCCAAACCCGATTGTAAGGCACGATTGACATAGCCGTTTTGTGGCGCCTTAATATAATACAAACCGTTGCGAATACTGTAATTGGCATATTGATTTTTGAGTTTGTTGATTTGTGCTTCAGTATCAAACTGATTGCTTTTGGCTGTAAATTGTTCGCTTTGTGCTTTTGAAGTCTTCTCGGAATATTCGGCAGATATTCGTGCGATTTCTACTTTTGCATTGATGAATTCATTTTTAGAGGTCAGTAATTTGTTTTCTTGCGTGATGATTTTGGCATCGACTTCTTGGAGTTTTAAACGTTTTTCTTCGACATCGGTTAGTGCCTTTAAGCCTTCTTTATTGAGCTGAATGGATCGATTGTATTGGGTTGTTGCTATTTTAACTTGTGTTTTTACAGCTTGCAAGTCCATACTATCCGATTTTATTTTTAAACTCGCTTGTTTGATTTTGTTTTGCGCTTGCTGCAATTTCAAGTTTTTTTCGGTGGCAATTGCTGTTATTTGTGATGCCAACGCACCAACTTTTAAGCCATAAGATTCTCCTGAAAGTTGTTTGGCATCAACTTGATTTTTGGTATTTTCCAACAAATTTGGGTCTAAATAGTCTTCTTTTATTTCTGAAATATATAGAATCGTATCGCCCTTTTTTACAAAATCGCCTTCTTGCACATACCATTTTTCTATTTTGCCTGGAATTATGGATTGAATTGTTTGTGGCCTTTGATGAGGTTTTAAGGTTGTTACCGCTCCAGACCCCGAAATATTTTGAGTCCATGGCAAAAACAAAATTATTAGTCCTAGTAGAGATACTCCAAATATTATTAGGTTCAAAATTTTATAATGTGGTCGTAAAGTCAAGTTCTTCACGGTCGAATATTTTTCGAGAGATTGCAATTTAGTTTTATTATTGTCTGAAATATTTAGCATTAGTTATTTTTTTTATCCAAAATTATTTCTCCGTTTTTCATTGTTATTTGTCGGTTGCATTTTGTTTTCCAATACGGATTTTTAGAGGATACAATTACAATCCATTTGTTTTTTTCATTTGTGATGAAATCTATTATTTCTTTTGCTGCAAGGTCGTCCATTGTATCGGTCGGGTCTTCATAAAACAGAATTTTTGGTTTATGAACAATACTTCGAGCGAGTAAAATTTTCTGGGCATTGGAAGAAGATAGCTGTCTTCCTTCTGGAAATATCTTGGTGTCCAAACCTTTTTCTAACGTTTTTAAAAAATCTGAAAGTTGCACGCCTTCTATTGCCCATTTCAAATCCTCGAACGTTATGGAAGGATCATTAAACGTGATATTCTCTTGAATTGTACCTTCAAATGGCGTTTCTCCATAAATAATGGTGCCAATTTGAGAGCGAAATTGCTTTAGATCTATTTTTCGAAACGTGTTGTCATTGATAAAAAATGTTCCTGACGTAGGTTCTAACAATCCTGAAAGTATTCTAATTAAGGTTGTTTTTCCTGATCCATTTTCGCCATCGATAATGATTTTATCTTCTTGATTTATTGTCAAAGTGATATCTTTTAATACAATTTTAGTTGCCTGTGGAAATTTGAAACGTAAATTTTCAGTTTCTAAAACAAAACTTGTACTGCAACTATCATATTCAACTAGCGTTTCTGATTCAAGTTCCATATCGGTAACTTGACCAATTTTTTCGACCGATGTTAGCACATCATAAAAAGTCTCTAAACCTAAAATTATTTTTTCTACAGAATTTATGACTAGCAAAATTATGATTTCGGCTGCAACAAATTGTCCAATATTCATTTGTTGATTTAAGACAAGAAAACCTCCAATAGATAATAAACTTGCGGTTATTATCATCTTAAAAATAATTAACTGCGAAAATTGTCTTTTGATTATACCGAAATGTCTTTCGCGAAATACTAAATAATCGGTAATGTGTTTGTTGTTTTTTTCTAAGGCGAAATCGTAGTTCAAATCGTTGCGAAAGCTGAAATTATTCCGTGCTATTTCTTGTAACCAACTTGCTACTTTATATTTATATTTTGATTCTTTCAAACTGGTTTCTAATCCAGAAGTGTATGAAAATCTGAAAATAAAATACAATAAAAGAAATAACAATAATCCAAAAACAATAAAAAAAGGATGGTACAAGGATAGCAGGATAATACCGAAAGTTATTTGCAGTATCGCCGCCGAAAAATCGATTAATAATTTTGAGGTTCCTTTTTGAATTGCAATAGTATCAAAAAAGCGATTGGCAAGTTCTGGTGGATAGGTATTATATAACGCTTCAAATTTTATTTTTGGTATGCGAGCTGCAAATTCAAAAGACGAACGAACAAATATTTTTTGTTGTAAATTTTCGGTAATTCGCAGTTGCATTAATGATAATATTCCGATGAGTGCAACGCCAGCAACAACCAATATTATTAATACAATCCAAGAAGCACTGATGCGCCCGGATTGAATAAAATTGACAATGGCTTGAATTCCTAGTGGTAGGGATAAACTTATCAATCCTGAAAATATGGCATAAAATAGAATCTGAGACACATCTTTTTTGTCGAGTTCCAGCAGGTTAAAATAGCGTTTAAGTGGCGTCATTTTTTGTGTAATTTATAAACTTATTTTTTTAAAATTTTTTCGATCAAATCGATATAGAAATCACTTGAAATTACGTGGTCGTTACAATCGGTTATTGTTTTGAGATGTTCTCTAAGAAAATTTTGATGCAAATTTCCTTCTACAATAGATGAAACAAGGCTTTTTGCAAATTTATACTCAGGATTTACTTCTCGTACAATTTCGACAATTCTGTTTATAACTCGTTTATAGATCAAGAAAAAACCTTCTTTATTTTCTTCATCAACTTCTTTGGTATGCAAGGTTTTTGTAAATTCTAGAATAATAATTTTATTCAAAATCATTTCGTTTACGTGTGCTGTCGACGAATCGTCTTCTATCTTTTGTGTGATAACCTGAATGGCTTTTTTGAGTTTGTCTTTTGGTTTTTCGATGTTTGATGTTGCAAAAACCAGTTTGTATTCCATCCAAGCCCAATACCATGAACTTAAATAAACCAATAATTTGTGTTTGTTTTCGAAATATCTATAAATAGAACTTTCGTTAGAACCAATTAATTCTCCTAGTTTTTTGAACGTAAAATTGTCAAAACCTATTTCGTCTATTAACAAAATACTGAAATGAATTATTTTTTTGCCCAAAGCAGATGTTTCTGGATCTTTGACATATATTTTTGGGTTGACCTGAATCTTTATTGTGGATAATAAGTTATGCATAAATTTTTAAGTTTAGTCGTTTGTTGAAGGTACAAATTCTGATGATTGTTTGTGTAAATCGAAATTGCACAAAAAGGCAATATTTAAAAAATCGCGACCAATTTCGTCATTAATCTTATAATCAAATTGATGAATATATCCCGATTGAATTGCTATGTTTTTATTGATTTCATAACCTAAACCTAACAACAAACGATTTCTTTCAAAAAATGGTTCTTTATCGGTAAAAAAAAGTTCGTTCCAGATATTTAAATACAAGGTTTTTTCTTTTATGACTTTATTATTTAAAGGAATTACGGTTCCAAGTCGATATCTAAATCTATTTTTATAACCATTGCTAGTAAAACGTTGTTCAGCTCTGTAGCGATGTTCTAAATTTAAAATGCTCAACGATTGCTTCATGTTGAACTGCGCCCACGTTCTAATTTCTTTATTTTGAATAGGTTTTTTGAAAGTACCACCTTCGCTATAAGTGTTGTAAGAACCAAAACCCGATGTTGCCGAAAATTGTTTGTTTATTTTGTAGGTTCCGCCAGTTTTTATTTCATAATAATGAAATTCTTTATAAAACGAAAGACTTCGCAATTGTGTTTCTCCAAATACATTCCAGTTTTGATTTATTCTTACATTTGCGTTCAGGATATTCCACGTGCCAAGTTTGTATTGACCAAATGAGGAGCAAAACACAAAAAGCAGTAACGCAATAGTAAGCTTGTTTTTTTTCATATTTAAAAATGTATTTTAAAACCAAAATTTAAATTTTCTGGGCGTGTAAATAGCGGTTGAATGGGATTGTCGTTTATGTCTAAATATTGTAGATGATCCAATCCTCTCAGTTGTTTTGGTACGTTTTTCAATTTATTATGATTCAAATAGAGTTGCTCCAAGTTTTTCAGTTTCTTAAAATTGCTTGGCAAATCATTAAGGTTGACGTTTTCTAGATGTAAAGATTTTAGTTTTGGCAACTTGCTAAGAGTAAAAATACTTTCTTCAATTTTCAGGTTTTTATCTTCATTGAGATATAATTCTTCTAGATTCACAAGATTTTTAAAATCTATAGGAAGATTTTCAAAATCATTACCACTCAAATCTAAAATTTTTAAATTCTTAAGAAAACTAATCTCATTTGGGATTGTTTTTAGATGATCATTGCTAAGATTGAGATATTCTAGATTGACAAATTTTGCCCAATCACTTGGTTTGACTTTTAGATTTTGATTGCTAAAATTCAAGCGGAACACTTTCTCTGGAGCAATAAGCGCATCGTCTAAAGATGTAAATTCTTTTGTTTTTTGAGCTTGAACTAACTGAAAAAAAAACATGCTTGCTAGGATAATAATTTTAGTTTTCATGATTTCGAATTTTTATATCGCAAAAATAGTTATTATTATTTCATAATTAATAGTTTTACTATTAATAACAATTATTTAACTATTGATTATAAGAAAACCACTCGAAAGTGGCTTGAATTTAACAGTTTACAATCTTTTATAACAATGATTTTCCGTTGTGCGCATTTTCTCGACTTCGTAGTCGCTGTGCGCAGTCTCCCGACTTCGTACCCATATATATGCCACAACTTTTTTCATCCAATTATGTTTGTTATTATTGCTGCGAGGTCGGGGAGACCATCGCACAGCAACTTGAAATTTATTCATACTTCGAAGAGCGGGCATGAGCAGTTCTGCCTATTGGCGACTAGAAACAGGAGTAAATTTTGAACTAAAAACATTAATCAAAATTTGCATTTTATTAGAAATAACGTTAGAGGAATTTTTTAAAGGCATTAATTTACCAATAAAAAACCCTTGATTTAAAAAAAAAGACCTCAATATTTGAGGTCTTGGTAAAATAAAATTCTTTTAAAAATGTCTTATAACAAAGACTTTCCAGTCATAACAGCTGGTTTTTCTATTTGTATTAACTCCAAAATAGTAGGAGCAATGTCGCCCAAAACGCCATCGTGAATTGTTTTTAATTCTGGATCAACCAAAATAATCGGTACAGGATTGGTCCCCCGCTGCCGCGCGAATCCTTTCGCGTGGTTATTTTACAAACCAAAAAATTGAAAAACACAAATGCCATCTAACAACCCTTTTTCTCCTGAATAATCAGTTGCACTACTGTATTTATAATCTTCTGCTCGAAAAACAATTCCTTCTTCAACAGGATTATTATGAATATATGCTATTTTTTGTTGAATAACTTCATTACTCCAAAGTTCAATTGGCTTGCTGTCATGTCTCCAAAATTGATAATGCTTTACGTTTGAACTTTTATCTGCTTCTTTTTTAAAAAATTCAAGCAAAAATTCTTTTCTGCTTTCTCTTGGATTTTCTTGTATTGATGTAACAATTTTATTGCTTGTAAATCTTTTAAAATCACCCAATAAAAGTTCAGGATTTTGATCATTTATACTCCTAAAAATCAAAAGTACATGATTGGTCATGATGCACCAAGCATGAATTTCCATACCTTTATTTTTTTGACAATATTGTAAACTTTCAACTAAAATATCTTTATAATCATTTCTCGTAAAAACATCAAGCCAGCCTACAACTGCAAAAGAAACAAAATATAAACCTTTTGG
>JANOPO010000022.1:0-1502 GCA_031422015.1 Flavobacterium sp. | reverse complement strand
AAATTCATAAAATTACTAATACCCGAATTCGGAGTTCCTTGTCTAACTTCGCCAACTAAAGAAATACCGTTATTTGCTGCGTTCGCTTTCCACAGCTCTTGTCCATAATTACTGTCATAAATACTCAGAAATAGTTTGTTTTGAAAGGGTGCAATTCAAAACTTCGCATCTTATCGGTTAATTTAGTAATTTTGCATTTTACTAAAACTACTATTTCGAGATGACCAAAGACGAATTTTTAGCTATTGCTGCGGAAAGATATGAATCACTCCAAAAACTAAACGAAGTTAAAAGTTTTTACGATTATGAAAAGACCTTCGACGAATTGTGGACAGATTTAGGACGGCAGGTTTTGGAGAAGAATATAAGCGAAATTACCAAAGACCATCGAAAAAAAACATTGTCCGAAGTCGCTATGGCAAAATAGAAGTCAGCAAAACCCACCTATTCAGCCATCCCTTTTTAGGGAGCAGGATAAGTCCTTATTTGCAGGAGAAACTGACACTATTGGGCTGTGAGAATACATTTAAGTCAGTTCCCAAAGTAGTGGAATCCCTTATGGGCATAGAGGTTAATGAAACTCAGGTCTATCGGACTTGTCAAGCAGTTAGTGCTAAATTATCAGCTACTGAATTAGATAGTCCATCCAAAGCATTAGAAAAAATAGAGGCCAATAAGAAAGAACGGGTTTATGGCATGGTGGACGGGAGCATGCTACAAATGGAGCAAGGCTGGCAAGAAGCTAAGGTTGGAAGGGTATTTAAAGCGGAAATCATCGAAAATAGCGACCCTTTTAAATGGGAAATAAACCCATCTGAGTATGTGGCTAACCGAGGGCATTGTAGCGTATTTATTGATAAATTTGAACAATTGCTTCCTCCTGAGAGTGCGTGCAAAAAAGTTTTCATTACTGATGGAGCTCTGTGGATAGGCAACTGGCTGGCTGAAAGCTACCCCGAAGCCACCCATATATTGGATTATTTTCATGTCTGTGAGAAATTAGCGATGGCGGCAAAATCAACTAACGATAGTGTAAAATGGCTCGAAAAACAAAAGGATAGGCTATTGAATGGCAAACACAAGAAAGTTTGTAAAGCAGTACAAGATTTAGAAAATTATGAGATTGACTCAAGGATAGGTTTATTGAACTACTTGAAAAATAATGCTTATCGTATGAAATATGACAAGTATAGACAGAAGGGCTTAATGATTTCAAGTGGGCCAATAGAAGCTGCTCATAGAACAGTTCTGCAGGTAAGAATGAAGAGAAGTGGCCAGCATTGGTCTGAACCAGGATGTGATAACATGATCAAACTCAGAGTAGCATTTCGTAGTGAAAAATTTGAACTAATTACCGAAATTTTTAAAAATCAAGCAGCGTAGTTTTGAATTGCACCCCCTGACAAGATAGATGACAAATTTGGTAACATTGCGGAAAAACTATTTAAAAAAATGAGAGAAAGTTATGAAAAAAACGATTTACGTAGTTTTGAAAAAACAAT
>JANOPO010000021.1:0-119025 GCA_031422015.1 Flavobacterium sp. | reverse complement strand
ACCAGCGGTGCCTACTTTGGCTGCAGGATCTTGTGATGTTACAATTACTAGTAAATTCCAAGCAATAGCCACGACAAATCTGTTGACAAACGCAACAGGTTATAAATTTGAAATCACTAGCTTGGCAGGTGTTGTGTTTGTAGAACAAGCATCACATTGGTTCTACCCAACTACAATACCAGGTTATGTAGCAGGAACCAATTATTCAGTGCGAGTAGCTGTCAAAAATGGTGCTGATATTTCAGAATATGGCGAAGTTTGTGAGTTGAACCCAGTTGTACCAGCACGTTTTGGTCAAGCAGGAACACCATCTGCTGGTGGAACAGACTTTAAAGCGGTTGGTTATCCAAACCCATTTGCAACTAACTTTATACTTAATGTTACAACAACAAGTGACGAGAAAGTTAAAGTAAGTGTTTACGACATGATCGGAAAACAATTAGAATCAAAAGAGGTAAATGCTACTGATGCCAATACATTAGAAGTTGGCGCTAACTATCCATCTGGAGTGTACAACGTAATTGTATCTCAGGGTGTAGAAGTTAAATCACTTCGAATGATTAAGAGATAAGTAATACAAACTTTCTCAGATTAAAATTAGAGGCTCCATTGGAGCCTCTTTTTTTGTCTTGTATTTTACTATATTTGCAATCAATATTATAAATTAAGTTTTTCATTGAATAAGCTAAAGATTTTTAACGATCCAATTTACGGTTTCATTACCATACCAAATGAAATAATTTATGATTTAATTCAGCATCCTTATTTTCAAAGGCTGCGAAGAATATCACAAATGGGATTATCATATTTGGTTTATCCTGGAGCACATCATACTCGTTTTCATCATGCGCTGGGTTGTATGCACATCATGCAAAAAGCAATTGAAACACTAAGATTCAAAAGTATTCAAATTTCTGAAAAAGAAGAGCAAGCTTTATTAATAGCAATATTACTTCATGATATTGGTCATGGTCCATTTTCTCACGCTATGGAACATAGTATTGTAGAAAATTTTAGTCACGAATCGATTTCACTACTATTTATGCAACAGCTTAATGAAGAATTTGACGGAAAACTAGCATTAGCAATTCAGATATTCAAAGGCGATTACCATCGAAAGTTCATGTTGCAATTGATTTCCAGTCAATTAGATATGGATCGTATGGATTATCTCAAGCGCGATAGTTATTATACAGGAGTCGCAGAAGGGAATATCAACTCTGAGCGATTAATTCAAATGCTGAATGTTGTAGACGACGTTTTAGTTGTTGAAGAAAAAGCAATCTACTCGATCGAGAAATTTTTGATGGCAAGAAGGTTAATGTATTGGCAAGCTTACTTGCATAAAACTAGTTTGGTTGCAGAACTTATTTTGACAAAAATTCTAAAACGAGCTAAAGAATTAACTGAAAAAAAAATACAATTATCAGGCAGTAAATCTTTAAAATTCTTTCTTGAAAATAAAATTGAACATCATGATTTTGATACTTCAACTTTAGATAAATTTGCACAATTGGACGATTATGACATTATAAGCGCCATAAAAGAATGGCAATTTGAGGATGATTTTATATTGAGTTCTTTGAGTAAAATGATTATCAATCGAGATTTACTAAAAGTAAAATTAAGTTCAGAAAAATTCGAAAAAGATGAAATCGAAACTATGAAAGATGTCTTTTGTAGTCAAAATAGCATATCTAGAGAAGAATCAAATTACTTCATCTTTAAAGGAAAAATAAAAAATCAAGCATATAACAAGACTCTTGAACCTATTCGAATTTTGAAAAAAGACACAACTGTTGAAGACGTTGTTGAAGTATCCGATCAACTCAGTTTGAAAGCATTATCGAAAGCGGTTACTAAATATTATATTTGTTATCCAAAACAACTTCAAAAAAACGCCAATTAAAACCTATTTTTTTATATTTTTGTAATAATGATTTTTACAGCAGAACAAATAGCGGGAATTTTAAACGGAGAAGTTATTGGTAATCCAAAAGCTGCGGTATCTCAATTATCAAAAATAGAAGAAGGAATAGAAGGCTCGTTAACATTTCTGTCAAATCCTAAATATCAAAATTTTATTTACTCAACCAAAGCAACAATAACTATAGTTAACAAGAGTTTTATTGCCGATCAAGAACTTGAAACTACTTTGATAAAAGTTGAAGATGCTTACGAATCATTTTCTAAACTTCTAGAATATTACGATCAAGTCAAAAATAATAAAACGGGTGTCGAACAACAATCAATACTATCTGAAACGGCTGTTTATGGCGAAAATTTATATCTTGGAAGTTTTAGTTATATTGGTGCTAACGCTGTTATCGGAGAAAATGTAAAAATTTATCCAAATTGTTTTGTTGGCGATAATGTAGTTTTAGGCAATAATGTAATACTATATTCTGGAGTAAAAATATATTCAGAATCCATAATTGGAGACGGATGTGTTTTTCATTCAGGCAGTGTTATAGGATCTGATGGTTTTGGTTTTGCACCGCTCAAAGACGGAACATATTCTAAAATTCCACAAATAGGAAATGTTATTATTGGTGATAATGTAAGTGTTGGAGCAAATACAACAATTGATAGAGCTACGATGGGATCAACGATTATTCGAAATGGAGTAAAACTTGACAATCAAATTCAGATTGCCCATAATGTCGAAATTGATGAGAATACAGTCATTGCAGCTCAAACAGGAATCGCAGGATCAACCAAAATAGGAAAAAATTGCCTTATTGGCGGTCAAGTAGGAATCGCTGGACATATAACTATTGGAAACAACGTTCGCATACAAGCCCAGTCTGGTGTTGGTCGAAATATAAAAGACAATGAAGTTTTGCAAGGAAGCCCTTCTTTTGGATATACAGATTATAGTAAATCTTATGTTCATTTTAAGAATTTACCAAAAATAGTTAACGAACTCGAAGATTTAAAAAAAACAGTAAATAAAAATAATACTCATGGTTAAACAAAAAACCATCAACAGCGAAATTTCATTAAAAGGAGTAGGGCTTCATACTGGAAATGAAGTCACCATGACTTTTAAACCTGCCCCTATAAACAATGGCTTTACTTTTGTGCGTGTAGATCTTGAAGGACAACCAATTATTGAAGCAGATGCCAATTATGTTGTCAATACGCAACGTGGTACAAATATCGAAAAATTAGGCGTCAAAATTCAAACTCCCGAACACGTTCTCGCAGCATTTGTAGGTTGCGACTTGGACAATGTTATTGTAGAGCTTGATGCTTCTGAACTTCCAATAATGGACGGATCATCAAAACATTTTGTAGAAGCTATTGAAAAAGTTGGACTTCAGGAACAAGAAGCCGCCCGTAAATATTATGTTGTCAAAGAAGTTATCACTTATACCGATGAAGAAACAGGCAGTGAAATAATGCTAATGCCTTCCGATGATTATCAAGTGACAACCATGGTCGATTTTGGAACAAAAGTTCTTGGAACCCAAAATGCTACTTTAAAAAATATTTCTGATTTTAAAACTGAAATTGCTAATTCAAGAACTTTCAGTTTTTTGCACGAATTAGAAGCGCTATTAGACAACGGACTCATAAAAGGCGGAGATCTCAACAATGCCATTGTTTATGTAGACAAAGAAATTTCCGAAAAAACGATGGACAACCTCAAAGTTGCATTCGGGAAAGATAAAATCTCAGTAAAACCAAACGGAATTCTTGACAATCTAACCTTACATTATCCCAATGAAGCTGCTCGTCACAAGTTACTTGACGTTATCGGGGATTTGGCATTGGTTGGAATCCGAATCAAAGGAAAAGTTATCGCCAACAAACCCGGACATTTTGTAAACACACAATTTGCAAAAAAACTTTCCAAGATGGTCAAAATCGAACAACGCAACCATGTTCCAACCTTTGATTTAAATCTCGAGCCACTAATGGATATTCATAAAATAATGAGTATTCTCCCGCATCGTCCACCATTTTTATTCATCGATCGTATTATCGAAATGTCTGAAAGCCATGTTGTTGGAATGAAAAACGTGACCATGAATGAAGGCTTTTTTGTTGGACATTTTCCAGATGCACCAGTAATGCCAGGCGTTATTATTGTAGAAGCAATGGCACAAACAGGCGGGATATTAGTATTAAGCACCGTTCCAGATCCCGAAAATTACCTGACATTTTTCATGAAAATTGATAATGTAAAATTCAAACATAAAGTATTACCAGGCGATACATTGATTTTCAAGTGCGAGTTAATAACACCAATTCGTCGCGGAATTTGTCACATGCAAGCCCACGCTTATGCAAACGGAAAACTCGTTGCCGAAGCAGAATTAATGGCGCAAATAGCTAAAAAACAATAACTTATGAATCAACCTTTAGCATATGTTCATCCCGGCGCAAAAATCGCCAAAAATGTAGTTATCGAACCATTCACAACCATACATAACAACGTTGTTATCGGCGACGGAACATGGATTGGCTCCAACGTAACCATTATGGAAGGCGCACGAATAGGCAAAAATTGTAATATTTTTCCGGGTGCAGTAATATCGGCCATTCCTCAAGATTTGAAGTTTGGTGGCGAAGATTCGTTGGTTGTTATCGGCGACAATGTCACCATTCGCGAGTGTGTAACAATCAATCGAGGCACCATCGCATCAGGTCAGACAACCATTGGCGACAATTGTCTTATTATGGCAACGGCTCATATTGCACACGATTGTCATTTAGGTAAAAATGCTATTATTGTTAACGGAGTGGCACTTGCAGGTCATGTAACGATTGGCGATTTTGCAATAATTGGTGGGTTAGCAGCCATTCATCAATTCATAGCCATTGGCGATCACGCAATGGTTTCGGGCGGCTCACTCGTTCGTAAAGACGTTCCACCGTTCACAAAAGCAGCAAAAGAGCCACTTTCATACGTGGGAATAAACTCTGTTGGTTTGCGTCGTCGAGGTTTCGACACCAAAAAAATCAGCGAAATCCAGAATATATATCGAATACTATATCAAAAAAATTACAATACTTCACAAGCTGTAGCCATCATCGAAGCCGAAATGGAAGCAACACCAGAACGTGACGAAATCCTACAATTTATCCGAAATTCATCGCGAGGAATCATGAAAGGATATACCGGAGTATAATTTTTGGGTTATTTGTTAATTCGGTTATTTAATTAATCGATGTATCAAAATAACCAAATTTTTAATTAATAAATAAACAAATAAAACTATAAATGGCATCTACATCAGACATTAGAAACGGATTATGCATCAAGTTCAATCACGATATTTACAAAATCATCGAATTTCTTCACGTTAAACCAGGCAAAGGTCCAGCATTTGTACGTACAAAACTTCGCAGCCTGACCAACGGAAAAGTTTTAGATAACACTTTTTCTGCGGGTCATAAAATAGAAGAAGTTCGTGTAGAAACCCAAACATTTCAATATCTATATGCCGAAGGAGATGATTTTCATTTTATGAACAACGATACTTTTGAGCAAATCACGCTCAAAAAAGATATTTTAGATGCACCTGATTTACTTAAAGAGGGCACAAACGTTATGGTACAAGTCAATTCTGAAACCGAATTGCCACTATCAGTAGATATGCCAGCTTCAGTAATTCTAGAAGTTACGTACTCAGAACCAGGAGTAAAAGGAAATACCTCTACCAACGCAACAAAACCCGCAACCGTAGAAACTGGAGCAACTGTAAACGTTCCTTTATTTATCAACGAAGGCGATAAAATCAAGATCGATACTGCAACAGGTTCGTACATGGAGCGTATAAAATCGTAATAGGTTTCTAATTTAAAAAATGAAATTTCCAAACACACATACACTTAAAGAAATTGCAAAAATTATCGATTGTCAATTTGTTGGCGATGATCATTTTGAAGTTTTTGGTATGAACGAAATTCATGTTGTCCAAGCGGGAGATATTGTTTTTGTAGATCATCCCAAATATTATGACAAAGCTTTACAATCTGCAGCGACCATAATTCTTATTAATAAAGAAGTTGCCTGTCCAGAAGGTAAAGCACTTCTAATTTCAGACGATCCGTTTCGAGATTTTAATAAATTATCCAAACATTTCAAACCTTTCCAGGAAGCAAAAAATTCAATTTCTACTTCGGCTAAAATTGGTTTAAATTCTATAATTCAGCCAAATACATTTATAGGGAATAATGTTTCTATTGGTAGTAATTGTCTAATTCATGCCAATGTTACTATTTATGATAATACTATAATTGGTAATAATGTCATCATCCATTCGGGTACAATTTTGGGTGCCGATGCATTTTATTATAAAAAACGACCTTCTGGTTTTGATCAATTGTTATCTTGCGGTCGGGTTGTCATTGAAGATAATGTTGGTATTGGAGCATTATGTACCATTGATAAAGGTGTTACTGGCGATACTACAATTGGCGAAGGAACGAAACTCGACAATCAAGTTCATGTTGGACACGATACAATTATAGGAAAAAACTGTTTAATTGCATCTCAAACCGGAATCGCAGGTTGTGTTATCATTGAAGACGAAGTAACGCTTTGGGGTCAAGTAGGTACAACAAGTGGTATAACAATCGGTGCAAAAGCTGTAATTATGGGACAAACTGGTGTGACCAAATCGGTCGAAGGTGGAAAATCCTACTTTGGAACACCAATCGAAGAATCACGAGAAAAACTCAAGCAATTGGCTAACGTAAAACGAATTCCAGAAATTTTAAATAAATTAAAATAATTTTATGTCTGCAAAAAAAATTGTTATCGAATTTTATAAATCAGATGCGCTAATCGACAGTGATTTGATTAAAAACTATTTACATCCTGAAATCATTTTAGATTGGCAGAGTAGCAAAGGATTTTTGCAAATGAATTATGATGCAATTATAAAGCAGACACAAAGTTTAGGCAAAGCTTATGTTCGTTCAAAAGCGCAAATTACCCATATTTTACAAAATTCAAATAGAGTAGCAGTCCATTATAAACATTATATCAAAACTGTTGAAAATCCTAGGGAAGACGTTTTATTAGCTCATTTTTCGGTAATTTGGGAACTCAAAGATAATTTGCTTTACCGAGGTTATCAATTAAGCCAAATACCGTAATCTAAATTATCGAAAATCTGCAAACTGAAAACTTCAAACTGATTTCTTTTTCATACTTTTGCACAACTTAATAAAAAATCAATATAAAAAATATATCATGAGTGTTTTAGTTAATAAAGATTCAAAAATAATAGTTCAAGGTTTTACAGGAAGTGAAGGAACTTTTCACGCTGAACAAATGATTGAATACGGAACCAATGTAGTCGGTGGTGTAACTCCAGGAAAAGGCGGAAGCACCCATTTAGATCGTCCTGTTTTTAATACTGTTAAAGAAGCTGTCGAAAAAGCAGGTGCAAATACAACCATTATTTTTGTTCCGCCAGCATTTGCAGCAGATGCAATTATGGAAGCTGCCGATGCAGGAATTAAAGTAATTATTGCCATAACAGAAGGAATTCCAGTGGCCGATATGATCAAAGCCAACGAATATATTAAAACAAGAAATTGTAGATTAATAGGACCAAACTGTCCGGGTATCATAACTCCAGGAGAAGCAAAAGTAGGTATTATGCCAGGATTTGTTTTCAAAAAAGGAACTGTTGGAATCGTTTCAAAATCTGGAACTTTAACCTATGAAGCAGCCGATCAAGTAGTAAAACAAGGATTAGGAATCACAACCGCTATTGGTATTGGTGGCGACCCAATTATTGGGACAACTACAAAAGAAGCTGTTGAACTTTTAATGAATGATCCAGAAACTCATTGCATTGTTATGATTGGTGAAATAGGTGGTCAACTAGAAGCAGATGCAGCACATTGGGTAAAAGCCGACGGAAATCGCAAGCCAGTTGTAGGTTTTATTGCTGGTGAGACTGCTCCAAAAGGGCGCACCATGGGTCATGCAGGTGCTATTGTTGGTGGAGCTGATGATACCGCCGAAGCCAAAAAACGCATCATGAGAGAATGTGGTATTCATGTTGTAGATTCTCCAGCCGAAATAGGTAAGAAAGTAAAAGAAGTAATGGGATAGTCCATTGCTAAATCAAATAATTCCCAAAGGCTCCGTCTAGTTTAGATAAACGAGATGGAGCTTTTTTAATAAAAAAACTAAAATGTACAAAGAATTAAAAAAAATAAAAACAACAAATAATTTCACGTTTACAATAAACGACAGCTTAGAAGAAGTTTGTAATGCCCCCGAAACATCAGGCATCTTCTTGGTTTATGATGTTAAAGGTGAAGATAAAGAATTGATAATGGTTGGCTCAACAGGAACTATCCAAAACGACGGAACCTTAAAAAATAAAAATGGCGGTTTGTATGACAAGCTTGTAAACGGACATCAATTTGCAAAAACAGGACGCAAATATTCTTGGCCAGCGCAAATGAAACTTGAAGAAATCGACCTATTGGAAGTATATTGGTACGAAAGTTTTAACGATAAAATCAAATTAATTCCAACGACTTTGGAAGGTCAAATTCTTCAAAATTTCCTTGATGAAAACGGAAAATTGCCTCGTTGGAATGTTGCTTTTTGAATCTTAATAAATTTATATTACTTTATAGTAAAAAAATAAAATATGAATTAATCTAAAATTTGAAATAAAAATTGAAAAATTTCTACGAGTAACATATTTGTAAATATTTAAATTTGTACAAAATTATATCCATAAATGAAACAGTGGCTTTATAAATTTATTTTTTTTCGAATTATGGGTTGGCAAATTGTCGGAACCATAAATCCTGAAATAAAAAAATGTGTTATGATGGTCATGCCGCATACCAGCTGGCATGATTTCTATTTAGGCGGCTTTACACGAGGAATAATAAAAATTCCAATGCATTATATTGCAAAAAAAGAACTTTTCAAATTTCCGTTTGGTTACTATTTTAGATGGATGGGTGGAAAACCTTTAGATCGAACAGGATCAGCCAATAAAGTGGAAGCCGTCGCAAAACTTTTTGATAATTATAACGAACTTCGCTTAGCTATTATGCCTGAAGGAACAAGAAAAAAAGTATCCGAATTAAAAACTGGATTTTATTATATTGCCGAGAAAGCAAAAGTGCCTATAATCCCCGTGGCATTTGACTTTTCTAGGAAAAAAGTTTGCATCGGAGATCCACTAAAAGTATCAGGTGATTTTGCTAATGACATGAAGATTTTATACCCTTTTTTTGATGGAGCAATTGGTAAAATTCCTGAGTTTAGCTTTAAATTTAGTTAACAAAAATATGGATTATACCACGTTGCATAACGAATTTAAGGAACAAGCTGTTGTTGGCCGATATATTACTTTGCATAAAATCGAACCGCTATTAAAAAATTATCAGGCTACAGTGGTAGGTCATTCCGTATTAAAAAAACCGATTTACAAATACGTACTAGGCCAAGGGAAAACTAAAGTTTTTATGTGGTCGCAAATGCATGGTAATGAAGGAACTACAACCAAAGCCTTACTTGATTTTTTTAAATTATTAAATTCAGAAAATAAAATAGGCAAAAAACTGCTTTATAAGTTTACTTTTTGTTTCTTACCAATGGTTAATCCTGATGGAGCAGAATTATATACTCGAGAAAATGCCAATTTAATAGATTTAAATCGTGATGCAAAAAATCTTTCCCAACCAGAAAGTGTATTGTTACGGCAAGTTTTTGAGGAATTTAGACCCGATTTTTGTTACAACCTTCATGACCAACGCACTATTTATGGCACTGAACATTTCAATAAGCCGGCAACAGTATCATTTTTAGCACCATCCTATAACAAATATCGCGATATTAATACCGTTAGAAGCAAAGCAATATCTGTTATTGTGGCTATGAATCTAGAGCTTCAAAAACACATTCCGAACCAAATTGGAAGATATGAAGATGAATTTAACGATAACTGCATAGGCGAAACGTTTCAAATGCATAATGTGCCGACAATTTTATTTGAATCTGGACACTTTCAAGACGATTACCAACGTGAAGTAACCCGACGAATGATCTTTATTGCCTTATTGTCAGGATTAACATATATTTACGAAAACGATATAGTTAGCAATGATATTAATAATTATTTAAAAATTCCACAAAATAAAGTATGTTTCTTTGATATTATTTATAAAAATATCAAAATAAATTATGATAATAATAAAATAATTACGAATTTTGGAATTCAATTTGTAGAATGTCTTTCGCATAATGTAATTGCTTTTGAGGCTAAAATACTAGATATAGGAACTTTAGGCGGTTGTTTTGGACATATTGAATATGATGCAGCGGGCAAAACATATTCAGATAATGAAAATAATCTTCCAGAAATTGATCAAAAAGCAAATTTCAAATTAGATGAACTAGAAATTATAAATGGAAAAATACAAAATTTAAATATATAATTATGAGTAAATTTAGATTAGATGAAGTAGATCATCAAATTTTAGATATGTTGATCGAAAATACTAGAGTGCCGTTTACAGATATAGCAAAAAAATTATTGATATCTGCCGGAACGGTTCATGTTAGGGTAAAAAAATTAGAAGATGCGGGCATAATAATGGGGTCATCACTAACGTTAAATTATGAAAAACTAGGTTATTCATTTATTGCTTATGTTGGCGTATTTTTGAACAATACTTCGCAAACTACATTCGTACTTGAACGAATTAACGAAATACCGTTTGTGACTGTTGCGCATGTAACCACAGGAAAGTTTAATATTTTTTGTAAAATTCGAGCAAAAGATACCAAGCACGCCAAAGATGTCATATTTATGTTGGATGATATAGACGGCGTGTATCGAACCGAAACTATGATATCGTTAGAAGAAAGTATCAATGACAAAAAGCGATTGATGCATACAATTTTCAAAGATATTTAATTGTTTAGTAAAATAGCTTTAGCCTCATTTAAACAAATGAGGTTTTTTAATTTTAACAAAATATATTTGAAATGAACTCAGATCAATTAGCTATAAATGAGTATGCCGGATATTTTGCAACCTACATTAAACCACTAAAAAATATAACTCTAATTGACGAACTAGAAATTAGTTTGCACGATTTTATTCGATTTGTCCAAGATATCCCGTTGGATAAATTTGATTATCGTTACGAATTAAACAAATGGACGATTAAGGAAATTATTCAGCATATTATAGATGCCGAAAGAATTTTCGCATACCGTGCCTTACGTTTTTCTCGAAATGATAAAACTGAACTTCATGGTTTTAATGAAAATGATTATGTCAATAACACTAATGCTAACCAAAGAAGTTTGCAGGAGTTATTATCAGAAATGGCAATTGTCCGTCAAGCTACATTGGCGTTATTCAAATCCTTTTCTAATGAACAGTTAGTGCTAATTGGTACCGCATCAGGAAATAAACTATCAGTAAGAGCTATTGGCTTTATAATAATTGGTCATCAAAACCATCATAAAAATGTTTTTAAAGAACGGTATCTCGAAATAAATTCTTTATAATAACATTTAGGTATGACATACAAATTATGAAAAATACATTTTCCTTGAGCTTACTTTTTTTAACAAGTGTTTTTTTTTACGGGCAAGAAGTCGAAACTATTAAAACTACATTTTCAGGATTTCTAGAAACCTATTATTCCTTAGATTTTAACCAACCCAAAACTGAAGGAAAATTACCTTTCTTGTATAATTATAACCGCCATAACGAGTTTAGTATCAATATTGGTTTGGTTCGTGCTAAAGTAGAATATAAAAATACTTATGCAAATATAGCATTGTATTCAGGCACTTATGTAGAAGATAATTATGCTTCCGAAAAAATAAAATACATTGGTGAAGCTTTTGTGGGATTGAATTTGGATAAGAACAACAAACACACTCTCGAAGTGGGAATTTTGCCAAGCTATATAGGTTTTGAAACCGCTGTTTCGCATTCTAATTTAACATTGACACGTTCGTTATTGGCTGAAAATTCGCCCTATTTTATGACTGGTATCAAATATAATTATAAACCTTCTGATCAATGGAATTTTGCTGCTTTATTGACTAATGGTTGGCAACGCATCAACAAACCACAAAAAGACATTGCGCCATCACTAGGAACTCAAGTGGTTTACAAACAAGATGCTAGTTCAACTTTCAATTGGAGCACGTTTATTGGTAAAGAATATAATGGAACTGATTTCAAAATGCGTTATTTCAGTAATTTGTATTTAGACAAAAAATGGAATGACAAATGGCGTACCATTGCAGGATTTGATTATGGTATTCAAACTTTGGAAGAATCCAAAACAGCATCGTGGTTGAGTCCTGTTTTTATTGCTCAATATTCGATTAATTCGAAATTGCAAACCGCCTTGCGAGCAGAGTACTATCAAGACAAAAAAAACGCAATTATCGCCACTTCAGATGCTTTCAAAACTTTTGGAACATCCCTAAATTTCGATTATTTGCCTAATTCTAAAGTGAAATTGCGCACCGAAGCCCGATATTTGCGAAGTAAAAAGGATATTTTTATAAAGGGATCAGGATTTACCAACTCCAATTTCTTTGTGACAACAAGTTTGAGTTTTGAGTTTTAGCAATCCGCCATATTAACAGCAATTGCCAATCCACCTTCTGAAGTTTCTTTATATTTGGAGTTCATGTCTTTGGCAGTTTGCCACATAGTATCAATAACTTTGTCGAGTGGTACTTTTACATTTTTAGCATCAGTTTCTAGAGCTAATTCGGCTGCATTGATGGCTTTTATGGCACCCATCGTGTTGCGCTCGATACACGGAATTTGTACCAATCCACCAATAGGATCACAGGTCAAACCCAAATGATGTTCCATAGCAATTTCGGCAGCGACCAAAACTTGATCTGGAGTTCCGCCCATCAATTCACACAAAGCGGCGGCGGCCATTGCAGAGGATACGCCAATTTCAGCTTGGCATCCGCCCATTGCAGCTGAAATTGTGGAGCCTTTTTTGAAAATACTACCAATTTCTCCTGCAACCATCAAAAACTGTTTGATTTCTTTTTCGCCAGCATCATGATTTTCTATACATAAATAATACATCAAAACCGCAGGAATTACGCCAGCGCTGCCGTTGGTTGGTGCGGTAACGACACGTCCTAACGCTGCATTTACTTCGTTTACGGAAAGCGCAAAACACGAAACCCATTTTAGAATTTGTCGAAACTTGACTTCGGTTTGTCGAATACACTCCAGCCATTCTTGTGGATTGGAATAATTGGCTAGACCGATGAGGTTTTGGTGCATATCAAAAGCACGACGACGCACATTCAATCCGCCAGGTAAAATCCCTTCAGAATGGCAACCAATATGCATACATTCGAGCATGGTGTTCCAAATACGAATCAATTCATTGTGGATTTCAATTTCGGTTCGCATCGATTTTTCGTTTTCATAAACGATTTCTGAAACCGATTTATTTTCGGTATGGCAATAAGCCAAAAGTTCCGCAGCATTTTGAATTTGGAACGGGAAAGCACATTTTATTTGATGTTTCTTTTTGGCATTAATTCGTTCTTCTTTGACAACAAATCCGCCACCGATAGAGTAGAAGGTAGCCGAATATTCTTGATTATCAGATAAAAAAGCAGTAAAAGTCATTCCGTTGGCGTGAAACGGAAGAAAATTTTTATTAAAAACAATATCTTGAATAAAGTAAAATGGAATTTGGATTTCGTTACCGAGATTAATTTCGTTTTTATCTTCGATAATTTTTATAATTCCCGAAATATCTTTAATAGGAATATATTCTGGATCTTGCCCCGAAAGTCCAAGCATTACAGCCAAGTCAGTGGCATGACCTTTTCCTGTTAACGAAAGTGAACCGTATAAATCGACTTTTATTCGGGTAACTTTATGAAGTATATTTTCAGAACGTAATTCTGTCAAAAAACGTTCAGCAGCACGCCAAGGTCCAAGTGTGTGGGAACTTGATGGACCAACACCAATTTTGAGCATGTCGAAAACCGAAATACATTCTTCCATTACGATATCGTTTTAGTAGAACAAATATAATTTTAATTTTGAAACTAAAACAAATAAATCTATTGATCTTAAATTCACTTAAAACTATACGCTATTGTGCATTTTCATTTTAGGTTCAAAAAACTTTACCGCAGATTCGCAGATTTTTCAATCTTATAATAAATCTGTGAATATGCGGTTAATTTTATACTAATTACAATGTGTAGACTTATTCTGTCAAACCAAATCTGGTGATTTCTAGTCCAAAGTGGTATAGTTAGATTGATTAACAAGCAACTCAGCGACCAATCGCCCAGATTTCATAGCAGCGTTTATCGAGCCATTAAGAAGGTGATCACCGCAAATATATAGATTAGGGTTGATTTGTAATTCAGATTTTGAAAGTTCATTTCTAACACTATCTTGATTTGGTAAAGCATACGGTATTCTGTAAACTTTTATCAGTTTCCAATTGTCAACTTGATTTCCGTACCACGTTTTGAGTTCGTTTTTAATGTTTTCTGACAATTTTGTATCATCGATATCAGGAATTCCGTTGCACGAAACAGCTATTAAAATTTTTCCGTCTGGAGCATATTTAATAGAAATGTTGGTCATAACCGTTAAGTTGGTAACCCATTTTCGGTTTTCGGATGCGTTTAAAACTACAACAGCTTTTTTTGTTGGTGCAATTTTCGCCTCAAAATAGACGTTTGTTACTTGCTGTGATTTGGTTTTGGTTTCCGAAATATAATTTTTTGCAAAACCTGTAGCTTCGGTGGCGATTATTATTTTTTCGGCTTGGAAAACTTCGTTATTGTAAGTAGTAATTTTCTGTCCATCAATTTTTATTACTTTGGTGTTGTAAATAACCGAGTTTTCTGGGAGCATTGCCAAAAGTTGTTTCGGAATTTCTTCCATACCCAATTCTGGAATGGCTGCATCGCCTTCGGAAAACATTTTCATCACAAAATCGAACATATTGCTGGAAGTTTGTAAATCGTTTTCGAGAAAAATTCCTGAGAAAAAAGGTTTGTAAAATCGGGAAATCATTTTATCACTAAAACCATATTTTTGTAACTGATTTTGAGTGGTTTGCGCTTGTTGATTAAATATTTTTGGAATTGAAATTTTGATCAATTTATTTTTTAGAAAAAAGGTATTGATTTTGTCTTTTAACGAGCCAACTGGGGCAAAAACAGTTGCAAGTAGGGCAGAAGGTCGCCGGAAAGGATCGGCAATTTCGAATTGACCGCCATCATAAAGTACGGTTGCTCCTGGAAGAAAACGCTTTAGACTGAGCTTATTATAATCCAGTAAGGCTTTGGTTTCGGGATATTCTGTTAGCAAAACCTGAAAACCTCGATCTAGTCGAAAACCATTAACCAAATCGGTTTTGATGCGACCGCCAACTCGATCGCTGGCTTCAAGAATTTGAATTTTAAATCCTTTTTGATGTAAATAAACGGCTGCTGTTAACCCCGCAATTCCAGCACCTATAATTGTAATTGTTGGTTTCATATTTCGTTTTTACAAAAATAGAAATAATATTATAATTTAAGTTTTTTACTTCTAAAAATAGTAATTTTGTACTTTATAATAATATGAAATTTAACAAATACTTTTCAGCGGCATTATTCTCCTTCATTATTTGGGGATTTTTTAGTTTGGCTTTGAAACCTTTAAAAAATTATTCATCGTTAGATATTTTATTTTATCGTGTTTTTTTGGCAACTCTTTTTTTGGTTTTAATCAATTTAATTTTTAGAAAAAAAGCAGTTCAAAACGATTTAGTTTCTTTTAAAAATTTGGAAAAAAAACAAAAATATAAAACCCTCTTTTTAACCGTTATTGGTGGATTTTTATTAATTGCCAACTGGTTTTTATTTATCTATGCTATCAATCATATTAGTTTGCAATCGGCTTCGTTCGCCTACATGATTTGCCCAATTTTGACCACTATTTTGGCTTTTTTTATATTGAAAGAAAAATTAACTTCTTGGCAATGGTTTTCTGTCGTATTGTGCATAATTAGTTGTGGTATATTATCATACGGTCATTTGCAAGACCTGTTTTACAGTCTAACAATTGCGCTTTCTTTTGCTTTTTATTTAATAAGCCAACGTAAAAATAATCAAATTGATCGGTTTGTTATTTTGACTGTTCAAATGAGTATTGCTTCCGTAGTAATTTTGCCTTTTTTTCCATTGTATAGTGGTTCAATTCCATCAGAATCTATATTTTACGTTTTGTTGGTTGTCATTGTGATTTTGTTTACAATAATTCCATTATTTTTGAATTTGTATGCCCTGAAAGGATTGAATTCTTCCACGGTTGGGATATTGATGTATACAAATCCTTTAATTCATTTTTTTCTAGCCTTTTATTATTTTAAGGAAGATGTGAATGTTGCACAATTAGTTTCGTACGGATTAATACTGGTTTCTATTGTGGTTTTTAACGAAAAAATTCTTTTTGGTCGAAATACTAGTTCTAGCCCTGATTGAAACGGCATCCTTTTTCTTTTTTTATAGAATTCGTATGTTGTTGAAGGCTTGCTAAAGAAAAAGATATAGTGGAAAGCAGGAAATAGCTCCAAAAAAATGTCATCTTGTCATACAATTTCCTTCTAAAACCCTCAAAACTGACAATTTTAAGCAATTTGGCTCTTGGCACAATGATTGTCTAATGCTCAATAAGTTTTAGAATTAGAAAACACAATAAATTAAAATAAAAGACAAAATGGGAAAAATCATCGGAATTGATTTAGGTACAACAAACTCTTGCGTTTCTGTAATGGAAGGTCAAGAAGCAGTAGTAATTCCTAATGCTGAAGGTAAAAGAACAACACCATCGATCATTGCATTTGTAGAAGGTGGCGAAATTAAAGTAGGTGATCCTGCAAAAAGACAAGCAGTTACAAACCCTACTAAAACGGTTGCATCTATCAAACGTTTTATGGGACACACTTTTGCTGAAACTATTGAAGAAGCAAAAAGAGTTCCTTATAAAGTAGTAAAAGGTGACAACAACACACCACGTGTTGACATTGATGGTCGTTTGTATTCCGCACAAGAATTGTCAGCAATGACATTACAAAAAATGAAAAAAACCGCGGAAGACTATCTTGGTCAAACCGTTACAGAAGCAGTTATAACTGTTCCTGCATATTTTAACGATGCGCAACGTCAGGCTACAAAAGAAGCTGGAGAAATTGCTGGTTTAAAAGTAATGAGAATTATCAATGAGCCAACTGCTGCGGCTTTGGCTTACGGATTAGACAAAAAAGGAGTAGATCAAAAAATCGCAGTTTACGATTTAGGTGGTGGTACATTTGATATTTCTATCCTTGAATTAGGAGATGGCGTTTTTGAAGTATTGTCTACAAACGGAGATACACATTTAGGTGGAGACGATTTTGACCAAACCATCATTGACTGGTTGGCAGATGGCTTCAAAGCTGAAGAAGGGATTGATTTGCGTTTAGACCCAATGTCTTTGCAAAGAATTAAAGAAGCGGCTGAAAAAGCAAAAATCGAATTGTCAAGTTCTGCTGAAACAGAAATCAACTTGCCTTATGTTACAGCTACGGCTTCTGGACCAAAACACTTGGTGAAAAAATTATCAAGAGCACAATTCGAAAAATTGTCTGACACTTTAGTAAAACGTTCTATGGAACCAGTTGCTAAAGCGTTGAAAGATGCAGGTTTATCTACATCAGATATTGACGAAGTAATTTTGGTTGGAGGTTCTACAAGAATGCCAAGAATTGCTGACGAAGTGGAGAAATTCTTCGGTAAAAAAGCATCAAAAGGAGTAAATCCTGATGAAGTTGTAGCAATTGGAGCTGCAATTCAAGGTGGTGTACTTTCTGGAGACGTAAAAGATGTATTGTTATTAGACGTTACACCTTTATCTTTAGGAATCGAAACTATGGGTGGCGTTATGACAATCTTGATTGAGTCTAACACAACTATTCCAACAAAAAAATCACAAATTTTCTCTACGGCTGCAGATTCTCAACCAACTGTTGAACTACACGTTTTGCAAGGTGCAAGAGCGATGGCTGTTGACAACAAGACTATTGGTCGTTTCAACCTTGACGGAATTCCACCAGCACCAAGAGGTGTTCCACAAATTGAAGTAACTTTTGATATTGATGCCAATGGTATCATCAAAGTTTCTGCAACTGATAAAGGAACTGGAAAATCTCACGATATCAGAATCGAAGCTTCTTCTGGATTAACATCTGAAGAAATCGAAAGAATGAAAAAAGATGCTGAAGCAAATGCTGGAGCAGATAAAATCGCTAGAGAAAGAGTTGAAAAAATCAATGAAGCTGACAGTTTGATTTTCCAAACGGAAACTCAATTGAAAGAACTTGGTGATAAAATCACTGACGAGCACAAAACGGCTATCGAATATGCTTTGACAGAATTGAGAATGGCACACGCTAGTCAAGATTTAGAAGCAATTCAAAAAGGTTTAGACAATGTAAATGCAGCTTGGAAAACAGCTACAGAAGCAATGTATGCACAAGGAGAACAAGGACAAGAGGCGCAGCCACAAGCTGACAATCAAACGGACGATGTTCAAGATGTAGAATTTGAAGAAGTAAAATAAGGCATTGAGATAATAGAATAAACCGAGCGAGAAATTGCTCGGTTTTTTTTTGAATTCAAATTAAGGATTTACAAAAAATAAGTACAAATATAATCCCTTAATAAATTGAAATTCATAAATCTAAATTTTTAAAATAGAAATTAACTTACTTGGGTAATATGCTAAAAACGACTTTATGTAGCAAGTTAATAAAATTTAATCATAAATAACTCGTTGTGAGTTAGCAACTATTATAATCTATTCGACCATTAAATTCTAAAGTTTTTTTTATAATTTTACAAAAAACAAGTGGTAAATTATTTCAAAAAATGGCAGTACAAATTTTAGAAAATATAAAAACTTTTGTTGCACTTTCAATAAAAGATGAAGAAGAGTTTTCAAAAATATTGGAAATAAAAAGATACGCAAAAAAAGAGTTTATTCTTGCAGAAGGCGATGTTTGCGATAAAATATTTTTTATAAATTCTGGTTGTGTTCGAGATTTTTTTAATATCGAAGGTGAAGAAAAAATTATAGAATTTTTCTTTGAAAACAGCTGGTACACAGATTATGGTAGTTTTTTATCCGGACGACCTACAATTGAGAATTTACAAGCAATCGAACCATGTGAAATTGCATTTTTCAGGAAAGAAAATTTATATAAATTATATTTAACCAATCCAGTTTTCGAAAGAGTTGGTCGCGTAATGGCTGAAAATGCTTTTATGAATTTAATGAATATTTCTACTGCACGAACAATTCAAGATCCTGAAGAACGTTATTTGAATCTTTTAAAACAACGTCCAGAATTATTCGAAAGAATTCCGCAACATTATATTGCATCTTTTTTAGGTTTGCAACCACAATCACTAAGTAGAATACGAAAGAGAATTTTTGAAAAATAAACAATATTTTTCTTAACCCAAGTGAACGTTTTTAACTTCGAATCAGTTTCATTTTTGCATTGTAATTTAAAACAATATAAAAATGAAATATTTCACTCAATTAGTAGCATTATTTTTATTCACAACAATTTTAGCAAACGCCCAAATAGATTCTGATAAAAAATCGTTTACTTATGGCGAATTCAAAGCAGGTTATGCCTTTTCACAATTTGGTAAAAATCTAAAAGAAAGATACGATGCTGGAAATTATGGAACAAGTGGCGGCGGTTTATTTACACTAGGTGCTTATCATAAATTTGAAAGCATCAATCATTTCAATTTTGGTGGCAAATTTTCTGCACTTGGTGCATCTCCATCAGAAGCAACTGGTGGCAACCAATTATTTTTCAATTGGTGGGGCGCAGCAATATCTGCAAAATATTATCCTTTAAATAAAAATGCAAATAGTGGTTTTAATATTTATACTGATTTTTACTTCATCACACAATTCACTCAAAAATATCGAAATCTGGAAACCAAAATTGCTGACCATCAATTTGCACTTGGAAATGGCTTGACAGTTGGTTCTGCCTATGATTTTAAATACAAAAGCATCAATTTTGTAACATCTTTAGAATATGGTTTTGCCTCAAGAACTGGCGATGTGCAAAATATTGGACAAGTAAATTTTGAGAGCAGTTATTTTGGTGGACAAATTGGATTTAAATTTTAAAACTAAAATTTTTCTTAACCCAAGTGAACGTTTTGAGCCTTTTTCTGCTTGCATCTTTGCCTTAATAACTAAAAATCATAAAAACTTAAATCTATTAAAATGAAAAAAATCTTATTTCTAATTTTATGCTTTACAACAAGTATAGCATTTTCCCAAACAGGTGTAATTCGAGGGAAAGTTACAGACAAACAATCTGAAAAACCAATTGTTGGAGCCAATGTGCAACTAGCAGGTTCAGAAACCGCTCAAATTACTGACGATGAAGGAAATTTTAAATTATCAGAAGTTCCTCTTGGAAGACAAGCAGTCATTATATCTTATATTGGATATGAAGACGCTACAATTTCAGAAATTGAAGTAACAACTGGTAAAGACAATATTTTATCAGTTGCAATTTCAGAAAAATTCAATACACTAAGTGAAGTTGTTATTTCTGGTAGTGTACAAAACAAAGCCAAAGCAATCAATAAAATGGCTGCAGTTTCTGTGCGACAATTTTCTGCAGAAGAAGCCAACAGATACGCGGGTGGTCGAAGTGATGTTGCACGTTTAGCATCTAATTTTGCAGGTGTTGCAACAGCCGATGACAGCCGAAATGATATTGTAGTTAGAGGAAACTCGCCAGCAGGATTGTTGTGGCGTTTAGAAGGAATTCCTGTTCCAAGTCCAAATCATTTTGCAACGCTTGGCACAACTGGTAGTCCAGTTTCGGCATTGAATCCTCAAATGTTGTCGAATTCAGATTTTATCACATCGGCTTTTCCTGCAGAATACGGTAATGCACTTGGTGGTGTTTTTGATTTAGGGTTCAGAAAAGGAAATACCGAAGAATATGAATACAGCGTTGGAGTAGCGGCGTTTCCTGGTGCTGAATTTATGGCTGAAGGTCCATTGTTTAGAAAAAATGGAGGTTCGTTTGTTGTAGCCGCTCGTTATGGAATTGTGGCCGCAACTGGTCTTGCAGGAACTGCCGCAGCACCAAATTATAATGATTTGTCTTTTAATTTAGATTTAGGCAAAACCAAATTAGGTAATTTCTCATTATTCGGAATACTTGGAAATTCTGATATCGATTTTATTGGAAAAGATATTGACGAAACCGATTTATTTGCTGCAAAAGACGAAGATGCATTTGCAAAATCTAATTTTACTGCTTTCGGATTAAAACATACTATTGACATTGGCGAAAAATCGTATTTAAAAACTACCATTGGTTCATCATCAGCAAAATCAACGTTTGAAGTAGACCGATTTTTTAATTTTGGAACACCAACCGTCAATAAACAAAGATTTACAAATGTTGATAACACAGAAAGTAGAGTAACTTTTTCGACATTATTCAATACTAAAATATCTAATAAATTTACATTGCGAACAGGTTTATTATATGAAGGTTTTACGCTAAAAGCCAAAATTGATGATCGTGACAGACAAGCAGACAACAATGGTGATGGTTTGCCAGATTTAGTAAGTATCATCAATAATGATGGGAATTATAATATTGTGCAACCTTACGCACAAGCGCAAGTTCGTTTGTCTGAAAAAGTAACTTTAAATGCAGGTTTACACGGACAATATTTTTCAGTAAACGAAGAGTTTGCTATCGAGCCAAGAACATCAATAACCTATGCAGTAAATGCTAAAAGTTCGTTTAATTTAGGTTATGGTTTGCACCATCAGAATGTTGCAGCACCTTTATTATTCCTGAATGAAAAAATTGGTGTACAAAATGTTCAAACCAACAAAAATTTGAAGTTGGTGCAAAGTCAACATTATGTTTTGGGTTATGATGTAAAATTGGCAGACAAATGGCGCGCAAAAGCCGAAATTTATTATCAAGCAATCGATAATGCTGCAATTGAAAAAACTGCAACTGGATATTCTTCATTAACCGAAGGAGCAAATTTCTCTTATTCTATTGATAAAACATCATTAGTAAGTAAGGGAAAAGGACGCAACTCAGGAATAGAATTAACGCTCGAAAAATTCTTTAGCAAAGGGTATCACGCTTTATTTACTTCATCATTTTTTGAAAGCAAATACAAAGGAAGTGATAATGTAGAACGCAATTCGCCATTCAATAACGGATATGTTGTAAACGCATTGGCTGGAAAAGAATTCAAAATTGGACGAGCACAGAAAAACATATTTTCAATAAACACCAAATTGACAACCGCTGGCGGTCGATATTTTACACCTGTAAATTCAGCAGCATCTAGAGCCGCAGGATATGAAATTGAAGATGACACCAAGCCATTTAGCGAACAATATGATGGTTATTTTAGATTAGATTTAAAATTAGGAATGAAATTTAATAGTAAAAATAAAAAACGTTCTCATCAGTTTTATGTAGATTTTCAAAATGTTACTGCCAATAAAAATGTATTTTCTAAGGATTATAATCGTTTAACTGGAGTTGTCAATCAAAAAAATCAAATTGGATTTCAACCAGATTTTGGTTACAGATTCAATTTCTAACAGTTTCATTTTTGTTTTGTTGAAAATGCTGGAATAATTTTGGTTGGACCAGCATTTTTTTTATTCTACTATCGAGATTCTTTTATAATGATAAAAGTAATTTTTTTATTAATATATTGAAAAATCTCACGATATCAGAATCGAAGAATCTTCTGGATTAACATCTAAAGAAATCGAAAGAATGAAAAAAGATGCTAAAGCAAATGCTGGAGCAGATAAAAATGCAAGAGAAAGAGTAGAAAAAATCAATGAAGCTGGCAGTTTGATTTTCCAAACTGAAACGCAATTGACAGAATTGGCAGATAAAATCACTGACGAGCACAAAACGGCTATCGAATATGCTTTGACAGAATTGAGAATGGCCCATGCTTCTCAAGACCTAGAAGCGTTTCAAAAAGAATTGGACAATGTAAATGCAGCTAGGAAAACAGCTACAGAAGCAATGTACGCACAAGGAGAACAAGGTCAACAAGCACAGCCACAAGCTATCGCTCAAACGGATGATGTTCAAGATGTAGAATTTGAAGAAGTGAAATAAGACGTTTAGATAGTAGATGGATAGACAATAGACTAAACTGAGTTAGAAATTGCTCGGTTTTTTTGTTCTATTTAAAACTAAATTAATTTATAATCTTCGTTATAAAAGTTGCGTCTGATTCGGTTATTGTTTGAATAACGTAGAGTTGATTCGTTTTTACGATATTAATTTTAACTAGTTTTGACGCCAAATTTGTAGACCCGTAAATTTCTCGACCCCATAAATCAACTATTTTTATAGCTTTCAAATTACTTAATTCTGATTGTACTATTAATTCGTTACCACTTTTTGAAACCGTGATTTTTTCAGCACGGTTAATAGAACTTGTGGTATTCAAAGAAGTATTTTGATAGACGATTTCAAATCTATTTTCAAATACACCAGCAATTGTATAAAAAGTGTATGGTGCAATTTTTATATTATGAATAGTATTTAATTGATTGTCTTTAACAAATATATTTTGGTTCATGCCGAAAATTCCTTCTAAATTGCTAACTGTAATCATATAATTTCCAGCAACACTAGTTTTGAATAATAAAGGTATATTATCACTATCATTAAAATTTGGTCTTGCTTGTATTGTCATTTCAATAGCGTCAATTTTGGTATATATTGCTGTTGACGAATCATCTATCCGCAAGCCGTCAATTCCGTTATCATAACCTAAGGTTGCGTTTGGTAGATATGCAATTAAATTTTGACCATAACTTATTTCCAAGTCATTTTTTAATTCTAACCAAAATCTATCTTTATTAAATGATGAAAATCTAAAGAATTGATCGTCATTTGTATTTGCTCGCATTGTATTAGAAAAATTCACTACTGATGCGCCAGATTTTGCTTGTATTAAAAAACCTTGACCAACAGAAATAATATTTTCATCAATATAGTTATGTCCGTTATTTATAGTACATCCAGCAGTTGTGCATGATGAATATGAAACTGGATTTGAGTCATCATTTGTTTTTCGCCAAAACCAAAGTGTCCCTTCGATATTTGTCAAATTAGAAAGAATAAAGTCATCAATTTTTAAGGCAGATGGATAAGGGTTCCCTATCGCATTAAATCTACTCAACGCACTTCCACCATCAACGATAGTAGTGCTTACAGGCCCGTTTGTTGGTACACCTGTAAATATTCCGTTGAAAATTGTAGGTGTAGTAGCCGGATGGTTATTTGGCGTTCTAATTAAATAACCATTTCCTTTTGAGAAATTTGTGCTAGTAGGTATAACAACATAGATGTTAGTCAAAGAATTAAACTTATAAAACCGATTTGTTAGCGTCAATGGTGAAAAATTGAATAAATTTTGTCCTACAACTGGCGCTGACCAAAGCGTGTAGTCCAATCGTTTTAATGCAGTACTATTTCGTTTTATTGTTATTGTACCCGAATTTTGTATATTATCCTTTTGGATTAAATTGGAATTATTCTCAAAAGTTAACGAGCCACCGGCAACATTCACATTTCGTTGTAAAATCATATCGTGGTCTGTAGCGATTTTTACTGCACCAGAATTCACAGTGCACGAGCAGCCTAAAACATCTTCTTGCGAGTTGAAATTGCCATTAAAAATCAAATCTCTGTCGGATGTTGGTGCTGTATTCCACGAAACTCCGTTCCAGCTTGCAGGAGTATTTATGGTTAGTTGAGTTGAATTTGCAGTACTACAACCATTAGAAGATCCAGTTGCAGTAACAGAAACACTTTCTGCTGATTTTACAAAAACAGTTGATAAATTTGTTCCGTTGTATGGATTTGTTGCGAGCAAATCTGTAAATAATGTTCCAGCAACTGAAGAAGTCCACAAATAGGAAGTTGCACCAGATGCAATTATTGATTTTACGGCATTAGAACAAATAACACTATCAGGAGAAATAGAGACTATTGGATTAGGATTTACAATTACTTGTATAGTTTCTTCATTCGAAAAGGCTGTACCACTGTAAGTTGTTGAAACTTTTAATTTAGCAGTATATGTTCCTTGAATTGTATTTGTGATATTTGTATTTTGGTTGTTAACGGTTGACACAACTCCTAAAGGATTTGTAATTGTCCAAGTGTAGGTTAATCCAGTTCCAGGTGTGCCAATAATTGTTCCATTTAGATTTATTGTATTTGTAGCACAAACGGGAGCATTGGCTGTTGGCTGCGCGTTAAGCGTTCCACCGCTTGACATAAATTGAGAAAATAATAATACTACTTGACCTGCTCCTGCACAAGTTGCCAAAGTAGTTGTTCCAATTGTTATCTTTTGATTTGCTGTGCATGAACCACTCAAACCCAGTAGCCCTGTTTGAATAGTAGCATTAACAGGTAATAATAAATTTCCTTTGGATGTAAAATTTATTGTTGCTGCGGGAGTTAAATTTGGAACAACTACAATTGATGTTGTTTTTATGTTAAAAATCGGAGCACTTCCAGAACCACTAAGTGCTAAAGTTCCATTAATTAATAAATTACTGAAAGTAGTTGTAACATAGGTATCCAAAAAAGTTATTGTATGTCCCGCTTGAATTATTACCGATTTGGTCCCACTAAATTGCGACGGATAACCCTGAGGATTTGTGCCAGTTGGCGTGACCCAAGAAGTCCCATTATAATATTGCCATGACGATATAGAAGTCCAGTTTCCAGATGCGATAGATCTGTAGTCTCCGACTATTTGTGACTGGCTGTTTAAAGTGTAAAAATAGGATAATAGTAATAGGCAAAAACTAATTTTTTGAAGAGGTAATTTTGGTTTCATAAATATTTTAGTGTAATTGACGGTAAATATAAAAAAATAAAAAACAAACACGCTAAAATATATATTTTTGTCGACAAAATACAATTTTAAATGCATTATGTAAGATTTTATACTTAATTTTTAATCTATTGACAAAAATTAATTCTTTAATTATTTTTACCAAACATTTTCAAAATTACCAAAACATGCGGAAATGTTATTGCTGCCAAAAATGAAAAAAACATAGAGTTAAAAAGTTTCACCTCTTTAAATATAAAATAAAACAAAGCCAAACCAATTATCGACATGATCCAATAGAGCAGTCCTGATTTAAGATACCGTAAACAATTAACTTTATTAAAGTCGCCATATAAAAATTTGATTTGGTCTATCAATGACGGAATGCTATGCCAAACGATAAAGTAAATGGCAAAGCCCCAAATAAGTGATGAAACCTTAAATAGTATCGTAAAGACAAACAAATAAAAAAGTTCTTTCAGGAAGATATCCCGATAAGCTGTTAGTCTGAAGAATAATTTTAAATAGAGAAAAACAAAAATAACACCAATAACTTTTAAAATATTTCTAATTACACTATCATCTACAGTATAATTAGAAATTTCTTTTATAATACTTATAACTTCATAGCTATGAGTATCAAAAAGTATGAATAAAATTAGTAGACCATAAATAATTTGAAAATATATGATTTGAATTTTATTTGAATTTGTTTCTAAGTACTGAAATTGTTGTTCACCAAAATGATAGCCACTAATCAAAATGAAGAATAATAGTACAACTAATGGTACTAAATAAAACATCAATCCGCCGACCAAAACCATCAATATATAATACAAAAGTAATTTACTGTCAGAAACTATTATTTTTCCTGTAGGTAATTTCTTGATTATGACTAAATCGTTTGCGCCATGTAAAATTCCAAATGTTAAGATAAAAATAAAACCAAAAAAAACTTGATTCTCTGAGGAAAATAGGGATGTAAGCCACAATCCAAAAAAACTAATTACTATTGCGAAACTGGGATATTGTTTCATTTAAAATATTTTTGTTTAACTATTTTTTTAAAATATCAAACAAAAAATTTGTTTATTTGTTTAATTTTTTTTAATATTGCTTCAACAAATTAACATTAACTAATTATTAAATCCAAACTTTATGACAAATTTCAGTTTAGTTTCAAAGATGTTACCAACAGATTATGTAGGTTTCACTTTTTTCGTAGGATGCATGGCTATGATGGCTGCATCAGCTTTTTTCTTTTTATCATTAAATCAATTTGATAAAAAATGGCGCACATCAGTGCTTGTTTCTGGTTTAATTACTTTTATTGCAGCGGTACATTATTTCTACATGAAAGAATATTGGGCAGAAGTTGGTGAGTCACCAACCTTTTTCCGTTATGTAGATTGGATTTTGACTGTTCCTTTAATGTGTGTTGAATTTTTCTTAATTCTTAAAGTTGCGGGTGCCAAAACAGGTTTGATGTGGAAAATGATTGGTTTATCTGTAATTATGCTTGTAACAGGATATTTAGGAGAAACCGTATACGCAGATCAAGCGGCTCTATGGGGAGCAATTTCAGGAGCAGCATATTTCGTAATTGTTTATGAAATCTGGTTAGGTTCAGCTTCAAAATTAGCTACGGCAGCTGGCGGAAACGTGCTAGCAGCTCACAAAATTTTATGTTGGTTCGTACTTGTTGGTTGGGCAATTTACCCATTAGGATATATGTTAGGAACCGATGGTTGGTATACAAGCATTTTAGGTAAAGGTAGCGTGGATGTAGTGTACAACATTGCAGATGCTATCAACAAAATTGGTTTTGGATTAGTTATCTATAATCTGGCCTTACAATCACAAAAAGATTAGTTAGTAGTTTTAATTTTGTGATAAAACCGTCTAATGCAAATTAGGCGGTTTTTTTATTTTATTTTTTTTACTTTCGTCAAAAATATTTTTTTATGAAAATCTATAAATCTTCATTTCTATTACTCTTATTTGTTACACAGTGTTTTTCACAAAAAAACAAAATTATACAATCAAAATCGCCCTCAACTTTTGCTAGAATTGATAATTTAATTGTTGAAGTTAAAAATAAAAATTTTCAACTTTCGATAAATAGTAAAACAAATGCATCAGATCAAATTATTATTAAAGAAATTAGTTCGAATTTTACACCAATAAATTGTAAAATAATCTCTTTTACTTCTTCTAAAAAAAAGTTGTATTTTTTAACTTGGGAAGAAAAATCTAGTGTAAAAACTGCCATAAAAGAAGAGCAAATTACTTCATTCTACTCTAAAGTATACAATATAGAAACAAGATCCGAACTATTGAATAATGTAAAAATTATAACAAAAATTATCGAACAAGTGTTTCTGGACAAAAATAAGACCGCTAGTGAAACCCAAGAAAAAATGCGTAATGAAGGATATGATTTTATTTTAAACAATGACGGTAGTATTTCTCAAAAAAGCAAAAAAACAGAAATAAAATGGATTTTTATTGACTCAAAAAATGAATTTCAGGACATTTCTAAGATTAAAAAATAAATAATATTTGATTTAAATAGTATTTCAAATTTATTTAAACATTTTAACGCTGCTAATTGTTCTTATTTTAAAATTAAATAACTACTTTTGCAATCCCAAATGCAAAGCAGAGTTTCGTTTGGAAATCAATTATTTACGTAAAACAACTTTTGTTTTTCAATAGCTTAAAGAAACTCACGAAAAACAAAATACAAATTTTTATCAGCATGTCTGAAACATTAAAAACACAAGAATCTTTTTTAGCAGAATTTAATTGGCACAATTTTGAAGAAGGTATTGATGCCGTAGATCAAAAAAATCTAGCCGAATTTGAAGAATTAGTATCGAAAACCTTCATTGACACCGATCAAGAAGAAGTAGTAGATGGAGTAGTAGTTCGTATTACAGACCGTGACGTAATCGTTGACATCAACGCAAAATCTGAAGGTGTAATTTCTCTTAACGAATTCCGTTACAATCCTAACTTAAAAGTTGGAGACAAAGTAGAAGTATTAATTGATATCCGTGAAGACAAAACCGGACAACTAGTTTTATCTCACAGAAAAGCAAGAACTATCAAGTCTTGGGATAGAGTTATATCTGCAAACGAAACTGGCGAAATTGTTACTGGTTTTGTAAAATGCAGAACAAAAGGTGGAATGATCGTTGACGTTTTCGGTATTGAAGCTTTCTTGCCAGGTTCGCAAATTGATGTGAAACCAATTCGCGACTACGATGTGTATGTGAACAAAATGATGGAATTTAAAGTTGTGAAAATCAACCACGAATTCAAAAACGTTGTCGTTTCTCACAAAGCGCTTATCGAAGCTGATATCGAAGTTCAGAAAAAAGAAATTATTGGTCAATTACAAAAAGGTCAAGTACTAGAAGGTGTTGTTAAAAACATTACTTCTTACGGAGTATTTATTGATCTTGGTGGTGTTGACGGATTGATCCATATAACAGATCTTTCATGGTCTAGAATAAATCACCCAAGTGAAGTTCTGGAATTAGATCAAAAATTGAATGTAGTTATTCTTGACTTCGATGACGAGAAAACAAGAATTCAATTAGGATTAAAACAATTAAACGCTCATCCTTGGGAAGCACTTGGTGCTGACTTAAAAGTCGGTGATAAAGTAAAAGGGAAAGTAGTAGTTATTGCAGATTACGGCGCTTTTATTGAAGTTGCTGAAGGTGTTGAAGGTTTAATTCACGTTTCAGAAATGTCATGGTCTACACACTTGCGTTCAGCTCAAGATTTTGTTAAGGTTGGAGATACTGTTGAAGCTGTCGTGTTGACACTAGATAGAGAAGATCGTAAAATGTCATTGGGTATCAAACAAATGACTCAAGATCCATGGACAGATATTACTGCTAAATATCCAGTAGGTTCTAAACATACAGGAACAGTAAGAAACTTTACAAACTTCGGAATTTTTGTAGAATTAGAAGAAGGAATCGACGGATTGATTTACATTTCAGACCTTTCTTGGACTAAAAAAATCAAACATCCATCCGAATTTGTAAATTCTGGCGAAAAATTAGATATCGTAGTATTGGAATTAGATGTTGATGGTCGTAAATTATCATTAGGACACAAACAAACTACTGAAAATCCTTGGGATAAATATGAAGATTCATTTGCAGTTGGAACTATACACAGCGGAGAAATTTCTGAAATAGTTGACAAAGGAGCTACTGTTGAATTTGGAGATGATATCGTTGCTTTTATTCCAACACGTCACTTAGAAAAAGAAGACGGTAAAAAATTGAAAAAAGGCGAAACTGCAGATTTCAAAGTTATCGAATTCAACAAAGAATTCAAAAGAGTTGTAGCGTCACATACTGCTTTATTCCGTGAGGAAGAAGAAAAAAATGTAAAAGCTGTAGCAGAATCAGTAGCATCAAATAACAATGCACCAGCTGCAACGTTAGGAGACAACAACGATATTCTTGCTGGATTGAAAGCAAAAATGGAAAAAAGCGAGAAAAAGAAATAATTCTCAATTTTTATAATTAGAAAAGCTTCGCAGAAATGTGAAGCTTTTTTGTTTTTATAACACAACCAAATAATATATATTTGTATTTCGAAAAATTAAAATAAGTATACATGAAATTACTCGAAGGAAAAGTAGCAATAATTACAGGTGCAAGTCGTGGAATTGGTAGCGGAATTGCCAAAATATTCGCACAACATGGCGCAAATGTTGCGTTTACATACAGTTCATCTGCCGAATCGGCACTAGTTTTAGAAAACGAATTAAATGCACTTGGCATTAAAGCCAAAGGATACAAATCTAATGCAGCCGACTTTAACGAAGCCCAAAAACTAGCCGATGATGTCATGGCAGATTTTGGTAATATCGATATCTTAATTAACAATGCAGGCGTAACCAAAGATAATTTATTGATGCGCATGAGCGAAGAAGATTTTGATAAAGTAATCGAAATCAATCTAAAATCGGTATTCAACATGACCAAAGCCGTTCAAAAAGTAATGCTCAAAAACCGCAAAGGCTCGATAGTCAATATGAGCAGCGTAGTAGGGGTGAAGGGCAATGCAGGTCAAGCAAATTATGCCGCATCAAAAGCCGGAATGATAGGTTTTACCAAATCTGTTGCACTCGAATTGGGCTCTCGAAACATCCGTTGCAACGCCATCGCACCAGGTTTTATCGAAACCGAAATGACGGCCAAACTCAACGAGGATGTTGTTCAAGGTTGGAGAGATTCAATTCCTTTAAAACGTGGCGGAACTCCTGAAGACGTTGCCAATGCATGTCTTTTCTTGGCTTCGGATATGAGTGCTTACATTTCTGGGCAAGTACTTAACGTTTGTGGCGGAATGTTAACTTAAAAAAAGTTAACAGTTTTCAGTCACAGTTACTGTAAACTCCAACTGCGACTGAAAACTGAAAATTGAAAACTGACCACTGTATACATGACAACTTCCACAATTCTATTACTTCTACTTTCGTTAGCAATCGCTGGTGGTTTGTCGTTTTTTCAATATTTTTATAAAAATTCAAACAGAACAAAATCTCAAAAAATATTGGCCTTACTTCGTTTTATTTCTATTTTCGGAATTTTGCTCTTGTTGATAAATCCGTTGCTAAAAAGAAGTACTTTAGAAATAGTGAAAACACCTTTGCCAATTGTTATTGATAATTCAAGTTCTATAATTGATTTGAAAGCTAATCAAAATGCCAAAGATGTTTATTCAAAGTTAATAGAAAATTCAAAACTTCAAGAAAAATTTGAGGTACAGTCTTATAAATTCGATTCGGAGTTTGAAACTATCGATTCCGATAAAGCTATAGACTTTAAAGGCAAACAAACCAATATTGAGGAAGTTGCCAAAAATCTAAATAGCATTCACAAAAACAAATACTATCCTACAATCTTAATTTCTGACGGAAACCAGACTTCGGGAAACGATTTTGTGTACAGCTTTGGAAACGTTAATAAAGTATATCCAATTATTCTTGGCGATACAACTACTTTTTTAGACATAAAAGTCGGTCAAATTAACGCCAACAAATATGCGTTTCATAAAAATAAATTTCCTGTTGAAGTTTTTCTTAACTATTCAGGTACAAAAAATATTACGGCAAATTTCAGCATTTTGCAAGGAAATAATATTTTAAATAATCAATCGATTACTTTTTCGCCATCCAAAAAATCTGCAATCGTAAACATTTTACTTCCAGCAGATAAAGTAGGTTTGCAACTGTTTAAAGCAACTTTAAAAAGCAATCAGCCAGAAAAAAACACCTATAATAATTCAAAGAATTTTGCTGTCGAAATCATAGATCAAAAGTCTGAAATTGCAATTATTTCTTCCATAAACCATCCTGATATTGGCGCTTTAAAACGCAGTATAGAAACCAATATTAAACGTAAAGTAACCATTGGCAAACCCGCAGATTTCAATGACTTGCAAAAATACAATACGCTAATTTTGTACCAGCCAACAGCAGAGTTCAAAACTATTTTTGAGGCAAACAAAAATGCAAAAATCAATACTTTTATAATTACCGGAACAGCAACCGATTTTGGATTTCTAAACCAAAACCAAAGCAATTTCGATTTTAAAATGAGTAATCAAAAAGAAGATTATTTAGCAGTATTTGATTCGCAGTTTAATCTTTTTGCAATAGACAATATTGGTTTTGAAACCTTTTCGCCTTTGCAGAATAGTTTCGGAACTATAACTCCAAAACAAAATACTTTCGTTTTATTGCAATCTCGAATCAGAAATATAGAAATCAACCAACCGTTATTAGCTTTTAGCGAAGAACAAGACCAACGTTCGGCATTTTTATTTGGCGAAAATAGTTGGAAATGGCGGATGCAAACTAATATTGACAGTAAATCGTTCGAGAAATATGATGTTTTTATCGATAAAATCATTCAGTTTTTGATTTCGAATAATTCAAAGAAAACATTAGTAGTCAATCATGAAAGTTTTTATAATTCTGGCGAACCATTAGAAATTACGGCGCAATATTTTAATAAAAACTACGAATTTGATGAAAAAGCAAGATTGTCTGCAACTATAACAAACAAAAACACAAAGAAAACCAAAAAATACGATTTGCTTAAAACTACAAATGCTTTTAAAGTCAATCTTGATGGTTTAGAACCTGGACGATATAATTTCAATATCAAAGAATTAAATTCAAATTCTACCTATAATGGCTATTTTGAAATTATTGATTTTGATATTGAAAAACAATTCGTAAATCCAGATACGGATAAACTAAAGCAATTGGCAACGCAAACCAATTCGAAAATAATTATGCCGAATCAATTGGATTTTTTAATACAATCGCTTCTTAGCGATGCTAATTATGCAGCAATTCAAAAAGATGTCGTGTCCAAAACACCACTTATCGATTGGTATTGGTTGTTGATTTTAATAGCCATTTCGTTGGCGGCTGAATGGTTTATTAGAAAGTATAACGGAATGTTGTAATTTGATTTTTTTCTAAATATTAATGCTTTTTAGCTATATTTGATTAAAATAATATACATGAACGACGCACATTATCATTTGTTGATTAACCATTTTCCAATTATTGGTAGTTTTTTTGGCCTTGGGATTTTGATAGCAGGAATTTTTTTGAAAAACAAATCCCTGCAAAACACGGCTTATATTATTTTTGTTTTTTGTATGATTATGGGTAAAGCGTCAATGTTTACAGGTGAAAAAGCAGAGGGAATAGTTGAAAATCTAGGAATTTCACATGAAATAATTCACGAGCACGAAGAACAAGCTGAAACCTATATGAAATTGGCATATGCTTTAGGTGTAGTTTCTATTTTAGCTTTTTTTGCGAACATAAAAAATCATTCAAAAGCAAAATTATTTTCTTTTTTGACATTAACTTTAGCTCTTGTTACAGTTATTTTGTCTAAATCTGTTGGTACATCTGGCGGAGAAATTAGGCATACTGAAATTCGTGAAGTTGTCAATAAAACCAGCAATACTGTCGAAAAGGAGGATGCTAAATAAATATTACACTCCAAGATCTTTATAAATTAAACATAAATAAAACATAAATTTTTACTCAAACTGTTTTTTATTATAACTTTAAATTTACTTTTGCAAAAAAAATAGCATGTTAAATAATACAGTACATCATCATCTTCAGTTTTGCTTTCAAGCGAAGTGTTCATGATATGTAGCTAATTCATATTCTAAAACCCGTTTGAAACTTCAAACGGGTTTTTTTTAAATCATATTGGAGTTTCTTGATATTAGAAATTAAATTAAAAAAAATGAAAACTCTAAAAATTGCCATTCAAAAATCAGGACGTCTTAACGAAGATAGTCTAAAAATGCTAAAAGATTGCGGCATATCCATCAATAACGGCAACGACCAACTCAAAGCCGAAGCAACCAATTTTCCAATCGAATTATTGTTTTTGCGAAATTCAGATATTCCACAATATTTAATCGATGGCGTTGTAGATGTTGCTATTGTTGGCGATAACTTATTAGTCGAAAAAGGGAAAAATATTAAAGTTATTGAAAAACTGGGATTTTCAAAGTGTAAAGTCTCTGTAGCTGTTCCTAAAACATTCGAATTCAATTCTATCAAAGATTTAGACGGTTTGCGAATTGCAACTTCGTATCCCGTGACAACTTTAGATTATTTTAAAGAAAATAATATTGAAGTCGATTTGCATGAAATATCAGGTTCAGTGGAAATTGCACCAAACATAGGACTTGCTGATGCAATTGTCGATATTGTTTCTAGCGGGAGTACACTTTTCAAAAATAACCTGAAAGAAGTTGCAGTAATTATGAAAAGTGAAGCAGTTTTGGCAGTATCGCCCAAAATATCAACCGATAATCAAGTTATATTAAACAAATTACAATTTCGAATTCAATCGGTTTTGAGAGCCAGAAGCTCAAAATATATTCTGATGAATGCTCCAAATGATAAAATTGATGCCATCGCAAAAATTCTACCTGTTTTAAAAAGTCCAACAGTAGTTCCATTAAGTCAAACAGGTTGGTCAAGCGTGCAATCGGTTATTGATGAAGACCAATTTTGGGATGTTATTGACCAACTAAAAGAGGCAGGAGCAGAAGGAATTTTGGTTTGCGCCATTGAGAAAATGGTGATTTAAAACAAAAAACTGAGTTTAGAATTTAGAAATAGAAACAAGATTTAAGAATTTAAATAAAATATTTTTTTCGACTTAGTGAAAAGCTTTGTGAACTTTGTGGTAAAAAACAACAAATTATGAACAAAATATACAATCCATCTAAAGAAAATTGGATACAAATCCTGAAAAGACCAACCAAATCTTTCAAAGAAATTGAAGAAACAGTCAAAGAAATTTTCGACGAAATTCAAGTCACTGGAGATGTTGCAGTTGCAAAATACACATCACTCTTTGATGGAATTGTGCTGGAAAAAATCGAGGTTTCAAATAAAGAAATTCAAGAAGCAATTAGTTTAGTTTCAGAAGATTTAAAAGAAGCCATTCAGGTAGCAAAATCGAATATCGAGAAATTTCATCAAGTACAAAAAACAGCAAAGATTGAAGTCGAAACAATCGAGGGCGTATTATGTTGGCAAGAAAAACGTCCCATCCAGAAAGTAGGATTATACATTCCTGGCGGAACAGCACCGTTATTTTCGACTGTTTTGATGCTTGCAATTCCTGCAATAATTGCTAATTGCAAAGAAATAGTTTTGTGTTCGCCACCTGATAAATTAGGAAAAATTAATCCAGTAATTTTATATGCTGCCAATTTATGTGGCATTACAAAAATCTTAAAAGTTGGCGGAATTCAAGCCATTGCAGGAATGACTTTCGGTACAAAATCGATTCCACAAGTATATAAAATTTTTGGACCAGGAAACCAATATGTAACTGTAGCGAAGCAAGTTGGAACTCAATTTGGTGTTGCTATCGATATGCCTGCTGGTCCGAGTGAGCTATTGATTGTTGCAGATGATGCAGCCATTCCAAGTTTTGTAGCTTCTGATCTATTGAGTCAAGCCGAGCACGGAACTGATAGTCAAGTAATTTTGGTGTCAACATCAAAAAAACTAATTGACCTCGTCGAAGCCGAAATCAACAAACAAATTCAGGTTTTACCCCGTAAAGCAATTGCTGAAAAAGTAATAGAAAATTCAAAATTAATCTATGTCGAAAATGACCAAATTGCTTTGAATTTAATAAATGAATATGGACCAGAACATTTTATTATTTGTACTCAAAATGATGATTTTTATGTGGATAACATCGAAAATGCAGGTTCTATTTTCATTGGAAATTTCACTCCTGAAAGTGCTGGCGATTATGCCTCGGGAACCAACCATACGCTGCCAACAAATGGTTATGCCAAAAACTATTCTGGAGTAAATCTCGATAGTTTTATGAAATCTATGACTTTTCAGAAAATATCAGAAAGAGGGTTGCAAAATATTGGTAACGCCATTGAAATTATGGCAAACGCTGAAGGCTTACAAGCACATAAAAATGCTGTAAGTCTAAGATTGGAAAGTTTAAAATATAAGAAATAATTAGGAATCAAGATATTTATGTCTTGCTTCTTGACTTTAGCATCTTCAAAATCTAAAAGAAAAAATGAAAACATTCAACATACAAAATCTCATACGAGAAAACATAAAATCAATGAAACCGTACTCATCAGCACGAGATGAATTTTGGGATTTTGATAAAAATATTGTATACTTAGATGCAAATGAAAATCCAAATTATAACGGTGTTAATCGATACCCAGATCCACAACAAAAATCACTAAAGGCAGTACTAGCAAAAATAAAAAAAATATCAGAAAATCAAGTTTTGCTTGGAAATGGAAGTGACGAAATCATTGATTTGATATTTCGAACATTTTGTGAACCTTATAAAGATAACATAATCACTTTGCCACCAACCTACGGAATGTACGGGGTTTTAGCCAATTTAAATGCAATTGAAAATCGGGAAGTTATATTAAATGAATTTTTTGAACCTCAAACAGACCTAGTATTATCAAAGGTTGATTCAAAAACCAAAATAATCTTTTTATGTTCGCCAAACAATCCAACTGGTAACATATTTCCTGAAGATAGCATCACAAAATTACTTAAAAAATTTTCTGGCATAGTAGTTTTAGATGAAGCTTATATTGATTTTTCTGATAAAGTTAGTTGGTTGAAAAAAATCAATGATTACCCAAATCTTGTAATTATACAGACATTATCAAAAGCGTACGGAATGGCGGGCATTCGAGTAGGAATTTTATATGCATCCCCAGAAATAATAGCAATTATAAACAAAATAAAACCACCATACAATGTTAATGTCTTATCTCAAAACAAAGCTATTACTCAATTAAAAAATCAAAAAAATGTTCAACAACAAATTGATGAAATTAAAGATCAAAGAAACCTTGTTTACGGCCATCTTTTGAATACAACTTTTGTAAAAGAAATTTATACTACCGATGCCAACTTTATACTTTGCAAGGTTGATGACGCCAAGCAAAGATATCAGCAATTGCTAGAAAAAGGAATAGTTGTTCGTAATCGAACACAAGAGATACTGTGCGAAAATTGTATTCGGATTACTATCGGAACAAACCAAGAAAATCAGAAATTAATTACTGTTTTAACCGAGCTAGACCTTTAAGAATTAATTAATTTTTTTAGTTTTATAAAAACATCAATATAATGAAAAAAATACTATTCATAGACCGCGACGGCACAATAATAAAAGAAACAATCGATGAACAGATCGATGCTTTCGATAAAATGATTTTTTATCCAAAATGCATTCCTTTTTTGAGTAAAATTGCACAAGAATTAGATTTCGAATTGGTAATGATAACCAACCAAGACGGGTTGGGAACTTCAAGTTTTCCTGAAGAAACCTTTTGGCCAGTTCATAATTTTATTATGACAACATACGAAAATGAAGGCGTATTTTTTGATAATGTTTTTTTAGACAGAACTTTTCCTCACGAAAATAAAAACACTCGAAAACCAGGAACAGGATTGTTAACCGACTATTTTTCATCAAAATACGATCTAGCCAATTCATTTGTAATTGGAGATCGATTGACCGATGTTGAATTAGCCAAAAACCTTGGTTCGAAAGCGATCTTTATTAACGATAATACAAATTTAGGAACTGGAGAAATATCTGTAAAACGAGAAGAACTAGATTTTTGTATTGCGCTAGAAACCAACGATTGGCAGAAAATTTATGAGTTTCTGAAACTAGAAATCCGTTCAGCAACTATAACCCGAAAAACCAACGAAACCGATATTTTTATCAACTTAAATCTTGACGGAACAGGCAAAAGTAATATTGAAACTGGAATCGCTTTTTTCGATCATATGTTGGAGCAAATTGCACGTCACGGACAAATGGATTTAGAAATTATAGTCAAAGGCGATTTGCAAGTCGATGAACATCACACTATTGAAGATACAGCAATTGCATTAGGAGAAGTTTTTGCCAAAGCATTGGGCAACAAATTAGGTATTGAACGCTATGGTTTTTGTTTGCCAATGGACGATTGTTTGGCGCAAGTGGCAATCGATTTTGGAGGTCGAAATTGGCTGGTTTGGGAAACCGAATTCAAACGCGAAATGATTGGACAAATGCCAACCGAAATGTTTTTTCATTTCTTCAAATCGTTTACCGATGGCGCAAAAGCAAACCTAAACATCAAAGCTGTTGGCACCAACGAGCATCACAAAATCGAAGCGATTTTCAAAGCATTCGCTAAAGCGATTAAAATGTCTGTAAAAAGAGATGTCGAAAAAATGATTTTGCCAAGCACAAAAGGAATGCTTTAAAGTTAATAGTTGTTAGTTGATGGTTTTGAACAGTCAACTAAAAACCATCAACCAACAACCAAATTATGAAGATTGTAATAATAGATTACGGAGCAGGAAACATTCAAAGCATTCAATTTGCATTGCAAAGATTAGGTTTTGAAGGAATTTTGTCAAATAATATTGAAGAAATTCAATCAGCTGATAAAGTAATTTTCCCAGGAGTAGGCGAGGCGAGTAGTGCCATGAATAAACTTCGAGAAAGCGGATTAGATAAAATAATTCCAACATTAAAACAACCAGTTTTAGGAATTTGCCTCGGAATGCAATTGATGTGTAACTCCTCCGAAGAGGGAAACACAAAAGGATTAGGCATTTTTGATGTCAATATTATTAAATTTTCCGATACTGTAAAAGTGCCACAAATGGGCTGGAATAACATTTATAATCTAAAATCTATTTTGTTTGAAAATATTCCCGAAAACGAGTATATGTATTTAGTTCATAGTTTTTACGCACCAAAATGCAATGAAACAATAGCATTTACAAATTATGAAACCGAATATTCATCAGCATTACAAAAAAATAATTTCTATGGCGTTCAATTTCATCCTGAAAAAAGCGGAAAAGTTGGAGAACAAATATTGTCAAACTTCCTAATTTTAATTTAAAACCCGAAACTAGGAACGAACAACCATCAACAAAAAATGAGAATAATTCCAGCAATAGATATCATAGACGGAAAATGCGTTCGACTTTCGAAAGGCGATTACACTACCAAAATAATTTATAACAAAAATCCTTTGGAAGTTGTTAAAGAATTCGAAGCACACGGAATTCAATATTTGCATTTAGTCGATTTAGACGGCGCAAAATCAAGTCAAATTGTAAATCATAAAATTTTGGAACAAATTGCTTCTCAAACTTCTTTAATAATTGATTTCGGCGGTGGACTAAAATCAGATAACGATTTGCGAATAGCATTCGAAAGTGGTGCAAACCAAATTACTGGTGGAAGTATTGCAGTCAAAAATCCAAAATTATTTCAAGAATGGCTTTCAAAATACGGTTCAGAAAAAATAATTTTAGGAGCCGATGCCAATAACGAAAAAATAGTCGTTTCGGGTTGGTTGGAAGAAAGTAAAGAAGATTTGATTCCATTTATTCAAAATTATCAAGAAAAAGGAATTCAATACGTGATTTGTACTGATATTGCCAAAGATGGTATGCTCGAAGGCCCAAGTTTTGCTTTGTATGATAAAATTTTAAAGCAATCAAAAGGAATAAAGTTAATTGCATCGGGCGGGGTTTCGACCTTTGACGAATTGCCGAAACTAGCTGCATTAGGGTGCAATGGGACTATTATTGGTAAAGCAATTTATGAAAATAGAATAACTTTGAAACAATTGGAACACTATATAATTAGTAAATAGTTAATAGTTGTTGGTTGATAATCAAACCAATAACCAACAACCAACCAACAACCAACAACTCTAAAAATGTTAACAAAAAGAATCATTCCTTGCTTAGATATAAAAAACGGACGAACTGTAAAAGGCGTAAATTTTATTGATCTAAATGATGCTGGAGATCCAGTTGAATTGGCAAAAAAATATGCCGAAACTGGTGCTGATGAATTGGTTTTTCTAGATATTTCTGCAACCGCAGAACGCAGAAAAACTTTAATAGATTTAGTTCGAAAAGTTGCCGAAACCATAAATATTCCGTTTACGGTTGGCGGTGGAATTTCATGTGTTGAAGATGTAAAAATTTTATTGAAAAACGGAGCCGATAAAGTTTCAATCAATTCATCGGCAGTTAAAAATCCGCAATTAATAAATGACTTGGCGCTTGCTTTTGGTAGTCAGTGTATTGTGGTTGCTATTGATGCCAAGCTAATTAGCGGAATTTGGAAAGTGTATATAGTTGGCGGTAAAGTTGCTACAGAAATAAATTTGTTAGATTGGGCAAAAGAAGTGGAAACTCGCGGCGCAGGCGAAATTTTATTCAGTTCGATGGACAACGATGGAACAAAAAATGGATTTGCAAATGAAGCACTAGCTACATTATCCGAAACTGTAAATATTCCAATTATTGCATCAGGCGGAGCAGGAAGTATGCAGCATTTTGTTGATGCATTTATCGTCGGAAAAGCAGATGCAGCATTAGCAGCAAGTGTTTTTCATTTTCAAGAAATAGAAATTCCAGTTTTAAAAAAGGAACTTAAAAATAATAGAATTTTAGTTAGAATATAATTAAACTAGACCTGACAGGCTTTAAAAATCTGTTAGGTCTCTAAACCAGAAAAAATGATATTAAATTTTAATAAAAACCAAGACCAATTAATACCTGCAATCATTCAAGACTCAAAAACAAAAACTGTTTTAATGTTGGGTTATATGAATGAAGAGGCCTATAATAAAACTATTGAAACCAATAAAGTAACTTTTTATAGTCGTTCAAAAAATCGATTGTGGACAAAGGGTGAAGATAGTGGTAATTTCTTACATCTAGTTGATATAAAAGTTGATTGTGATAATGACACGCTTTTGGTGAAAGTAAATCCTGATGGACCAACTTGTCACAAAGGTTCAGCTACTTGCTGGCAAGAATCTAACAATCAAGATTATGGATTTATTTCTAAACTTGAAAACACCATTCAAGAGCGCAAGGAAAACACCACTTATAAAAAAAGTTATATCGCAAGTTTATTTGAAAAAGGAATCAATAAAATAGCACAAAAAGTAGGCGAGGAAGCAATTGAAGTTGTTATTGAAGCCAAAGATGATCATGATGATCTTTTTCTTGAAGAAAGTGCCGATTTGTTATTTCATTACTTGATTTTATTACAAGCCAAAAATTTTAAACTTCAAAATGTTGTAAATGTTTTAGAAGCGAGGCAAAAATAGACTCATTTTGAAAATTCAACATCTAAAAGTTGTATCTGATTTTTGATTCTTTCGATTAGCATATTCATCATACGCTTATTTAAACTTGTTGAGTTTTGAATATAATTGTTGTATTCCTCAAGTGTAAAAAGACCGATAATGATGCCTTTAAGTGAGTTTCTAAACTTGATGTCATTTTTAATTATATGCTCAATATAAGCTAGTTTTTTTTCTGCGGAATACTTATAGAAATCATTTTTATGCTTATTAATTTGATTTCTTACTACTTCAACGAACAAATCATTTTGAAGTTTAAGAATTGGTCGTAAGGTTGCATTTTGAAATATTTCTTCTGACGATGATTGATCAGTAATAAAACCTAGAGTTTCTCCTCTAAAATTAGTCAAAAAAATTTCTCTACTTTCCATAATCATATTTTCAATAAATTTAAAAAAAACCTCTGTCGTTTGAACAGAGGTTTTAATAAGTTATTAAAAAAATATTGTTAATTATTTTTTGATTTTGAAAGATACTTTTCTAACTAGTCGTCTTGCTAGGGCAGAGTTCGGATTAACAGTAGTGTCTTCGCCACGAGAAATAATATCTAATCTGTTGGTTTTAATACCTGCGTCGATAAGAATTTTCTTCACGTTTGCAGCTCTGTTATTAGCTAATTTGTTGTTATATTCGCTATTTCCTAATTCGTCGGCATTTCCTAAGATTTCGATAGTACTATCAGGATTGTTACGAAGATAAGTTAACATAAAATCAATACCTTCTGTTGATGCATCAGTCGGATCTGTTTTGTCATATTCAAAATAAACCGTTACATAACCTTCATTAATTAATTTACTAATCATTTGGGTGTTTGTTGCTTGTGCTTGTGCATCGGTGCCATTAACACCATCTTTTGTGGTAGTCATAGTAACTAATTTTTCTAACTCGTCTGGAACTCCATTTTTGTTAGTATCAATCATTCTGCCTTTTGTATCTACAGTAACTCCGGCTATAGAGTTGTTTTCTGTATCCAGATAATCTGGAACACCATCTTTGTCAGTGTCATTCATTAACGTTTCTAAATCATTAATTCTATTATCTAACTCGGTTATTTCTTCAAGTTTTTTATCTTCAATCATGGCCCAATCACCATGAACTTCATTTTTACCTAATGAATAATTGATACCAAATGAACCACTAATCATTTGCCCTGATAAATTATTACTCGGTAATGAATAATGCCCATCCCAAGCTAAATGTTGTCTGTAATTATTAAATGTACTAATATCTAAACTGATAGCCATTTTATTTGTGATTCTATAGCTTGGTGTTATTCCAAATGTTAAACCACCATTATATTCCGTAACTCCGTTATTACTAGGTTGCGGATTGAACTCCGCACCCACCGGTATAGGCAATGTCAAATCTGGCGGTGTATCTAAAGTTGGTGTTAGTCTGATGAAATTTAAACCCCCATGAACAAGAAAACCAAAACGTTTTAAGTTTTCTTCAAGTCCTAGCAAACGAGCACCATTTATAACTCCTTGAATACCCAAACGAATTTGTTGCACTTCAAAAGGCTTACTCGATTTTGCATTTTCAAAAACATCGTAATTGATATCTGCTTTTATTCCGAATTTAGGACTAATCATATATCTAGCTCCCAAACCAAAATTATTTAATTCAAATTTTCCAATTACTTTTCCAGGCTCACTAGATGAATAACCATTCGAAAATGGATTTAATCCTTTTGATTGTCCAAAATTAGCTTCAATTGTCCAGCGATTGAAACCGCCATCAGTAGATTTTTCTTCTTCAACTTCTTGTCCTAGAGCAATAAATGAATTTATTGATAATAATGTTATAAAAAGTAAACTTTTCTTCATGGTTTTGACTTAATATATTATTTAAAAAATTTCACAAGTTGCAAACGTACGTATTTTATTTTAATTTATCGGAATAAATTGCGTTTTTGTGTAATTCTGGACACTTTATTTGAGATATTGTAGTCTTTTTATTAAACATGTCTTAAGAAAAACACAAATTATTCTTGCTAGATTTACAAAGATTAATTCTAATTTACACATTATATAGAATCAATATCTTGTTCATTAATTATTAAAATACTTTTGTACTTTTAGTATAGTACATTCTTACCTTCAGATGGGATTTCAAAAACTTCAAGGTCAAAATAATTTATCGAAGCAATAATATGGTCAAAAATATCTGCCATTATATACTCGTAATTTTCAAATTTTTTATCTTTTGTAAAAGTATATATTTCGAGAGGAATGCCTTGTGAAGTTGGTTGTAACTGCCTGCAAAGTAAAATCATTTCTTTATTAAGACTTGGGTAATTTTCAAGATATTGTGTTATATATTTTCTAAAAAGTCCAAAATTTGTAATGTTTCTGCCATTTATAGGTAAGCTTTTATCAATGTTATTTTTTAAATTGAATTTTGCAATTTCTGCTTGTTTGACTTCTATATAATTTGATATTAGTTGAATTTTTTTTAGGTTTTCTAGTTCGTCATTATCTAGAAAGCGAATGCTTTTTGCCTTTATCAAAATATGTCTTTTGATACGCCTTCCGTCAGAATTGAGCATGCCGCGCCAGTTTCTAAATGAATCTGAAATTAAACTATATGTTGGAATTGTTGTTGTTGTATTATCAAAATTTCTGACTTTTACAGTAGCCAAATTAATCTCGATTACGTCTCCATCTGCTCCATATTTATCAAAAGTTATCCAATCTCCAATGCGAACCATATCGTTAAGCGATACTTGTACACTAGCTACAAATCCTAAAATTGTATCCCTGAAAATTAAAATAATTACAGCAGATGCGGCACCTAATGTAGTAAGTAACGTGTTGGTAGTAATCTCAAAAATTTCAGAAATAATGATAATAATTCCAAAAATCCATAAAATTATCATAATAACCTGAATATAACTATCAATGGGCTTATCACTAAATTTTGGATTTTGTTTGAGATGATCGCTAATGGCATTTAACACGCTTCTGAAAATCCAGAGTGCCATTAAAACGATATAGATACCAACCATTTTGGCAAAAACAGACTCCCAATATACATAATCCTTCAAAATTACTGGAACAGATTTGTAAATAAACAAAAACGGAATTAAATAGGCTATATATTTGGCCGTTTTGTTGGTTATTAAGAGATCATCAAATTTAGTTTTTGTTTTTTTAGCAACAACTGCCATAATGGTTATCAAAACAAAAGTAAATAGAAGATAAATCAGGTAGGCAATCAGGAATAAGACAGCAATATTAATTATCAAACTTAGGTAGGAAGAAAAAGTTTCTCCAAAATTAAGTTTTTTAAATAAAGGATAGCACCAACCAAAAATAATCTCTGTTAACTTATACATTTTGTAGGTATTTCTTGTCTATATAAAATGTGGCTAGCGGAATTAAAGAAGCAATCAAAATTATCAGCAACGTTTTGAAACTCCATTTTTGAGATTTGAATAATAAAATAGCTAACAAAATATAACCCACAAATAAAATTCCGTGACTCATACCTATCGGATACAGTAATTTTTTATACAAATCAAAGTTTGATGGTTTTATAAACAACATGTTAGAAAATAATGCTAAATAAGAAATTCCTTCTAAAATAGCAACATACTTAAAGACTTTAAACATAAATAATGTATTGAAGCGCAAAATTAACTATTATCTATTTATATAAGGTATAACTAACTTACTTTTGTTTTAAATTTTTTAAAAATAAATATGAGTAAAAAAGATTTAAAAAAATATTTAGGAGAATTAAACAAATTGCAACTAGAAGATCAAATCATAGACTTGTATGATAAATTTAAAGAGGTCAAGATTTTTTATGATTTTGCCTTCAATCCGAACGAAAAAGCATTAATCAAAGAAGCAAAAATAAAAATATCAAACGAATATTTTCCTATAAATTCAAGACGAGCAAAACTGCGACGATCAACGGCTCAGAAATTTATTAAGCATTATATAACACTTGGTGTAGATGTTTTTATAATTGCAGATATCATGTTGTATAGTATTGAAATAGCTCAAATTTATACCCAAGGAAAAGTTGCAAAATCAGAAGCGTTTTATAAAAGTTTGCGGGTAGCTTTCGAACAATTGGTTTCTTTTCTTATTGCAAACGCTATTTTAGCAGATTTTGAAAGTAGAGTAGTGGCAATTAAAAATGAAACCTTGAGCCAACAATGGGTCAATCATAAAGATTTTGAGGCGATCGTTGATAGGTTTCAATATTAATCAAATTATAATATTGAATACTACTTTTTTAGGTGTACTTTTGCAAAATTGTCAAAACCAACTGCTACTATATGCCTGAGAAAGAATTCGAATTCGAGATTGAAGAAAAAAAAGAATTATATGGCTATCAAAAAGGCGATATCGATGCTATTTTTGAGCGAATGGAAAGTACACCAACTAATTATCATTTGTTGTATCAACTTCCAACTGGTGGTGGAAAGACCGTAATTTTTTCGGAAATAGTAAGGCGGTATTTAGCAACTAGCAACAAGAAAACTCTTGTTTTAACGCACCGTATCGAACTTTGTAAGCAAACTTCAAAAATGCTGAAAGGCTTTGATGTAAAAAATAAAATTATAAATAGCAAAGTCAAAGAACTTCCAGACCAAAACGATTATTCGTGCTTTGTAGCCATGGTCGAAACATTAAAAAACCGCATCAATGATGAAAAACTTCATCTTGATGATATTGGTTTAGTAATTATTGACGAAGCGCATTATAACTCTTTCAGAAAATTATTAAGTTCTTTTACAAATGCATTTATATTGGGCGTAACAGCAACGCCACTTAGCTCAAATATTAAGTTGCCAATGAACGAAAATTATAGCGAGCTGATTGTTGGGGATACGATCGCAAATCTAGTAGATAATGGATTTTTGGCAAAAGCAACAACCTATAGTTATGATGTAGGTTTATCATCTTTAAAAGTAGGTATCAATGGCGATTATACAGTCAAATCGTCAGACGATTTATATAGTAATATGGTCATGCAAGAAAAACTATTACATGCATATACTGAAAAATCGTTAGGCAAAAAAACATTAATTTTTAATAACGGTATTAATACTTCGTTGTATGTCTATGAAACCTTCAAAAGCGCAGGTTATTCTATTAGACATCTTGATAATACTGCAACTGCAGAGGATCGTAAGGAGATTTTAAAATGGTTTAAAGTAACACCAAATGCGATTTTGACTTCTGTCGGAATTTTAACAACAGGATTTGATGAACCAACAGTAGAAAGTATTATACTAAATCGGGCCACAAAGTCGTTAACACTTTACTATCAAATGATTGGCAGAGGATCGCGAAAACTGCCAAACAAAGATCACTTTACCGTGATAGACTTAGGAAATAATGCTGCACGTTTTGGCTTGTGGAGCGAACCTGTTAATTGGCAACATATTTTTGAATCTCCCGAATATTATCTTGAAAATCTTAGAGATGATGCGGAAATTGAAACACACTTTAAATATGTGATGCCACCCGAATTGCGAGCAAAATTCTCCAAAACACCTATAGTAACTTTTGATATTACTGAAGAACATAAATTGGCTATTGCACAAAATCTTCGCTCAAAAATTGTTCTAGATAAATCAATAGATCAACATGCAGAAATGTGTGTCATGAATTCTGAAGATTTGTATAATGCTAAACTCCTTGCACGCGAGTTGATTGATGATATAGAGTATCGTATGAGTCGATATACAAAATGTTTAAGTCATTGTAGCAAAAATTATCGCGAGTGGCTTGTTGAGGATTATAAGGTTAAACTAAATTTATTAATTGGTAAAAAAATAAGAGATCTGATTTTTGCAGATTAAAAAAATTTAAAATTACACTTCAACATTGTAATCCTTAACTTATTTATTGTAAGGTAATTACATAAAAAAACATAATTAATCGATAGAATTTGCATTTTATCGATTTTTTTTATTTTACAGTTGTTTAACGGTGCAGTGTAATAGATTAAACTTTTAAATTTGTAAAAGTTAAGCATGCACAACACTGCACTACCCATTTTTATTGCATTCTTAGCTTTTATTTAGCATACTACTACAAAATAAAGATTTATGAAATTAAGAACAGCAGCTTCAACAAACTGTTTCAATTTTGCTTGTAAAATAGTTAGTTATGGACCAAAAACTAAAAGTATTATTAATTCTCGAAGGAACTTATCCTTATAATGGTGGCGGAGTGGCTACATGGGCACACATGCTATGCAATCAAATAAAAAATGTAGATTATACGCTGTATTCAATCAACGCCGATTTTGAAAAAAAATCAAAATACCAACTAAGTAAATCTGTAAAAAGTGTTATTCAAGTGCCACTTTGGTCGCCACTAGAACCTCAAGAATTGCTGAGTTATGGCAAAAAATATTATAATCAAGTTGCAAAAAAAATTCAAGAGGATCATAATGTAATTTCATCTTCTTTTATTCCGATTTTCGAACAATTTGTAGATTTGATTTTTCAAGAAAACGCTTCAGTTGTGGCAATAGATGAAACAATTTACAATTTATGGGAATTTTTTCAAAACCATGATTACAAAAAAACAATGAAAACTCAAGTGGTATGGAACTCTTTTTGCAAAACAGTTTCAGAGATTATTCAAAAAGACAATCATTGTTCTGCAACTTTGTATGATTTTACGGTTGCAATGCGCTGGTTGTACCGTTTTTTAATTCCGATTTCTATCGATGTACCAAAAGCAGATATTTCGCACCTTACTATTTCTGGATTCCCAGTTTTGCCTGCATTAATTCTAAAATACAAATACGGAACACCTATTATTGCTACTGAACACGGAGTTTTTATTCGTGAAAGGCTAATAGCAATAAATGCATCTGAATATTCTTTTTTTCTAAAGAATTTTTTGATAAAATTTTCAGAAACAATTACCAAACTAGTATATTATAAAGCAGATATTATTTTGTCTGTAAACAAATTTAATATGATTTGGGAAAAAAAATATGGTGCTAATCCTAACAAAATTGAAGTAATCTATAACGGAATTGATAGCGAATTGTTCCAGCCAAGAGAAAAACCAACCCATTTGCAAGGCATTCCGACTGTTGTTGCAGCTGCCAGAATTTTCGAACTAAAAGATATCATCACCATGATAAAATCCTGTGGCGTAGCAAAAAGATTTATCCCGAATATAAAATATCTTGTTTATGGAGATGCCAATGCAGTACCAGAATATTCAGATGAATGCCGAAAGTTAATTGCAGAACTAGAGCTAGAAGACAATTTCATCCTAGCTGGATATCATGAAAAACCTCACGAGCTTTTTTGCGAAGGCGACATCTCTATTCTGACTTCAATTTCCGAAGGTTTTCCTTATACAGTGCTTGAATCAATGAGTTGCGGCATTCCTGTTGTTGCTACCGATGTTGGTGGCGTTTGCGAAGCGCTAGATGAAACCTGTGGCCGTCTTTGTAAACCGAGAGATCATGAAGATATTGGGCGAAATGTAGTTGCTTTATTACGAAACGAAAATCTACGCAAACAACTTGGCGCAGCTGCTCGAAAACGTGTTATTGAAGAATTTTCTATCGAAAAATTCATTCATGAATATGAACAAGCCTACGATTATATAGCAACTATAAACAACAAATCTACACGAATAGAAAAACAATTGGCGATTGCTTAAAATTTTCTTTTTTTATTTTAAATAAAAAAAAATGATAAAATGGAAAACCATTACGACAACATTCGAGCTCTAATTGATAACATTAATCACAAAATTGGCAAACCTGTTAGTGCTAATGTGGTTACGGCAACTATAGAGTCGTTTGGTATTCGCGAAAAAGATTTGATGTTAGATTTCGGTTTTAGTACTATTCCAGATTTGGCCGATCTTGTTTTTTATGAGCTCAATACAGATCCAAATTATATTGGAACAAAAAATGCAAAAGAAATTGAAGCCGAAACCACACAACCAAAAACAATACAAATTTCAGATTACTTAAGAATAAAAACACAAATTTTTGCTCAATACTATTCATTAGGAATTTTCCACTTACTTCCCGTTTTGATACAAATAATTGCTATTATTCTTTTCGGTTATTCTTTATGGACTTTTAATGGTTTTAACGAAATACAATCAACGGCAGTAGTGCTTGGCGTAATTGTTGGACTAGTTTCAACTGGTGGATTTGTGCAAATAATTGGTCGCCAAGCTTCTTTTTATTGGAATTATGAAGACTATAAAATGACTAATAAAATAATCAATTATTTTCATCGCATTGGAGTTTTGTCAATTTTTTTGGTACTAACAGGTATTTTCTTTATCAATTTTTTCTTTCATATGTATCCTTATGAAGTCTTGTTTGTGATTTTTATGTATGCATTTCTAATTGGAACTTTGGTGTTACTTTTAGCGCCTTTTCATACTATAAAACAACGTTGGGTTATCTCGATTTCGATTTTGGTTGGCACAATACTTTCGGTATACTTAAAGCAAAACACCACGCTGCTAATTTATGTAACCCATTGGATAGGAATTGTTTGCGTGATACTGATTTTAAAATTATTTCTTAAAATTTATTTTTATTTTATAATAAAAAAACAAACAAGTTTAGGCAATTCAGAGATTATTGTACCCGTACTTTTGTATCATAATTTTCAATATTTCTTTTACGGCTTGTTTTTGTATTGTTTTGTATTTATAGATAGGATTTTGGCTTGGTCTACAGGAATTAATGGCAAATTGCCTTTTTTGGTCTATTTCGATAAAAACTATGAGCTAGGTATGGATTTTGCCATTTTGGTTTATCTATTATTAGCGGGTGTGTCTGAGTATAGTATCGCATCGTTTACTAAATTTATTGATATTGGTCAAAAAATAACCAATTATAATACTCCCGAAGTATTCAATTCGAAACTCAAAATCATGTATTGGCAACAAATAGCCTTGCTTTTTGCAACAGGCGCCGTCGCTTTTTTTATAATTTATACCATTATGTTTGCACCATGGGGTTTTTCGGCACTATTTCATGAAAGCCTTAATTGGATTAATATAAAAGTTACTTTCTTGGGTGGATTAGGATATGTTTTGTTGGCATGGGGCATGCTTAACTCGTTATACCTTTTCACTCTTGGTCAGGTTACAAAGCCTTTATTTGCAATAATTAACGCTTGCTTACTTAATGTTATTGTTGGTTTTTTTTTGAGTCGATTTTGTTCCTACGAATGTAGCGTTATTGGCATGTTACTTGGCGCAGCTTTGTTTGTTATTCTGACTTTAAAAGCGAATTTGAAATTGTGTAACAATCTTGATTACTACTACTATGCAGCCTTTTAAAAAATATTTGTTTTTAGTACTAATAGCACCAACAATGATGTCAAAAACTTTGCATATTGACCAACAAAAAGATTCTGTGCTTGTTTGTTATGGTAAATTAGCTCCCGAAAGCATAAAAGGGTACAAATATGTTATTTTGGAAGATAAACATAACAGCAAAACGGATATTGCAACAATAAGATTCAATAACAAAAAAGTATATGCCTACATTAGTTTGGGTGAAGTAAACAAATATGCAGATCATTATGAAGTGCTCAAAAGCAGTTCGTTAGGAAAAAATGAAATTTGGAATAGTTATTATTTAAATTTAAAATCAGAAGTTACCGTTAACGTACTATTGGATATTATAGCTAACCTTTTCGCAAAAGGCTATGACGGACTTTTTCTAGATAATATTGATAATTTTTCGACTTTCGGAACCCAAAAAAATCAGAAAGACGATTTGATTGCGCTATTGCGAAAAATAAAAATAGCACATCCTAATAAGGAATTTATGCAAAATGCTGGTATCGATTTAATTTCTGAAACACGAAGTTATGTTCACTCTATAGCGATCGAGTCGGTCGCTAGCGATTATCTATTCAAAAACAAAACCTATAACATTCGGGATTTTACTGATTATAAAGAAGGGATTGAACGATTGAAATCAATTCATAAAATTTATAATATTCCGATAATTCTCATTGAGTATGCCGATTCAAAGAAATTGTATAACCAAATAAGAGCAAGAATAGAGGATACAAATTTCGACTTTTTTATCGGAAATATTGATTTGCAAAAATTACCAAAACTAAAAGAGTAGTACATGATTTTTTTGACAAGTTCTATTGTTGCAGGATTTATTCGTTTGGTGCTAATCATTCTGTTTTTATATTTCTTAAAAACCAAATTCGTTAAACATAACAAAAACAGCAATTTTTTAGATTTTGTGATGGTTATATGGTTTAGATACGGTTCTTTAATTTTGATTTTGATTTTTGTTCTGGTTTTGCTAAAAGCTTTCAATATATTTAATATTTTCTTGTTTTTAATGCTAACTATTAGTGCAGATTTGATTGGTATAAGAAATTTGAAAACACCAATTGCTTACTTTAATACAACCATAAATAGAAAGTTTTTTTCTGTTCTAAAAAAAATTGAAAACAAAAAAAACGTAGCATCCTATTTTGTTCAAAGAAAACCCACGACAGTTTCAAATAAAAACGCATCATTACTTTTGTTTATAACTATCTTTATGGTGGTATTAACTTTTATTAGTAGATATTACTTTATTATTCACGACAACTATTCTTTGTCTGCAGATTGGATAAATGACTTGAATGCGGTGGTCAAATTTGATTCGCAAGAATGGTTCGATCCGCATTCGTTATCCATCGATGGCGAGCTAGCATTAGTAAATTATTATTCAAAACTAACCAACGTAAGCCCCGAAATTGCCTTGCAGGTAAGTTCCATATTGATTGCTTGTTTGTTGTCAATAATTATATTTTGGACAATACATAAACTTACATCATCAAAAATTATTGCGCCACTAATCGCTTCTTTGCTTTTTTCTCTTGTCTATGTTCTAACACCAATAAATGTGTATTATATGTTCAAAACAGACCAAACAGCTGTAGCATTGGCATTTGCAATTCCAATATTTGTATACTACTTAAAACCTAGTTTACTTAAAATTACAAAACTTAGTTTCTTTGCTAGTTGGTTTCTTGGCTTTATGGCTATCGGATTGATAGATTTGTTTACTTTAATAATTTTAATTCCACCATTTTTGATTTTAGGCTTGGTTTTCTCGAAAATAAAAACCAAAGTATTTAATTGTATCGGAATTGCAGCATACATTTTGGCTAGTGCAACATTATTTCTAATTTATGCTATCGAATGCAGGTACACGAGCACTGATTTTTTCGAATTTTTGCACGCCAATCTAATCCATGTAAGTTCCTATACTTATGTGCCACAGCTTATTATCCCATTTTCAGATATAATTAGGTATTTGCAATATGGCAGTTTGATGACTTTATTGCTTATTCTTCCTTTATTATTACTTAAAAAAGAAAATTGGAGAAACACCATTGTTTTTTTATTGTTTTTTAATTTATTGATTCTGCTATCGATTATAAAAAATGATTGGATTGATAACGAAATGGTCATCAACTCCTTAGTGATTTTTATGCCAATTGTACTAGGATTTATGCTCGCTTCTGTTTGTAGGATTCTGAGTTTTGTTATGTATCCTTTGCAAAAATACAGCACCATATCTGTGCTATTAGTACTAGTATTAGCCATTTATTTTGCAGGTGTATTACAACAAAAAAAAATTCAATCACTGCAAGTTTCAAACCAAACACCAAAGCAAATCCTAGATGCCTACGACAAAATCACGCAAACGTATTTCCCTTATTCTTATGCAGTTGTCAACGATCCAGCAACACAAATTATTAGCAAGAACAAACATTTTTTTATCAACTATGACTTTTTCTTAAGCAAATACGCAACTATCGACTCGGTCTATTTCAAACATCATAAAGACAAACAATTTGTTGTCAAAAACCCAGAATATTCACTGTCAAAAACTGTTTTGGTATTTGTGCTTAACGATAAAGCAGCTGTTGAAGAAAACGAACTTTCTAAAAACAAAATATTAAACCCGCAACTTTTGCAACAAATGATGGTGCTTAAAAAAAGAGGTCGAAAAATAAATTTGTTTTATTCTAGCCCAATACTTAATGTTTACGAAATTGTTAATGAGCCTAATTTAAGCAAAATAAAAGACTTAATTTTTTAGCGATGAAGAAAGCAAAATTAAATATTTTTAAGACATTATATTTTGTTACTACATTGCTTTTGTTAGCATTACACTTGAGCTGCGAAGGATTAGAAAAATGGACTAGTGAGTCCAATTTGTTTAGACATAATGGTCATTCAGACAAAGAAAATGAGTTTGTACGCTATTTTGAACCAGCCTTAAGCGATGTTCCTTTAGTAGCTTTCATTCAAGATAACAGTAGTGTTTCTAGCAAATCTTGCAGCAAAAATATTCGAAAAATTTGCGATTATACTAAAATTCCTTTCAATATAATTGATATCGACACTTGGAATAAAAATCATGAAATTTCCGAATCAACAAGAGTGATTTCACTTTATGATTCAAAAAAACTAAGTGATAACTCAATTCTAAAATTATTGAATTTTGTTGCCAACGGCGGTACTCTTTTTATTTCTTATGCCAACCAAGATGCTAGAATGTCTTATTTGTATGGTTTTGTGCCATCTGCAGAATTTGCTATAAATAATACTGCGAAAGGTTGGATGTTTACTACACAAATGCTCCCAGATACAGAAGGGAAAACGTATATGGAAAACGAAATTCATTTCGGTTTTGAGGCCAAAAATTTTAACTCCAATATAAAAATTTTAGCAACGGCTGTCAACGATGCTAACTTTCCTTTAATAGTTGAAAACCAAATAGGAGCAGGCAAAATTATACTTTTCAATACGACAAAAGATTTTATTAAAGCCGACAGAGGCTTAATTTTTTCGGCATTACTCAAAGGTTTAGAAGCAATTCCATATCCTATTGCAAATGTTTCTACCGTTTTCTTGGACGATTTTCCGTCGCCACAATACAAATCAAAAGCCGAACCCATAAAAACGGAGTTGAACTTGACAATGAGCGATTTTGTAAAAAAAGTTTGGTGGCCGGATATGCTTTTTTTTTCTGCAAAACATAAAATACCTTATGCCACGATGCTCACTTTTGATTATAGAAATAGTATTGTGCCACCATTTACGTTCGATCAATGGAATGAGCAAAAAATTCGATCCAACGGCAAACTTGAGCCGTTAACAGAGTGGTTCGTAAAAGATGCAAAAAAACATAATTTCGAATTGGCTTTTCATGGTTATAATCACGTTTCATTAACGATGGGTGATTGGAAGAATCAAGATTTTATTGGCACTTCGCTACAAACAATCCAAAAAAAATGGGAGTTTAGCAACTACGGTTCCTTGCCAACAACGTATGTGCCTCCATCTAACATTATCGACAAATACGGACTTACGGCACTCAAAAAAGGAATTCCATCACTCAAATATATGTGCAGTATTTATCTGGGTGATACCAAAGAAGGAGGCAACAGAGAGTTTGATTATGATCCGTTTAACAAAGATTTTTTTGATTACCCAAGAATTTCAAGCGGTTTTTATCTTTCTGATGATGCAAAGTTCAATGTGCAATCAATGTATTTGTTTACTGGTATTTGGACACACTTTGTTCATCCTGACGATGTTTTTCAGATTCCAAATAAAGTAACAAATACCGATAAAAATTATGAACTCAGAAATGGTAAAAATTATGGTTGGTATAAAACAAAAGATACAAACAAATCATTATTTTCTGAATTTACTAATCTATTAAAATCGCAAACAGAAACCTATCCACAAATGCGATTTTTGAATGCCAACGACGCTGCAAAAGTTGTGATGAATTGGCGTGCATCTAGATATGAACATATTTCTGAGAATGCCAATTATACAGTATCGAATGTTGTTCCGACAGAAAATCAGAAGAATTTTTGGTTTTTGTACGGGAGCAAAACAAATGCTTCAATTATTGAAAGAGATCTTAAAAATCAAAAAACAAGTTACAAAAAAACCGAGTTTATGCAAGGCTTTCTGTATTCAATAAATACAATAAAATCAAAAATTTCGTTGTTCGATTTGAATTATAGAACAAAGGTTCAAAAACAAGATATTGCTATTAATGCAATAACAATTCGCGAACAACATGCAAGTTTTATGCAAGATCAAAAAAGCTTTTTGGCCGGTACGTATTGGGACGAGCTTGCCGACAAAAAAGAACAAGCGGCATTGTTAGAACTAAAAAACAAAATTGAAACAACACCAGAAATTGTGTATTCCGATTGGAATATTTATGCTCGCAAAATGGCATGGATAAAACGCAATAACGAAGTTTGGGAAATGCTCGATAATCATGTTTTGAAATACTACTCAAAAAACAATATTATGTATTCGAAACAATTAGACAAAAATATTGGGTATAGAAACGAGAAAGACTTCGAGAAATGGTTATATGCACAAATTCAAGTTTCGCCCGATGATAAAAACCTTATTACAACCTATATTTCTAACTTTTATGATGCAAAATACCTTGACAGAATATACGAAATGCTCAAAAAATTATATGAATTAGAAGCAACAGATAAAAATTATAAAAATTATATTAAGTTTTTGCTAGATTATAGACCAACCGAAGCACTAGAAACCTTGCGAAACGAAAGCCCAACGCAGAAATTGCAAGAATTTGCAACAATTTTGGTTTGGCTATTTTTAGACAATAATGAGTTTTTAAAAGCCTATCAATGGGCAGAACTGTCTACCGATTTTGAATTTGCTACAAAAATGAATTGGCTTATTGATGCCAAAGAATACCAACTTCTAGAAGCAGATTATTTGGTTTATTTTGATCTTCATCCTAATGACATTAAAGTAAATGCTCGTATGGCAGAGATTTTTCATTTACTGGGGCGATTCGAAGATTCTTGGATGCTAGCTAGTTCGCTGCCAGAAAGTCCAGAAAAAGATGCACTGCGAATGATGCTCAACAAAGATGTTGTTTTCGAAAAAAAAACTACAAGAGATTTTCTTATTGCGCATCATCCCGATTTGTTTTATGCTAATATCATTAATGATTTGATAAAAGAAGACCGACTAGAAAACGGAGATTTTGTTGAATTTTCTTCAGCAGTCGAAACCAACCAAAAAGCGCCTTCAATATTCAAAAATACATTTTCGTATAATCTTTATGACAAAAAACACAACATTCACAGCATTGGCGCTAGTTACGATCACTTTTATGAAATAGAGATTCCGATTAAAAACAAATTCAATTTTGACAATGCTTTGCATGGACTTCAATATAAATTTACAAGTGCCGACATCTATAACAAAGCAAAATATTGGACTTTGGCACGGTTACAAGTTGACGAGAAATTTACGCCTTATTATAAATTTGGTTTGGGCATTAACCATTCTAAAGAAAAAACCTATCGGTCTACCGAATTTCAGTTTTTTCCTGTAGAAACTGGTGCTGCCATGAATCAAAAAATATACCAGTTGCAACTAAATATGTATCAAGACACCCGTTTTTTTAAGGCAATTCAATCTGTTATTTCATTAGAAGGGAATTACTATTTTGAAGGATTAATAAATCCCGATACTTTGATTACCAAAAAAGAAGCATCATATAATGGTTCTGGAACTTTAAAATTTTTGTTAGATAACGGAAAAGAGCGAAAAATAAAATTTGTACCATTTCTAGAAACTCAATATAGTGCCGGCTCTAAAGATTTGCAAGAAGGATATCCGTATTGGATGCTAAAAAATAGATTTTTTGGAGGTGGTGGTTTGGGTTGGCAATTCCGTACTAAAACTTTTTATTCTGTATTAGAAGCCAGTTATTTCTTTGATGATTTTAGCAAAAATTTCGAGCGAATTACATCCAATGTCGAATGGCAATTGTTCGAATATTATTCAATTACAATAAATGCAGAAGCTTTTATTCAATCCAAATATTATTCAAACGCCGTATCATTTGGCTTAAAACACAATTTGAAACACAAAATAAAAAAGAGCATAAAATAAAAAAAAAGGAACTGAAAAATTCAATTCCTTTTATCATAGTTTAATAGAAGCAAATAATAATGTTGCTTAATGTTTTATAACAATTTTTCTGGTATCACGGACGCCGTTTTTCGAAAAAGCAACAAAATACATTCCATCTTCCAAGTTTTCTGTATTGAAAATCATTTTGTTAGTTTCGACCGTTTTAGAAAGTGGCATTACTTTTCCGAGAATATCATAAATTATTACATTATAGTCCTGAATAGCATCCAACTCTATGGCAAGTTCGTTGTTGGTTGGCACAGGATACATACCAATATTAAATTTAGTATAATCAGCATTAGCAAGAGACGAACCTGTAATATTTATAGTATGATTCAAATTATTTAAACCTGATGCGGCTTCCCAAACATTGGTATTCCCGAACTGTATAGCATATTCTGCTCGGCCAGCCAAAGAAGCTTCAACATCTGGCAAACTCAAATACATGCGGAAATTTCCAGTTGTTATATTTGCAGGCAAAGTTAAATTTTGACTTACGCTAATGTTATTTGGACCTAGCCATTTCCGAGGATCGGAATCTAAAAGTAGTGAAAAGACTTGGTTTGTTGTAGTGTGTTTCAAAACAATATAGGCTTTTCGTTCATTGAAAGGTGCCGCAAATCCTTGATTTTTAATATTTAAAGTAACGTTCAATGTAGTTCCTAAAGTTACTGCTTGTGGTAAAATGGCTGTTGTTAACTCAAAATGATAACCTAATTTTTTTTGAATTTCGTTAAAGCAATTATCGGCCGTAAACTTTGCAATAACAGGAGGATAATAATCAAGATTTAAGTACGACCAATGAAAACGATTCATTTCAAATAGGGCAGAAGCACAGTCGGTTCTTGGAGAATTGATGGCGCAAGTTTCGCCACCCATAGGCAAAAACTTAGTTTCTTGTACAAGATACGGATACTCAACAGTTGTATTTTCGAAAGTTCCAAAATCGTCTGGACTTGCCAAAAAGCAATCGTTAAAATGACCAAGTCTGGACACATTCGATTTGTTAAAAGCTATATTTTCAGACAAAGCGGTTGTAGTATACATACTTCTTTTGAAGTCTGGCGTACGTATTTGAACGGCTCTTTTGTTTGGTAAAGCAGCCAACATCCCATCGATAACAGCTTTTCTATTAGCAAAATTTGCGGCAGTCAAATCAGTATTATTATAACCATAACCGCCAAATTCTGCTTGACTTGTATAATACCATTCGCCCCAAGCACCAATAAAACCGGATTGCATAACCGAAATCACATCAATATTAGCAGCCAAAATAGGTTGCAATTGTTGCAAATGGGCTAAAATCTGAGATTTTGAAGCATCTTTGATTGCGGCGGTTTCCGAATTTGAGTAGGTAAATCGGATAATTGCTTTCAAACCCGCATTTCGAATTCTATTAAAATCAGTTTGCATATTTGTTAAGTATGTTTGCGGAATCGAACTAGTTTTATAGTTTGCCAAACTAAATTCTCTATAAATAAGTGTAATTTTAGAATTTAATCTGTAGTTTGTTAATGTCGTTTGATTGAGCAATTCATAATTGGTTGGACTTGTAGAAGTAAATTTATAAAATCCTCGATCCGGATTTGTTAAAGAAACATTCGATGCGTTGTAAGTAACCGTCGTGTTTTGAGCATAAAAAGAAGCACAAACAAGTAGTAGTAGAAGAATGAGTTTTTTCATATAATTATTAATGTTTAGAAATTATGTAATCTTTTATAAATTAGATTGTTATCGTTTTTTAAAAATGCAAGATGCAAATCTAAGTAGATGAAACGCATAAATCATCGACAAAGTGTATTTTATTGCTAATTTTAACATTTTTTTGTTAATTTTTCATTTTTTGTAAGTTTATATCTATTTGATTTTGATAGTTTTACGATTATTTAGAGTTAATATTTTTTTTATAATTGATAGTAGTTTCTTATTTTTTTGTCTTATAAGTTTAAAAAAAATGCAATAATTATACTATTCTAATAAATTAAATATATTTTATTTTCATATGTTAATCTGTTGATATAACTATAATTGTATCAAAATTCGACTGCTATTCGACGTGTTTTGATTTAAACAAAATGAACTATAATTTATATTATGTAAAATAGATATTTTTTAATTCGTCTGATTTTAGTATGAATTTAGAAGATCTATATATTTATACATATATCTGCGAACCCTTTTGCTTCATATTAGTATTAATACTAATTTTACAATTCTAAAAAATGTATTACCAATGAACGCTATTGCAAATAGAATTGCCGAATTTCTGAAAGAACATCAACCATTTAGTAATCTGAGTTTTGACGAACTCGTTCAAATTGCTTCTAGTATTCGAGTATTAAATTTAGAAAAAAATAAAATTCTATTTCAAATTAACGATACACTTAATGACTGTTTTTATGTTGTTGCCTCTGGCGTAGTAAATCTTTCCGTATTTTCGGATTCCGAAGAAACCTTACTAAACAAATGCGTTGAAGGCGAAATTTTTGGTTTGCGTCCATTTTTTGCCAAGAATAAATACAAAATGACTTCTAAAGCTCGCGAAGACACTATCATTTATGCAATTCCTATTGAAGTTTTTAAACCTTTTGTCGCAAATAATAATGAGGTGTTGGATTTTCTTTTGGAAAGTTTTGCCAATAACTCAAATGATCCCAACGATCGTAGCACAAAAAATAAGTTAATGTCGGACAACGCCTATTTGGGCGGAGTTTCAAGCGAATCGCAGTTTTTTCAATCGTTAGCTTATAACAAATCTCCGTTAACAGCTTCCAAAAATTTAACGATTCGAGATGTTGCAATTTTAATGACCGAAAAAAACTCAGACGCTATTATTATCATTGAAAATGAACTCCCGATCGGGATTGTCACCGACAACGATATTCGGTCTAAATTTGCAACAGGTCGCTTCCCTTCTACCGCTACGATTGATAAAATCATGGCATCTCCAATATTATCAGTAACTGAAAATATTTCGTTAGCAGCCGCGCAACTTTTATTATTACAATATAATAGTAGTCATTTATGCGTTACAGTAGACGGAAACGACAAATCTACACTAAAAGGAATAATTTCTGAACGAGATCTTATTGTTGCCCAAGCCAGTAATCCTGGAGTTTTACTAAAAGAAATTAAAAGTGCTGATGAAGCTAAAGATTTAAGAAAAATTCGACTTAAATTAGGTGAATTGATTCAGAAATCTATCGAAAAAAATATTCCATTATCACATACTTTAAATCTTTCTGGCGAAATAAATACTGCAATTTTAAAACGAGCTGTCGAGCAGGCAATACTTGAACTAGGTTCGCCACCAGCACGTTACGCTTGGCTGAGCATTGGCAGTCAAGGACGAAAAGAACAACTATTGATGACCGATCAAGATAGTATTTTGATTTTTGAAGATGTCTCAGAAGATAAATATCGAGATGTAAAAGACTATTTTATAAGATTGGGAAAAAAAACAGTATCTATTTTAGAAAAAGTTGGCTATACACCTTGTCCTAACGGTCATATTGCAAGTAATATTTTATGGTGCAAATCGCTGTCTGACTGGATTAAACAATATAATAATTGGATGAATACTCCTGGTGAAAATACGGTTGATATCAGTAGTATTTTCTTCGACTATGATTTGATTATTGGCGAAACAAAAATTGAAGATACTATTTCTGACTTGATAAATAAAAATGTTAAAAAAAATTCGTTGTTTTTTGATTATTTAGGAAATAATGCCATAAAAAAGCCCGCTCCACTAAGTTTTTTTAAAAAATTCAATACCGAAGAAGAAGGACTTTATAAAGATTTGTTCGATTTAAAAACTCGAGCTTTGACGCCACTTGTCGATGGTGCACGTTTATTTACTTTAAATTACAAAATTAAAGGCGTAAATAATACGTATTTGAGATTTAAGCAATTAGCAATAACCGATTCAAAAAATGCAGAAATCTACTTGAATTGCGCAGAAGCTTTTCTTGTTCTTTCAAAATTTCGCACTATTGACGGTTTGAAAAACGACTCTGACGGAAGCTATATTAATTTGGATTCTATTTCTAAAATAGATAAAGAAAAACTCAAAAACGCGCTCAATCCGATTAGAGAATTGGAAGATTTGATAAAAGACACATTCACCTTGACACAATTTTCATAACTATGTTTGATTGGCTAAAAAATATCACAAAAGAGAGTCCAGAGTTTTGGAAAAATTATCTAGATTCTTTTACTCAAAAATCAGATCGTTTTGTTGTAATCAGTACCGAAACTAGCGGACTTAATCCGAAAAAAGATGTTGTTATTTCTATTGGAGCAGTTGGTATAATCAATAATACAATATTTGTGGGCGATAGTTATGAAGTTGTAATTCCGCAATATCAATATTTGCATGATAACGGAATTACAAATGACTTTTTGATCGAAAGTTCAAATAAAAAACTTACAGAAAGTCAGGCAATTATAGAATTTATAAGCTATATAAATAATGCCACATTGGTTGGTCATCGCATTCACTTTGATATCGAAATGATCAATGAAGCCCTAGATAAATTGAGTTGTGGAAGGTTAAAAAATGAGGCGTTAGATGTAGAGGTTATGTATAAAAAGTACATTGATTCAAATGAAAAACAATATGCGATAGATCAATTACTAAAAATTTATAAAATAAATAAAAGTGATCGTCATTCCTCATCTGACGATGCTTTTTCACTTGGGTTATTGTTTTTAAAACTGAAATCTAAATTGGGGATTTAATAAAAATTATTTTTTCAAATCGACCATGATGACTTTTTGAAATGGGATTTAATTTTTGTTTTTTATTTATAAATACTGGTACTCCGTCAATTTTTTCAATTTTAATTGATTTATCTAACGTAACAACTCTTTCAAAAAAAATTTCATCACAAACTGCTATTGTGTGTATCAAATTACCTGAAAGTACCGTTTTAGTATAAAATATTTGTTGTTCAAATTGTACTTTTCCATATCCAGCTAGCAAATCTAAACACTCAAATCGAATTGGATTGTAGGTACGAATACCAGTCATTCGATTCCATATTTTGTAAGCTGCCTCTTTCCTACTCCATAAATTCCAAACCGCAATTTCTTGATTAGTGGCGTTTTGAATTATAATTTGCTCGTTCCATGTGAATATTTTATTCAAAAAACCTTCCCGTTTCCAGTTGCTATCTTTCTTGGCGAGTTGCAAATCGATTACATCATTTCCGATCATAATTTATTCGAGTAATTTTGCTTCAATTATTTCCAGAGTAGCCTGTACTGTAAGCATTTTCTCCATTTCTTGATTCGTAATATTAATTTTAAAAATTTCTTCAACGTCCAAAATAACATCTACTAAATTTGCAGAGTTAATCTGTAAATCATTAATAAAATCGGTATTTTCATTTAAATTATCAAAAGCAACTTGATTTTTTACATATGGTTTGACAATATTTTTTAGTTTAGCGATTATTTCTATTTGCGACATAAAGTTGTTGTTACTAGTGTTAAGATTCAAATTGTTCTTGATAAACTGTTTTTGATAATGCCGATCTCTTCGCGTTTTTTTTTCTGCAGCGCGCTTATCAATTCGCTTATCAAAAACCAAATCGTTAAGTCGATTAAGATCGTCTAATTCTTTTACATCTTTAGGTGAATTACGTTTTGGCATAGGCTAATTTACATATTTTTTAAAGATCACGCAAGCGTTTACATCGCCAAAACCAAAACTTGCCTTAGCAACAACATTTACGTTCTGATTAATAATTTTTAGTGGAATTTTTGATCCATCAATCAATTTTGTAATTTCTGGATTTATATCTTCACAATTTATATTCGGAAAAATAAAATTTTGGTCAATTTGCAAAATCGATGCAACAATTTCAATACTTCCAGCTGCAGATAAACAATGACCTACTAACGATTTTAACGAATTAATATACGGAAAATTTAACCCTTTTCTACCTAAAGCTTTTATCCAATTACTAATCTCCAAACTATCTTTGCTTGTGGCAGTTAGATGACCATTGATAAGATCAATTTCATTGGCAGATATTCTTGAATCTAAAATAGCGTTTTGTATACATTTTTGAACTGCAATTGGGTTTGGAGCTGTCATTGTGCCCAATCCTCTTTGCCCTCCCGAGTTGCTATTTCCTCCCAAAATTTCGCAATATATTTTTGCATTTCGAGCTAGCGCGGAATCTAAATCTTCGACCAAATATGCCCCTGCTCCACTACCAGGTACAAAACCAGAAGCTGAGGCGGACATAGGTCGAGAACCGCTTTGAGGTTCATGATTGTGTTTAAAAGTACATACTCTCATAGCATCAAATCCGCCCCAAATATAAGGTCCAGAGTCAGATGTGCTACCAGCTAAAATTCGTTTTGCTTTTCCTGATTTTATACGATCAAAGGCCATCAAAACACTTTCCGTTCCTGTGGTGCAGGCAGATGAGTTGGTGGTAACAATGTTTCCAAGTCCCAATTTACCGCCCAAGTAGGCACTAATACCCGAATTCATAGTTTGTGCAACCGCAGTACTTCCTAATCGTCTGGTTTGACCATCATCAATTTTATAAATGCTTTCTCTAAATTTATCAATTCCTGAAGTTCCAGCTCCAAAAATTGCACCTGAATCCCAATCGGGATTTTCCTGAATATCAGTAGTCAATCCAGCATCTTTCCATGCATCAATACCAGCGATTACACCATATAATATTCCAGATGATCTAAAGTTTCGTAATTCTAATTCTGTTAAATATTCTAAAGATTTTTGAGTTGAAATTTCTGGTTTTCCAGCAATTTGGCAGGAAAACTGCAATCTTTCAAGTTCGGTATCATGTTTTATTCCAGAAATTCCGTTTTTTATGGCATGTGCAAACGCCGGCAGCCCTACTCCATTTGGAGCAACTACGCCAAGACCAGTTATTACTACTCTTTTATTCAATGTCAATTACAATTTCAAAAATCAATTTCAAATTTAATTCCAAACTTTATAAACTTCTAACCTTATTAAACTTTTTAAATTATCATTCCCGAAATGAATCCTGCACAAACCTCTTCATTTTCTATATTTAACATTTTAACTTTGCATTTTAATTTTCCGAACCTGAAGTAAACCTTTTCGGAAATTACTGTCACTTTTTCGTTTGGAAAAACAGGTTTTAAAAACTCAATTTCTGATGCTGTTAATGCTATTTTTGGTTCGTTATTTACATCTTTTGTCAAATAAATTCCCAAACAAACCAATCCGATCTGCGCCATAGTTTCAATAAGAATAACGCCTGGCGTAACCGGACTGTCTTTAAAATGCCCTTTGTAAAAATCTAAATCTTCATTAAAAGTAAAAATACCTTCTACTCCATTGTCGTTTATTGTGATAATTTCATCGACAAACAAAAAAGGTTTTGAATACGGTAATTTTGACGTTATTTCGATCATTTTCTAAACATATAAACTTTCTCAACCTAATAACCTTTCTTTAAAATTCTAATAAAACACGTTGTGCAGAAAAACCTGGTCCGAAACTGAGCATCAATCCTTTTTCGCCTTTTTTAGGTTGGTTATCTATAATTTGTTCTAAAACATAAAGCACGGTTGCACTTGACATATTGCCGTACAATCGCAAAATTTCTTTTGTAATATCGATGTTTTTTCCTAAATCGGAGAATAAACTTTCAACAGTTGTAATAATTTTTTTTCCGCCAGGATGAAAAATCAAATGGTCGATGTCATTAATTTTCAAATTATTTTTGGCTAAAAATGGATGAATAATATCTGGAAAATGATTAGCTATTGTTTCTGGAACTTCCACATCTAAGACCATTTGCAAACCAGAATTGGTCAACTTAAAACCCATCATGTCAATATTGTCATAAAAATGATACATTTCTTCACCTAGAATTTCTGGTCCATTATCATTATCATGTGATGAAAGCAAAACACAAGCGGCACCATCACCAAAAATAGCCGCACTCACAATATTTGCCATTGAAAAATCGTCTAACTGAAATGTCGCCGTTGGGCTTTCGACAGCTATAACGGCAGCTCGCTTGTTAGGATTGGCTTTCAGAAAATTTTTTGCGTAAATAATTCCGGAAATTCCAGCCGCACAACCCATTTCAGTAACTGGCAAACGGACAATATCTTGTCGAAGTTTCAAACTATTTATTAAATATGCATCAAGCGACGGAATCATAATTCCGGTGCAACTAACGGTAATTATATAATCTAAACTTTCAGGCTTCCAATTGGCTTTATCTAATGTTTTTTTTAAAACTTTTTTGCCCAAATCAATCATTTCACGAACGTAAATGTCATTTCGTTCCTCGAATGATGTTTTAGTGAATACCTCAATTGGATCCATAATTGAGTAGCGTTTATCAACTGCTGCTCCTTCAAAAATTTTTTTTACTTTTCGAATAAAACGATCGTCTTGATTGACCAACCAAGCATCGAGAAACGTAATAATTTCGTCTGTTGTACGAGAATATTTGGGCAATTGCTTGGCAACTGATATTATTTTTACACTCATTTTCAATTTCAATAACAATTTCAAAAATCAATTTCAATAAAAAAATTAATTTTAAATTTTTTAAACCTTCTAAACCTTTTTAATAATCCACTGATAACGAAATGCCCATTTCCAATGAATTGTATATTTTTTGAATTGTAATTTTTCTGAAAAAGCTACTAATTCATTTTTTTTAAATCCTCGCAAAATTGATGTTAATCCATCTTGCTTCGACATTTCATTCAAATTAAAAACAAACCCTAATAATTTAAATAATTGATAAGAAACACTACTTCGATGCAAATCATTTATTACAATTCCGATTCTCGAATGGGTGTAAAAAACATCTAGCAAATACTCGATATCTTCATTTTTAAAATGGTGTAATGTTAATGTGCACAACACGATATCGTATTTCAATTCGCTAAATTGTTTATCAAAAATATCGGTACATTGATAACTTATATTTGAATGAATACTGGATAATTTAATAGCATATTTTATTGTATACTCATTTGCATCAATTCCGATTAATTTAAAATTATAGTTATTTTTATTTCCAAAATCAGCTAATTTTCGCAACATATCGCCATTTCCACAACCAACATCAACAATAGTTATTTGTTGTTTTTTATCATTATTTTTAATTAAATTTTGAACGCCGTGTAAAGTTAATTGATTTCCGCCTAGCAACTGGTTTATTTTGGCGATTTTATCTAAAGCTTCCCGAAGAATTTCACCTTCCATGGCAAAATTATCCATAATTTCGGGTTTACTAGTTCTAGTTTTTGTGTCTATAAACATATTAAAACATATCGTTAAGTGTTTTTTTAATATAATTAATGTTTCAATTTAAATAGGTTTTCCGTGCGTCTTTTTGATAATTAACGATAATAAAAATGGAAAGATAATTAGCAAACGCATTAAAAATTCTGAAAACGTAGGTTTTTGCAAAATATTTGATAAAAATCTTCCCGTTTTAAGTCTGTTTTTGAAATTATGATTCCATTGTTTTTGATATTCATTCTCGAGTACTGATCTGGAATTTATTTCATTTTTAAAGAATTTCTCAATCATTTCTGAAGCAATTTTAGCACTATGAATTGCTATTGCCATTCCGTTGCCGCATAACGGATGAATTAATCCAGCAGTATCGCCTATCATTAAAATATGGTTTTCGACTGTTTTTTTTTCTTCAAAAGAGATTTGACTTATGGTTAAAGGTTTTTCAAAAAGTAATATCGAATTTTCTAAGATTGCTTTTAGAAATGGATTTTCTGAAACAACATTTTTTTGATAATCTTCAATACTTTTATGCTTTTTAAAAGTTTCGTAATCAGCTAGATAACAAACGTTTATTTTATTATTCTCTACTTTAGAAACGCCACAATAACCGCCTTTAAAATTATGCAATCCAACTAAATTATCATTAAAAATTCCTGAATAGTGTGCTTTTACAGCCAACCATGGCGATTTTTGCAGAATAAAATTTCGGTTTAGTTTTTGGTCGATATTAGAGCGTTTACCATAGGCACCAATAACAATTTTTGATTTTAATTCTAAATTATTGGAAGTTTTAATTGTAAACTCGTCATTACTAAAAATAACGTTTTCGACGTTTTCTTGAATAATTTTGCAACCATTAAAAATTGCTTTTTTATACAAAAAATCATCTAAAATATACCGACTAATTCCAAAACCTCCCAAAGGTAAAGTGATGTAAATTGATTTTCCATTTGAAGTTGAAAAATGGAGTTTTGTAATGTTGGTTGGCTGGAGACTTTCTATTTCTAAATCTAAATATTTGAGATAGGGTAAAACCTCATTGGAAATATATTCGCCACAAACTTTGTGTTTCGGAAAACTGTTTTTTTCTACAATAGTAACTTTAATTCCGCTTTTTGAAAGATGGATTCCTGCTATTAATCCGGCTAAACCCCCACCAATAATAATTACTTCGCTCATATGCTTATGTAGTCAAAACTTGGCTAAAATTATTACTTTTTGGTTTCTAATTTTTCTTTATATCGTTCATATAACTCTGTATGATGACTTTTTAAACTAAGTTTTCGACCATCAATATAAGCATCAATAACTCGATTTGATTTCATGTCTAAGGCATCGCCATTAGATATAAACAATGTTGCACTTTTGCCGTTTTGTAAACTTCCATAACTACTGTCGATGCCTAAAATTTTTGCAGTATTTAAAGTAATTAATTGCAAAGCTTGCTCTTTTGTTAGCCCCCATGCTGCACAAGTTCCGGCATAGAAGGGCAGATTTCTGGTTTGCATGCGCTCCATTCCACCAGAATTTTCTAGACCTACAACTATGCCCGCATCGAACAAGATTTTTGCATTCTTGTATGGTAGATTAACATCTTCATCTTCAAGAAATGGTAGGTCATGAACTCGACGTAAAAGGACAGAAACATTATTTTCTTTTAATAATACTGTCACTCTATGGGCATAATAGCCTCCGATAATTGTCATTTGCGGAATATTGTTTTTAATCTTGAAAAGTATAGCATCAATTATTTCTTTTTCGCCATTTGCATTAACATAAAGATGTTTTGTTCCATTTTGAATACCATTTAGTGCTTCGTATGGAATGTCTTTTATACGATTTTCATTTTTTAAATATGCGAAAGCATTTTCAAAGAAAGTTTGAATTGATGTGCGTTGTTCTTCATACTTTTTATTTGGTTCGATTGGGCCAGGCTCTGCCCACCAGCCTGTTCTTGCAAAACTATTTGGCCAATTAATATGAACACCGTCATTTTCTTTAATAGTTGCGTCTTCCCAATTCCATGCATCCATATGAACAATTGAAGAAGTTCCAGATATTCTGCCACCACGAGGGGTGATTTGCGCCAATAAAACACCGTTTGGTCGCACTGTTTCTACAATTACAGATTCTGCATTATAGGCGATCAAACTTCTTATATGTGGATTAAAATCGCCCATTTCTGATTCATCATCAGATGCCCGTACAGCATCGATTTCGACCAATCCTAATGTAGAATTAGGCGCTATAAATCCGGGGTAAACATCTTTACCAGCAGCGTTGATAGTTATGTCGTGTTTTGTTGCTATAGTGGCAGAAGCATCGCCAATTACATTAATTTTTCCATCTAAAATAGAAATATAGCTATTTTCAATTATATTGCCATCGCCAATATGGGCTTTTGCGCCAAGAATAAGAATTGATTTAGTTTGCTTTAATGCTGGTGTTTGCTGTGCAAAACTAAAAAATCCAATAAATATTAATCCTATAAATTTCATTTTAATTCGTGTTATAATGTTTGTCTGTACAAAATTCTTCTAGTGTATCGCAATGATAATGACCGGTAGACTTTTTGGATGGCATTTGCGTTTTTTGACCTTCGTTTTTTGCATGTATCATTGCATTTATTAAATCTGCCTTTTCTTTCTGAATTAGATTTTTCATTTCGGTATCTTTTTCTAAATCATAAAAAAGAATTCCATCTACAATTGTCTTTTCTACTTTGGCATAAATAGATAACGGATTGTCTGACCATAAAACCAAATCGGCATCTTTACCGACTTTAATACTACCTACTCGGTCGTCAATTTGCAAAATTTTTGCAGGGTTTAAGGTCACAAAATTCCAAGCTTGCGTTTCAGAAATATCGCCATATTTGACCGTTTTTGCTGCTTCTTGATTTAGTCTTCTTGACATTTCAGCATCATCTGAATTTATAGATACACAAACGCCTTGGTTATGCATTAAGGCAGCATTATAGGGTATTGCATCATTTACTTCAAACTTGTAAGACCACCAATCTGAAAATGTTGAACCCGATACGCCATGAGATTTCATTTTATCTGCTACTTTGTAGCCTTCAAGAATGTGTGTAAATGTTTGAATTTTGAAATTGTATCGATCTGCCAACTTAATAAGCATGTTGATTTCTGATTGTACATATGAATGGCAAGTTATAAACCGTTTTTTATTTAATATATCTGACAAAACCTCCATTTCTATATCAAATCGAGGCATTGTTTTTGTAGTTGCCTTACCAGAATTATACTCTGTCCATTCTTTTTTATATGCAATTGCTCTTGAAAAATAATCTTCAAATACTTGCTCTACTCCCATTCGAGATTGCGGAAAACGATTTCGACTCATTTCGCCCCAATTGGATTGTTTTACATTTTCTCCTAGTGCAAATTTAATATATTTCGGATTGTTTTTGACCAACATATTGTCTGGCGAATAACCCCATTTGAGTTTAATTAACGCTGCTCGTCCACCAATAGGATTGGCAGAGCCATGCAATAGGTTGGAGGATGTAACTCCTCCAGCAAGATTTCTATAAATATTAATATCGTCAGAATTCACAACATCTTCTATAGTTACTTCTGCTGATGAGTTTTGACCGCCTTCATTAACTCCGTTTGAAATGGCTATGTGCGAATGTTCGTCAATTATTCCTGATGTAAGATGTTTGCCTGTACCATCGATAATTTTTGTATTAGATTGAACAATATTTTTTCCAATTTTAGAAATTTTTCCGTTTTCAACCAAAACATCGGTTTCTAGCAAATTTCCTTCTTTTTCGCCCGTCCAAACAGTCGCATTTTTTAGTAAAAAGGATTCTTGTTTTGGTAAAATTGCTTTTCCGAAAGATATGTTTGGAAAAGTAATTGGATACATAGGATAAATCGTATCTTGTTTCTTATCTTCTTTTTTATCAACGCTGAGATTTTCTTTTTTTACAATTGTAAATCCTGTTTCCGTCCCATCTTTTGTAATGGCTTTGGATTGACTAAATTTTCCTTCCAAATAAATGGTTGATAATCGGGAAAAAGCTGGTTTTAATGAATCTTGATCTTTTATAACAAGATAAAGCCATGGGCTATTGTATTCAATTTTAGTTTTGAATTTTAAGGAGTCTTTTGTTGTTTTTGCTTCTAGTTTTGTTGGTTCACCATCAATTTTTAATTCGTATTTCTGATTATCAAATGTAAGATCATAACTTCCTCTTAAATCAACATCGGTTGCTTTTTCTATTATATTTTGACTTCCTTGTACCCAGTTTTCTTGGATCGTACTTTTTGCGTCAAACAAGTCGCCTGAAACAATAATAAAATTTGCTAGTTTACCTTTAGACAATGATCCTAACATAGATTCTTTCTGTAATAACTTTGCTGGAGTTTCTGTTAAAGCCTCTAAAGCTTTTTCTTTTGGCAAACCATACAAAACAGCTTTTCGTAGATTTGTCAGGAATTGATTTTGCTCTTTCAAATCGGCGGTTGTAATAACAAAAGGCACCTTGTTTTCAGACAAAATTTTTGGATTATAAGGCGCCTGATTCCAAAATTTCATATCGCTCAAACTTATTTGTTCAGATATATATTTGTTTGAAACATCATATGGTTCGGGAAAATTTATAGGAATAATAAATGTGGCTTTTGTTTTTACTATTGCATCAATACTTTCAAATTCATTTCCCTTTCCTTTTATTAAAAAATTTAATCCAAATTCGTCAGCAATTTTATCTGAACGCAAACTATTGAGTTTATCGCCAGCATTAAAAATTTGCACTAAATTTTTATTTGAATTGTATGCCTCTAATGATAAATCTTTGTTTTGTGGTGTAGAATTTGCATACCATTTTGAATCATGAAAAACTTGCCGAAGAAGCGCCATGCTTCCCATTAACGATGACGGATAGGCTTGTTTTGATTGACTGCTCTTTTTGAAAGTGAAATGTTGAGATGCCTTTTGATCAAGAATTCTAACCGAATTTTCAGATTTATCGTTTAATGTCAAAAGAATTCCTGTTCCTGCAATTATACCATCATTAGTATGACTTAAAACAGTACCAAAACCTAGTTCTCTTAATGATGTTGCAGATTTGGAATCGTAAGTAAAATTTTCATATGCATTATAATCTGATTTTATATGATCATTCCAATAATATCCTTCACGTTTAGAATCATATTGGGGAACGGTATTTTCATTTTTAAGCGGAATTTGTTTACTTATTCCAAAATCTGAAAACAAGTCTATAAAAGAAGGATATATATATTTTCCATTTGCATTAATTACTATCGCATCTTTTGGCAGTACCAATTTTAGCCCAACATCAATAATTTTATCATCTTGAACTAAGAGGGTTGCCTTTTCAATTTTTTGATTTGAAGTTATATATATTGTCGCATTAATTATGGCCGTTGCCTTTTTATAGGTTTGTTTGACTCCATCATTTTTTGGAAAATAAATTTGAGAATATGAATTAAAAAATAAAAATGTTGCTACAAATAAGAGTAAAAATCTTTGCATGTGTGATGTTTTTTTTTGATGCTAGAAAGTAAAAATAATTTATTATAATCTCTAAAAATAATTTATTTTTTTTGTTTCAGACTTAAAAAAAACATAAAAAATATTTAATATTCAATTATTATTTTAAATTTGACCTTAATTAATTTTAAATCAATACACTATGAAAAAAATAATTTTTACGTTGTCATTAATTGCATTTTTATCAGTTAATGTTAACGCTCAAGAAGAACCAGCTGTTAAAAAAGTTGTAAAAACAGAAACAGAGAATATGGCATCTGCGAAAAAAACTACTCCAAAAGAAGATAAAAAGTCGTGCTCATCAGCTGTAAATGGGATTATAGGTGAAAAAAAAGGTGGTTGTTGTGCTGCTAAAAAAGTTTAATAATTTATTTTAAAATTATTTAAGTGCTTGTTAATTCAAGCACTTTTTTTATAACTCAATTTTATAGGTTTTCCGAGTACATATTAGTATCGGATCAAAATTCTTCCATACTAATTGTATTGCATGATTATCCGCAAGTTCTGGGGTTCTGATGCAATTTTGAATTCCTTTTTCTGTAAAAGTTGTATGCATTTCTTTAAAAAGTATGGCATGAACGCCTTTATTTTGATATGCAGGATGAACTCCTATTAAATAAAATAATACTTCTTTCGAGTTTTTTCTTGCGTGTAATAAGTGGAACATCCCAAACGGAAAAAGTTTACCTTTTGCTTTTTGCAAAGCTGAAGAATAACTTGGCATGACAATCGCAAAAGCAACAAGGTTGTGCTCTTTATCTTCTACAAACTTAATATATTCAGGGTTTATAAAACTTATGTATTTATTTTTGAAATATTTCTTTTCTTTATCTGAAATAGATACAAATGAAGATAAATTTGCATAAGAAGCATTTAACAAATCAAACATTTTATCCACAAATGGTAAAACATCTTTTGTTTTTTTGAACGTTAGTGCTGTAAGATTATATCTTCTTCGTATAAGTTCTTGAGCTTTATCAAAAAATTCTAATTTTACATTTTTAAAAGGAAACTTACTTTCATTATATGTTTTTTCGACAATAAAATTTAATTGCTCAAAATGTTCAGCATAATATGGATAATTGTACCATGTTATCATTGTACCAACCTCTTCAAAACCTGCAGTAAGTACACCTACTTTATCCAAATTAGAAAATCCCATTGGACCTTCTACATAGTCTAGATTATTAATTTTTCCAAATTCGTAGACTTTCGCTAACAAAGTCTTAGTTACTTCGATAGAGTCAATTACATCAAACCATCCAAAACGTACTTTACTTTTATTTTGATTTTTAACTTCATTCCAATTTATAATGGCAACAATTCGACCTACTATTTTATTGTTTTGATAGGCTAAGTAAAATTTTGCCTCAGCAGTATCAAAAGCTGGATTTTTTAATTTATCGAATGTTTCAAGCTCGTCAGCAATAATTGGTGGTACCCAATATTTATTTCCTTTGTACAAATCGAACGGAAATTTTATAAATGCTGTAAGTTCAGCTTTAGAAATAGCTTCCTTAATATGTATCATTCAGCTTCTTTTATTGGTGTTGGCAATTTATCGAGTAATTTTTTATCGTTAGATTTTTTCTTTTTATTTTTCTTTTCTTTAAGTTCTTTCGATTTTTCTGGAGTTGCTACTAAAAAATCTTTATAATTTGAATCAGATCGCCATGACAAACCAAGTCCAACATATAAAAAAGATGGTGTGCTTTTAAAATTTTTGCTAACAGATGCATCAATTTGTAAATTACTATTTAACAAATAAGCACAACCTGTTGACAAAAAAGAATCAGAATTGTTTTTTCCGTAAATTCCCTTATTTTCAACAAAAGCAGACCATTTGTCGTTAAATCCTTTAGTTAAAGTCAATAAATAACCTAAATTTTGTGCATCTGTTCCGATTTTATCAAAAAAAGTATTTGTGATAAAAACGTATTGTTTTCCGAAAATATTTTGTGTTATTGCCATTATCTTCGGACTTAATATGCCGAGTTTTTCATCTGATAACTGAAATTTATTTGCACTGAAATTGAAATTTACGCCACCGTAAATAGCAACAATTGGTATTAATTGACTGTACTTGAATTTATTGTTATTTTTCCAACTATATAAATCTACATTTTCGTCTGGGTTTTTGAAAGGGTCAAAAATTAAATATTTTAAACCTAAGGTTGTTGCTTTAACTCCACTTCTGTTACTTATTGTGTTTTCAATTTCTTGCTTATCATTTTGATAACTCAATTCTGCTACAACCTCCAAATATTCTTTAAAGAAACCATATCTAGCATTCAAATCTGCTAAAAATCCGTTGGATTGGCTATCAAATTTACTATAATTTTCATTAATATAACCAAATCCCGATTCCAATTGAACAACAGTTCTTCCAACTGCAAATGCAGACATAGACTCGCTAGGGCGATTAGAATTGATAATATCGGTGTATTGCGCAACTAAGTTTTGGTAAAATATTAGAAAAAACAGCGCACATAAATTTTTCATAATTATGATTTTAATAATTTTCGAATTTACTTTATTTTTATTATTTTATTAAGATTACAATTCATTAAGATTTATTACTTTTGAACATATTTATTAACGATGATAGAAACGGCTTCTTTTAACGGCTTTTTGAAAACATTATTTTATATTGTTGTTTTTTATTATATTTTTAAATTTTTGGCCAAACTGTTTTTGCCACATTTGATAAAAAAAGTTGTTGAAAAAGCAGGGGAAAATTTTGAAAAACAACAACAAAATTATCAAAACGGGCAGCAAAAAACTGCTAATTCCAATGGTGTTAACTGTGAAAAAGCTACTTCTGACAAACCTCGCGAGAAGAAAAAAGTAGGCGAATATGTCGATTATGAAGAAATCGAATAACTTTTTTGTTTACTAACTAAAACTATACTTTTTTGATCGTTTATTTTTGACTATTTTTGAAATCTAAATAGTACTTTAAATTCCATCATGAAATTAGTAAATAAATGTTATCCACACGCGGTAGCCATTTTAGGTTTTATTGTAATCTCAATTTTCTATTTTTATCCAGTTTTACAAGGAAAAAAAATATATCAATCTGATATTGTGCAGTATACCGGAATGGCAAAAGAACAAAACGACTTCCGTGCTGCTGAAAGTATTGAGCCCTATTGGACAAATTCTGCTTTTGGAGGTATGCCAACTTATCAACTTGGGGCCAAATATCCTCATGATTATATTGGGAATTTAGACGATTTAATTCGTTTTTTGCCACGACCAGCTGATTATTTGTTTGTCTATTTTCTTGGATTTTATTTGCTTTTATTAGTCATGAAAATCAAACCTTTGCAAGCTTTTTTCGGTGCATTGGCTTTTGGTTTTTCTACCTATTTAATTATAATACTTGGTGTTGGTCATAATGCAAAAGCGCTGGCAATTGCCTATATGCCAATGGTTGTTGCCGCTGTTTTGTTGGTGTATCGAAAACAATATATTCTTGGAGGATTATTAACAATGATCGCAGTGGCACTAGAAATTTGCGCCAATCACTTTCAAATGACGTATTATCTTTTCATTTTTTTATTGATAATTTCTACCTATTTCTTCTACAAATATTTTAAAGAAAAAGATTTTAAAGCAATTCTATATTCTATTGCAACTTTTATAATCGCAGGAATCTTGGCACTTGGAGCAAATGCAACTGCTTTACTCGCAACTTCTGAATATGCCAAAACAAGTACGCGGTCTGATAACGAACTGACTTTCAATGCTGATGGAACTAAAGTTGAAAATACAAACGCTTTAAGCAACGATTATATTACAGAATATAGTTATGGCATTTCAGAAAGTCTTAATCTTTTTGTACCACGATTATTTGGCGGTTCTAACAGTGAAAATTTAGGAAATCAAAGCAAAATGTTTGAATTTATGGTTAGCCAAGGAGTTCCTGAAGATCAAGCCAAAGATTTTGCATCTGGACTTCCAACTTATTGGGGCGATCAACCAATTGTTGCCGCTCCAGCTTATGTTGGCGCAGTGGTTTTTTTCTTATTTGTATTGGCGCTTTTTATTGATAATCGAAAAATAAAATATGTTTTTGTTGCAGGAGCATTTGTTTCTTTACTGCTTTCTTGGGGAAAAAATTTCTCGATAATTACCAACTTATTGATTGAGTATGCGCCCATGTATAATAAGTTTCGTGCCGTATCTTCTATACAAGTAATTCTAGAAATGTGCCTGCCAGTGCTCGCAATTATGGGTTTGCAATCATTTTTGAAAGCAGATAACAAACATCAATGTAAAGCACTTTGGCAATCGGCAGCTATTTGTTTAGGAATTGTCGCTTTATTGATTATTTTTAAAGATGTTTTCAACTTTTCGGGACCAACTGATAAGTATTATCGTGAAAGTTATGGTCCCGAATTTTTGGATGCTCTTAAAGAAGATCGTAAAAGTCTATATAGTGCTGATTTACTCCGAAGTGGCTTTTTTGTATTAGTTACATCAGGATTTTTATGGTTGTTTATCAAAAATAGAATTGCTCAAACTACAACAATTATTTTTGTAGGTTTATTGATGGTTGGAGATTTGTTTTTTATTGCTAGAAATTATGTCGATACCAATGATTTTGTTTCTGCTACCGAAGTTGATGTGCCATTTCAAGCAACTGATGCTGATGCCCAAATTTTGCAAGACACAACCCATTATCGTGTTTTCGAAATTGACGGAAATATGTCGAGTGCAAGAACTTCTTATTTTCATAAATCGATTGGTGGTTACAGCGCAGTCAAACCAAAAAGAATGCAACAATTGTTTGATTATCAGTTGTCAAAAAATAATATGGATGTTTTGAACATGCTGAATATCAAATATATTATTCAAAAAGATACCGCTGGAGTCGATTATCCAACCATGAATCCGGAAGCTAATGGAAATGCTTGGTTTGTAAAACAAATAAAAAATGTAAACTCTGCGGATGAAGAAATGAAATCATTGAAAGATTTTAACTCCAAAGAAGTTGCTATTCATAATAAAGAATCGTTAGATAAATCGATTATGAAATCTACTTTCACAAAAGATACATTAGCAACAATTCTACTTACAAAATTCAAATCTAATAAATTAAATTACGTTTCGAAAAACAAAAATGAAGGTTTCGGAGTTTTTTCTGAAATGTATTATAAAAATGGTTGGATTGCCACTATTGATGGAAAAGAAACGCCAATAATGAGAGTGAATTATGTTTTGAGAGGAATTTCGATTCCTGCAGGAAATCATAAAATCGAATTCAAATTTGAGCCACAGGTTATCAAAACTGGAAGTACGATTGCACTTATTAGCTCAGTATTAATGATACTTATGTTGCTTGGAGGAATTTATTTTGAAAGAAAAAGATTGAAAATTGCTGATTAATAAATTCTTTTAAGAAAATGGAAAAAACCAAATTGAATCACGCACATCCGAAAATATTGGAAGCAAAACACATAGAAGAGGCAAGACAACTTACTTACCAACAACGCTTTGAAAAATTAATTGCATTAATTGAAGTCTCTAATATGTTCAAAAACGCTAAAATAATTAAAACAATAAAACCTCTCAAATGAATGATCAAATTGTTCAAGTTTGGAAATATTTGATAGAAAACAATGTTAATTATTTGACTATTGGTGGATTTGCTGTAAATATATATGGATACGGAAGAAATACTGGCGATATTGATATTTTTATTGAAGACAGTATTACAAACAGAGAAAATTTGAGAAAAGCCATTAAACAAATGGGATTAGGCGATTTTGAAAATATTAAAACTATGCAATTTATTTCAGGATGGACAGATATCAATATAAATATTAATTTTAGGCTGGATATTATGACATCTGTAAAAGGATTGGAAGATAAGCCATTTAAAGAACTATTAGAAAATGCAACAATTATTGAGATAAACAAAGTCAAAGTATTTTTTTTAGATTATGATAGTTTAATTATTGCAAAAAAAGCATCAAATAGACCAAAAGACATTCTTGATATTGAAGAACTTGAAAAAATAAACAACGCAGATAAATTTTCAAATTGAAGAAAAAACTCCTAATCATTACTTACTATTGGCCACCAGCTGGTGGTCCAGGCGTACAACGTTGGTTAAAGTTTGTGAAGTATTTACCCAATTTTGGAATTCAGCCCATTGTTTATATTCCTGAAAATCCAACGTATCCAATTGTAGATGAAAATTTGATTTCGGAAGTTTCTGAAAAAGCAATTATGATCAAAAATAGAATTTTTGAGCCCTATCAATTGGCCTCTTTTTTATCAAAAAATAAAACCAAAACAATTAGTTCGGGATTAATTCCAAATCAGAAAAAACAAACGTTTGTCGACAAATTTATGCTTTGGGTTCGTGGCAATCTATTTGTTCCAGACGCCCGAGTTTATTGGGTAAAACCTTCTGCTACTTATTTAAAAAAATACATTCAAGAAAACAATATCGATACGATTGTAACTTCTGGACCGCCACATAGTTTACATTTGATTGGTCTGAAACTGAAACAAGATTTAAACATCAAGTGGCTTGCAGATTTTCGTGATCCTTGGACCACAATTGGTTATCACAAATCATTGAAATTGACTGCTTACACTGAAAAAAAACACAAACTTCTTGAACATCAAGTTTTGAATTCGGCAGATGTAATTATAGTTACAAGCAATACAACAAAAACTGAGTTTGAAACTTTAACCACAAAACCAATTGAAGTAATTACCAATGGTTATGATGTTTCCACAGTTGGAAAACAATCTCTGGACAAAAAATTTACACTATCGCATATTGGGTCTTTTTTATCAGATAGAAATCCGACAATTTTATGGCAAGTTTTGTCTGAATTGATTTCTGAAAATGAAAAATTTGCTTTACATTTTAAACTAAATCTAATTGGAAAAATAAGTCAGGAAATTTTAAATGAACTTAAGAAATATAATTTATCGCAATATTACGATAATATCGGATATTTACAACATCATGAGGCAATCATTCATCAGAAAAAATCACAAGTTTTATTGCTTATAGAAATCGATTCGAAAAAAACGAAATGTATTATTCCAGGCAAATTATTTGAATATATGGTTTCGGAAAGACCAATTATTGCGATTGGTCCAATAGGATCAGACATCGAAGAAATCATCACAGAAACCAAGACCGGAACTTTCCATAATTATAAAGAAAAAGAAAAATTGAAACAAACCTTTTTGACTTATTTCAATTTATATTTAGAAAATAATTTGAAAGTTTTTCCAGTAGGATCAGGAAAATATTCCAGAAAATATTTAACCGAAAAATTATCAAAAGTAATATTTCATAACTTGTGATTTTTAATTTTTAATTCAAAATTTTTTATTGAATAAATGGGAATCGTAATCAACCAATCTATCAAAAACACCATCATTACCTATATAGGTTTTGGAATTGGCGCAGCAAATACATTATTTATGTATCCGATTTTTTTGGGTGCAGAATATTATGGATTAACAGGTTATATTTTATCTACCGCCAATATTTTATTTCCGTTGATGGCATTTGGCGTGCACAATACGTTGATTAAATTTTTTTCGCATTATAAAACCGCTGCCGAAAAAGGTGCGTTTTTGAGTTTTGTATTGTTATTGCCTATTTTGATGGCTATAGTTTTATTGGTTATTGGTTATTTTGGTTATGAATCTATAGTTACTTTTGAATCCCAAAAAAATCCGCTTATTCGCAATTATGTCTGGCAAGTTCCAGTCATTGGACTTTGTATGGGTTATTTCGAAATTTTTTATGCTTGGGTAAAAGCCAATTTGCAATCGGTTTTTGGTAGTTTCATTAAAGAAATTTTGCTTCGAGTTTTTATCACGATTTTTCTTTTTGGTGTTTATTTCAAATGGATTTCGGTCGAAAATTTTATTTTTTCGCTCATTGGAATATATTTTGCAACTACACTAATTATGTTTTTTTATGCTATGAAGGTGAATCCTATTAAGTTTTCGATACAAATTCCTGCTAATGCAAAATCGATTATCTCCTACTCCATTTTTATAATTTTGTCTGGAAGTATCGCCAACATGTTATTGGATATTGATAAAAATATGTTGGCCAAATATGTTGCAATTGAAAATATAGCCTATTATTCTGTAGCGATTTTTATTGCAACCGTAATTTCGGTTCCTAGTCGAGCGATGCACCAAATTACATATCCAATAACCGCAAAATTAATGACCGAAAACAAACACAACGAATTGAATGATTTGTATAAAAGAACCTCGATAACGCTGCAATTGGTTGGCGGATTGGTTTTGGTTGGTATTTTGGTTAATGTAAATCAATTGTATTTTTTATTGCCGAAAAGTTATAGCGGCGGAATTTTTGTAGTTTTTGCCATTGGTTTGACTAAATATTTGGATTTGATTTTGGGAATCAATAATTCTATTATATTTAATTCTAAATACTACAAAGCAGTTTTATTTTTGGGATTGTTATTGGCATTTTTGGCCATAACTCTAAATATGATTTTGATTCCGAAATATGGCATAAATGGCGCTGCAATTGCCACGCTCATTGCCATTACTTTGTATAGTGTTTCTAAACTATTATTTGTGGTTTTGAAAATGAAATTATTCCCTTTTACAAGTAAAACGTTGGCTTCTTTTGGGATTTTGCTGTTTGTTTTTTTTGGTTTTTATTTTTGGGAATTTCCTTTTCAAACTATAATTAATATTGTTTTAAAATCGGTTTTGGTAACTTTAATTTATGTTTATGTAAGTTATAAGTTGAAAATTTCTGACGATTTTAATCATATTATTGACTCTGTAATACGGAAGCTGCGATTGGCTTAGCCCAGATGGAAACGGCATCCTTTTGTCTGGCTTTTTAGCCGACAAAAGATATAGTGTACAGCTGGATTGGCTCCAAATAAAAATCCTGCGTCATCTTCCCAGAATCCGCAGGATTTACAAACAAACTAATCAACCAAATTTTTATTTTTTGTCTTTTATTCTTCCTTTTGTACCATCGGTACGATAGTAGTAATAATCGTCGTTGTTACTGCTTCCATAGGTAGTTGAACAGCTGTAATCGGTATTTTGATGTCCGTAACTGTGTCCATAATCAAATCCATTTCTGCGTCCTTTGATACTTCCGAAAGTGTCGATTATTTCGCCTTGACGGTTGTACACTAACTTCAGTCCGCCGATTTGTGCTAAAGCGAATCGGTTGTATTTCATGTAAACTGATCCTATTCGGCTTACTCTATCGCTATAATCGTAGTTGATAAATGTGTTACCAACGCGTCGAACTCTGCCAAAACTATCGTGCTCAATGACTACCCCAAAGTTGGTTGGAATGCGCCTTTCGGATGTTTTTTTGCCTGCTTTGCGGTAATTGAAATCGCCGTTTGAATCGTCTGGACGAGTATTGAAATCGAAATCTCCGTTGGCAAAAACATAGAATTCTATGCCTCGTTCGTTGAAAGATATTGGCTCGTCAAAGCTAAATTTTGTTGTTATAAAATCATCAGTAATTGTTCTTAATTCTGATGCTGCTGTTACGTTTGTAGCTAGTAAAATACTTGCGACTAATAGTGTAATTGTTTTCATGATATTAGAATTAATTTCTGGTACTTACTCTTTCGATTTTCAGTGGCTTCGATCAGAATCGCTTCCGATGACTGGAGTATTTCAAGATGCGTGCCAAAGTCATGAAAGTGATTTGTCAACGATTTGTTAATGATTATTAACTAATTGATTAATATATAATTGGAAATAAAAAAACCGCTAATTTGCAAATTAGCGGTTTTGAAATATTATATAATTAAGCTACAACTTCTCCTTCAAATACGTACCCGTAATTGATTTTTTGTTTTTTACAATTTCTTCGGGAGTTCCGAAAGCGAGAATTTGTCCGCCATTTTCGCCGCCTTCTGGACCCAAATCAATAATATGATCGGCACATTTTATCAAATCAAGGTTGTGCTCGACCACCATTATCGAATGACCTTTGTCTATAAGTGCATCAAACGAAGTCAATAATTTTTGAATATCATGAAAATGCAAACCAGTTGTGGGTTCGTCAAAAACAAACAATGCTTTTTCTTTGGTTGCTCCTTTTACCAAAAAGGAAGCGAGCTTTATTCGTTGCGCTTCACCGCCCGAAAGTGTTGACGACGATTGTCCTAATTTTACATAACCCAAACCTACATCTTGCAATGGTTGCAATTTTTGTAAAATTTTATTTTGTTTGTGATTGCCAAAAAACTCAATGGCTTCGTCAATGGTAGAAGTCAATAAATCATGAATGTTTTTTCCTTCAAAAGCAACTTCCAGAACTTCTCTTTGAAAACGTTTTCCGTTGCAAGCCTCACAAGGCAGAGAAACATCGGCCATAAAAACCATTTCAACATTTATTGATCCTTCGCCTTTGCAAATTTCGCAACGACCGGCATCTACATTAAAGGAGAAATGTTTGGCTTGATACCCACGAATTTTGGATAATTTTTCTTTGGCATATAATTCTCTAATATCATCATACGCTTTTATATAAGTCACTGGATTGGAACGAGAACTACGACCAATAGGGTTTTGATCAACATATTCAATATGCTGAATTTTATGATAATGTCCTTGCAAATCGCTGAATTGTCCTGCTTTTTCGCCAATACCTTCAATTTTTTTCTGAATCGCTGGGAATAAGATTTTCTTGACCAAAGTACTTTTTCCTGAACCCGAAACACCGGTAATGACCGTCAAGCACTCTAACGGAAAACGTACATCCAAGTTTTGAAGATTATTTTCTCGAGCACCAATAATGTCGATATAGGCATTCCATTTTCGGCGGGTTCGTGGCACTTTTATCTGCATTTCGCCATTGAGATATTTTGCAGTTAGCGAATCGGCTTTTAAAATTTCGTCAAACGTGCCTTGCGCGACTAAATGCCCGCCGTGTGTTCCCGCTTCTGGACCAATATCGATAATCATATCGGCTTGACGCATAATGTCTTCGTCGTGTTCGACAACAATAACGGTATTGCCTAAATCACGAAGATTTTTGAGCACTTCAATCAATAATTCGGTATCTTTTGGATGCAAGCCAATACTTGGTTCGTCGAGAATATACATTGATCCTACAAGCGAACTTCCTAGCGATGTTGCCAAGTTGATACGTTGTGATTCTCCACCCGAAAGTGACGCTGAATTTCTATTTAAAGTTAAATATTCCAAACCTACATTACTCAAAAATGACAGGCGATTATTAATTTCGATAAGCAAACGTTTAGCCACTTTTTGGTCATAATCAGATAATTTCAATGTTTGAAAAAAGGGCAACAAGCGCTTTATTGGCAAATCGACCAATTCGGAAATTGTTTTTCCGTCAACTTTGATGTTATTGGTTTCTTGGCGCAAGCGTTTTCCTTTGCAAACATTACATTTTGTTTTTCCGCGATAGCGCGAAAGCATGACACGATTTTGGATTTTATAATTTTTTTCTTCTAATTCTTTGAAAAAATCATTCAAACCCGTAAACATACTATTGCCCTTCCAAACCAAATCTTTTTGGGCTTCAGTCAATTCGAAAAAAGGTTTATGAATTGGAAAATCAAACTTATATGCTTTGTTTACTAACTCGTCTCGAAACCAACTCATACTTTCGCCACGCCATGGAAAAATAGCGTTTTCGAAAATCGATAACGACGTATTCGGAATCACGAGTTCTTCATCAATACCAATAATATTGCCATAACCTTCGCAAGTTGGACAAGCTCCGTAAGGATTATTAAAACTGAATAAATGTACGTTTGGTTCTAGAAATGTTACACCGTCCAGCTCAAAATTAGAGCTGAAATCCAGTCGTTTTTTCGAATCAATTTCTTGAAGAAAACAGTCGCCTTTACCTTCAAAAAAAGCCGTTTGAATGGCATCCGATAAGCGATTATAAAAATCTTCATCATTAGAATTTTCAGAATTCAAAACAATTCTATCTACAATTAGAAGCGTATTTTTTGTAGTTAGTTTAGTTTTTACATGGTCTAAAGCGTCTAAACGAATCATTTCGCTATCGACCAAAATTCGGGCAAAACCTTGTTGTAACAAAACTTTGAGTTTGTCGCCCAGTTTTCGATCTTTTTCGAGGTGAATTGGTGCCAAAAGCAACCATTTGGTGTCAATTTCGAAGGTTTTTATTTGATTGACGACATCAGTTACAGTATCTTTTTTGACTTCTTTGCCCGAAACTGGCGAAATGGTTTTCCCGATTCGTGCAAAAAGCAATTTCAAATAATCATAAATTTCGGTCGATGTTCCTACGGTTGAACGCGCATTTGTAGTATTTACTTTTTGTTCAATGGCTATTGCTGGTGCGATACCTTTAATATATTCCACTTTTGGTTTGTCTAATCGTCCCAAAAACTGACGAGCATAACTAGACAAACTTTCTACATATCGGCGTTGCCCTTCTGCATACAAGGTATCGAATGTTAAGGACGATTTTCCAGAACCCGAAAGTCCAGTGATAACAACTAATTTATTTCGAGGAATCGCAACATCCAAATTCTTAAGATTATGAATTTGAGCTCCTTTGATAATGATGTTTTTCTTGGGTTCGAGTTTCGAAATATCTTGATGAATCATGGGTAAATAGGGTGTTTTTCTGCAAAGATACTAATTTTAGAGCTAATAAATAACAAACAATTATCGCCAATATTATTTAATAAAATGATTGAATTTGCTTAAAAAAAACAACTAATGCGGCAACTTATCTTTTAGAAGTCCATAGACGAAAGTTCCAAGTAAAGCGCCAAAAAAAATTACAATTACAGATAGCATTCCCGTTCCTAAAAGAATAAATATTGGACCAGGACAACAACCGACCAAAGCCCAGCCAAGTCCGAATAATATGCCACCAATTAGATATCGGAAATAAAATTTATCTTTAGAAAGAATTATTATTGGGAAACCCTTATAATCTTTGATTTCTCTTTTTTTGATAACATTAATTCCGATACAACCTGTCAAAATTGCTGTGAAAATGATTCCGTACATATGAAACGAATCGAAAAGAAACATTTCGTAAATGCGGTACCACGAGATAGCTTCAGATTTTGTTAGAACAATTCCGAATAAAATCCCAACTATAAAAAAACGTACAAACTTCATCTAGAATAATATTGGAATAATAAAATGTGCCATTACCAATCCGCCAATAAAAAATCCTATTACGGCTATTAACGAAGGAAATTGAAAATTGCTCAAACCCGAGATGGCATGACCCGAAGTACAACCGCCAGCATATGGCGTTCCGAAACCAATGAGAAATCCACCCAAAAGTAAAATCAAAAATCCTTTTAATGACAAAACAGAATCCAAACTAAAAATCAAACTGGGAGCAATTATTCCATTTGGAGCATCTATGCCTATTGTTTTTAATCTATTGTTAGTTTCTGGATTAATAATAAAATTTGTTGGCGAACTCATAAAATAGTGGGCAATAAATCCGCCGAGAATAGCGCCCGTAACAACGGCTAAGTTCCATTTTTGTTCGCTCCAATTAAAATCAAAATACGAAGCGGATTTTCCAGCACCAAACACCGAACATATTGTGCGAAGATTGGCCGACATGCCAAATGTTTTACCAAAATAAGTAAGCAAAAGCATAATGATTCCGATAAGAAAGCCAGAAATCGACCAGTGCCAAGTCTCGTATAAAAAATCCATATAGTGATTATAATTTTTGCAAAAATAAGCATAAGTAGTATTCTTTCAAATACTATCTTTGCACTTTAATTTTTTATTTTATATACGCTATTTATTATGAAGAATTTTGCAATCGAAATCAAATGGGCAATCAATTATAGTATTGCTTTTATGCTTTGGATGATTTTCGAAAAATCGATTGGTTTGCATGATGTAAGCATCGGAAAACAAATGATTTACACCAATATTTTTGCACTAGTTGCACTAGTAATATATTTATTTGCATTTAAAGATAAAAAGAAAAACGCCTTTAATAACTCAATCACTTTTAGAGAAGGATTTATGTTTGGTGTTTATCTTTCGGGTTTTATTGCACTTTTTGCCATTGTAACGCAATATATAACGTACACTTTTATCACACCTAATTATTTTGATACCATGATTGCCCAAGTTGTAAAATATAAAAAACAAACTTTGGAGCAAGCCCAAGCTTTTTTTAACTACAAAAGTTATTTGTTTCAATCTATTTTTGGAAGTTTATCTATCGGGATTGTAACGGGCGCAATTATTGCTAATTTTATAAAAACTAAAGCCTAATTCTATGAAACTAAAATTCATCGTACTACTACTATTATCTATAGTTTTTACTGGTTGTATAAGTACAAAATCGACTTTAAAAAACGTTGAGGACAAAACTCCTATTCCAATAGTATCTCAAAGCAATACGTTTATCATTACTGAGTTTAGCAAAGACAAAAAGTATGGATATGACAAGGATTATCCCATCAATGTGTTTTATAGAAATGCATCTAACGAAACCATTAACCAAGAGCGCTATTTGAATGCTTTGACGGGTCCAAAAGGTGAAAAATTATATTTCATCAAAAAAGGAATTTGTTGCCCTTTTCCGACTAAAAATAATCCTAGTGGAAGCGGTTTGCTGGCTGAATATGAAATTACTTGGGAAGGATTGGCAAAGCCAATACTACTCTATTTCAATATATATGAAAAAGGACTATTGCTGGTTCCTGCTGGTTTTGGATTGAAGAAATAAAACAATTTAGAATTGATAATTAACAATTGATAATTACCTTTGCAACTTTAAATAAAGATTTATGAACTTATCTGAGATTCCGAAAATAAAACATTTAGACAGCAACAACTTTTTTTTATTGGCTGGCCCATGCGCCATTGAAGGCGAAGAAATGGCGTTGCGAATTGCCGAAAAATTGGTTGGAATAACTAACGACTTGAAGATTCCGTTTGTTTTTAAAGGTTCTTTTAAAAAAGCAAATCGATCGAGAATTGATAGTTTTTCTGGAATTGGTGATGAAATTGCTCTCAAAATTTTACGTAAAGTTTCTGAAACTTTTGATGTACCTACAGTTACCGATATTCATACAAATGAGGATGCCGATATGGCCGCACAATATGTTGATATATTGCAAATTCCAGCGTTTTTGGTGCGCCAAACCGACTTGGTTGTTGCTGCAGCAAATACAGGAAAAGTGGTAAATTTGAAAAAAGGACAATTTATGAGTCCAGAAAGTATGAAACATGCCGTGCAAAAGGTGTTGGATTGTCATAACCCAAGAGTAATGGTCACGGATCGTGGATCGATGTTTGGTTACCAGGACATGATTGTAGATTTTAGAGGAATCCCGACGATGCAAAAATATGCAACAACGGTGCTCGATGTTACACACTCATTGCAACAGCCCAACCAAACCGAAGGCATTACTGGAGGTCGACCAGACATGATCGAAACGGTTGCCAAAGCTGGAATTGCTGTTGGCGTAGACGGAATTTTTATTGAAACTCATTTTGATCCTGCAAATGCCAAAAGCGATGGCGCTAATATGTTGCATCTAGATTATTTTGAAGGATTAATGAAAAAATTAGTAGCTATAAGACAAACTGTTAATCAGTTTTAAGATGAATATTTAAATCTAGCGCTCGCCCTAGCCCTGATTGCAGTGAAAATCCTTTTATTTTTTTTCTTTAAAAAAAATAAAAGATTGGAACGTAAAGCAGGATTAGCTCCAAAAAAAATGAAAAAATTATTATTTATATTAGTTGTAGTTTCAGGTTTGTCAAGTTTTGCTCAAGACGCGACTAGACCAACTAAATATACTTCCAAAAACAAAGGCAAATGGTTTATTTTTTGGGGCGGAAATCGCGATAATTATGCTAAATCAGATATCCATTTTACTGGAAAAAACTATGATTTTACGATAAAAGATGCCGTTGCAAAGGATAAACCCAAAGGCTGGCATATTGATTATTTGAATCCTGCCAGAATGACGATTCCGCAAACTAATTTACGATTTGGGTACTATTTTACAGATAAATATTCGATTTCGATAGGTGTAGATCACATGAAATATGTGGTGACTCAAAATCAGAAATTTAATATTGATGGCAACATAAATTTGCCGCTAACCGAAGTTGGGTCAGCCTATAATGGTTTTTATAATAACACTCCAGTGGTAATGACCGATGATTTTTTGAAATTTGAACATACCGACGGATTGAATCATATACATGCTGAAATTGCTCGAATGGATGATGTATCGAAATGGTTGCATTTGCCAAATACAGATAAATTTCAAGCGAATGTTACGGAAGGTTTGGGTTTTGGGTTTTTATATCCTAGAACAGATTCGAGCCTTTTGAGTAAAGAACGTCATGATGATTATCACGTTTCGGGAATAGGGGTTTCGGCAAAAGCGGGTTTGAATTTTACTTTTTTTAAACACTTTTTTATTCAAACAGAACTTAAAGGCGGTTACATTAATATGTATAATATTAAAACCACTTTTAGTAATGAAGATAAAGCTACACAAACGATTTTGTTTTTTGAAAAAACTATTGCCGTTGGCGGGATATTTAGAATTTAATCCATTAAATCCAATTTGTTTTTAAAATCATAATAGTTGTTGATGTCTAAAAATTCTACAGCTTTAATTTTATTATTTTTGAAATAATCGTTCGCCATTTTTATCATCACTTCTTTATCAATACGGCTATTTTCACTTAAATATTTGGAGTAAATAAGAAGCAGTTTTTTATGTTCGAGAAAACATTTTTCTACTTCAATAATACAATCATCAATAATTTTTTTGGATTCTTTTTCAAGCAATTCGTCAAAAGTAAACTGATATGAATTTCCACCATAATCATGAATATTCATTTTATAAGGCTTTCCACCCATTCCGAACTCACGGATAATTTGATGTGCATTGATAGTGAGTTTTTCTAAATCACCTCGAACGCCAGTAGTGTTATTTTCGGAACCAAAAATTAATTTTTCGGCAAGATAACCGCCCAATCCAATCTTGATTTGGTCTTTCAATAAACGCAATGTGATGATTTCTTCTGGTAGCAAAATGTAAGCAAACCCATTGCTTTCGCTATCAACGGTTTTTGTTATTACATATTCGGGGACAACTTTTGCCAAAATCATTGCTGCAACAGTATGTCCAGATTCGTGAACGGCAACAATGGCTTGCAAATCGTTTTTGGCACTTTTTCGCAACGAATTAATTTTTTGTAAAACCACAAAACTTTTTTGTCCAACAATTTTTTCTTTAGAAATAAAATTGATAATAAAATTATCATCTTTAAAATCCCACATAATAGCATCTATATTTTGAAGATTATCTTCAGAAATGTGCAAAACAATCTTGGTAATATTACTTTCGATCAAGTTTCTAATTGTACTAATAATAGGTCGAACGCCTTGCGTTGGAAAAACACCTTCGCTATACAGCAAATTGCAAACTGCAGCGGTAAACTTAAGCTTAAGTTTGAATTTTTCTTCTGAAATTTTTGCAATTTGACTCAAATGAAGTTTGATGAGTTTTTCGAAGTTTTTATGTGAGAATGCATGATAAATCAAATGATTATTGCCCAAACGAGCAATTTGTTCGTTTCTAAAACGGCGTTGCAAAGCCGTTTTTATGTCTGAAATATTAATTTTAAGTGTAAATCTTCTAAATTCGTCGGCATCAATATCGGGATTGATATTATTGCTCATGGAAAAAGCTTCGTCAAGATTACCAACAACAAAAATGAGACTTCTTGACAAATCCATCGTTTTGAAAGCATATTCGTCTTCGAGATTACTCTGAATAAAATCAATAATTCCTTGAAGATTAGGAAGGGTTTTGATGTGCTCCGCAATTTCTCTAAAATCGGTATAGGTTGCATTATTCATTTCGAAAATTCCGTTGCAAAAGGTATCCGAAATAAATATTTCGTTTTTTTGAAACGGCACTTTATCATCACTTCGATCCACACTACTATCCGCATAACCAAAATTATAGGCGGCCAAAATCTCTGAAAACTCATTATTGGTTCCTTGAATGATTCCGTTTTTGATAGATACGCCAGCCCGAACACCCGCTTCAAGAATCTTAATCGCTTTTTTAGCTCGTGTAAGATAATATGAGTTACCGCTTGGTTCATATGTGAGTTGGCCACTGTCGAGCAAATCCCAAATGATACGCAAACTCGTATTGTTTACTTCTTTTCCTTGTTCATCTTTGGTTTTTGCAAACTGAAATTCGTCTAAAACAATAATTGGCGATTGCTCACTAAACTGGATTAATTGTTGGGTTAAGGTATATTTAAGAAAGGAACTTGAAGTGCCAAATTCGCCCATGTCAAAGCGCAAAAGTTGTTTGTGATACTGTATTAATTCGGACAATCTCTTAATTAATGCAGTTTTGCCACTTCCAGTCATTCCCCATAAATTGATAATTAAGGGGCGCAACTGATTTTCAGGAAAAAGCCACCAAGGCAAAATGACGTCTGCCAATTCGTCGATAATTCCATCAATGCCTACAAATTCTTTCTTGAGTTGTACTACTGCTTTTGATAAAGATTTTTTTTTGGCAATGATTATTTCTTGATTTATAGGAAGCATAATTTAAATTATTTTGATTTCAGTGTTACGAATAAATTTTTAAATTAAAAAAAAATATTATAATTTTCTTACAGTTTTATGTCCTTTTAATAAAGATTTTTCTGTTCGAAAAGAACATCAATAAGTATTTGATACTTGATTTCTTCAAACGAAAAATAGCGTAAGGATTTGAAAGTATTTCGCTTTTCGGAAACCAAAAAATTAGGATGCAATTTTAAATCAAAACCTTTGTTAAAAGCCACATCAACAAATTTTCCTTTGTGGCTAGCGTTTAAAAAACAAAAAGGTTTTCCGTTGAAATAATAATATGGAATGTGCCACTTGTACAAAAGCTCCAGTTCTGGAATAGCGTTTTCGATAATAATTTGCAAATTCAATAAAATCTCTCGATACGGTTCGGGTTGATTAAGGATATAGGCTTCGGCAGGTTTCATCATTAGTCAATTCCGTAGGTATCTATTAAATACATTAGTGAAGTCATTGTTGCTGCACCAAGCTCCAATTCGCGTTTATTTACAGCATCAAAAGTATCTGAAGCGGCATGATGATAATCAAAATAACGTTGCGGATCTGGCATTAACCCGGCCTTTATAATTTTGGACGATTTTAAGGGGCCAATATCAACACCTGTAAATCCGGTTCTGAAAATATGAATTAGATATGGCTCAAACAACGATTTCCAGCTCGTAATTTTGGCAAAATTGGTATCATTAGCGTCTATAGAAAAACCACGTGGCGCAAATCCACCCGAATCACTTTCGAGTGCAAAAATGTGGTTTTCTTTGTTTTTGTTCGACAATTCTTCATATTTATTTCCACCACGAACACCGTTTTCTTCGTTCATGAAAAGTACAGTACGAATTGTATTTTTGGGTTTGTAGTTTATCTTTTTCAAAATTTCTAAAACCGACATGCTTTGTACACAACCTGCACCATCATCGTGCGAGCCATCGCCAAGATCCCAAGAGTCGAGATGTCCGCCAACGACCATAATGCGTTCAGGATGTTCGGTTCCAGTAATTTCGCCCACAACATTGTAGGACAAAACATCGTTAAAGGTTTCGCAAGATTGCTTAAAAAACAATTTCGAATTAGGATTGTTCTTAAGCATTTGGCTCAATTTTTCGGCACCATTTGTTGATATTGCAGCGGCTGGTATTCGATTTTCTTTAGCAACATCACCATAGTTTGTGGCGCCAGTATGTGGCAAATCGTCCATAATTAAAGTCATCGAACGAACTATAACGCCAAGTGCGCCTAATTTTCCAGCTTCGCGAGCGCCAGACGAACGTTGATCGACACAACTTCCGTAAGCGCGAAAGGTCTCTATAAACTCAGGATTCATTGGTCTATTAAAGAAAACTATTTTTCCTTTTACTTTAGCTTCGCCCAATTTGGAAAGTTCTTCCAAACTTTTAACTTCAATAATGGTAGCCGAAATTCCATTTTTGGGAGTTGCAACCGACATGCCTAAAGCGCAAATCGGAAACGTTATTTTTTGATTTCCGACTTGAAGATAGGCTTCTTCTTTTTTGCCACGAACCCATTTTGGCACCATTACTTCTTGCAAATAAACTTTGTCTAAACCAAGTGTTTCTAGTTGTTTTTTGGTATAAGTAACCGCCTTCTCTGCTCCTATTGATCCCGACAAGCGTGAGCCAACTTTATTAGATAAGTCGTCAAGCCACGAATAACAACTACTTTGTGTTAATGCCGCATTATATATTTGTCGCAAAGTTGCTTCGTCTGTAGTTTGCGAAAAAACTGTTGTAAATTGTAGTAAAAATAAAAAAAATAGCTTTTTCATTATTGAGATTGTTTTTTCAAATATAATCCAGTTTTTTAAAATTTAAAAAAATAAAGTGCTTTTTATTTTTTTATATAAATTAAAATAATTTACTTTGCAATTCAAAGTACTTTAATATGGAATCAAAAACTTATTTAGAAGACATTCAGCACATAAAAAAAATGATGGAAAATTCCTCGCAGTTTATTTCATTGAGCGGCTTGTCCGGAATTTTGGCTGGTGTTTATGCATTAGTTGGTGCGTTTGTCGCTAACTTTTTGATAGTATCACATCGCTCCTATTATATTACTTTAGAAAGCATGACTTTCAAAAAAATTGTTTTGGTTGCGCTATTGGTTTTGATCGCTTCTATTGCAACAGCTTATTTTTTGACGATCAGAAAAGCAAAAAAGCAAAACGAAAAAGTTTGGAACAATACCTCTAAAAAACTGCTGCTGAATTTTTGTATTCCTTTGTTTACTGGCGGTATTTTTTCGTTTTTATTATTAAAAAATGGCTTTTACGGATTGATTGCACCTGTAACTTTAATTTTTTATGGCTTGGCTTGCGTCAATGCAAGTAAATATACGTTTCGTGATGTATTATATTTGGGAACTACACAAATAATTTTAGGATTAATTGCTGTTGAATTTTCGGGTTATGGTTTGTATTTCTGGGTTTTAGGATTCGGGATTTGTCATATTATTTACGGCAGCGTAATGTATTATAAGTATGATTTTAAGAAATAAATTAAAAAGTGTCGATAAAGACAATAGATTTGAAAACCATCATCCAAAATATAAATAAAGCCTTTGATCACCGAATTCGTTTGGGAATTATGTCTATCTTGATGGTCAATGAAAATGCCGATTTTAATATGCTCAAAGAATTGCTTGGCGTTACCGATGGCAACCTTGCTTCACACACCAAAGCGTTAGAACTCGAAAATTATATTCTAATCGAAAAACAATTTATAGGAAAAAAACCAAATACCAAATACAGTGCAACTCATGAAGGCAAAAAGGCATTTGCTACTCATATTGATGCGCTCGAAAAATTATTATCTAAAAAGTAAACTATTTTTTTAATTTTTTACTTTGAATTTCAAAGTACTTTAAATTTGCAAAACAAAAATATGAAAGACCAATTTGTCGAAAAAATGCATGAAATTTCTAAAAAACCGTATCAAAAATTTTTCAAAAAAAACAAACCTTACGCAATTGAAAAACATCAACTACTTGATATGCCAAAACAGTCGTTAGGGTTTCATTTAGGTTGTTTTTTGATCAAATATCATTTAGAAATACAACCCAAACTAGAAGATCATGATGTTATTCATGTACTTACAAACACCGGAATTTCGGTTCCTAAAGAAATCGGGATGCAATATTATCTTTTCGGAAATGGCAAACGAAGCTTGTATTTATTTATGATTATCACCTGCGGAACATGCTTCTATCCTACTCGATTAACTTATTTTATAAAACAATTCCGAAAAGGAAAAATGGCGCATCAATTTCATTATCTCGATTTCTCGAAAATGCTTTTGCAACCACTTGAAAATTTACATAAATCATTTCGAATAAATTAATTCTTAACTTTAACATTTTAAAATCAAATTTCATGGAAAATCAAGAAAATCAAATTACACCAAAAACAAATTTCTTTCAATCAGCAACTGCCAAAATGATTATGGTCGGATTGCTAACACTCGTATTGCTTATTCCCCTATTTTTTGTACAAGATTTAATTTCTGAACGAAGCCGTCGCCAAAAAGAAGTGGTTAGCGAAGTATCTGAACTTTGGGGAAAAGATATCGAGTTTTATGGCCCAATTATGAAAATTCCATACAAATCATTTTCTGAAACTACGATTGTAGATGAAAAGACCAAAGTCTCTCGAATTGAGCGTTATGCAAGTATTGAATATGCTTATTTTTTTCCAGAAGAATTAAAAAACAAATCGGATGTCAAGAAAAACACATCGCTCAAACGTGGCATTTACAATAATGTAGTTTTTACTGCAAACATGAATTTTGATGGTTATTTCAAAACACCAAATTTTGAAAAATTGAATATAAAACCTGAAGATATTCTTTGGGATAAAGCCACAGTACTTGTAAAAACCACTAACTTGAAAAGTATTAAAAGCGATTTAAAAATTAAACTCAACAAGCAAGTTTTTGATTTTGAATCCAAAGCCGATGAAGATACTCAGTACGGAACTTTAGAAACCACAAATTTTGATCATAAATTACTCGAAACAAATGCCAAAATCGAGTTTGATTTCAGCATGAAATACAACGGCAGCAACAGTATTACGTTTGTTCCTATTGGTAAAACCACTTTCGTAGCTGTCAATTCCGATTGGGAATCGCCGAGTTTTATGGGGATGTTTGCCGCTAATGATACGACCAAAACTATTTCCAAAAAAGGATTTCATGCCGACTGGAAAATTCTAGATATTAATAGAAGTTTTTCGCAACATTATGCAACCAAATTACCCAATTTAAACGAATATTCATTTGGCGTGAGACTGATAGAAACCGTTGACGAATACCTTCAAAACGAGCGTGCTTCCAAATACGGATTTTTGGTTATTGGCTTGACGTTTTTAATTTTCTTTTTGATACAATCGATTAGTAAAATCAATATTCATATATTTCAATATTCGATGATTGGTATTGCTTTGATTATGTTTTATACCTTACTTATTTCGATTACCGAACATTCTAGTTTTAGTTTTGCCTATGTCATTGCAGGAACTTCGGTCATAACTTTGATAGCGCTGTATTCGGTTTCGATTTTGAAAGACAAAAAATTTCCGATGTTTATTGGCATTGCCTTATCCGTTCTTTATACCTTTATATTTGTAATTATTCAGCTCGAAGATTATGCGCTTTTGGTAGGAAGTTTTGGCTTGTTTGCAATATTGGCCGCTGTAATGTATTTTTCAAGAAGAATTGAGTGGAATAGATAAAAAATAAAAAACCGCTAGTTTTTCGAAATTAGCGGTTTACTTTTTTATAGATCTAAATAGTTACATATCCCCAATTTTCGCCTGTTTCTATGCGCCGAAGTTGCATGGTTGTAATGCCAAATTGTTTGGCAATCATTGATTTACGTGTTTTTTGCTCTGGTAGTGCTAATAATTTTTTTATACGCATCACTTGAGTCGAATCGAGTTTTGATACTGCTTTGGAGCCTGTTTTTTCCGAAACAAATTTTGCGCGGGCTGCCAAAACATGTGGACTTTTGTTGCTATGTGCTAACATTTCTTCACGAGTTGCCCATTTTAGATTACGAACTAAGTCATTATCGCGAACATAATCAAGATGCAAAACAAAGGTTTGTCCTTCGGATTCTTTTACTAAAAAAGCTTCAGCAACAAGCTTGTAAAAAAAATTATATTTGTATTTTATTTTTCCATCTTCTGTTATTCGATAACGCAAAATCCTATAACCATCGGCCAATCCGCCTTCTAATAGTCGTCCGTTAATCATGTCTTTCGTAAAACTTATCAAACGGCCACGATTGGAAATCGCATAACGGTTTTTTAAAGACTCATTAAGTTGTACTTCTTTGAATTCTTCATTTGGCAAAAATTTAACTTGGTTAATTATTACTTTCTTAATTGCAATAATTTTCTTTTTGCGCTTTTTCTTTTTTATAGTTTTTTTCTTAACTGCTGTTTTTTTGGTAATAATTTCCATAAATAAAAGTTGTTTATAGTAGTTTGACAAAAATACTACTTTCTCAATAAAAATGAAATTTTATCCCATAAGATGGTATAAAATTATGACAAATATACATTTTTATAAGAATTTAGAAGCTTTTAAACTTGCTTTAAGGATACTAAAACCAATGATTCCTGCTATAAATGACGAAATAAGTATTGTCATTTTGGCCGAATCAATTATTTTAGAAGAATCGAAAGCCAAAAGTGCGATAAAAATAGACATTGTAAATCCAATTCCGCCAAGAAATCCAGCACCTAAAATTGTTTTCCAAGTAATTGATTTAGGTAACGTACAAAGACTTAACGAAACTCCAATAAATGAAAACAAGATTATTCCAATAGGCTTACCTAAAACCAATCCGAAAAAAATACCTAAACTCAAATTATCCAATATAAATGATTCAAAATTTGAATTTATAGAAATTGCTGTATTTGCCAATGCGAATAATGGCAAAATAAAAAAAGCAACGGGTTTGTGTAAAAAATGTTGAAGTTTATAAGAAATTGTGGCTTTGCTTCCATCTCCAAACGGAATCACAAATGCAATCAAAACACCTGTAATAGTTGGATGAACTCCAGATTGCAGCATAAAATACCACATGAAAATTCCGCCAAGTAGATAAGGGATATAATTGTGAATTTTTAATCGATTTAAAACAAATAAAAATCCTAATATTCCAAAAGCAATTGCCAAATGGATTATCGAAAGCGAACTTGTATAAAAAAGTGCAATAATGAGCATTGCACCCAAATCGTCAATAACTGCCAAAGCCGTGATAAAAACTTTCAATGTTTTTGGTGCTCGATTTCCTAATAATGATAAAATTCCTACTGCAAAAGCTATATCTGTCGCCATTGGGATTCCAGCTCCAGATTGCGTTGCTGATCCGAAATTAAAAAACAGATAGACAAGTGCAGGCAAAACCATGCCACCAAAAGCACCAAAAAATGGCAAAGCAGCTTTTTTAAGGCTAGATAATTCGCCATGATAAATTTCTCTTTCTAATTCTAGACCAATTAACAAAAAGAAAATAGTCATCAAACCATCATTAATCCAAAATACGATTGGTTGCGCAATCAGTTTTGTTTCCCAAAACGAAATATATGCATTTTGAAAACTTGAATTTGCCAAAAGCAACGAAATCAAAGTTGCAAAAACCAAAATGATTCCTCCGAGTTTTTCGCTCTCGAAGAAATCATTAAATAATTGGGATCGTTTCATGCGAACGAATTAATGAGAAACGGCAACTTCTACTGCGTCAACATCTATATTTTGTTTCAATAAAATTCCTTTTACCAAAAAGGCAAAAAGTGTTAAATAGCCAAAACAAACTACCGCAACGATATACGATTGATGTATCCCAATAATATCGGATAATTTTCCTTGCAATGGCGGAATGATTCCACCACCCAAGATCATCATTACTAAGAAAGCAGCACCTTGCGACGTATATTTTCCTAATCCGATAACGGATAAACTAAAAATAGCTGGCCACATGATACTACATGCCAAGCCACCAGCTAAGAAAGCATAAATAGCGACCATTCCTGTCGAAAATAATCCGATTAGCATAGCGATGATTCCAAAAGATCCAAAAATCATTAAAGTTCGTGCTGGTTTGTCTTTACTCAAAAAGAAAGCTCCAATTTGAATTAATACACAAAAAACATAGTAATACAATGGCGCCATGTCTTTTCCTGATATAATATTTACACCCAAAATAATTGCAAAAGCTATCAATGGCACGATTATTAAAGCAATAGTTTTTGAGTTTCCTTTTAGGTTAAAAACGCTAATTGCTCCAGCCCAACGACCTATCATTAAACTTCCCCAATACATTGATATATATGGTGCAATATCAGATGATGCCATGTTTCCGAAATCGGGTAACTTTAATAATTCGCCCAAATTACTCCCAATAGCAACTTCAACTCCTACGTACGTAAAAATAGCTAACATCCCCAGAACCAATTGCGGATATTGCATTGCTCCCCAACCTTCTGATTTTTTTTGAGCAGAAAAATACGAAAGTAATATTCCGCCAACAACAACTAATAAAGCTCCAGTTAACCATAACATTCTAGATTGCTCTAAGGGTTCTTTTAATGCTTTTATTTCGATGTCATTTGCATTTAATTTATCATCAATATGCTTCAGTGCTGGCGAACCTGCTATATAACTTGTGCGAGACAAATCGTAACGAATAGTTTCGTTTTCTTTATTTAAAGTTTCAATTTTAAGAGCTTCATCACTTTTATAACTTTGAAAAACAGGCGTAAACATTACTGCCAATAGAATAGTCATAATTACCAGAGTTCTCAAGGCTTTATTTGCTTTTTCCATTGGTTCGTCTGAAATCCCACTCGGTACTTTTTTGGAAAAATAAAACATTGCAGCTGCAGCAATAAATAATAATCCAACCGCAACATAAAGAATTACAACTTTGTTTAATTCCATTAATTTTATTTGCTCGTCTGTAACTGAAGCTGCAGATCCAAACAAAGCCAATGCCACTACAATTGGCCCTATAGTAGTTCCAAAAGAGTTGATTCCGCCACCAAGGTTTACTCGGCTTGTGCCCGTTTTTGGATCACCAAGTAAAATCGCAAACGGATTGGCTGCAGTTTGTTGCAACGAGAATCCTAAAGCAACAATAAACAGTCCCAACAACATTCCTGCATATACATTAGCTTCAACTGCAACAATCATCGCAGCTGCTCCCAATGCCGAAAACAAAAGACCATAAACAATACTTTTTTTATATCCCCATTTTCCTACAATATCTTTTCCGGACATATCGCCTAAAGCAAATAATAATAAAGCACCAATGTAATAAGCAGTATAAAATGCAAAATCAACCAACTGCGATTGAAACTGATCTAAACTAAAATAACTTTTACAAAATGGAATGAAAATACTATTTCCAGCTGCTATAAAGCCCCAGAAAAAAAATACTGTTATAAGTGTATACAGCGCAGGATAATTGGTTTTTGTTTGTTCGGAATTCATAGTTTGGTTTTTAGTTAGTAGTAATTATTTATTGTATCAATCGTTTATCAAAAGAAAATGGTTGTATTAGTTTTATTTCTATTTTTAAAAAATCTTTATGATTTGGGTTAATTATTATATTTTTTTCATTTGTAATTATTGCCGAAGGAACTATTAAAATTGCAGACTTTTGATTTCTAATCCAATTATCACCATATTTTCTGCAAATCAAATGTGCTTTTTCATCGTTATTAGTCCAATTAGTAGGCAAATCGGTGCTTTTAATTTCTATTTTCGAAATTGCATTTGGAATTGAAATTATAATTAAACAATAATCTGAATCCAATCCGAAACCATTACGATGAACTAAATTCTCTAAGCAAGCTAGTGACGCATTTTCAGCACCATAAATGGCAAAAATTCCATTAGAATTCCATCTGGCAGCATATCCCGAACCAACTAATTTATCAGACCATTTGCGATGCGTTATCCTAAAAACATCCATAACTTATGCTGTAGCTCCAAACTCAATGCGTTTTAATTCTTCGTAAATTAAATGAATTCCTGTTGAAGTATTTAAAAACGTAGCTGGTTTTTTTGAATTAAAAAAAACATTGTCTTTTTCTAACCAGTCATTAAAGATTGAGACAGTACCAAAAACAGCGCTTCCTAATTCATATAAAGTGCTAAGCTCTATGGCGAGTTCGGCAATTCGAGAAGGCAACTTGATCGTATTATTTTTATATTTTATGAATGTTTTCGGGGTGATTTCAAAAATGTTTTCGGCTAAGGTTTTTATGGTTAATCCAGTATTCACAATAACTTTTGTGAACAAATCTTTGGAATTTTGAGCCAGATTATCTAAAACACTATTTTTTTCGAAAGTAGATGGTAAATAAAGTTCCATTGGCTCAGAAACTTGATAAACTTCGTGGTCAACTTCTTTAAATTCTTTGTATTTTGATTTCATATTGTGTAATTTTACATCTGATAAAAAGCAAATTTACATAAATCTTTTCGATTTTGCAAATCTTTTGTTCTTTTTTACAAAGGCATAAAACTTATAGCTGTTCCACCGCCAGCCGCTAAGACTAGTTTAATCTTTGATTTTGAAGTAACTTCAATAGTCTTAATTTCATAATTAATGGGATTGTTTTTCCAATCGGCTGTTTTACCATCTTGATAAATGATCGCTTTATATTTTTTATTCGGAGTTAAAAAATCAGTTTTAATTTCTGAAGTTCTTGCATTTTCATCCGTAATTGCACCCAAAAACCAAGATTCTTTACCTTTAGTTTTTCTTGCAACAGTGAGATAATCTCCAGGTTCTGCTTCGATATATTTACTTTCATCCCAATCGGCTGAAACATCTTTTATAAACTGAAAAGCATCCATATATTTTTCATAATTCTCAGGTAAATCGGCAGCCATTTGCAACGGTGAATACATCGTTACATACAACGCCAATTGTTTTGCCAACGTGGTTTGCACTTGTTCTGTTTTGTTTTTGCCATAAACATTCATTTTTATTTCGAAAATTCCGGGTGTATAATCCATAGGACCACCAAGTTGTCTAGTAAATGGTAAAATCGTTTCGTGCATTGGTGGATTGCCGACGCTCCAAGCATTAAATTCGTTTCCGCGAGCCGCTTCGGCAGCTATATAATTTGGATAAGTTCGGTTATATCCGGTTAATCTTGAACTTTCGTGAGAGTTGACCATGAACCCATAATCGGCAAAACGTCGTGCAACAAAATTGAAATGGTTGACCATCGATTGCCCGTCATGAAACTCGCCACGCGGAATAATTTTACCAACATAACCCGTTTTGGCAGCTGGATAATTGTATTTTTTCATCAATTCTAGAGCACGATCCAAATGACGCTCATAATTGGCAACCGAGCCCGAAGTTTCGTGATGCATAATCATTTTTACACCTTTTGCTTTAGCATAATCATTGATTTCTTGCAGGTTGAAATCTGGATAAGGCGTTGTAAAATCAAAAACATCTTCTTTCCAATTGCCAAACCAATCTTCCCAACCTGTGTTCCAACCTTCTACCAAAACGCCATCAAAACCGTGTTTAGCAGCAAAATCAATATATCGTTTGGTATTGGTTGTATTGGCACCATGTTTTCCTGACGGAATTAAATCTTTTGTTAACGAGTTTTGAGCATTTTGCGATCCTGCATAATCCCAAGTCGATTTTCCAACATGCATTTCCCACCAAATACCAACATATTTCATTGGTTTTATGTACGATACGTCTTTAATCTTACAGGGTTCGTTTAGGTTAAAAATCATTTTAGAACCTACAATTTCTCGCGCATCATCACTAATCATGATAGTACGCCATGGAGAAACACATGGCGTTTGCAAATAGGCTTTATCACCAATAGCATTTGGGACCAGTCGAGAAATAAATTTGTAATTGGAAACATCAACATCCAAATGCATAACGGGATAATTGACAACCGCGGCTTCAAAAATATTCATATAAATATTCGATGGCGATTTCATCATTAGCGGTGATTGAACAGTGTATTTTGAGGCAATTGATTTGAAACCAATGCCATTATTCAAATTGATTTTGTCATTATCTATTTCGGAAATTTTGGTTTCTTGATATTCATATTCATTACTATCAAAATCGCCTGGAATCCAAAAAGTTTTATTATTTTCAATTAAATTAAACTGAGAAAGTTCCTCAGAAATTATAAAATAATTCAACTCTTTTTGCTTCGGAAAATGATATCTAAAAGCAATTCCTTCATCAAAAACTCTAAAAATAATATTGAGTTTGAGCTTATTTTCTTTCTGATTTAAAGCTATAAAAAGCTCGTTGTATTGATTTTTGATGCTCGATTGTTCTCCTAAAACAGGTTTCCAATTTTCGTTAAAAGAAAAATTTCCTACCGAATCTATTTCAAAATTAGATTCTAGATCTCTTTTGTCTTTGAGTTTCAATCCTAAACTACTTTCGGTAACAACTTTTTTCCCTTTATATGTAAGAGAATAGGTTGGTTGCCCCGATTTTGAAAGTTTAAAATCTAAAGAAATATTTTTGGAAACCGATTGCACATTTTGAGAATTTGCAAGAATTGATACCAAAAAACAACCTACTAAATATATATTTTTCATAAAAAGTTAAATTTTTTATAAATGTACATTTATATCAATTTGAAGATCGAAAAATGATAATAAGTTATCAACGAAATCGATTTCTTAAAACATTTTTCGACGAAATCACAACGTTTCCATTAATTAATTGAACTTCAATAAATTAAAAAAAATGCTGACGTGTATGGGCTAATATAAAAAAACAAAAGTCTTGAACTTATGATTTCAAGACTTTTGAGGCAACTAAACAAAATCAATTAACTAGATCAAACGTTAATTTACTTTTAGCGTTGGAATCACCGCCGATAAAAACTTCAAAAGTTCCAAGTTCGGCAACAAAATTTAAATTAGCATCATAAAATTTTAGATCTTCAATCGAAATTACAAACGATACTTTTTTGGTTTCACCTTTTTTTATTTCGATTTTTTCAAAACCTTTTAACTCTTTTACAGGACGTGTTATAGAACCCACCAAATCTCTTATGTACAATTGCACCACTTCTTTTCCGTCAAAATTTCCAGTGTTTTTAATGTCTATTGAAACTACAATTTTTTCTTTCGTGGATATTTTATTCGAAGAAATTGTCATGTTTGAATACTCAAATTTTGTATAACTCAAGCCGTAACCGAATGGATATAATGGTTCATTTCGCTCGTCTATATAATTGGACTTGAATTTTTCAAAATTGCCTTCGCTATTTCCTAACGGCCGACCCGTGTTTTTATGGTTGTAATAAATTGGAATTTGACCAACGCTTCTTGGGAAAGTTGTAGTTAACTTACCCGACGGATTTACATCGCCAAATAATACATCAGCAATGGCATAACCTGCTTCTGAGCCTGCAAACCAAACATCTAAAATTGCTGGAACAGTTTCTTTTTCTTGATTCAAAATAAGCGGGCGACCATTGAACAAAACTAAAACTACAGGCTTGCCTAGTTTTAATAATTCTTGCAATAACTCTTTTTGGGTTTGCGGAATTTCTAGATTGGTTCGGCTACTACATTCGCCACTCATTTCAGCCGATTCTCCGATTGCTGCAATAATCACGTCTGATTGTTTAGCAATTATTAAGGCTTCATTAAGTAATTCTTGTTTCGTTCTAGAATCGCGATGCAATGTTTTTCCAAACATTGTGGCTTTTTCTTCAAATTTTGCATCTTCATCAAGATTACTCCCTTTAGCGTATAAAATTTTGCCATTATTGCCAACAACTTCTTTAATTCCGGCTAATAATGAGATTGAGTTTTCAAATTTAGTGGCCACACTCCATGTACCCGACATGTTTTCTTTGGCATCGGCTAATGGTCCAATTAGCGCTATTGTTCCCGATTTTTTTAACGGCAAAAGCTCTGAATCATTTTTTAACAAAACCATTGATTGCGCTGCAGTTTGTCTAGCTTCTAAACGATTTTCTTTGGTGTAAACTTCCGTTTTAGCGCGTTCTTCATCGCAATATTGATAGGGTTTTTGAAACAATCCCAAATCGTATTTTGAGTTTAAAATTAATCGAACCGCATTATCAATTTGATTTATTGAAACTTTACCTTCTGCTAACGATTTTTTTAATGTTTTTATAAAACCTTCACCGACCATGTCCATTTCAATTCCTGCATTTAATGCTAGTGCCGATACGGTTTGCAAATCGCCAATTCCGTGTTCTGTCATTTCTGGAATTCCAGTATAATCTGTAACTACAAATCCTTTAAAACCCCATTGTTTTCTTAAGACATCAGTCATTAACCACTTATTTCCTGTTGCGGGAATTCCATCAATTTCGTTAAAAGATGCCATAACCGAACCTGCTCCAGCATCAATTGCTGCTTTGTAGGGTGGGAAATACTCGTTGTACATCCTCAATCGACTCATATCGACAGTGTTATATTCACGACCTGCATCTGGAGCACCGTACAAAGCAAAATGTTTTACGCATGCTAAAATGGTATTTTTTTTTGATAAATCATCGCCTTGATAGCCTTTTACCATCGCTTTTGCAATTTGACTACCTAAATAAGCATCTTCGCCCGATCCTTCTGAAACTCGACCCCAGCGCGGATCTCTCGAAATATCGACCATTGGCGAAAAAGTCCAATTAATTCCGTCGGCACTCGCTTCTTGAGCCGCAATTCTGGCGCTTCGTTCAATAAGTTTCATGTCCCATGAGCAAGATAAACCTAATGGAATTGGAAATGTGGTTTCGTAGCCATGAATAACATCCATTGCAAATGTTAGTGGGATTTTGAGACGTGATTTTTCGACTGCAATTTTTTGAATTTCTTTAATTTTTTTGGCTGTTTTGATATTAAATAAGCCGCCAACATTACCTAACGCAATATTTTTGGCAATATCAGAACTATTAGTTTGTCCCGTTGTAATATCTCCAGCTGTTGGTAGGTTTAATTGTCCTATTTTTTCATCCAAAGTCATTTTTGAAATCAAATTTGAAACAAAAACTTCTTTAGCCGAAAGTGTTTTTTTGCTTGGCTTTTTTTGAGCAAAAGTTGACAAACAGATAACGCTGATAAGAATTATATAAACAAATTTATTTTTTGACATTTACAATAGTTATAAAAATTTAAAATCCATGTTGCGTTGAGGAAAACCCTAAACTTATCAGTCCGTTTCTTACATCTGTAGCTTGCATAAACAAATTCCATAACAAACCCGAACGATAATTTTCGATCATGGGCACAATTGTACCTTGATCTATGGCTAAATAGCGGGGCGTTTTCCACACATATTCGGGTGAAAAAGCATCATAAGGTCCAGCTACACCAACATATCTTGCTCTGTGTTCTTGGTATAAATATTTCAAGAATTTCATGCTTTCTACTGGTGTGTACGGAAAATTTGAAAGTGCTGCAGTTGGTGAAATTACCCCTTTATCGTTTTGCGGTTTATGGTCAGTATATCCTGTTGAGCCATTGGTATTTCGGGTATAAGAAGCCGTCAAACCCCAACATTTATCGGAATAATCTGTAAAACTACCCGGATTTGCTTTACAGTGTTCTAGCATAATTTTGGCATGATTTACATTCAACGTCCAATAATTGGCATATTGATCAGTCAAACCTCTAGGATCTAAGCCCAAATGCGAATAATGCGCCCAAAACATTGGACCGACATTTCCTCCGGCACCATTATGATTGAAAACCAATGGAAGGTTGTAACGCTGTCCAGTAGTTTTTATACCTCCATTTCTAGCCCAACCAAGTGTATATGGATTGTTATTAGGTATTGGATGTGTTGGCGATGCTTTTGCTAAAACATAGACAATTAATGCTTCGTTATAACCTTCTAATTTAAAATTCATTATCCAACCTTTGTCTGGTGACCAATGCCAATACAGTACATTTTCGCCTTTGGTGTACCAATCCCATTCAACGCCTTTCCATAAATCATCAGCTTTTGCAGCTAATGCTTGTTCAGCGGCATTTCCGTTTTTGAAATATTCTCGTATTGTAATAAAACCTTGGCAAAGAAAAGCTGTTTCTACCAAGTCGCCCCCATTATCATTTGTTCCAAACGGAATAACATCGCCTGTTGTGCCATTCATCCAATGTGGCCAAGCACCGTGATATCTGTCGGCATTTTCAAGAAAATTTAATGCTGTTGTAAGTCTAGAAACAGCTTCTGCTCTTGGAACAAAACCTCTGTCTACACCTGCAATAATAGTCATTAAACCAAAACCTGAACCACCAATAGTCACAATATTAGCATCATTAGTAACATCATCGGTATGATAACGCTCTTTGGCTAGTTTGGAAATAGGATGTGCATACTCCCAAAAATATTTTAGACATTCTCTTTGAACCAAATCAAGTGCATCAACATCAGAAATTAGTGTTATTGGATCATTGATAACTGCTGGCGGAACAACTATGTCTGGCAGCACTATAACTACTGGTGGAGTAACAGCTTCTTTTGGCGAATTATTGGAACAAAAAGTTGCAATAACCGCAAAACTTATCAAAAATATTATTTTAAATAATCTAGTCACTATATAAAGAATTTAATATACCTCACAAATAAAGAATTTGTGAGGTATAGTTATTTTAAAGTTACCAAGCAAAAGTAGATGACCAAGGGCTATATGCAGTCCATATATTATTAATGCATTTAGCTTTAACCCTAAATTTTGCGTAAAAAGGTCCTTGTCCTATGCTTGATTCTATTCTACCAGTAATAGAAAATGAATTACCCGAACAAGCCTGTTCACCTGTTATAGATTGACCTGAAAGATTGTAAATTATATATTCAAAATTATAAGCAATAGCTGTTAATATATTATCCCATCTAACAAAAGCACCGCAACCTTGGGAGGGAGGAGATGGTGGGCATTGGCTAGTTAAAATTAAGTTTGCTGGTATTACAGAACAATTGACATTTGCTGGATCCACAGTGTACCAATTTGAAAATAATGCGCAAGGGCTATTATACGATTTTAATCTAAATTTAAATTTGCGATTTTGTGATAGATAATAAAAAAAATTGCCGTGTCCAGGTGCACTACTTGTATAAATGGTTGCTGAACCAAAGATATTATTTGTTAAATCAACATATTCCATTAAACAAGCTCAACTTGGCGAGAATCCTATTGTATATCCATAACTATATGGTGTAGCAGAAATATTTATTGGTGCAGGAGTTTGAATACAATCTGTAATACTATAATTTCTTGATTGAAATGAATATTGAGCACCAAACCTCTCAACTATACAATACAAAATGCTTCCAGGTGGAAAATCATTTCTATTTAAAGTTATAAAAAAATCTTTGTTAGCTGAACTACTTAGACTTGAGGTTAATATAGGTACATTATCATCATTGCCAATTAAAACTGGATTTGAACCAGATTTTTTTGCAAAAAGTTTTATTTTCACATTATAACTTGTTTGCGATATATTAAAATTGATTCCATACATACCTGCCGTAACCTTTAAATTAATTGCTTGGTTTCCGCTGTAATCAAGCCTATCCTCCCCGTTGGTTGTAAAATTAAAAAAAACTAAATTAGCTCTTTCATTATAAATAGGGGTTTGCGATATAGAATTAGCACAAAAAAGTAACAAAATTATTGATACAAAATTTTTCATAATTTTTATTTTAAAATTAACGACCAGCTTTTTCTAGTTCGTATAAAGCACCAACATCAGATGGTGGCAGGGCAGCTTTATAAATTCTGAATTCATCTAATTTTCCAACATAAGAAGTTGCCCAATCTTCTTGTCCGTGCGATGAAGTCAATGAAGGTGTTGTTTCAAATTGATGAGATCCTAAAACAACTTGATTAAAAGTACCTCCAAAATCTAAATTACCCCAAAGTGGTGCATTATTTGGATTTGCAAGTCCACCTGGATCAGTCGCATAAGCTATAAATGAACCAACAAATCCATCAGTAGGTGTGTCTGGTACAGAAACAATTGTTGCTGGTAAACCATTTACATAAATACTCATTTTACTTGTTGTTGCATTGTATGTTATAGCAACATGAAACCATTTATTGATTTGATTGTCAATATTAGCAATTGGACCGTAACCTACAAATGATACACCAGCTCTCTTGTTTTCTGCTAATAACTTTAATCGTAATCTATTTGGGAATGCATCATCTGGATTTTCCAAGAATATATTAATTGCACCCCAAAACTCAGAAGGTTTTACCAGTGAAAAAATACCCTGAGCACCTTTACCTTGACCAGGAACTCCTGCATCTGGAACCGTGTTTGCAGAATTCATCCAAAAAGAAAACGTAAAATTATTTAACGCCCCAATTGCATTCGCACCGTTAAATACAGCATATCTTGCAGTTGTTGCTGATCCATCCCAGGCTTGTCCTTTAGCCCCTGCAACGTAAGATACTCCTGTTGGAGTTCCTGCCAAATTATTTTTAGATTCAGTAATGTTGTTTTCAAAACTCCATTTTGCAACTAAATCTGCCGCTCCAACTGCGTCAGAACTCGCAAAACCTCCAATTGGTGGTAATGTTGGTGTTGTTGGCGTATCATCATCATCGCTACCACAGCTAATAAGCGTTGTAAAGGCAATGCCTAACGCTAAACTTGTTTTTAAAAAATTGTGTGTTTTCATAATTTTAATGTTTAAAAATGTTAATTGATTTATGTTTAATTGATCCTCTAATATCCAAAGTTTTGTGTTAACAAACCACCACTTGCGGTTATTTGTTGTTGCGGTATGGGAAATACTTCATGCTTTCCTACTATAAAAGTTTTTCCGTCGGCCGCCATAGCTGCTTGTGCCTGCCCTGTACGTATGATATCAAACCAACGATCATGCTCCATAGCCATTTCTAATCGTCTTTCTTTCCAAATAGATTCGATAGTAACTGATGAAATTGTTGGAAGTCCTGCTCGTGTTTTAATGGTATTGATGTTTGTAAGTGCCTCAGCAGTATTGCCTAATTTTAAAGCGCTTTCAGCACGAATTAGCAAGATATCGCTATACTTTAAGACTCTCAAATTTTTGGCCGTATCGTCTCTATTACCGTTCCAAGGTTCTAAAGTTTTGCTTTGATAGGCTTTGTAGTTGTATCGAGGATTGTTTAATGTGCTTGGTGCCACGAAGCCATCCCAAAGCGTTGATGGAATAAACATAATGGTGGCTGCTTTTCTTTGATCGTTTGGTTCATAAGCGTTAGTAAGTCCTAACGACGGCGTGTTGAAACCCCAGCCTAAATCTGGCGTTCCTCGTGGTTCTTGCACATACGAATATACTTTTAGTCCGTTATCAAAAGTTGCTTGTATTTCAAAAATAGATTCCGATTTGTTTTCGCCAACTTCGCGCCAAACATCTTCATAATTACTTAGCAATGAGTACTGAGCAGAAGCGATAACTTCACCACATAAATCAAATGATCTTTGCCATTTTTCTTGATATAAAAATGCTTTGGCCAGTAATGCTTTTGCAGCACCTTTTGTGGCTCTACCCAAATCTTCCGAAGGATATTGAATTGGCAACTTGTTGATTGCATCTACCAAATCGAGCTCAATTTGATCATAGACTTCTTGTTTGGATCTTCTGGTAAATACAACACTATTAACTGCTTGTGTATCATTCAAATTTATTTGAGAAACTACTATTGGAACGCCACCAAAACAGCGCACTAGATCAAAATACCATAAAGCTCGCATAAACTTTACTTCGCCGATTAATCTATTTTTGAGTGTGGCATCAATTGTGAGTTGTTCTAAATAAAATAAAGCTTTGTTCGCTCTACCAATGCCTTGATATCTTGCTTCCCAAACATCAAGAAATGAAAGTCCTGATGATGTAAAAGTTAGTGCATCTAATTTGTCTTTATCAGCGCCCGTGTCGCCCGGAGTAGAACCTTTGTCGGCATCATCAGAAGTGATACTTGTGATTCCGATCCATGAAAAAGAATTGGTATTATAGTCTAAATTTTTGTTATACACGCCATTAACGAGTTGTACAGCATTACTAGGATTGTTCAAAAAATCGAATTCCGATTGTGCTTCTTGCGGATTTGTGTCCAGATCTGACTCGCAAGCAACTGAAAACAAACTCAGTATGGTAATACTAATGATGGATTTATATAGTTTTAAATTTTTCATTTTTAATAATTTTCGTTTAGAAACCTACGTTTACGCCAAATAATAGTGTTTTATTGGTTGGATAAGCATCCAGCTCTATACCAGCACCTCGAAGTGGATTGCCATTATCATTTCCTGAAATTTCTGGAGAAAAACCTGAATAATCTGTAAAAATAAAAGGATTGGTTGCAGTCAAATACAACCGAACTTTATCAATTTTTTCGAAAATTTTTGATAAAGTATAGCCAACAGTAATATTATTAATTCTTAAATAACTTCCATCTTCTATATAATATGTTGATGGTTTTGGAACCGAATTAAATGGTTTCGGATTTAAAGCATTTGGAGTGGATGGTGTCCAAAAATCATTTAAAACTGAAGCTTCGATGTTTTCGCCAACAAAACGTTGTGCTTTTTTGCCATTATAAATTTTGTTTCCGCCAACACAGTATGTATCAACAGAAAAATCAACTTTTTTATAGGTTATCCCAAAATTTATTCCATACGTGTACGTTGGTATGTATGAGCCAGCATTCACTCTATCATTATCAGATAATCCGTCAATTCCGTCAACTTTATCGTTAAAAACAGGCTCGCCATCAGTATTGTATCCTGTAAGTTCAAAAACATAAAAACTTCCTAGCGGTGCGCCAAGTTTTACAAGTTTTGTATATTCTCCGTTGTTTGTATTTCCGCTTCCGGGAAGGTTTTTGAAATAAGGACTTGTTATTTTTGAAACTTCATTTTTATTGGTCGAAAAATTACCACCAATATAATACTTAAAATGTTGTCCAATACTGTTGTCATATCGCAACGTTGTTTCAATACCTTGGTTGGTTACTTGCCCAGAATTGATAAAAACATCCTCTTCTGATAATACTTTTGGAATTGAAAGCGGCAGAATTATATCGTCTGTTTTTCTGTTATAAATATCTACTGTTCCTGAAATATGATTGTTAAAAATTATGAAATCAAGACCTAAATCAAATTCTTTAATTGTTTCCCATGTTAAATTTGGATCTACTGAATTACGAACATAATTGCCGGGTTCGCTGTTTTGGTTTATACCAAATGGATATTGAATATTTGAAAACACTATGTTATTAAAACTAGGTCCGTTTCCATTTCCAACTTCGCCATAGCCTGCTCTAAGTTTTAAGGTATTTACAAATTTACTATTCTCTAAGAAATTTTCATTGCTTATGATCCAGCCAGCCGAAACTGCTGGAAAAATACCCCATTTTTTATCGCCTTGAAAAACGCTTATTCCTTCTCGTCTTATTGACCCGGTAAGCAAGTACTTGTCGTTAAATGCATATTCAAATCGTCCAAAATAAGCCAATGAAACTCGTGGATTGCTTCGATTGTTACTTACAACCGCTTTTGGGTCTATAAGTGTGTTTTGATTGGATATATCCAAAGACCAATAATTGGATTGTTGCGGAACATTAAATCGAGTACCATTCAAAAATTCTCCATTATTACTAGTAGTTCTTGACATACCTGTAACAAAAGTTAGGTCATGTACTCCAAACTCTTTTTTAAAAGTTATATAATTATCCCAATTCCAAATATATGATGTACTTCGTCTTTGTTGTAAGGTATTTATAGGATCTTTTGGTCGTTGCAACTGATAATCATTTCCATCTAAAGAAGGATTCTGTGCAAGCCATAAATCTCTATTTGGAGTAAATGTGTAACCTTTTGCCCAATCGGCTGTGGCACCAAAACTAGAATTGAATTTCAAGTTTTTAAGTAATTTTACTTCTGTTCCTAGAGATCCAAAAAGAGTTATATTATTATTTTTTTCATAGGTATTCAACAATTGCGCTACAGGATTTGCAACATTATTCATTAATTGTCCTGTAATATCATTAAAACCGGTCGCAATGTTAACAAGTGGCACGCCAAATCTTCCGTTTCCATAACGAACTGGGACAATTGGAGATTGCTTGTAGGCGTTCGTAAAAGCGCTTAATGGTTTTGGGTTATTATCAGCAATTGATAAACTTACAAATTGAGTGATTTTAATTCTTTCAGAAAATGTATACTCATTTTTATTGACTATATTATTTCTTTTATAATCAGTGCCCAATAAAATTCCTTTTTCGGTAAAATTAGAAACACCGAGATAATAATTTACAAAGTCATTTGCCCCTGAAATAGAAAAAGCATTATTAGTGACTTCGCCTTTTCGTGTAATTTCTTTTAACCAATTGGTATTGAATGGTTGGTTGAAATTATAAAAAGTAGAAGAGCCGAGAGCAGTATTATTGTAATAAGCATAAAGATAAGAATTAGACATTGCAACTTTTTTTAGTATGTCTTTTTGACCATAAAATGAATCGTATGTAAAAGTTACTTTTCCTTTTTTACCTTTTTTGGTAGTTACAATAACAACGCCATTGGCACCTTTTTGCCCATAAATTGCAAGCGATGAAGCATCTTTAAGAATATCAAATGATCCGATATCGCTAGCACTCAATCCGTTAAGACTTGTTGCTTCGATACCATCGATAACAAACAGTGGATTTCTTGCGCCCAATATTGTACCTAACCCTCTAATTAATATCGTTGGATTTGCGCCAGGCTCATCGTTAGTAACTATATTCACACCAGCAGATTTGCCTTGTATTGCTTGGATTGCAGATTGTGCAGGGGTTTTTAAAATATCATCAGATTTTATTTGTACTACAGAACCAGTAATGGCGCCTTTCTTTTTGGTTCCGTATCCAACAACAACTACATCTTCTAAGGTTGTGTTCAATTCTTGCAAAACTACAGTCAATGCTTTACTTGCAATCACCGTTAAGGAAGTATATCCTATCATTGAAAATTTCAAAGCATCATTTGGACCAGCCGTTATAGCAAATTTGCCGTCAAAATCAGTAGCAACAGTACTTTTCGATGCTAGATTGTATACATTAACGGTTGGAATTGGAATACCTGCTTTATCTACAACTATACCTTTTACGATTTGTGCAGCACTGCTAAAGCCGATAAAAACAAATAGAAATACACAATTAAAATGTTTCATGGTGCGAAATGCTTATTTAAAAACAAATATAAGCAATTACAACGTTGTAGTAGCAGCACTTTAATACTACATAACTACATCAAAATTAAAAAAATGAAATATAAAATATTGTTAAATAACAACTTAAATTTAAATTTTATTACTTTTAACCTATCATAATATTTTCAATTGATGTAATAATGATGTATAAACATTATATATGTTTAGTAGGTAAATTTTACAGAGTACAAAAAAATAATGCTAAATTTATAACGTATTCATAAAACTAGACAAATTTACGTCGGGTTCTATTGCTAATTTTTTGCGCAAACGATACCGATGCAGCTCAACGCCTCGAAATGAAATTCCTAAAAGTGGGGCAATTTCTTTAGATGTTAAGTTCATTTTTAAATAAATAGCCAGTTTTTTATCTTTAGCCGATAACTTTGGGTGCTTTAAGGTCAATCTATTTATAAAATCTTCATGACTTTTGAATAAATTATTTTCAAAAGTTTCCCATTCTTTTTTGTTAATGGAATTTAGTTTTATAGTTTTTCGGATATTATTTTTCAAAGCATTAATATCGTTTTCGCTTTCTAACAAAAGTTGAATTCCTTCAATCATTTCGGTTTGCTTGGCAATTGATAATGATTTTCCAGCGACTTCGGATGCTTTTGTTTGAATTTGAATTTCTAAAATATGCTTTTCATAATCCTGAATTTTCAACTTGTTATCAGCATCAAGTTCCAATTGCAAAACTGTTTTTTGATGCTTTAATTCTTCTTCTTTCAATTTTAATTTTTCAGCATATCGAATACTATTCCATCTGTAATACAACCAAAAAGCGGAAGCAACTACCAAAATATAAAAGATAATCATCCAAAACGAAACATACCAAGGTTTAAGAACCGTAAAACTATAAGAAGCAATATTTTTAAAATTGGTACCTTTTGCAATAAAAAAGTTAATTTCCTTCAAACCACTGCTTAGGTTATTCAATGTTATTTTGCCTTCAAAAATGGTGGTTTTAAGTGCTTCATTGTTAATAGAATAATATAAAATTGGTTTATTGAATCCAAAATAAGGCGTGATACAATTTAATTCGACCGATTGATTGCTTGCAACACTTTCGTTTTGAGTCAATAAACGACCTTTGCAAAATCCTTCGATAAGAAGTTTTTTGTTAAAAAGTAGTTTTTTAGTGTTTGTATCATACGAAAAGAAACCGTCATCCAAATTGAAAACAATTTTATTTCCGTCGATTAAAATATTGGTATCTTGGTTAATTATTTTGCCTTTGTAGTACTTTTCAGGAATTAAATCCCAATCGAAATTGGTTGCCGATTGTGTAATAATATAGAGTAATCCCTTTTTTACAACAACAAATTTCGTTTCGTTGATCGGCAGAATTTCGGCAATGTCTTTAAAATTATTACTAAATAAAAAATTGACTTCAAGAGTATTAGATATTTTATTGTGCTGATACCATTTGTTATTAATATAAAACAGAATTTCGTTTTTATAAGTAAACAATTTCACTCCAAAATCATTTTTGATACCACTTTTTTGAGTTATATTCTCAACCGTGTTTGTTTCAAAATTTTCGCTAAATGTAATTTTATATAGACTTTTATAATTATCAACAGCCCAAATTTCGTTCCATTTGTTTTGTGCCAAATTTTTAATTGGTTTTGTAATATTTTTAAACGTTTTATACTTTGAAAAATCTTCATTTTGATAAATAATGATTCCGGCATAATTAGCTTGAAAATAATTAGTATTAAAGCTACTTTTAAGAACTTTCCAGCCGCCAGTAACTGAATTTAATTTTTTGATTTGATTGTTTTCGAACAAAAAAGTACCATCGTTATGCCCAATCAAATATTTTGCGCCTACTTTATTTATTGACCAAACTTGTCCTTGCGAGTTTTCTAAAAAGTCTAACTTCTTGTTTTGGTACATAAAAACGCCGTGATTCGAACCCAGCAAATAGCCATTTTCTATAGGAGATATAGCATATACCGATCCCAAAACCCCCGAATTATCAGTTAAATTAAGATATGGCGAATTGATTTCGATGTGCGCTATGCCGTTATCCATAGCCAACCAAAGATCATTTTCTTTATCAAAACCAATATTCAAAATTGTGTTGTTCGACAAGGCATTATTTCGGTTGATGCTGCTGTAGGAATTGGTTTTTAAATTATAAATATGCAAGCCCTTGAAGGCAGTTCCGATTGCAAGTCGATCGTAATCCAAAAATTTTGCTGTATTTATAAGTTCCGTTTTTAGTAAATTATTTAATGGAGAATCCCAAGGCTTAAGCTCCTGATTGTCATAAATATAAACGCCCTCTTTTTTTGTGAAAATATAAATTTTCCCTTGATTTTCTTCGATTGCATGTATGACGGTATTTGAAAGTTTAAGTTCGGGGATTTGGACAAATTTATTGTTTTCTAATACATAAATTCCTGTATTTATTGAAGCGACATAAAGTTTGTTTTTTAATGGAAAACAATACGAAATTTGAAAAGGAATTCTGATTTTTTCGATTTTATTTTCCGATAAAATAAAGATTTCATTAAACGATTGAAAATAAATTTTTTCTCTAAATTCGAAAATTTTCCAAATTTCTTCGTTATTTGAAATGCCTTCAAACAAGTTTTTGTTTTTCGAAAGAGATTCATATTTCATAATCCCGTTATAACGTTTCCAGTAACCGAACTCATTGTAGGAACCACAATAAATCTTTTGTTTATGAGCAAACACCGAACGTATAACGGTTTGATTTGGTAAGGTATATTTTTCCCATTTTACTCCGTTATAACGAACAAAAAAATGATTATTGGCAAAATACATGGCGTTATCAGTTCCTTGGGTAACATCCCAAACTTGATTATCGCCATTGTAGATAGATTTTGTGAAATTTTCGACAAAAGGCAGCAATTCTTGCGCTTGTAACACAAACGAAAAGAAAAAAGAGAAAAGTATTTGGATGAAAAAATGCTTCAAATTTGAATTATTTTATCTTCAAATATAGCGCTTTTGATAGAAACAAAAAATCCCGGTGAAAAATCGAGATTTTGAAATTATTTTCCATCAACAAAGTCCTGTAAATAGGCAAATCGTTCAGTCAATTTTCCATTTTCGGTCATTTTTGCACGAGCAAGAATTCCGTCTTTATCATTATTAAAAAAAGCAGGAATCACATTTTCCATAAACATCTCGCCAAAACCTTCACTAGCGTCTTTTGGCAATTCGCAAGGCAAATTATCTACTGACATCACAACGATTGCGCCTGGATGTTGGTACGAAACTTCTTCATTAGTACTTGGTAAATAACCAAAAATTGGATCTGCAATTGTTGATGCTTTTATCGTACAAGCAATTGGTCCATTAACATCACAAGAAATATCAGCAACTACTTTTATTTTGCAATCTGGAGCTTGAAGCATAGCTCTTGTTAAAATATCGGGCGATTCATTAGCATGAAAATGTCCTGCCATAAAAACATCGGCAACTTTTGTAAAACGTTCAAAATCCGAGACGTAGTCTTTTGGATTTTTATAAAAATCGTTTTTATCTAAAACTTTTCCGTCGATGCGCTTGTTATATTCCAATACATCAATTTGAGTATAAACCGTTTCTGAATATATTTTAGATAAGAAATTTTCATGTGAAACTTCTTTAATTTTCATTCCGTCTAAAATTTCTTTTGCGCCCATTCCTACTTTTCCATGTCCTGTCAGAACAATTTTTAGATTCGGTAGCGTTTGACGTTTCAGTTTTGCAATTAATTCGTCTTTGCCAGCTAAAGTTTCTGCTTTCGGAATGTTGAATAATTCAAATTTAATTCCGAAAGCTCTCAAACCATTGTATGCGCCAACAATGCCGGCATACCGACCGAAACCTATTAAGCGTTTATTTTTAGCATCAACAATCGTTTCATGATCGTATAATTCTATTTTCTTATCCAAAATGGCTTGTAACAATTTCAAATTATGCACTTGTTTTTTAATGGTATGCGAAAAGAAAAAATATTTTTTATTCGGAATTAATGCATCAACAGGAACTTCTTTTACACCAAAAAACACGTCGCAATCGCTCATATCACTAGTAACTTGAATACCCAAATCACTATATTGAGCATCAGAAAAAACACGAATGTCCGAACTTTCTACCTTGATTTTAGCTTCTGGATGTTCTTTTTGCAAACGAACGAGTTCTTCTGGTGTAAAAACTACTCGTCTATCTGGCGGATTCTTGCGTTCTTTTATAATTCCGAATGTCATTGTAAATACTTTAATTTTGCGAGTTCAAAAGTAGTTTTTACGAAATCGTTTTCAAAACTTTTTTTATTTTATTAAATTCTATTTTTATTGATTGACTTTCAAATAATTAACAAAAAATGGTTAAAACTTCTTGAAAACTTATTGGTATGCATTGATTTCTTTGCCTCATAGAAACAATATATTTGTTTCTATATTGAAATTCTATCCTTTGAAAACAAAATTTTTAATCCTTTTAATAATGCTCTTTTTTTCGTGCGGAAAAAACGAGACTAAACCAATCGAAAAACCATTTATCTACAACGAAAGTTTACCTTTTGTAAAACCATCGACCGACAAACTTCAGAAACTTTCAAAAGGCTATATCGAACAGAAAAAGAAACTTGTACAGGAATTTTGCGATAAATATTGGAAAAATGATGATGATAATTTGAGTTTTCTAATCGCAAGAAACGGACAAATTATTCACGAACAATATAACGGAATTGCCAATTATGAAACTAGCGAAGCTTTAACGACAAAAACACCAATTCATATTGCATCGGTAAGCAAGGTTCTTACTGCAACTGCAATTTTACTATTGATTGATGCCAAAAAAATTACTTTAGACCAAAAAGTAACTACCATTTTGGATAATTTTCCGTATCCGAAAGTTACTATCGAAACACTTTTAAATCACAGAAGTGGATTAAGTAATTATGCCTATTTTACATCTGATAAAAAAGTTTGGGACAAAAGTAAAATGCTAACCAATCAAGATATTTTAAATCTATTTACAAGTAAAAAAATAGCATTAGAATTTCCAACCAATACCCATTTCAATTATTGCAATACCAATTATGCCATGTTGGCTTTGATTATCGAAAAAATAACAAAAACCAGCTATAAAGAAGCCATGAATCGAATGATTTTCAAAGCCTTGAAGATGGACAATACGTATGTTTTTGATATTAATACCGATAAAGAAATCGCAATTGCTTCCTATAGACCTGATACTTCCAAATTTGAATACGAGTTTTTGGATGGAATTTATGGCGACAAGAATATTTTTTCGACACCCAGAGATTTATTAAAATTGGATCAAGCCATTAATGCCAGTGCTTTTTTGAATCCCGAATTGGTCAAAAAAATTTATAAAGGGTACAGTTACGAAAAAGGCGGCACCAAAAATTACGGATTAGGGATACGCATGATCGAATGGGAAACTGGACAAAAATATTACTTCCATAACGGTTGGTGGCACGGCAATACATCCTCCTATATAACTTTAA
>JANOPO010000020.1:0-40615 GCA_031422015.1 Flavobacterium sp. | reverse complement strand
TATAAAAAAAGTAAAAAATACCATGGTTAATAAATCGCCAACCAAAATTTTTTCGCCAAATAAAAAATAATACAGTGCAAAAACCACGCTAGTTCTCAAAAAATGAACTGTTGTGCCTTGAATAAAACTCAAACTACGAATAAACCTGATTTTTTGTAATTCTAAACCAAGAATTTTTATGGTGTTTATGTTCAATCGTTCTTCTTCTTGTTTGGTCAATCCGAGACTTTTTACCAATTCAATATTTCGTAAACTTTCGGTGGTTGATCCGGCCAAAGCATTGGTTTGTGTAACGATTCGTCTTGAAATGGCTTTAATTTTCTTACCTAAAATGGAACTTATTACAGCAATTATTGGCGCAGCAATTAAGTAAATAAACGCAATTCTGTAATCGATTTGAGAAACATAAACAATGACAAAAACAAACCCAACAATGGTTTGAAAAACCAATGAAATTGATAACGTAATTAGTTTTTCGGAATCGGTTCGTACTTTTTGCAAACGACTCAAAGTTTCGCCACTGCGTTGGTCTTCAAAATCTTCGTAAGGCAAATCGAGCGATTTTTTAATTCCGTCAGTATACATATCGGCACCAGTGCGTTGAATAACAATATTGGTAAAATAATCTTGAAAATTTTTAGTTAATCGCGAAATCATGGCCGCACCAAGTGAAAGTCCTAACCAAAAAGCAACTGACTTAATAAAACCAATTTCGTTGCCTTTGTATTTTGCTAATCCAACACCGCAATCTTGCATCAGTTTTCCAGTAATAATTGAGTCAGATAAGCTAAAACAGATGTTGATTGCCGCCATTAATAGCGCAAAAAAAAGTAAGGATTTATGTTTTTTGAGGTATAAAAAAAGTAGATTCATTTATTATTTTTAGAATTACAAAAGTAATAAATAAAAAGGCGGAGAAAGAATACGTTTTTAATAAAAAAGCTATCTTTGTTGCGGAATAAATTTCCTATTAATATGAAAAATCTATATTTTTATTTATTGTTTTTTGCAATGAATTTTTCGATTTCTGCTCAAAAAAATGTAATTGTCCACGGCGGTGGTGAGTATAAAATTCCCGAAAGTAGTACTGATTGTGTTTCTGATCAACAGAGACAAATCATTTTTAATGAAATTGCTGCAAACAGAAAGTTGCTAAAAAGTAATCAATTTTTTAAAGCCAAAACTAATCAACCGTTAGTGCATCCATTGTTTATTTGGCCTGTTACTAAAAATCCAGCTGCACCTTATAATAATGTTTGGAGTATCAGTAATCATGTTGACCATAATCCGAATTATCCCAATCAATTACAAGATTGGAATTGTGGAACCAGAACCTATGATACTTCGGCTGGCTATAATCACAAAGGTATAGATATTTTTACTTATCCGTTTAAGTGGTATTTATTTCAAAATAATTATGTTTGGGTAGTAGCTGCCGCACCAGGAATAATAATTAATAAAACTGATGGAAATTTCGACATGAGCTGCAGTTTTAACAGCAATCAATGGAATGCAATCTATGTGCAACATAGCGACGGAAGTGTTGCTTGGTACGGACACATGAAAAGCAATTCGTTAACTTCAAAAGGTATTGGTGATACAGTTATAGCTGGAGAATTTCTTGGTGTTGTTGGTAGTTCAGGTAATTCTAATGGTCCTCACTTACATTTTGAAGTTTATAATTCGAATAATCAATTGATTGATACCTATCAAGGAAATTGTAATAATTGGACTTCGAGCAGCGATTCTTGGTGGCAAAATCAAAAACCATATCAGGATCCAAAAATAAATGCCGTGTTAACGCATAGTCAAGTATTCAGTTTTACAGCATGTCCACAAATTGAGAATACTTACATAAATGATAATTTTGGTACTGGTGCACCTGTTATTATTGCAGTTTATCTGGCCGATCAATTACCCAATACATCTGGGACTATTCAAATAGTAAGACCTAACAATACTATTGCCGATAGTTTTAATTTTGGATTTACCTCGTTTTATTATTCATCTTATTGGTATTGGACTTATAATAGTTCGTTTTTTAATCAATCTGGACAATGGAAATTGAGATTTACCTATCTTGGAAACACTGTTGAACATCTTTTTACTTATGGCACATTAGCAACTGATACTTTTGCAAAAGACACTTTTAATTTTCATCCAAATCCTTCTAGCGATTTTATTACTATTGAAAATAAAAATAACGTCGAATTAAAAGAAATTGCTGTTATTGATTTTTCGGGTAAAACACTTTTGACTGAAAAAAGTAATTTTGAAATCATAAATATATCAAATTTAAGTAGTGGTATATATTTTATAAGATTTAAAACTGAAAACACCGTTTTCAATAAAAAATTTATAAAAAAATAAAGTTTGTATGAACTTCACCACCAAAGTTCCAATAGAGAAATATCAAAGTCCAATAGATTATAATTCAAAAATTGTTTCAATTGGTTCCTGTTTTTCTGAAAATATTGCGAAGAAATTTGATTACTTTAAATTCGAAAACGTAGTAAATCCTTTCGGAATTATTTTCAACCCGATTTCGATAGAAAAAATCATTTTTAGAATTGTAAATAAAGTTGAATTTACTGAAAAAGACATTTTTTTTCATAACGAAAGTTGGCATTGTTATGAAGTTCATTCTGAATTAAGACATGAAAATAAAGAAGAGTTTTTGGATAATTTGAATTCCATTTTAGAATCAACAAATAATCAATTAACCAAATCCACACATTTTATAATTACTTACGGAACAGCTTGGGTTTACAAACTAAAAACTACAAATCAAGTTGTTGCCAATTGTCATAAAGTTGCTCAAAATCAATTTGATAAAGAAATTTTATCGGTAGAAATTGTCGAAAACGCTATCGAAAATTCTATCAGTTTGATTCAAAAAGTAAATCCCGATTGTAATTTCATTTTCACGATTTCACCTGTACGTCATATCAAAGATGGATTTGTAGAAAATCAAAGAAGTAAATCGTATTTGATTACTGCGTTACAATCTGTTATTTGTAATCTGAAATTTTTAAACTATTTTCCAAGCTACGAAATCATGATGGATGAATTGCGCGATTATCGTTTTTATGCCGATGACATGTTGCATCCAAGTCAGCAGGCAATCGATTTTATTTGGGGTCGATTTTTCGAAAATTATGTTTGCGAAAAAGAATTTGCAACGATGAATCAAGTTTGCGAAATTCAAAGAGCGTTGCAGCACAAACCCTTCAACCCAAATTCTGAAAGTCATCAGTTATTTTTATCTAAACTTCAAGATAAAATAATGGCTATTCAACAAAAAAATCCTCAAATTACTTTTTAAAAAAATACGTATTTCTTCGTATTTCCTGATTAAACTTTTTACTCTAATTTTGAAAAATAATTAGTTATAGTATTATTTGTCGTAAACATTTTTTAAAAATTTATAATGTAGATAAGTAGTTAGGTTTGTTTTTGAATGGGCTGTTGGAGTAGTAGCCAACAGTCCTTTTTTTATGAGTTTTCAATTTTAGATAAAAAATATGATTTATTTTGCTTGTTTAATAGTTGCCGTTTTTTGTTTTTTAGTTTTTGCAATCCAACAAAGATTTAAAACAAGAGCTGTAGATTTCGAAAAAAAAATTCAGCTTCTTGAAAGTCTTATTAAGGAGTTGAGTCAAAATCTTGAATATCAAAATCAAAAAGTCAAACTTACAGAAGACCTGAAAGCAAAATTTGTTGCTTCTAATTATAAATTAAGTCAATCTATTTTTGATTTAAATTTAGATCTGTTTGAAGCTTTATATTCTAAAAAATAAGTACATTTATAAATTTTAGATATTATTTTAACGTATTAGTTTTATGTATAAAATCTTACTTTTTACACTTTGCTTTTTTTTAGTTTTTTCATGTTCAGAAAAACAAAATTCGGTAACCAAAAACCAAAAGCAAATTATTATTTATTACAATAAAATTGATAAACTTAATAAAATCAACAATGATTCGTTGGATTATTATTCAAAAAAAATAGTCAAAATTTCTCAAAACGAAACCAATGAATTCAGAGCAATTGCTAGGATTGCAAAATCTATGGTTGATAATAAATTGGGCTTGTTTGATTTAGCTTTAAAAAATTGCAAAGAAACAGTTGAATTACTTAAAACCGTCAATAACGATACTATAAAGGCAAAGAACATACTAGTTATTGGTTTTTCTAAATTTAATAAAGGTGAATTAACCCAATCGTTAAATCATTATTTTCAAGCACTTAAACTTTATGAAAAATGTCAACACAAGCTTGGAATGGCTATTGCCAATAATAAAATAGCAGATATATATTTCACCAAAAATGACACTAAAAACAGTATAAAATTTTTGAATAAATCTCTAGCAATTTTAAAAGCCGAACCGGAACATCCTGTTCGAATTTCAACTTTTCATACGTTGGCAAATATTTATGGAATGGCTGGAAACTTTAAAGAAGCATTAAAAATTGATGATTCGTGTATTAAAATCGGAAATAAATTAGATTCTCATAAAATGATTATTCCTTTTTTAGACAATAAAGCCAATTGTTATATGTATAGCAATCAATTGGACAGTGCGCAATATTATTTTGATAAATGCTTGGTTTTAGACAAGTTGGTAGGTAATCCGAAACAAATTGCCGATAATTATAGCAATCAAGCAATTTTATATTCGATGAAAAATGACTTTCCGAAAGCCGAAAAATTTGCTTCAGAAAGTATTTTTATTTTAAAAAATATAAATAACAAAACCAATCTTTTAAATTCATATCAAAGCTTGGGCGATATATATGAAAAGCAAGGTAAACTCAAAGAAGCTTTATCAACCAGAAAAGATTTTTTTGCAACCTATAAATCTTTAATAGATGAAAAAAAAGAATCCGCAACAGCAGAATTTCAAGAAATTTATGAATCTGAAAAGAAAGAAAAACAAATAATTGAACAACAAACTCAAGCCAAACAAAAAAACATTTGGTTGTTTGTTATTTCGATTCTAACGCTGCTTACTGGGTTAATTGGTTTTTTAATTTACAAACAACAACGCCAAAAAAACCAGCAACAAGACCAAGAAAATCAATTAAAATTGGCAATCGAGAAAATCGAAAACCAAAACAAACTGCAAGAACAACGCTTATCAATTTCAAGAGATTTGCACGATAATATAGGTTCACAACTCACGTTTATTATTTCTAGCGTCGATAATGTAAAATATGGATTTGATATTACCAACCAAAAACTCGACAACAAACTAACCAATATTTCGAGTTTTGCCAAAGATACAATTCTCGAACTTCGCGATACGATTTGGGCCATGAATAGTAACGAAATTAGCTATGAAGATTTAGAAATCAGGATTACTAATTTTATAGAAAAAGCCAAAATCTCGCAAGAAAACATCAGTTTTAGTTTTGCAATTGATCCAGATTTAAAAAATCAAAAATTATCATCGGTCGAAGGAATGAATGTTTACAGGACCATTCAAGAAGCCATTAACAACGGTTTGAAATATGCTAAAGCCGAAATTGTTTCTGTAAATATTAAAAAGCAGAACCACCAAACCAAAATTACTATTTCTGATAATGGTGTTGGCTTTGATATTGAAACTATCGAAAAAGGTAATGGACTCAATAATATGAAAAAACGCATCGAAGAAATAGGTGGCACTTTTAGTTTGGCTTCTGGAAAAGAAGGAACGAAGATTGTTGTTTTAATTTAGAAAATTATGAGGAAACTTATATTTGTATTATTGCTTTCAAATTTTGTTTTTTCACAATCTAAAATATCAATAGATTCATTGAACAATATATCTTTTGCTGAAAAACAAGAAAAAGCTTCAACATTAGATGATGATTATATAAAAAATGCCCAAAATGCTATTAAAATAAATTACAAACTTGGTGAGGCAGCAAGTTATAGTAATTTGAGTTTAGTTTATTATTATCAAGGAAAATATGAACAAGATTTAAAATTCTCATTAAAAGCAATTTCAATTTATGAAAAATTAAAAAATTTAGAAAAATTAGCAATTGAATATGCAGAATTAGGTTACAGAATGAAAAAACGAAATATGGTTAAAGCAGTTTATTATATGCTTAAAGCCAAGCGTATTTCTGAACAAAATAAACTGCAAAAACCATTATTAATTATTTATAATAATTATGGAGTTTTAAAAGAAATGCAAATTCAAAATGATAGTGCTTTATATTTTTACAAAAAAGGACTAGTTTTAAAAGAGAAAATAAATGACAGTTTAGGAATACCTTATAGTTTGAATAACATTGCATTAATTTATTCTATTACAAATCAATTTTCTAGGGCTAAACCTCTGTATGAAAGAGCATTGAAAATAAGAATTTTGCAAAAAGATCAAATTGGCATAACAGAAAATTTAACCTATTTTGGAGATTTTTATGCTTTACAAAATCAAAATAAAAAAGCTATCGATTTTTATAAAATGGCTTTAGAAAAATCTTTAAAGTATAATTATGTTGATTTAATTCAAAATAGTTATTTAATGCTTTCGCAAAATTATGAACAATTAAACCAAAAAGATTTAGCATTATTAAACTTCAAAAAACACATACAATTTAAAGATAGTTTATTAAACAAAGAAACTAATTCTAAAATTGCTGAATTAGATGTTAAATTTGAAACCGAAAAAAAAGAAAAGCAAATCATTGCACAACAAGCCGAAGCCAAGCAAAAAAACTTTTATTTACTTGGACTTGGTGTTTTGTCGTTATTAATTGGGTTAATTGGTTTTTTAATTTACAAACAACAACGCCAAAAAAACCAGCAACAAGCCCAAGAAAACCAACTTAAATCTGCCATTGCAGAAATCGAAAATCAAAACAAACTGCAAGAACAACGCTTATCTATTTCAAGAGATTTGCACGATAATATAGGTTCACAACTCACTTTTATAATTTCTAGCGTCGATAATGTAAAATATGGATTTGATATTACCAACCAAAAACTCGACAACAAACTAACCAACATTTCTAGCTTTGCCAAAGATACAATTCTCGAACTTCGAGATACGATTTGGGCAATGAACAGCAACGAAATTAGTTTTGAAGATTTAGAAATCCGAATTAATAATTTTATAGAAAAAGCCAAAATCTCGCAAGAAAACATAAGTTTTAGTTTTGCAATTGATGAAAGTTTGAAAACCCAAAAATTATCATCTGTCGAAGGAATGAATGTTTACAGAACTATTCAAGAAGCCATTAACAACAGTTTGAAATATGCTAAAGCCGAAATTGTTTCTGTAAATATTAAAAAGCAAGACCACCAAACCAAAATTACAATTTCTGATAATGGCGTTGGTTTTGATTTGGAAACTATCGAAAAAGGCAATGGACTCAATAATATGAAAAAACGAATTGAAGAAATAGGTGGTACTTTTAGTTTGACTTCGGGAAACAATGGAACGAAGATCTCTTTTTTGATATAAATTCTATAAATCTTAAATTTTTAAAAAATACGACAATTGTCGTATTTTTTTGTGTTTATAAGTATCGCAGATTTGTATTATAAATAGTAAGAAACTTTAAAAAAACTAAATAGCATGAAAAAATCAACTTTATTAATCCTGTCTGTTTGTATTTTTGGTATTGTACCATTGAATGCACAAATAAAAAAAACGCCTAAAAAACAAATTGTTGCTGCAAAAACCGAAGTTGTTGCTGCACCAATTGTTGAAGAAACAAAATCGAAACCAGTAAATCCTCAAGAATCAAAATCAATTGAGGAAGCACCAAATGCAGAAGAAAAAAAATCTGCTGGTGTTAGTGGATTCTTTAAGAAAATGAAAGATAAAGTTACTGGTACTGATAAAACCAAAACTGACGATTCTAATAATACTGTAGTTGAAGCAACTTCCAAAAACGATGAACCAATTAAGAAAAAAGGAAGTTCAAAAAAATCTGGAAATTTTAGTACAGTTTGGGAGACACAATTCGAAAACAAAGCCGAAAGGATAGCAATGGTTTCTTGGGACGGAACAATTGTTATTGGCACTGATGATAACTCGGCATCAGCTATAAATGGTGATGGAAAATCACTTTGGGATGGCGATTATAAAAAAATGACGACCAACAAAACCAACAAATGCGAAAAACAATTTGCAGTGTTCAAAGACGGTGGCGGTTATTTGTTTTTGTTCGATTCTAGATCATTGGGTAAAGACAGGGTTGCTTGTTTGGATATGAAATCAGGAAAAGAATTATGGAATTCTGAAGATTACCAAGATCTTATTCCGAAAGGTAAAAATACGGACAACTCTTTTGCCGATGATGGCGAACTTGAAACTGTAAAATTTATTTTCGAGCTCAACGCTTTTTTAATATCACAAAGAAACTCAGTGATTTTGGTTAATGCGGATAACGGAAACAAAATATGGGAAACAAACCGTTTTAAAGGCGGTATCGGAAAATACATTTACAATTCTGAAAAAAATGAAATCATACTTATCAACTTCAAGCCAACGGCTTTGGGCGCGCTTTTTTCTGGTTTCAAGAATCAATTAGTTAGAATCAACGCTGCTAATGGCGATATTGTTTGGGATGCTACTTTTCGTGGAACTATTGAAAAAGAATTGGTTACAAGACGATCAATTGTCGAAATGTGGATCAAAAACAACAAGATATTTTTGAATGTCAATGGTTTAATGGTTTTTGATTATGAATCGGGCAAAGAACTATGGCAAGCCACTTTCGAAACAGATGTCGAAGGTTCGTCTGGCAACAGCCTTTTCGGAGGCAAAAAACAAACTAAAATTTACAACACTATTTCTGATCCAATATATACTGATGATGCTGTTTATTTAGTAATGTTGGGTAATCGTGATAAAACAAAATATGTCGAAAAACACGATATCAATACTGGAAAATTATTATGGACATCAGAAAAAATAACTGGAGCTTTGGCAATACCACATATTTATAAAGCTGGAAATAAAATAATGTGTCAAATTGGTGGAAAAGTACAAATACAGGAACTAAGATATGAAGAGGCTACAAATGCAACAGCTTCTGCAATTTCGAGCATTGGTGGTTTCGGCGGAGGTGGTACCACAAAACAATGGGTTCCATATATTTATTCGGATTATCGTGCTCAAAAAAATGGCGTTTTGGCTTTAGATGATACTTCTGGGGCAACATCTTGGCGATCAGAAAAATTTGACAAACGCATTACAGATTTGATTATTAATAACGAAAAAACTGTTTTTGTTGGCGACGGTGACGAATTTTACGGCTATGATGTTGCAACCGGAAATCAATTATTTAATGTCAAACACAACGATGCAAAAGTCGGAAGAGCAACTGATGTTATTGATTTTAATGACAAAGTAGTTGTTGTTTCAGAAAAAGGTTTGGCCGCCTATTTCAAGAAAGATGGTGCTAGAGCTTACGCAACCGAAAAACTAAAAGGTATAGATCAATGGTACAATATTTCGGGTAACTTTTTCTTGAGAGACCAACGCAACTCCAAAAATATCATTCATGGTATAAATATGGAAACAGGCGAAACCAAAGGATCGGTTCAATCGAAAGGAAAAGGCGGTAATCCACAATTTGGTGACGGAATAGATATTACTAAAGACGGCGAGTACATATTTGCATTTAAAGGTAAAAAAGTCGAAAAAATTAAAGTAAATAATTAGGATTAGTTTTTTTGAAATGGGCCAATACTCAAGATTGTTGGCTCATTTTTTATAATTTATAAAATCTTAAAAATACGACAAACGTCGTATTTTTTTTTGTTTAGATGTTTCGCAAATTTGCCTTATAACTTTTAAATACTTTCAAAATGAAAAAATTATTACAATTATTAGTATTGGTTTTTATAACTAATGGTTTTGCACAAAGCAACGCATCATCATTCGATTGGTCGTTTAATGGTGGCGGTGGTTTTAATTCCACTAAAAGAATGAATTACAATTCGCAAGGCGATTTATTTGCATTGATAGACTCAGGTCATCAAACTACATTTGGCAGTACGACTATGGTTGAAACTGGCGTATCAGCTGTTTCGTTTATTGCAAAACGAACTCAAAGTGGTGTATCAACTGTTTTTCTTCAAAAAAATATTCCAAATACAACTTATGCTACATTTTATGATTTTTGCATTGATAACGATGATAATATAATACTATCGGGTTCTACATTCGGGTACAATTCGACAGTATTTTATGATTTCGGAAATGGAATTTCGCTTTACGGCAAAGGTAATTTTATAGCTAAATTCAATCCACAAGGTGTTTGTCAATGGGCAAATTTGATTAACTACAACAATACATCACAATCAGCATCAGAAGGAAAACCAATTGGACTTGGTGTGCTTCCAAATAACGATATTTATTTTGCTGGAAGATCAAATAATGGAACTGCTCCGTTTTGGTTGATACGATACAATACAAATGGAACAGAAGTTTGGCATAAAGAGTGGTTTATAACAAGTTCAAATACGGCTATAATTTCATCTTCTAAACACAATTGTTTTTTTGACAATACTGGAAAAGCTTATTTTTATATTACAAGTTTGCAAGGTGCAGTTGTTACTGTCGATGGTACTGTTTTGACTCCACCAGCAGGCGGACACCCAACAACTACTAGTTTGCTAACTATCAATAACGATGGCACCAATGGTGTTTTTACAACTTACAGAGGCGCAATTGGTGATATTGCAGTTGAAAAAACATCTGGAAACGTGCTTCTAGATTGGCGACAATATGTTCAAAATCCAGCACCATTTAATACTTTGCCAATTGCAGTCAACGGAACAAATCAGTTTCTAGGAATTGTTGCAGTCGATTCTAATAGAAATTTTATTAATCGAACAGATGCACTTTTTACAAACCAATACGAAAGCATATTTCCTTTAGGTAATCTCAATTTTGTTTCAAATTATATTATGGTTCCCACCGAAACACTTTCGTGTCCTAACCAGACTTTTACAGCTACAAAATATACGCCAACTTGGAAATTTTTTGAAAATTTTTCTTTTACAAAATTTGTGGCACATCCTGAGATTAATGGAACTAGTACTAGATCGTATGAACTAATGGCTTTGTACAACAACAAACTTGCAGTTTCTGGAAGTTATAATTTAGCGAATAACCCAACAATATTAGTAAACGGTACTACTTTAACATCTTGCGACAAAGACCCTAACTTTGCGACTTTATTTCCCGCTTATGCGTCATTGCAATCTGATGTTTTTATTTCGCAATTAACAATCGGAAATAGCTTAACAGTTTCGGACAATAAACTTTCAAGCTTGAAATCATTTCCTAACCCAACATCATCTCAAATCAATTTAACTTTCGAAAACAACCTCGAAAACGCATCAATAAAAATCATTTCAATTCTCGGTCAAACTGTTCTTGAAAAAAATAATATTTCAGGTTTAGAATTTAATGCCGATGTTTCTGGTTTAACTAATGGAATCTATTTGGTTCAAGTTATTGATGGCGAAAAAGTAATGAATTCTAGATTTATCAAGCAATAAATACTTTGTCAAAGCTTCAAAATTTGAGTATTTTAGACCAAAAAATTCGACAAACTAAGTATTGTATGACTTCTCAAACCAACATCTTTGTAATGTTAATAATAACAAAAACCTTTAAATTTATTAAAAAATGAAATTAAAATTATTATCCCTAGCAGCAATTGCTTTATAGGCAATTACATCAATTTCTTGCACAACATCAGATTCAGAAACAACGCCAGTTGTCGTTCCACCACCAGTATTAGTGGGTAACATAGGCGATTTAAAACTATTTGTTATCGATACTGCAAAAGTCAAAACCATAACAATGACTGGAACAAACGAAACCACAATTTTGAACCGAAAAGTAAACTTAAACAGTTACATTGGTAGTTTTTCGTTAAACAATGACGCTTCCAAATTTGTATATGTTGATAATCAGTCTTCTTTTACAAACGGTATTAGCACCTATACGAAAACTGTTCGAGTTTGCAATGCTAACGGAACTGGCGATATTGCAATTTATTCTGCTCCAGCAAATACCAATACAGTAACTAACGATATTGGATTTGTAAAATTTGGAACATCAAAAATTTATTTTACTACAAATGCTCAATCGTTTGTTGGAGGTGCGATTGGTAATGTTACAAAACTAAATTCGACCAATTTTGACGGTACTGGATTGGTTTCAGAAAATTATAATGAAGCACCATTAAGCGTTTATAAATCTGACGTTTCGTCTAATGGTAAGTATTTAGCAACTATGCAATCTGCACCAAATATTCCAAAATTTTTGTTAATTGATAGAACGGGCGATAATGGAGCTGGCTCACCAATTTTTCAAGAAAATCTTCCATCTTCTCCGACTGCAAATATTTCGAACGCAGTAATATCATTTGATGATAAATTTGCTTACTACGCATTTGTAGAAAATCAATCTATAAAAGTGAAAATTGTAAATATGACCACGTTATTAGCAGAGACAAAAACTATTGCCACGAATTTCACGCCAACATCATACTTTATAACTATTTCGGTTGGTAGCGACAACAATCGTGGTGTTGTAGTTGTAGATTCTTATAATGATTTACCAACAAAATCTTATGTTTTTAATTTAGCAAACAGTTCATCGACAACATTCAATAACAATGATAAAACCATTGCTTACATAAAGGCGTTTTAAATAAATCTAGATTTATAAATTTCTTAAAAATACGACAAATGTCGTATTTTTTTGTGTTTGAATGTTTCGCAAATTTGCCTTATAACTTTTAAATAACAATTATTATGAAATCGAAAATTACTGCGTCAATTCGCCTTTTAGGCTCGGGTCACGAAAACAAAAATAACAAACTGCAAATTTTGGGTAAAAAATTAGTACAATTATTCGTTTTGGTTTTAGCTATTAATGCAAATTCGCAAAACACAAATTTTATATGGGCTAGAAATTTTGGTACAATACAGGGTGAGTCTATGAATACAGTTGTAGATGCGGCTGGAAACACCTATACATCGGGTGTGTTTGAAGGAACAGGAGATTTTGACTCAAGCGCAAATACATCTAATCTCACCTCTGTAAATCAAATTGATGTTCACATAACAAAATATGATGACAGTGGCAATTTTATTTGGGCAAAAAGTTTTGGTTCTTATCTTAGAAATTCAGGTTATCCTCCAATTTCATTAGCTCTTGATAGTTCAGGAAATGTTTATGCAACAGGTTGCTTTAGAGGAACGAATGATTTTAATCCTGGAACAGGTGTTGCAAATTTAACAAGCGTGCCGTTTTCTAGTATTTTTTTTAATAGTACATTTATACTAAAATTAGATACAAATGGAGACTTTGTTTGGGCTAAAAATATTTTAGGTGGTGGAGGAAATTCGGGTGCTGCAATAAAAATAGATACAATCGGCAACATCATAATTGGTGGAATTTGTAGTAATCTTACCGACCTAGACCCAAGTGTTGGAACTGCAGTTGTCTCATCATCAAATATTAGCAATAATTACATATTGAAATTAAACGCTTTAGGGGAATATATATGGTCAAAAAATTGGACTGGTAGCGGAAGCACTGCTACGATTGGAATTACTTTGGATTCAAATAATGATATAATTTCTACAGGCGTTTTTAAAGAAACAATGGATTTTGACCCAAGCGATACTGCTTTTAACTTAACTTCAAATGGCGGAGATGACATTTTTATTTCTAAATTTGAATCAAGTGGCAATTTTGTTTGGGCAAAAAGCGTTGGCGGAATTGACAATGACGTTATTAGAGGTATAACAATTGATTTAAACAACAATTTATGTTTAACAGGAAATTTTTGGAGTACTGTAGATTTTGACACAAGTTCAAATGTTTTCAATTTGACTGCTGACACTACACTTGCTGGAATTTCTGTTGATTCTTTTATTTTAAAATTAAATGCTAGTGGCGATTTAGTTTGGGCAAAAAAAGTTGGTGCCATAACTAATTTTGAAGACGATAGTCGAGCAATAGCAGTTGATAATTTGGGTAATGTTTATACTACTGGAATTTTACAAGATGCAGTGGCTGGCGGAACCGATATGGATCCTGGTTCAGGAGTTTTTATTTTAATTGGAACTGGTGATGCATATTATTTAAAATTAGATGCGAATGGAAATTTTGTTTGGGCTTTTAATTATTCTGGAGTGTCTAGTAATAGACATCGTCAAGCAAATTCAATCAATGTAACGAATTTAGGTGTGGTCTATAGTGCAGGAAAATTTGGATGTCCGACTGGCGGCTCGGATTTTGATTTTTCAACAGGCATATCTTTATTGAGTTGTGGTAGTCGTAGTTTTTTATTAAAATTCAACCAATCAACATTAGGTGTATTAGGCAATCAACTTTCAAAATTAAGTCTATATCCTAACCCAACCACAAAAAACTTAAATCTAACTTTCGAAAAAAACCTAGAAAACGCCAACATAAAAATCATTTCAATTTTAGGTCAAATCGTTCTTGAAAAAAGTAATATTTCAGGTTTAGAAGTTAATGTCGATGTTTCTGGTTTAACTAATGAAATATATTTGGTTCAAGTTATTGATGGTTATAAAATAATGAATTCTAAATTTATTAAAGAGTAATTTCAATTATCAGTTTTCTAAAAAATACGACAAATGTCGTATTTTTTTGTATTTAGTTGTTTCGCAAATTTGCCTTATAACTTTTAAATAACAACAATTATGAAAACTAAACAAATGATTATTGCGCTATTACTTCTTATTGGGTTGAACCAAAATGGATTTAGTCAAACTTATTATGATTCACAAAAACAAAATCGAGAGTATCAGAGTTTACAAGCCGCAACGAAACGTGCATATACTGTTCCTGAACGCCAAACTAGTAATTATAGTAGTTACAAATCGTCATCAAGTAGTTCGTATTCTGGGAGTTCAAGTTCCTCAGGTTCCTCAAGTTCATACAATGCTGCAATTTATACTAATAACGATAACTTTTCGTGGGCTATGACTGGGAGAGCACGTCGACAAGAAGCACTAAGTGCCAAAATAGAAGCTGACAGAGCAAAATCTATGGCTGCCTATGAAGCTAAAGTCGCAATGATAGAAAATTGTTATAATACAATTGGTAAAATCAAAGAAAATTATCAAAAAATATTTAATTGTGCCTTAAGTGCCGGTTGCGATGATTATTCGGCAAGTCGCATAATAGGTTTTTCTGCCGACGCATTTCAAAATCAAATTGACAGGGAAAATGCAAGTAAAGAAGCAAGCTCGCCTTCTTTATTTGAAGGAAGTACTAATCCAGATTGTAGCGGAGATTGCAAAGAAACTCTTACATACAAAGACAAAAGTGGCACATACTATGGATCAACAAAAGGAAATAGACCGCATGGCAAGGGCGTTGTAACGCTATCTAATGGCGATACATTTACAGGAAATTTTGTTAGCGGCACCTTAGTTGGTAATATTGTCATGAAAACTGCGGCTGGCGATGTTTATGAAGGCGGATATTATCGCGATAGAATGGCAGGCGAAGGAAAATATACGTTTGCAGATGGCGACATAAATGAAGGTACTTTTTTAAATAATAAATTAAATGGTTTTGGCAGATTTATTTATCCTAAATATACGATGTCAGGTATTTTTAAAGACGGTTCAATCGTAAAAAAAGGTTTGCAAATTTACGAATATAAAAATGGTATAAAGTACACAATAAATCACGATTATCCAACACAAAGTTCAATTATATATAGTGAAACCAAGAATTTTATTGGACAGTTAAACGAAAATTTTAATCCTGTAAAAGGAAAACTTATATACGACAAATTGTCAAGTTTTGATGGAGAATTTGACGAAAAAACAAATCCTTTAAATGGAATCGCTATCTTTGATTACGGCGATGGCTCTAGTTATAAAGGAACTTTAGTCAATGGATTACAAAAAAAAGGCACTTACAAATCGAATAAGTACACATTTACAGGCATTTATGATGACGCTGGGGTTAATTTTAAAGTAGGAAGCATTCAATATAATGACAAATCAATTAACTGCGAGGCTTTTTTTGGACTCAATAATTCTAAAAATGGTTACCGAATTGACTATACTGAAACAGGCGGAATCAACGAAACTATTTACAATAACGAGCAAAACACAGGTCCAATACGTTATACAAATATTGACAAAGACGTACTTGTCGGTACAAACACGCATCCTGATTATGATTTGTATGGAATGATTCGAACTAAAGCAGGTGCGTTTTATCCAAGTGCGCTAAAAGATGGCTCTTGGGTTGTTTTGCCTGAGTCGGAACGAATAAATGCCATGAAAATTGCCAACGAAACTATTGCGACTTTGCAAAAAGCACGTGCAGAATATGAATTCGCAATTAAATAATATTGTAAAATTTCAAATAGTTATATTTCATAAAAATCATGACAGAAAATTTTACAGATAACTTTATTCAAAAATCTCAAATAACCCGATGGCTACCTGTTTTATCAATGTTTATTTCATTGTTTGGTGTTGTGTTTTTGAACGAAGATTTTCAAAATATTATCATTTTGTTTATTTGCGAAATAATTCTAATGCTATCGTTTGCATTAATCAGAATGCTTTTTGCTTTGAACGAAATGCCATTTTATAAAACATTAATTGAGAAATTAGTTTATCTAGCAGTAGGAATTTTTATTGGAGGATTTTTTATTGTTTTTGCGTTTATGTTCATTTCAGAAGCCATACAAACAAAAACTTTTTTTGCCGAAATCAGAAAAATAAAATATCAAATTTATGTTCTAGTATTTGGATATGTTTTTGGATTAGTCTCAAATTATTTTGCCAACCAAAAATATAAACAAGCTATTCCGATGGTGCAAATGGCACCATTTATTCATGTGCTGGTTATTTTAGCAGTTTTGCAAGCATTTACGGGACATTTGTTGCCAAGGTTCCCGAATTTGAACCAAGCCGTTTATGGAATTGTAGCTTTGGTTTTAGTTAAATTTTTGGTTGATTTGCTATTTAGTTTTATTCAAAATCCGTATATGTTTTCCAACAAAAAAGAAATTACTTTTCAAGGCAAAGAATATATTACAACATCCAAAATAGACCATTCATCACACAAGAAAACCATTTATGAACGCTAAAAAAAATGAAAATTAAGTGACAATTATGATTATTCAACTTTCCAAAAAATACGACAAATGTCGTATTTTTTTGTGTTGGAATGTTTCGCAAATTTGACTTATAACATTTAATAATAAAGATTATGAAAACTACCAAGATATTATTTTTGCTTTTAATGATAATTGCAACAAGCAATGTTTGCATTGCACAATATACTGGCGAACGAGCAAACAATTATAACAGCGATTACAATCGTGAACGACGTGAAGTTCAAAAAAACTATGAAAAACAAGCCGATTTGAACAGGCAACCAAATGCTCCATCTACAAGAACAAACTCTGGATTTACTGAAAGTGAGGCAGAACAAATCAACAATGAATGGAATAGAATTTGGGGTAAGTCTGCAAAAAAAGAAGTTTCATCTGAAGAAATACGAAGAAATTATGACGCATACCAATTGCAAAAGCAAAAAGATGATGAAGCAAATTGGGCATTATGGGCTATCGAAAGGAAAAATGATGCAGTTTTTGAAGCTCCACTTCGCGATAAACTAACTAAAGATGGTTTTTATCCAATAGAAATAAATGGTATGTGTACAGATTATCGAAATAATAAAACTGGTGGTCATGATCAAAATACTTACTTTATGAAAAACATTTTTCAAGCAAATGTAATTATAGAAAATCTACGACTTAATTATGAAACCGCCTCTTTTGAAAGTCTTGCGGTACAAATAAAAAATTTAGTGGAATTGAGAGCACCATTTACAGCTATAGATTATATCACAGTTATTGAAGATCGTTTTCCTGATAAAAAAATTGAAATCCAGAGACTAAAACTTGAAATAGCACATTGTTTTATAAAAGATTACGCTTTTCTTTTTGGTTCGAATAGCAATGAGGAAGTACTACAAAAATTCATGGATTTTTATACCGTTGCCGAAGACAACGACGCACAGCTAAATACAAAATTACAAGTTATGGTACCAAAAGATAAGTGGCAATATTATTCTCCGTACAAGTTAATATTCTCACTTTGCAATTGGCATTTAGAATGTAAAACATGTTCATCATCAGAAATTTACAAAAAATATAAAAACAAATTAGCCTATTATCAAGACCGACAAAAAAAACAAAACTAATTTATAAAATACATAAACCATGAAAAATTTATCGTTTAACTATAAAGCTGCATTTAGGCTTAGTACAATTATACTATTGCTGGTTGCAAACAACATCAATGCACAAAACAAATATGGTTTTGTAAACGAAAGCGGACAATATGTGATTCAACCCCAATTTAAACAAGCAAAAAATTTCAGCGAAGGACTAGCAGCAGTAAAAGTTGAGGATAGCAAAGGTCAACATTTTACATATATTGATAAAACGGGAAAAATAGCCATAGAAAAATCTTTTATATCAGCCAATAATTTTCATGAGGGTTTTGCAGTAGTGAGCTACATGCTTGGGTTCAGCGTTTTAATGAACAAGCAGGGAGAATATATTTATACCAAGCCTACAGTAGAATTTATGGGCATTATGGTTGAGGACAGAATATCATATCGCAGAAAAGATAAATTTGGTTTTTTTAATTCCGAGGGGAAAATGGTGTCTAAACATATTTATGATGAAGTTAGACAGTTTAAAAATGGGTATGCAAGAGTAAAACTAAATGACAAATGGGGATTTATAAACAAAGAAGGTGTTCTCGTCATTCAATGCATTTATGATTCATCTGATAATTTTGAGAACAATTTTGCTGTGGTTTCAAAAAACTCTAAATTTTATAAGATTGATACAAACGGAACCGAAAAAATAACACTTCCTAAACAAATAAATCAACGCGAATTAATTATAGAATATACTGAATATGAACCATTTAGATTTAGCGAAGGATTGGGTCGTATAAGAGATGACGAGTACGATGACGTTTTTAAAAAATAATTTTGTGCTTTTTTTGATTATCAGTAAATTTTAGTTTTCATCCTTAAAAAAATATCTCTAAAATGAAAAAAACCATCATCCTAATCTTCTTGCTTTCGCTAAATATCATTTCAGCCCAACAAAATTACATCATCATCATTCCAGCCAAATATGTAGAATGCAATATTAAAAACAAAAACACAATTATTGGTTACACAACCAGTGGATATGACGAGCAAAGCGGCGATTTTTATGATATTTTAGGAAAAATTATTTTTGAGAATGCTACAAAAATAAAAATTTACCACAACGGTATTATCGGGTTTCACGATAACAAAAACGACTATTGTTTCTTGAATAAAGACAACAAAATCATCAACACCAACCAAAAAATAACCAACAAAATTGTAATTTCTAACGGCGACGGTTTTATAACTTATAAAAACGCAGATAAAAAACTTATTTCTATTGATTTTCAAGGTATTGAAATTCAAAAACCAAATAATCTAGATTTAGAAAAGTACAGCTTCGTCAAATATTTAGGACATAATAATTGGGCTATTAAAGAAAAAAACACCGAAGACGACAATCTTGATATCGATTGGTTCCAATACAACAATTGTGGTTTGCTCACGCCAAAAGGAATTGCAATCGAGCCAAAAGAATTGTTTTTTACAAACGAATACATCAACGGAACGGCTGAGGTTTTCACAGAAGAAAAAAAATATGGTTTTTTACGAAAAGATGGAACCTACCTCATTGAACCTATTCTCGACGAAAGCAATTGGGACTATAATGCCAACCAAAATTTTAATGTGTACATCAAAAACGAAAAAAAAGGGCTTATTTTCGACAACGGAAACGCAGTAACCGAAGCCGTTTACGATTTGAACAACATTGTTTTTCCGTTCAAAGATTTGTTTTTTATGACTCAAAACGGAAAATATGGTGCTTTTGATGCTTTCGGAAAAATTGTGCTTCCGTTTCAATTCAGCGATCATGTTGCGGCCTATGAAACCATTTCTGGAATCCGAGTGAAAGAAGCTCATCAGCTTTATGGATATTCAGATTTGTCAGGAAAAACCATAATTGAACCACAATACAGTTGGTCCTATACTTTTTATAGAAATTATGGAATTGTGTCCAACAAACAAAAAAAATATTCGATTCTAGACAAAACTGGTGGGCTGCAACTACCATTTGAGTTTGACGATATAACATTTAGCGATCTTGATAAAGTGTTTTTTGTAAAACAAAATGGCAAAGCAGGCATTATTTTATTGAAACAGTAAGGTGATTTTTCTTTAAATCATTCTTAAAACCACTTTATTATTGAATTTATTGATTCTAAATCGGTTACAATAAAAAATTCTTAAAAGACTAATTTCAATTTTCAGCTTTCTAAAAATACGACATTTGTCGTATTTTTTTGTGTTTTAAAGAATCGCAACTTTGCTAAATAAAAATTAAAAATATGAAAACAAAACTACTTTTTATTGCATTACTTTTTTATTCCATTTCTAATGCACAATGCTGGAACAAAGCTGCAGCTGGCGGCTACAATTGTTTTACCCTAAAAAATGACAGGACAATTTGGACTTGGGGATGGAATTTTTATGGACAAATAGGCGATGGCACAAATATAAACAGACCAATACCAACCCAAGTTGGAACAGCAACAAACTGGGTTAAAATTGATGCTGGCACGGGTCATCACGTTGCTATTAAAAACAATGGCACACTTTGGGCTTGGGGTAGCAATTATTTAAGCGAATTGGGTGATGGTACTGGAACACCAAGAAATACACCGCAACAAATTGGAACGGCAACCGACTGGAATAATATTTTCGCAGGAGATTTATATACTATGGCAATAAAAAATAATGGCACGCTATTCACTTGGGGTAGAAATTTTGATGGCGAACTTGGCAATGGCGGTAATCCAAGTACTGTAAATAGTCCTACACAATTAGGAACAGCTACCAATTGGGCAAAAATAAATGGAGGATTTAGATGTTCTTATGCAATTAAAACTGATGGTACGCTTTGGGCTTGGGGAAAAAATGATAATGGTCAGTTAGGAAACGGTACACTTGTTAGCTCGTTAACACCAATTCAAATTGGTACTGACACAAATTGGAGTGTAATTGAAGGTGGCGATAATTATATTTTAGCACTAAAAACTGACGGCTCACTTTGGGCTTGGGGAAATAACGTGAGTGGTCAACATGGCGATGCAAGCACTAGTAACAAAATTATTCCTACTCAAATTGGTAACGAAACGAATTGGACTTTAATTAGCACAAAATACAGATCGAGTTATGCCATAAAATCAAACGGAACACTTTGGAGTTGGGGTTTAAATTCTAATGGACAATTGGGTGATGGAACAACAATTGATAAAATCGCACCAACCCAAATTGGAACAGCTACAAACTGGATTTCAATTTCTGCAGGATATGCGCACGCAACAGCTATTGATGCTAATAGCAATTTAATCACTTTTGGTTCAGACGGTTATGGGCAAATTGGCAATAACAACAACAATGTTGGATTTGTTGCTTCAAATCCGGTAATTATCAATTGTTCTAATTTAAAAAATAAAGATTTTTCAAAAAATTCATTTTCAGTTTATCCCAATCCAACAAAAAACAATCTGAACTTAAAATTTGATGATAATCAAGAAAACGCAACAGTAAAAATAATTGCAATAACTGGACAAACCGTTTTTGAAAAACAAAATTTATCTGGAACTGAATATAATTTTGATGTTTCAAATTTAAATTCTGGAATGTACATTATTCAAATTTCAGACGAAAATAAATCCTATAATTCCAAATTTATAAAACAATAAATAAACCTATTGAAACTTAAAAATACGATGAATGTCGTATTTTTTTGTGTCTTTATGTTTCGCAAATTTGACTTATAATTAATTATAAAATAAATTTACTAAAATGAAAACAAAATTTTTATCCCTAGCACCGATTGTCGTAATGGCAATAACATCTATCTCATGTTCAAATGATGATGATAGTTCATCGTCAAATCCACCACCAACAACATCAGCAGGAAACGGATTTACATGGACTATAAATGGTGCAACAGCGTCCAAAAACACTACTGTTGCCAATTACAATTTACAAGGTACCGCAATGAATTTATTTGCTACGCCATCTGGAACGGTTTTCGAAATTAATCTAACCGGAAGTACGCCAGGAACTTATAATTTGGGCGGTGGCAATGCTTTGTACTACAATTTTTCAGCAACCGAAAATCTAACAAACCCAACTTCAGGAAGTGTAACAATAACCTCTTTTGCAAACAATAAAGCAACGGGAACTTTCACTGCATCTGGAACAGGTGTTGGTGTAACTTCTATTTCGGGAAGTTTTACAAATATTGGTTTGTAAAAAAATTCAAATTTTCAACAAAACCATTATTTATTTACAAATAGATAATGGTTTTTACTAATTTTATAAAAATTCTCAAAATGATAAAACTTGCCATAGTAGACGATAATAGTTTTTTAATAAAAGCTACCCAAGAAAAATTATCTTTTTTTGATGATTTTGATGTTAAATTTACCGCTTTTGATGGTAAAAATTGTATCGAAAAACTCGATAAAAATCATAATATCGATTTAATTTTGATGGATATCGAAATGCCAAATATGAATGGAATTGAAGCAACACAAATCATCAAAAACAAATATCCTCAAATAAAAATAATCATGTTGACCGTTTTTGATAATGATGAAAATATTTTTAATGCCATAAAAGCAGGAGCCGATGGCTATTTGTTGAAAGAAGTCAACCCAAAAGATTTGCACCAAGGCATTATAGAAACCATCAATGGCGGTGCAACAATGACGCCATCAATAGCAATGAAAACATTAAAACTATTTAGAAACCCTATCGCTTTTGAAACAAAAGTTCAAGACGAAGAAATAAAACTCACAATTCGCGAAGTTGAAGTTCTAGAACAACTCAGCAAAGGTTTGAAATATGATGCTATTGCCGAAAATCTGTTTCTTTCATCAGGTACGATTCGTAAACATGTTGAAAATATTTATGCAAAACTACAAGTGCATAACAAATTGGAAGCCATACAAAAAGCAAAGAATAATAATTTGATTTAAGTTTCTTATCTTCGTAGCCAATTACTTTTCTATGTCGATACCAACAACAAACTACTTTTTTTTTGGAAAACTCAATGAAGTCAGAAAGTGGATAATGCTTGTTCTTGTTGCATTAGTTCTTTTTTTTGGATATAAGTTCTTCACTTCCGATGATGATAATTCTACAATAGAATACGACACTAATCTCATTCAACAACAAATAAAAAACGTAGGTAAATTGGTTGTTACCGAAGGGCATTTTGCCGAAGTTTTGACTTATAAAGACACCAAAGAAACGATGATTCCAGGATTAACTTTCGATAAAAAAGCAATCGTTGTTATAAATGCTGATGTAACGGTAGGTTTCGATTTGAGCAAAGTAACCTACGATATTGACGAAAAAACCAAAACTCTAACAATCACCAATATTCCGGATGAAGAAATAAAAATTGCGCCCGACTTGAAGTATTATGATACAGAATCGTCAACTTTCAATGAGTTTACGGGCGATGATTATAACAAAATTAATAAAATTGCTCGTGTCAATTTAACCAAAAAAATCAATGCTTCGTCTTTAAAATCAAACGCAAAAAATCGATTGGTTAGTGAATTGTCAAAAATCTTAATTCTAACTAATTCTATGGGTTGGACTTTAAAATACAAAGGCAACAGCGTTGGCAACGAAACCGATTTTAAACTCTAAAGTTTCGATTCCAAATTACTCCAGCCGCCGCCGTTCATAGCTTCAATGCCATTGCTTTTGAGCGTTGCTGTTGCCATGCCGCTTCTCATTCCGCTCGCACAACAAGCAATTACGGGCTTACCCAATTTTTTGATTTCTTCAATTTTAGACGAAACTTCGCCCAATGGAATATTCTTCGAACCTTTAATATGACCGCCAGAAAATTCTCCAACCGAACGAACATCAATAATTACAGCACCATTGGCCATAAACGTAGCAATTTTTTTGGATTTACTCCCAAATCCTAATAAATCTAATAATCCCATTTTTTTATTTTTTTTCAAATATATAATTTACTATTCGATAATTTCGATTTAAAAATGTTCTATTTTTGGTTCGTATGAAAATTATTGATCGAAAAACCGAAATCATAAATGTAGCAGCAAAACTTTTTAGAGAAAAAGGTTTTTCGGCTGTAACGATGCGCGATATTGCCCAAGCTATGGATATTAAAGCCGCAAGTTTGTATAACCATATACAATCAAAACAAGAAATTTTAGTTTTAATAATTATCGAAATCGCAGAAGAATTTACAACTGTCATGAACGATATTGTTGGTTCTGAAATTTTAGCCATTCAAAAAATCGAAAATGTAATCGATTTACACATCGAAATTACATTGCGAAATCCTGACGCTTTAGCCTGTTTAAATAACGATTGGATGCATCTCGAAAATGAAGATTTGAATTATTTTATAAAAATGAGAACCGATTACGAACAAAATTTCAGAAATATTATAAAAATCGGAATCCTAAAAAGTGAAATTCAAAATTTAAATATCGAAATCATAATTTTTTCAATATTATCTACCTTACGAACTTTGTATTTATGGTACAACTCAAAAAGTATCAGTGATAAAATTCTAAAAAATAACATGAAAAAAATTCTTTTAAAAGGTATTGTTTAAATTTTTCAATCGTTTTCGTAAACCAATCAAAATAATCACTAAATTTGCATATCTAACTAACAGATGTTAGTTAAAATGTAGTTATAAAAAATGTCTCAATTTCATTCCATAAAAGTTCAAAATATTTACAAAGAAACTAAAGATTGCTCTGTGGTTACTTTCGAGATTCCTAATGATTTAAAAAAAGAATTTCAATACAATCAAGGGCAATATTTAACATTAAAAACCATAATCGACAACCAAGATGTTCGTCGTTCGTACTCATTATGTTCATCTCCAACCGAAAATAAATGGCAAGTAGCCATCAAAAAAATCAATGGTGGAGTATTTTCTACCTTTATAAACGACAATCTCAAAACAGGAGATTTAATCGATGTAATGCCGCCAAACGGAAAATTTTTTACTGAAACCAATCCGACAAAACCAAAAAATTACATCGTTTTTGCAGCAGGAAGCGGTATTACGCCGATTTTGTCTATCATAAAAACACATTTGGCGACCGAGCCGAATGCAACTTTCAAATTATTTTATCTCAACCGAACCGTAAAATCAATAATCTTTAAAGAAGAAATCGAATTACTGAAAAATAAATATTTCGGTCGATTCGAAATTTTTCATTTCCTAACCAAAGAATTTAGAAATATCGATTTATTAAACGGTCGTTTCACGTCAGATAAACTAAAAGTACTAACTAAATCAATAATAGATATTCCAAATACTGACGAATGTTTTATTTGCGGTCCCGAAGAAATGATTTTCCTAATAAAAGATGAATTAATTGAAGCGGGATTAGACAAGGACAAAATTCATTTCGAATTGTTTGGAACAGGAATCAAAAACGATTCTATCGCGAAAAAAGTAATAGAAAACAAAATTCAAGGAACAGAAATCACAATTATAGATGGCGGAAAAGAATTCCATTTCACAATGGACGACGAGTTCGACAACATTCTAGACGGTGCTATGGCCGCAGGAGCTGATTTGCCATTTGCTTGTAAAGGTGGCGTTTGTTGTACTTGCCGATGTAAAATTATATCTGGTACTGTCGAAATGAAAGTAAATTATGCGCTCGATGAAGCCGAAGTTGCCAAAGGATTAATATTGAGTTGCCAAGCCGTACCAACATCACAAAATGTGGTGGTCGAGTTTGGAGTATAAAAAAGTATTCAGTAAGAGTTTTCAGTTTAAAAAAGACTCTAAACATTTGACTACTATTTTTTAATAAAGCAAAACCTTAATGAATCTTAATTCCTTAATGGTTCAAAAATAAACAACTAATTTTTAGAAATTATGTCAGAACACGAAGTTAAAAATCTAGAAAAATTATTCGACGAACGCATTGCTCGCGACGAAAAAATCGAGCCAAAAGATTGGATGCCCGAAAAGTATCGTCAAACGCACATTCGTCAAATTTCGCAACATGCACATTCCGAAATAGTAGGCATGTTACCTGAAGGCAATTGGATAACCCGTGCGCCATCTTTACGCCGAAAAGTTTCGCTATTGGCAAAAGTTCAAGACGAAGCGGGTCATGGTTTATACCTATATTCAGCCTGTGAAACTCTCGGAATTACTCGTGAAGAATTATACGATCAATTGCATTCTGGTAAAGCAAAATACTCCAGTATTTTTAATTATCCAACCGTAACTTGGGCCGATATGGGCGCCATTGGTTGGTTGGTCGATGGCGCAGCAATAATCAATCAAGTGCCGTTAACTGCAACTTCATTTGGACCTTATGCACGAGCAATGGTGCGTGTTTGCAAAGAAGAAAGTTTTCATCAAAGACAAGGTTTCGACATCATGATGACTTTAGCAAATGGTTCGCAGGATCAAAAAGACATGGCGCAAGACGCACTCAACCGCTGGTGGTGGCCATCATTAATGATGCTTGGTCCAACAGATGCCGAATCGGTGCATACCGAACAATCCATGAAATGGAAACTAAAACGAAAAACTAATGATGAATTGCGTCAACAATTTGTAGATCAAACTGTTCCACAAGCAGAAATGATTGGGTTAACCATTCCTGATCCAAACCTAAAATGGAACGAAGAAACCAAAAGATATGATTTTGGCGAAATGAATTGGGACGAATTTTGGCAAGTAGTTAAAGGACACGGACCTTGTAATAAAATCCGATTAGATGCTCGAAAAAATGCTTGGAATAACGGAAAATGGGTGCGCGATGCAGCAATGGCGCACGCCGAAAAACATTCAAACGAAGAATTAAAAGAAGCAATATAAAATAGTCCACAGTCACAGTTTTCAGTTTTCAAACTGTAAACTGCGACTGTAAACTGTAAACTATAAAAAATGAAAAACTGGCCTCTATACGAAGTATTTGTAAGATCAAAAAACGGATTAGAACACCGTCATTGCGGAAGTTTGCACGCTAGCGATGCAACAATGGCACTCGAAAATGCACGCGATGTTTACACACGTCGAATGGAAGGAGTAAGTATTTGGGTAGTACCTTCAACTCAAATTACTGCATCAAATCCAGAACATTCAGCCGAATTGTTCGAACCAGCAAACGACAAAGTTTACAGACATCCTACATTCTACGAATTGCCCGACGAGCTAAAGCACATGTAAAGATTTTAATACTTATTAATCTTTATAAGGTTACCAACCTAATTTTCTTAATTCCTTAATGGTTTAAAAAATAGAAATGAACAATAATTTAGTCCAATACATTCTCGGAATAGCCGACAATCCATTAATTCTCGGACAACGTCTTGGCGAATTATGTGGTCACGGTCCAATTCTAGAAACCGATATTGCCATGACCAACATTGCACTCGATTTATTAGGTCAAGTTCGAAGTTATTTGCAATATGCAGCGCAACTTTCGGGCGACGAAAAAGTTACTGAAGACACAATTGCTTTTCTCAGAAACGAACGAGAATACCGCAATGTTTTGTTGGTCGAACAACCCAATCAAGACTTTGCTTATTCCATTACAAGACAGTTTTTGTTTGATGTTTTTCATTTGCTATTATTAAATGAATTGCAAAATTCTCAAGATGAAACCCTTAATGCAATAGCAATAAAAAGCATTAAAGAAGTAACTTATCATGTCCGCTTTTCATCAGATTGGATTATTCGACTTGGCGACGGAACCGCAGAAAGCAATGAAAAAATGCAAAATGCAATCAATGATTTATGGACATTTACTGACGAACTTTTTCATCAAACCGAAGCCGATATCGAAATGGTAAAACAAGGAATTGGCGTAGATGTAACCCAATTAAAAGATAATTATTACAAGAAAATAAATGAGGTTTTAGAAGAAGCAACGCTTGTAAAACCAGAATCAAAATATTTTCAAAAAGGCGGAAAACTCGGAATTCATAGTGAACACATGGGTTATTTATTAGCCGATATGCAATACATGCAACGCAGTTTCCCAAACATGAGTTGGTAAATTAGTATTCAGTTACAGTTTTCAGTTTGTTAAACTTAATGAAGCTTAATTTCTTAATGTTTTAAAATAAAAATGATAAAAACGTTACAAATAAAAGACATTCTTAAATCGGTTTCCGATCCAGAAATTCCCGTTTTATCCATCATGGAAATGGGTGTTGTACGTTCTTATGAAATTATAAATAATACAGTAGAAGTTACCATAACACCAACTTATAGCGGTTGCCCAGCAATGGATGTTATTGGAGACGACATCAAAAAAGCATTCGCAGAAAACGGTTTCGAAGCCAAAATAAAATTAGTGTTAGCACCAGCTTGGACAACCGATTGGATTACTCCAACTGGAAGATTAGCGCTTGAAAAATACGGAATAGCATCGCCGCTAGAGCCAGAAGCGGATAAAGACGCACTTTTAGGGAATAAAAAATTAGTCAAATGTCCACAATGTAAATCATTTAATACTAAATTAGTAAGTCAATTTGGGTCAACGGCTTGCAAAGCCTTTTTTCAATGTGAAGATTGCCTAGAACCTTTTGATTATTTCAAATGTTTAAAATAAAAAATATCGAGTTGCGAAACTAAATCTTCTAATCTCATAAACTTATAACCATATAAATGAGTTCAATACTTTTAAAAATAGAAAATCAAATCGCATTTATAACCCTAAATCGACCAGACGTTTTCAATAGTTTCAATCGAGAAATGGCTTTTTTGATGCAAGATACATTAGATGTTTGTGCCAAAGACGACAACATTCGAGCCATCGTAATCACTGGAAACGGAAAAGCATTTTGTGCAGGACAAGACATCGGCGAAATCACAAATCCAGAATTGAATCCAGGTTTTCGTAAAATTTTAGATGACCATTACAATCCGATTATTAAAAAAATAAGAAGCATTGAAAAACCAATAATCGGAGCCATAAACGGAGTAGCTGCTGGTGCTGGCGCTAATATTGCTTTGGCTTGCGACATTGTTTTAGCATCAGAAAATGCAAGTTTTATTCAAGCATTTAGCAAAATCGGATTAATTCCAGATAGTGCAGGAACATTCTTTTTACCAAGATTAATTGGCTTTCAGAAAGCAACCGCATTAATGATGTTTGGCAATAAAGTTTCAGCACAAGAAGCCGAAAATCTCGGAATGATTTATAAATATTTTCCATCAGAAAGTTTCGATGACGAAGTTTTGAAAATGGCAACTACTTTAGCTAATATGCCAACAAAAGCATTGGGTTTAATCAAAAAATTAATGAACCAATCAATCACCAATAATCTAGATCAACAATTGCAATTAGAATCCGATTTACAAATCGAGGCCAGTTCAACGAACGATTATTCTGAAGGAGTTTCGGCATTTGTTGAAAAAAGAAAACCAGTTTTTAAAGGAAATTAACCTAATTTATTTGTCTTCCTGAGCGCAGTCGAAGGGTCAATTCATAAAATAATGCAATACAACATTTACCAAATCGACGCATTCACAGAAACCATTTTCGGAGGAAATCCTGCTTGCGTTGTTCCTTTAGATAATTGGCTATCAGATGATGTTTTATTGAAAATAACACAAGAAAATGCAGTTGCAGAAACCGCTTTTTATGTTATGAAAGGCGATAAAATTCATTTGCGTTGGTTCACTCCCGAAATCGAAATGGATTTGTGTGGACACGCAACATTGGCAACAGCTCACGTGTTGATTTCAATTTTAAATTATCCAAAAAACGAAATTATTTTCGAAACTTTAAGTGGCGATTTGATAGTAACTTTTGCAGATGATTTATATACTTTAGATTTTCCATCACGAAAACCAATTGCTTGCGAATTGCCAGAATTTATTTCAAAATCATTTAGTATTCAGCCAATCGAAACCTTGAAATCAATAGATTATGTTTTGGGATATGAAAACGAATCTGATATTCAAAACATCATAATCGACCGACAAATATTCGACAAGATGAATATGAAAACAGGTGGCGTAATCATTACTGCAAAAGGAGAAAATTCTGATTTTGTATCTCGTTTTTTTACACCGCAAGCAAGCATTCTTGAAGATCCAGTAACAGGTTCGGCACATTGTTCCTTAATTCCATATTGGAGCGAAAAATTAAATAAAACCAAACTTTCAGCCATTCAATTATCCGAAAGAAAAGGATTTTTATTTTGTGAACAAAAAGGCGACAGAGTTTTGATTTCTGGAAAAGTACAAACGTATTTAATAGGTTCGATTTTTATCGAATAATAAAATAAAAATGAACATAGCAATAATAGGATCAGGAACAATGGGAAGCGGCATCGCACAAGTTGCAGCAACTTCGGGTTGTGCTGTAAAAATTTTCGATACCAATAAAGACGCTTTAGCAAAAAGCAAAACAAATCTTGAAAATACCTTATCAAAATTAGTTGAAAAAGGTAAAATCGATACAATAGAAAAATCAAGAATTTCTGAAAACATCACTTATGTAAATGAGTTGTCAGATTTATCAAATTCCGATTTAGTTATCGAAGCAATCATCGAAAATCTAGAGATCAAACAAAAATTATTTTCTGATTTAGAAAAAATCGTTTCTGAAAATTGTATTTTAGCATCCAATACATCTTCATTATCCATAACATCAATTGCGAGTTCATGTCAAAAATCAGAACGAGTAATCGGAATACATTTTTTTAATCCAGCACCATTAATGCAATTGGTTGAGGTCATTCCAGCCATTCAAACCAGCGATGAAGTTTTACAAAAAACAATTCAAATAATTGAAAATTGGAAGAAAGTAGTCGCAGTTGCCAAAGACACAGCTGGATTTATTGTGAACAGAGTTGCAAGACCATTTTATAGCGAAGCACTTCGAATTTATGAAGAAGGATTTGCCAGTTTCGAAACCATCGATTACGCAATGAAAACCATCGGAAATTTCAAAATGGGACCATTCGAATTAATGGATTTCATAGGAAATGATGTCAATTATACAGTAACCGAAACCGTTTTCACAGCATTTTATTTCGATCCAAGATTCAAACCATCATTCACTCAAAAACGATTGGTCGAAGCAGGATTTTTGGGTAGAAAATCAGGTCGAGGTTTTTATGATTATAACAGCGAAACTGTCTCATCGAGCGCAGTCACGATGCAAAAACAAGAAAAAACTACATTGCAAATAATTTTCGAACGAATACTAGTTATGCTCATCAACGAAGCAGCCGACGCGTTATTTTTAAACATCGCTTCCGCAAAAGATATTGACAATGCGATGACTAAAGGTGTCAATTATCCAAAAGGATTACTCGCTTGGGCAAACGAACTCAGAATTGATTGGGTTGTCAATAAATTAGACGATTTATACAACGAATACCACGAAGACCGCTATCGTTGCAGCCCAATTTTACGACAAATGAAAAAACAAAATAAAAACTTTGACAACCTAGCGTAAAACTTTGCGCTCTATGTGGTTAAGAAAAAAACAATGGAAAGAACAAAAATACCTCATAAAATGTTAAGTCAAGACAATTACAGTCAATGGCTCGGTATCGAAATTCTCGAATGCAAAATTGGTCGGTGCAAAGTTGCTCTAACAGTTCGCAAAGAAATGCTCAACTCAATGAATAAAGCCCACGGCGGAATAACATATAGCCTAGCCGACACCGCTTTTGGGTTTGCTGCCAACACACACGGAAAATTTGCGGTTTCCATCGAAACATCAATAAATCATATTGAAGCAGTCAACGAAGGCGATTATTTAACAGCAGAAAGTGTGATAGAAAAAGTTAATAATAAATTAGGATTCAATATAATAGAAATTAAACGTGGCGACGAATTAGTTGCGCTTTTCAAAGGCGTAGTTTATAGAACCAATAAAGATTGGGAAGATTAGAAGGAATATCACAACCCTATGAGGGTTTTAAACCCTGATAGGGTTAAATAATAAAAATATGGAAGCATACATCATAGACGGAATCCGAACTCCAATCGGAAGTTACCAAGGAACATTAGCATCAGTTCGTGCCGATGATTTAGGTGCATTGGTAATTAAATCCGTAGTAGAAAAAAATCCAAACATTCCAAAAGAAGCCTACGACGATGTCATTATGGGTTGCGCCAATCAAGCAGGCGAAGACAACCGTAATGTTGCAAGAATGTCATTACTTTTGGCTGGATTACCAGAAACCGTTCCTGGTGAAACAGTTAATCGTTTATGCAGTTCTGGATTATCGGCGATCATTCACGCCAATCGTGCCATAAAAGCAGGTGACGGACACGTTTTTATCGCTGGCGGAATAGAAAATATGACACGCGGACCATTAGTAATTTCCAAACCATCATCAGCTTACGGAACCGATTCTAAAATGTATGATTCTAGTTTTGGGTGGCGTTTCATCAATCCAAAACTCCACGAAATGTATGGTACAGATGCAATGGGTGAAACTGCCGAAAATCTTGTAAAAAAGTACAATATTTCTCGTGAAGATCAAGATGCTTTTGCATTTAATAGCCAAATGAAAGCAGTTGCTGCTCAAAACTCAGGTCGATTAGCCAAAGAAATAGTTTCGGTAGAAATTCCACAACGAAAAGGCGATGCTATCCAATTCTCAAAAGACGAATTTATAAAACCAGCAACATCAATCGAAGGTTTATCCAAACTACGACCAGCATTTAAAAAAGACGGAAGCGTAACAGCAGGAAATTCCTCTGGATTAAACGATGGTGCTTGTGCAGTAATAATTGCATCTGCGGAAGCAGTCGAAAAATATAACCTAAAACCTTTAGCAAGAATTGTAAGTTCGGCAGTTGTTGGAGTAGCACCAAATATAATGGGAATCGGTCCAGTCGAAGCCACAAAAAAAGCATTAGCGAAAGCCAATTTAACAATAGATCAAATCGACATCATTGAACTTAACGAAGCATTTGCCTCTCAAAGTATTGCTTGTTTAAGAGAATTAGGTTTACCAGATAACCACCCAAGAGTGAATCCAAATGGAGGCTCAATAGCAATCGGTCACCCATTAGGCGTAACAGGCGCAAGAATTTGTTATTCGGCAGCATTAGAATTACAAATCAAACAAAAAAGATACGCGTTAATAACAATGTGCATCGGAGTTGGGCAAGGTTATGCAGCGATAATAGAAAGGGTATAAATCCTAACAGGTTTTCAAAACCTGTTAGGTATAGATTATAAAATTTGTGAAAATTTGTGTAATTTGTGGTAAAAAAAATCCCTTTAATCTTTGAAGTCTGTGGCAAAAACTTAATAAAACTTAATACCTAAATGGTTTAAAAATAAATTAAATGTTCAAAATATGAGCAAAATACAAAATTACATAAACGGTCATTGGACTTCAGGTCAAGACGAAGGAGTTCCATTATTCGACTCAGTAACAGGAGAAATAATAGCCAACGCATCAACCGAAGGTTTAAATTTTGGTGAAATCTTGCATTATGGTCGTACTAAAGGCGGCGGGAAACTTCGCAAAATGACTTTCCAAGAACGTGGAAATATGATCAAAAGTTTGGCGATGTATTTAACCAAACGCAAAGATGCTTTCTACGAATTAAGTTACCGAACCGGAGCAACCAAAATCGATTCGTGGATAGACATCGAGGGCGGATTCGGAAATTTATTCGCCAATGCAAGTCTTCGAAAATTATTCCCAAACCAATCCTATCACGTTGAAGGCGATCCAATCGATTTATCGAAAGGTGGACGTTTTATGGCACATCATATATTAGTTCCAAAAATTGGAGTTGCGGTTCACATCAACGCATTCAATTTTCCCATTTGGGGAATGTTAGAAAAATGCGCTTGCAATTGGATGGCAGGAATGCCGGCGGTTGTAAAACCAGCAACATCTACTTCGTATTTAACAGAAGCTGTTGTTCGCGAAATCATAAAATCAAATATTTTACCCGAAGGAGCCTTACAACTCATTTGCGGTTCGGCAAACACACTTTTAGACACTGTCGAAAGCCAAGATGTGGTAACTTTTACTGGTTCAGCAACAACAGGTCGAATGTTAAAATCACACCCTAGAATTATTCAAGAATCAGTACCTTTCAATATGGAAGCCGATTCTTTAAATTCCTCTATTTTAGGTCAAGACGCAGTTGTCGGAACACCAGAATTCGATTTATTTATCAATCAAGTGCGAAGCGAAATGACCGTTAAATGTGGTCAAAAATGTACTGCAATTCGCAGAATTATCGTTCCAGAAAACTTGATGGACGAGGTGCAAATTGCACTCGGAAAAGCATTAGATAAAGTCGTAATCGGTGATCCAAGATTAAAACAAGTCCGAATGGGTTCTTTAGTGTCTATGTCTCAAGTGCAAGAAGTTAAAGATCGTACCAACGAAATTGCCAAAACTGCCAAAATTGTCTATGGCGATTTCGATAAATTGAATCTCGTTGGAGCCGATGCAAAAAAAGGTGCATTTATTGCCCCAATGTTGCTTCGAGAAGAAAATCCGTTTGCCAATTTAACCGCTCACGAAATCGAGGCGTTTGGTCCAGTAGCAACCATAATGCCCTATAAAAATCTTGACGAAGCCATCGAATTGGCTCGAATGGGGAAAGGTTCGTTAGTATCGTCGATCGTTACCAATTCTGACGAAATTGCCAAAGAATATGTCGTAAATGCTGCCACGCACCACGGACGGATTTTGGTTTTAAATCGTGAAAATGCCAAGCAAAGTACAGGTCACGGTTCGCCATTGCCACAACTCGTTCACGGCGGCCCAGGTCGTGCTGGTGGTGGCGAAGAAATGGGCGGAATTCGTGGCATTAAGCACTATATGCAACGTTGCGCTATTCAAGGTTCGCCAACAACTTTGACCGAGATTACTGGAATTTATCAACCCAATTCGGCATATAAAGAAATCACACAACATCCGTTTCAATACCATTGGGAAGACATCCAACCCGGAATGTCATTACGAACGCACAATCGAACAGTTACCGATACAGATATCATCAATTTTTCGAATCTAACTTGGGATCATTTCTACGCACATACTGATATTACTTCGCTTGACGGAAGTATTTTCAAGAAAAGAACGGCTCACGGTTACTTCATTTTGGCAGCCGCAGCAGGACTTTTCGTATATCCAAATAAAGGTCCAGTTGCCGCAAATTACGGATTGGAAGAATGTCGTTTTTTGCGTCCAATTTATCACAACGATACAGTTTATGTTCGTTTAACTTGCAAACAAAAAATCGATCGTGATGTCGCTTCAGCCGAACATCCAAGCGGAATCGTAAAATGGTTTGTTGAGGTTTTTGACACGGGGAATGAATTGGTAGCAGTTGCCACAATTCTCACAATGGTGCAGAAAAAACAAGAAATTTTTATCGAAATGACCGATGAAAAAATCACAGAATATTTGAACAAATTAACCGAAAATTCCAAACCAAGATGGGGAATTTTAACACCACAACATTTGTTAGAACATTTGGAAATTGGTTATAAAATTATGTCAGGACAAATTCAAGATTTCGAAATTGCAACTCCAGAAAAGATTTTGGATATAGTACACAATTCATTATATAATTTCGATAAATTTCCAATGGGAACTCAATTTCCAACTATGAAAAAAAACCAATTAGACAATTTCATTCACCCAAATTTTGAAACAGCAAAAGCCAAATTTTTCGAAGCAAGAGCAAACTATAAAACATTTTTCAAAGAAAATCCCGAAGCCATTTTAAAGAATATGGTTTTCGGACAACTCAACAAATATGAATCTTATTTATTAGAACGAAAACATTTAAACCATCATTTCGAACAATTTAATTTAATTTAATTTTTTTTGGAGCTATTTCCTGCTATCCGTTACAATCTTTTCTTTTTTTAAGAAAAAAAAGGAAAGGATTTCCACTTCCATCAGGGCTAAAAATTTACAATAACAAAAAAATCCGCAAAAATCAGTTAAATCTGTATCATCGTCGTTCAAAAAAATAATTATGTCAGAAGCATACGTTACACAAAAAATACAAAACAACATTGCCATAATCGAATTTTTTCATCCTGAGCAAAATTCATTGCCAGCTGATTTGTTAAAAAAATTAGCCGATACAATAACCGAAGCGGGAAACAACAACGAGGTAAAAGTCATCATTCTAAAAAGCGGAGGCGATAGAACTTTTTGTGCTGGAGCCAGTTTTCAAGAGTTAATTGCTATCAACGATGCAGCAACTGGAAAAGTATTTTTCTCGGGATTTGCCAACGTAATCAACGCCATGAGAAAATGCCCAAAATTCATCATCGGACGTATTCAAGGTAAAACAGTTGGTGGCGGAGTAGGAATTGCAGCTGCAACCGATTATTGTATGGCAACCAAATTTGCCTCTATAAAATTGAGCGAACTAAATGTTGGGATTGGTCCATTTGTAGTTTCTCCTGCCATTGAGCGCAAAATGGGAGTTTCGGCAATGTCACAGATCGCCATCGATGCAAATAATTTTTATGATGCCAATTGGGCAAGAGAAAAAGGATTGTTTGCAAGTGTACACGAAAGCATCGAAATTCTAGACGAACAAGTTCAAAAATTCGCCGAACATTTATGTACCTACAACCAAGAAGCTATGATTGAAATGAAAAAAGTTTTTTGGCGAGGAACAGAAGATTGGGATAATTTATTAGCCGAAAGAGCCGCCATTAGCGGACGATTAGTTTTGTCTGATTTTACGAAAGAAAGACTGAAGAAGTTTAAGTAAGAAGATAGAGCCAAGAATAAATTTCTTAGAAGTACGTCTTTAATCAGTAGCGCAGCGATCTGTCATCTATAATTTAAAAAAAATGATATACGAATTCAAAGGGTTCATTCCAGTCATTCACGAAAGCAGTTTCGTTCATCCACAAGCAACAGTTACAGGCAATGTTATTATTGGAAAAAACGTGTATGTTGGTCCAGGTGCAGCAATTCGTGGCGATTGGGGCGGAATCATTATCGAGGACGGTTGTAATGTGCAAGAAAATTGCACTATTCATATGTTTCCAGGTAAATCATTGACTTTGCAAAAAGGTGCACATATTGGTCACGGAGCAATTATTCACGGAGCAAATATTGGTAAAAATTGCCTTGTCGGAATGAACGCCGTAATCATGGATGACGTGAATATTGGTGACGAATGTATTATTGGCGCATTAAGTTTTGTTAAAGCCGGAACGAAAATTCCAAACCGAAAAATGGTGGTAGGAAATCCAGCTACAATTATAAAAGACGTTTCTGATGAAATGATTGATTGGAAATCCAAAGGAACAGCTTTATACCAACAATTACCAAAAGAATGTTACGAATCTTTAAAAGCGGTTGAACCTTTACGTGAAATTCCAGAAAACAGACCAACGCAAGATGCGTTTTATAAGACATTAGAAGAATTTAGAAATAAGTAGTCAGTTTTCAGTCGCAGTTTTCAGTTTACACTGGACTGCGACTGAACACTGCGACTGAACACTATTATATGATAACAGAATTCAAAATGCCCAAAATGGGTGAAAGTATTTCTGAAGCAACGATAATCAGTTGGTTGAAAAACGTAGGTGATTTTGTTGAAGCTGAAGAAATTATTTTAGAAATAGCTACTGATAAAGTAGATAGTGAAGTGCCTTCGCCAGTTAATGGTGTCATTACAACAATTCGTTTTCAAAAAGACGACGTTGTTGGTGTTGGAGAAGTTTTGGCGTTGATTGATTCAGAAGGAGTTCAAGAAGCAAGAAGCAAGAAGCAAGATGATATTACTGAAAGAGTAAAAGTACAATCAACATCAAAAAACCAACAACCAACAACCAACAACCAACAACTCAAAACAAATCCAGACGCTTTCATTTCTCCACTAATAATCTCAATTGCCCAAAAAGAAAATTTATCAATCGAAGAATTGCAAACTATCGAAGGTTCTGGAACTGACGGTCGTTTACAAAAAAGTGATGTTTTTAATTATTTAAAAAATCGAAAATATCCACTTCAATCTAAACCAACAACTAACAACCAACAACCATCAACTTCTTCTTATGCTAAACCAAAAATCAATTTCGTAGAAGGCAAAGACAGCATTGTAGAGATGGACAGAATGCGAAAAATGATTGGCGATCATATGGTTTATTCCAAACAAACATCGCCACACGTAACTTCATACATCGAGGTTGATGTTACCGATTTGGTGAATTGGCGTAACGAAAACAAAGATAAATTTCAAGAGAAATACAATGAGAAACTCACATTTACGCCAGTATTTGTAAATGCGGTTGCAAAGGCAATTGTAGATTTCCCGATGATAAATGTTTCGGTTGATGGCAAGAAAATAATTGTTCATAAAGACATTAATATCGGAATGGCAACAGCGTTACCTAACGGAAATTTAATTGTTCCAGTAGTGAGAAATGCCAATAAAAAATCATTATTAGAATTAGCAAAAACGGTCAATCATTTAGCAAATGCTTCTCGAAATAACAAATTAAAACCAGAAGAAATTCAAGGAAGTACATTCACGATTTCTAATGTAGGAACCTTTGGAAGTTTGATGGGAACACCTATTATCAATCAACCCGAAGTAGCCATTTTAGCACTTGGAATCATAAAAAAGCGTCCAGAAGTTATCACAACTTTAAAAGGTGACGAAATTGCTATTCGCAGTATGATGTATCTTTCGCTTTCATTTGACCATCGGGTAGTTGATGGATTTCTTGGAGGATCATTTTTAAGAAAAATAGGCGATTATTTAGAACAATTTGACACAAACACAACTATATAAAAAATTAAACATATCAAATTATGTCTTACGATATTAAAATTACACCAATTGCAAAATCTAATATTGATAAAGTAGATATCAACAATATCATCATGGGTTTTTCATTTTCAGATCACATGTTTATTTGCGATTATCACGACGGCGAATGGCAAAATCCACGAATTGAACCTTTAGCTTTGATCCCTACGCATCCAGCAGCAATGGCTTTGCATTACGGTCAAGCAATTTTTGAAGGAATGAAAGCCACTTTAGGTAAAGACGGAACACCTTTATTATTTCGTCCTAATGAAAATGCAAAACGTTTGAATTTCAGTGCTGATAGAATGGGAATGCCTACTTTTCCAGAGGATTTGTTTGTAGAGAGTTTGAAAAAACTTGTCGCAATGGAAAAAAATTGGATACCAACCAAAGAAGGAAGCGCTCTTTATTTACGTCCGTTTATGTATGCAGACGAAGCATTTATAGGAATGCGAGCTGCAACTAGTTTCAAATTTATTGTAATGGCTTCACCATCTGGACCAATTTATAGTCATAAAATAAAATTGTATGCCGAAACCAAATACATTCGAGCAGCTAATGGCGGAACAGGCGAGGCAAAAGCCGCAGGAAATTATGCCGCTGCCATTCGTCCAACCGAATATGCAAAATCAAAAGGATATGATCAAGTTTTATGGTTAGATGCTCAAGATTTTGAATACATTCAGGAAGTTGGGACAATGAATATTTTCTTTAAAGTAGCTGGAAAATTCATCACACCCGATTTGAGTGGTTCGATTTTATCGGGAATTACGCGAATGTCAGTAATCGACGTTTTGCGTGACAAAGGTTACGAAGTGACCGAAAGACCAATTACCATTACCGAAATCAAAGAAGCTTACTCTGATGGAACGCTTGAGGAAGCATTTGGAGCAGGAACAGCGGTGGGAATTGCAATGATTCAAGAAATAGGAAATCAAGATTTCACACTTAAACTTCCTGAAAAAAATCCAGTTTCTGAAATGGTAAAACAAACTTTGAATGATATTAAATTGCAAAAAATTGACGACAAATTTAGTTGGATTGTAGCTGCGAAATAATTAAAACAATCAAAAATTTAAACCATAAGGGTATTCAGAAAATTGAAAAAAATTTAATGAAACTTAATACCAATGGTTCAAAAAAATAATAATGTTAGATAAAAAAATACTAGAAAAAGCATTCACTACGATGGCAACTGCTAAGGCAATGACCGAATTGTATGAAGAGAACTTTAAGATAGTTTCAAAATATGTACATGCAACTTCTCGCGGTCATGAAGCGATTCAAATTGCGATGGCAATGCAATTATTGCCACAGGATTATGCTTTTCCTTATTATCGAGATGATGCAATGCTATTGGGAATTGGTATGCAACCTTATGATTTGATGTTGCAATTAATGGCGAAAAAGGACGATCCGTTTTCAGGTGGACGAACGTATTATTGCCATCCGAGTTTGAGGGATGCCGATAAACCAAAAATCCCACATCAGTCTTCTGCAACAGGAATGCAAGCGATTCCGGCAACGGGAGCTGCGATGGGATTTTGGTATAAAGAAAACCTCACCCCAACCCTCTCCAAAGGAGAGGGAGAAGGAACAGAGAAACCTATTGTAGTTTGTTCACTTGGT
>JANOPO010000019.1:0-85879 GCA_031422015.1 Flavobacterium sp. | reverse complement strand
AAGACCGTTCAAGATTTATTAAATTCTGCAACCGTAAAATTAAATTCGTGTTTGTCTGACAAAGAAGCGCTTTTGCAACAAAAAGATGCGTTGGCACAACAAAATGATTATTTGAAAAAAAATAATTCTGACTTGATTAATAATGTTGGAAACATGACAACCCTAACAACTCAAGGCGCTCAAAATATTGAAAAAGCTTTAGAAAATATAAAAGAAAAAGACCTCAAAATATCTCGAATGCAAGATGCACTAACCAAAAAAGATTCGGTTACACTTGCACTTGTTACTAGTTTGAAAAGTTCAGTCGGAATTTCTGATCCAGATATCGAGATAAATGTAGAAAAAGGAGTTGTTTTTATATCTATAGCAGATAAATTATTATTCAAATCTGGAAGTTATATCGTTAGCGACAAGGCCAAAGCAGTTTTAGCTAAAGTTGCAAAGGTTGTTAATGATAAACCTACTTTTGAATGTATGGTTGAAGGTCATACCGATAATGTACCCTTTACAGGAAATGCTATTTTGATTGACAATTGGGATTTGAGCGTTAAAAGATCTACAGCTATAATTAGAGTTTTAACAAAAGAATTAGGCGTCAATCCTGCCCAATTAATTGCAGCTGGTCGAGGCGAATTTGTACCTTTGGTTACTAATACTACGTCTGATAGTCGGGCAACAAATAGACGAACTCGAATTGTTGTTTTACCAAAAATTGATGAATTTTACGAAATGATTGAAAAAGAAATGAAAAAGCCAGCCAAAAATTAAACAATTAGGTTTGTAACTAAAAAAAACTGCTAAATTTTGTTTAGCAGTTTTTTTTTAATCGTGATTTTCAATTTGTTTATAAGCATCTATTACTTTTTTAACCAACCTGTGACGAACGATATCTTTATCATCCAAATAAATAATACTAATACCTTCAATATCCTTTAATACTAATATCGCTTCTTTAAGTCCCGATATTGTGCGTCTTGGCAAATCTACTTGTCCTGGATCGCCAGTAATAATAAATTTCGCATTTTTTCCCATTCGAGTTAAAAACATTTTCATTTGAGAATGAGTAGTATTCTGGGCTTCGTCTAAAATAACAAATGCATGATCAAGCGTTCGACCCCGCATAAATGCCAAAGGCGCAATTTGAATGATACCTTTAAGTATATAATCTTCAAGAGTTTGAGGTGGTAGCATATCTCGCAGGGCGTCATATAAAGGTTGCATATAAGGATCTAGCTTTTCTTTCATATCACCCGGCAAAAAACCAAGATTTTCTCCTGCTTCTACTGCTGGTCGCGTCAAAACAATTCGTTTTACTTGTTTTTCTTTTAATGCTTTTACGGCTAATGCCACTGCAGTATATGTTTTTCCGGTTCCTGCTGGTCCTACTGCAAACAGCATATCATCTTTATTGATACAATCTACCATTTTTTGCTGATTGGGAGTCATAGCTTTAATGAGCTTACCGCCAATTCCATGAACTAAAATCTTATCGTGATCGGACATCTTTTGTTCTTCTCTTGAGTCGCTCAAAATAACGCGATCTATAACATTGGTGTTAATATTGTTATATCTTGTAAAGTGAACCATAAGACGATTAAAACGATTTTCAAATTCATCTAACTCGATTTTCTCTCCAAATGCCTTTAGAGTTGTGCCTCGAGCTACAATTTTTAGTTTTGGATAATATCTTTTAATAGTTTCAAGATGTGTATCTTGAGCGCCCCAAAATTCTTTTGGTGCAATGTCGTGTAATTCGATTGTACGTTCGTTCAAAAGTAATTTATGTTTTAGTGTTAGTTAAAGGTTATTCGCATGCCAAGTCCATTATTATTGTTAACAACTTCTAATTTAGAATTTGTTTTCTCAAAAGATGTAAACCCATTTTGTGTATTGTAGTCGTTGACCACATTTTTAATTTTTTTAGAAAAACCAATCTTTACTGGTATCGCAATTAATGTAGTAATTGTGCCAAAAATTGTTAAAAAAGTAGGGTATGCCGTATCACTAAAAACACCAACGCCTAAATCGCCGACAATCATAGCTAAACCCCCATATAACATAACGTTCCCAACGGTTTTTTTTGATCTTCCTGCAGTATAACTTCTTAGCAAATCATCGTTGTCTTTTAACAACATCTCAACTTCAACTGGTGAGAGTTTGGTAGAATTTGAATTTAAAATAGTCCCGTTTCCTGAATAAATCAGTTTTTGACTAAAAGATTGCAAGCAAAAAATTAAAGTGAAAATAAATAAAATATGTTTTACCATAGCAATTTGTAATAAAATTTAGAAAAATCAATTTTTGATTGATGCCAAAATACTTTAACTTTGCAATCATTTCAAAATTAAGGATTTTTTTCATTGCCTTTGATTTTTTTTATAAACAATTTTATGTCAATAATTACCCTTACTTCCGATTACGGATTAAAAGACCACTTTGTTGGCGCTTTGAAAGGGAAAATTATCTCCGAATATAAGGACGCAATTATACTAGATATTTCTCATGGCATTGATCCTTTTAATACAATTGAAGCCAGTTATATAATAGCTTCCGCCTATAAAAGTTTTCCGAAAGAAACTGTGCACTTAATTGGTGTGGATGCAGAACGAAATAAAGAAAATCAGCATATTGCTATGCAATGGAACGATCATTATTTTGTATGCGCCGATAATGGAATTTTGGGTTTAATGCTTCAAAAAAGCGTTCCTCAAAAGCTGGTGGCCATCAATATTCATGACCGTTTGCCTGAAGATGCGACCGACTTGGATGTTTTTGTAAAAGTGGCTTGCCATATAGCCAAAGGCGGTTCGTTGAGTGTAATAGGCCGAGAAATTAGCGCTTTAAGACAAATTACAGAGATGCAACCAGTCGTAAATGACGCTATGAACATAATAAAGGGATCTGTTATTTATATTGATCATTTTGGGAATTTGGTCACTAATATTAGCAAAAAAATGTTTTTAGAATTTGCAAAAGGTCGTCCCTATGAACTCATTTTATACGAAAGATTGCGGCAACAAAATAAAACGAATATCAAAAATATTTGGCCAAAATATTCGGACATTGCTATTTCTGATAAATATCCGATAAAGTATTATGAAGGCGATAAATTAGCGATTTTTAATGAAGCAGGATTTCTTGAAATTGCCATTTTTAGGAGTAATCCAACCAGTGTTGGCTCGGCATCGAGTTTACTCGGAATAGGCTATCGTGATTCGATTTCGATTGTTTTTTCTGAAATAAAATAAGAATTATGAAAAAGTATCCACGACAATTATCATCTGGAGCAAATAACACAGTTATTGTGCTTAATGACAACGAAGTAGCAAAGCTTTTTCTTGGAGATACACGATCGGATTTGGGATCTGAGGCAGAAAAAATGAAGTTTGCAAATACCATAAATGATTTGGTTGTAAAATTTATTGGTTTGGACTATAATGAAGATTTGCAAGCCGAAATGTTGATCATGGAACGTATTCATCCAATTGATTTTCGCGCTTTTGAAGTGGAAATACGCCAACTTTGGTTTGAAGTTTTTGAGTACGAAATCAAAGCTTTACATAAAGCTGGTTTTGTACATCGAGATTTGCAAAGACCAGCTGATATTCAAGGTTTAGCATTTGATAATATCTTGCTAACTCAAAAAGGACTACGCCTAATCGATGTTGGGATTTCGGCCATGAAAAGTCAGGTTGGTGAAAAACTTTTCGAAAAACAATTAGAAATTGAAAATCAAGAAATTGAATTGTTTAAAGAATATTTTTTGAATAGATAAACGCCAGAAATAGCTTGGAAAGTAAGTTATAATAAATTTAATATTTGAAATTTAAAATCTAATATTATGTTAGTTAGAATAGTAAAAATGTCATTTCATGAAGAAAATATTCCAGCTTTTAAGGAGAATTTTGAAATCATGAAAGAGAAAATTAGAAATTCACAAGGAAATCGTTTTCTTGAATTGTACCAAGATATAAACAACAAGTCTATTTTCTTTACTTACAGTTATTGGGAAACGGAACAGGATTTAGAAAATTATCGTAATTCAGAGCTTTTCTACGATGTTTGGCAGTTTACAAAAAAATTATTTAATGACAAACCCGAAGCTTGGAGTGTAGACAAACTTTATAGTTTACAGTAATCAGCAAGCAGAAAGCAGTAGTACACAATCAGTTTTTAAATTATCAAATTACACAAATAAACGAATTTACAAAAAATGAAATCAATCGCAGTTAGAGAAATAAAATCCTTTTTTGGATCGCCAATTGGCTATTTAGTCATCGCCTTATTTTTACTTTTTAATGGTTTATTCCTTTGGATTTTTCAAGGCGAATACAATCTTCTCAATAGCGGATTTGCAGATATGAGTCCTTTTTTTACTATTACACCGTGGATTTTAATTTTTTTAATTCCAGCAGTAACCATGAAAAGTTTTTCTGACGAAAAAAAACAAGGAACGATTGAATTATTGTTTACCAAACCGCTTTCGGTTTTACAAATTGTAAGCGGAAAATTTCTTGGTGCTTTTATGCTTATAATAATAGCCATTATCCCTACTTTTATTTATGTTTTCGTTTTATCAAGTTTGGGTTTGCCTCAGGGAAATATTGATATGGGCAGTACATTAGGATCCTATTTTGGATTACTTTTTTTGATTGCTAGTTACACATCAATAGGTGTTTTTTCGTCGTCAGTTACAGATAATCAAATTGTATCTTTCCTAATTGCCGTAGTGCTGTGCTTCCTTTTATACTATGGTTTTCAGGGAGTTGCAACTTATTTCCCATCCATAGAAAATCTAATAGCATCTCTCGGAATTGATTATCACTTCAAAAGTATGGGACGAGGCGTTATAGACACAAGAGATATGTTATACTTTTCGTCAATTACTGCATTATTTATTACGTGCACAATATTTCAACTTAAAGCCTTAAATTCATAATGAAAATGCCAAAAAAACAAAATTTGAAACAACTTTTTGTCATCATTACGGGATTATTGCTTGCTAATATTATAGGTAATTTTTTCTTTTATCGTTTTGATTTGACAAAAGACCAACGTTATACTTTATCCAAAACATCGCTAACAATAATTAAAGAAGTTAAAGAACCGTTAATTATTGATGTTTTTTTGAAAGGAAATTATCCAGGCGAATTTAAGAAATTACAAACCGAAACCCAACAATTGTTGGAAGAATTTAAAGCCTATAATCGAAATATAACTTTTCAATTTGTAAATCCTATAGAAGATGATGCAGAACGAGATATTATTATGCAATCTTTCATTCAACGCGGGTTAACGCCATTAAATGTTACTGTTGAAGACAAAGGAAAACAAACACAAGAAATCGTTTTTCCATGGGCTATCGCAACATACAATGGCAAAAGTACTAATGTGCCATTACTCAAAAACCTTATGGGCGCTTCCACCGCCGAAAAAGTAAATAGCTCTGTCCAACATTTAGAATACGCAATTGCAAACGCAATAAATACAGTTGTTAAAGAAAAAGAAAAAAAAGTAGCCGTAATTAAAGGAAATGGCGAGATGGAAGACCTATTAATGGCCGATTTTATAAAACAAGTTCGGCAGAATTACTACATCGGAACTTTTACACTCGACTCAGTTGCAAAAAAGCCTACAGAAAGTTTGGCATACCTTAATAAATACGATTTAGCAATAATCGCAAAACCATCTGAAAAATTTTCGGAAGTAGAAAAGCAAGTTCTAGACCAATATATCATTAATGGTGGAAAAACCCTGTGGTTACTCGATCAAGTTTCTATAGAAATGGACAGTCTCTATAATGATAATGGTGCTTCGTTGGCCTATCCAAAAGATTTGGGATTGACCGATATGTTTTTTAAATATGGTTTCAGGATTCGTCCAGATTTGATTAAAGACGAGCAAGCAACTCCCATAAAATTGGTTACAGGACAACAAGGAAGTGCTTCGCAATACACACAATATTTTTGGAAATATGCGCCTCTGATTTATCCAAATCTAGAGCATCCCATTGTAACAAATATCGACGGCATCCGATTTGACTTTGCTAATCCGATCGAAATTTTACAAAACCAGATTAATAAAACAGTTTTACTAAAATCTTCAAAATTTTCAAAACCAGTTGGTTCACCTGTAGAAATTAATTTAAATTCGGTATCCGAGCAGACAAAACCTGAAGAATATTTAAATCAAGGTGAAATGCCAGTTGCCCTACTGCTAGAAGGAAAATTCAACTCGATGTACACCAATCGTGTTTTACCATTTGATGATGAAACCTTCAAGACAAATTCAAAAAATAGTAAAATGATAGTTATATCTGATGCCGATGTTGTGAAAAATCAATTAGATAAAAATAGGCAACCATTAGAACTTGGATATGATAAATGGACAAGTGCATTATATGGTAATAAAGATTTTTTGATGAACTGTGTAAATTATTTACTGGATGATAACGGACTTATTAACATTCGAAGCAAAGAAGTCAATTTACCGCTTTTGGATAAAGATAAAGTTATAGAAAAGTATACCCAATCACAAATCATAACGGTCGGGCTTCCAATACTTATTTTAGGATTTTTTGGGTTGGTATTTACCTATTTGAGAAAAAGAAAATATGCAAATTAATGTTGATAAAATTCTCATAAAAGTATCAAGTATTGCAATATATTTGTACTCTATATAAAAAATATTTAAGAAATGAAATTTATAGTATCTAGTTCCTACTTATTAAAACAACTGCAAGTATTGGGTAGTGTGATCAACAGTAGCAACACTTTACCAATATTAGATAATTTTTTGTTTGAACTAAACAATAAAGAATTAACAGTGTCCTCGTCAGATCTAGAAACAACGATGTCTGCAACCCTCGAAATTGAATCTAAAAGCAAAGGAAGTGTAGCGGTTCCAGCCAAATTACTGCTCGAAATTTTAAAAACATTTCCTGAGCAACCGCTTACTTTTACCGTTGAAGAAAATAGTACAATCGAAATAAGTTCAAATTCTGGTAAATATGCGTTGGCGTATGCGCCAGGAGAAGAATTTCCAAAATCAGTAAATTTAGACAATCCATCAACAACTCTTGTCCCTGCAGATGTTTTGGCGACTGCCGTTAGCAAAACTATATTTGCTGCAGGAAACGATGACTTGCGACCGGTTATGTCTGGTGTTTTCTTTCAATTTTCGCAAGAAGGTTTGATTTTTGTTGCAACCGATGCGCATAAATTAGTTAAGTATGCGCGCACCGATGTCAAGGCCTCTCAAGTAGCCGATTTTATCATGCCAAAAAAACCTTTAAATATCTTAAAAAGTATTTTGGGTGCAACTGATACTGAAGTAAAAATTGAGTACAATGATGCAAATGCAACTTTTTCTTTTGATAACTACTTATTAATGTGTCGATTAATCGATGGAAAATATCCAAATTATGAAGCAGTTATACCAAAAGAAAATCCAAATAAATTAATTATTGATAGAACGCAATTTTTAAATTCTGTACGTCGAGTTGCAATTTTCTCAAATAAAACAACACATCAAATCAGATTAAAAATTGCTGGTGCAGAGTTGAATATTTCTGCTGAAGATATCGATTATTCTAATAAAGCAGAAGAACGATTAACCTGCGATTATTCTGGTGATGATTTGCAAATTGGTTTTAATTCGCGCTTTTTATTAGAAATGCTTGGAAATCTTCAATCAGATATGATTCAGTTAGAAATGTCGATGCCAAATCGAGCCGGAATCCTAACGCCTGTTGATGGTTTGGATGATGGCGAAACAGTTACAATGCTTGTAATGCCCGTGATGCTTAATACCTAATTAAAATCAAAAAAATGATATTTAAGAAAATCGTCTCGTGAAAACTTGACGATTTTTTTCTATCTACAAAACTATCTTCACATATAATTTTTAAACATGAATTACCAAGAAACCATCGTCGCACTTGCAACACCAGCTGGCGCTGGCGCTATTGCCGTTATCCGCATTTCAGGCAGTAAAGCATTAGAAATAGCTACTGATGTGTTCGAATCGATTTCTGGCAAAAAAATTTCCAATCAAAAAACCCATACTGTGCATCTTGGACACATTATGGATAGTCAAAAAACGTATGACCAAGTATTACTTTCTATTTTCAAAGGACCAAACTCCTATACAGGCGAAGATGTAATAGAAATATCCTGTCATGGTTCGACTTTTATTCAACAACAAATAATTCAGTTGTTATTGCGCAAAGGCTGTCGAATTGCGCAAGCTGGCGAGTTTACTTTACGATCTTTTCTTAACGGAAAAATGGATTTGTCTCAAGCAGAAGCAGTTGCCGATTTGATTTCGAGCGATAACGAAGCATCTCACCAAATCGCGATGCAACAAATGCGCGGTGGTTTTAGTAATGAGTTGGCACAACTGCGACAAGAATTATTGAACTTTGCTTCATTAATTGAACTCGAACTTGATTTTGCCGAAGAAGATGTGGCTTTTGCCGATAGAATCCAATTTAAAGAATTAGTGATTAGAATTGAGTTTGTTTTGAAACGATTAATCGATTCTTTTGCAGTAGGAAACGTCATAAAAAACGGAATCCCAGTAGCAATTGTTGGCGAACCAAATGTTGGAAAATCAACATTACTAAACGCATTATTAAACGAAGAACGTGCTATCGTTTCTGAAATTGCAGGTACAACACGAGATACTATTGAAGACGAACTAGTAATTGGCGGAATTGGTTTTCGGTTTATTGATACTGCTGGAATTCGAGATACGGAAGACGTAATTGAAAGCATCGGAATTAAGAAAACATTTGAGAAAATCGAGCAAGCACAGGTAGTACTTTTTTTGGTTGATGGTTTTCAGTTGATGGTTGACGGTGGTTTAGAAACTTTAAGTATTGAGATTGAGAAAATAAAAAATCAGTTTCCGCTAAAGCCTTTGATTACTATTATCAATAAATCTGACAAATTAAATAAAACACAACTAGCAACTATTAACCATCAACCATCAACTTTATTCCTTTCCGCAAAAAATAAAACGGGAATAGACGAACTCAAAAAAACCCTACTCTCATTTGTTAACACAGGTGCTTTGCGAAATAACGAAACAATCGTTACCAATACAAGACATTACGACTCGTTACTCAAAGCATTAGACGAAATGCAAAAAGTAAAGTTTGGATTGCAAACCAACCTGCCCAGCGACTTAATGGCAATTGATATTAAAGAAGCGTTATACCATTTTGGAATGATCACTGGCGAAGTTACTAATGATGAATTGCTTGGAAATATTTTTGCTAATTTCTGCATTGGGAAGTAAAATGAATTTAAACACGATAAAAAATAATTCTACTTCAACTTCTCACCAACAAAATAATCAGTTGTACTTTTAAACAGAACATTAAAAGTCGTCAAACTTCCATAAATTCGAGTAATATATTGTTGCATTTCGATTTTTTCGCTTTGCTCTAGATTACTTGCATTTATTTTTTGTTCCATAACACGAACGCGATCACGAATCATGATAATTTTATTAAAAAAAGTATCAATCGGAATTTCTTTATTAGTGGTTGGTGTGCTAGGTTCCAAAATCAGCTTGCCGCCTTTCCATTTATCAGCGATTGGAACAGTTGGCCCTACATCACTCCATTTTTGCAAAATGCTTTTTAAAGTTTTTTCGACTTCATAAAAACTTACTGTATCAACTTCATCTTCAACGGCTTCAATAATTTCGATTTCAGTATCCAAATCTATAGTTTCAATGCCACTTTCAATAAAAGTAACCCAATAATGTTTGCTAGTAACATTGGTTACAACTCCTAGTCCAAATTCTGAATGTTTTATTCGTGACCCAATGCCTAATAATTTCATAATTTATTTTTTTCAAATATAAAAAAAATGATAAAATTAAAACCATTAAAATCTTCAAGAAATTCCTGTAGACCAGTAACTGAATTTTAGTGACAAAATCCTATCTTTGTTCTTTTATAAAATCAATGTTAGATCTAGAAAATACCATCGAAGTTATTGGCGCTCGTGTGCACAATCTTAAAAATATAAACATTTCGATTCCTCGCGAAAAATTAGTGGTAATTACGGGACTTTCGGGTTCTGGGAAATCATCTTTGGCGTTCGATACGATTTATGCCGAAGGACAGCGCCGCTATATCGAAACTTTTTCGGCATATGCCCGTCAATTTCTTGGCGGATTAGAACGGCCTGATGTTGACAAAATCGATGGCCTTTCGCCGGTTATTGCCATTGAACAAAAAACAACCTCTAAATCGCCAAGATCCACTGTTGGAACCATAACCGAAATTTATGATTTTTTACGTTTGCTGTTTGCGCGTGCAGGCGATGCGTACAGCTACAATACGGGCGAAAAAATGGTTTCCTATTCAGACGAACAAATCAAAAATTTGATTCTGAAAGATTTTGCTGGAAAGCGAATCAATATCCTTGCTCCTATTATTCGGGCTCGAAAAGGACATTATGCTGAGTTATTCCAACAAATTGCAAAACAAGGTTTCCTAAAAGTTCGTATTAATGGCGAAGTGAAAGATATTACAGCTGGTATGAAACTCGATCGTTATAAAACCCATGATATTGAAACTGTTATTGATAGAATTGCCATTGATGAAACCGAGGAAGTTGCCAAAAGATTGTCTGAAAGTATCAACACCGCAATGCATTATGGCGAAAATGTATTGATGATTTTGAATCAAGACAGCAATGAAGTGCGGTTTTTTTCTCGAAATTTAATGTGTCCAACAACTGGAATTTCGTATCAAAATCCGGAACCGAATTTGTTTTCGTTCAATTCGCCAAAAGGTGCTTGTCCAGATTGTAACGGTTTGGGAACAATTAACGAAATAAACATCAAAAAAATAATTCCTAATCCAAAACTATCAATAAAAGCAGGCGGATTTGTGCCTTTGGGTGAATATAAAACCACTTGGATCTTCAAACAAATAGAAACTATTGGCGAAAAATTTGGTTTCAAAATTACCGATCCAATCGAAAAAATTTCTGAGGAAGCTATGGAAATGATTCTAAATGGTGGCAAAGAAAAATTTGCTGTAAAGTCACAAATGGCTGGCGTAACCAAAGAATATAAAATTGAGTTTGAAGGTATTTCGCATTTTATCAAATCGCAACACGACGATTCTGGTTCTTCAACCTTACGCCGTTGGGCTAAGGAATTTATGGATGAAATAAATTGTCCAATTTGCGAAGGTTCGCGTCTCAAAAAAGAATCATTATATTTCAAAATAAACGAACAAAATATTGCTGATTTGTCTAATATGGATATTGTGGATTTAACTGCTTGGTTCTTGGATTTAGAAAATCATTTGTCTGACAAACAAAAATTAATTGCCAGCGAAGTTGTCAAGGAAATCAGAGACCGATTGAACTTTTTAATGAATGTTGGTCTAGAATATTTGGCGATTTCTCGAAGTTCGAAATCTCTTTCTGGTGGTGAAGCACAGCGAATTCGACTTGCCACACAAATTGGTTCACAATTAGTTGGAGTTTTATATATTCTTGACGAGCCAAGCATTGGTTTACACCAGCGCGACAACGAAAAGTTAATTCATTCACTAGAACAATTACGGGATATTGGCAATTCGGTTATTGTGGTCGAACACGACAAAGACATGATAGAACGAGCCGATTATGTAATTGATATTGGTCCAAAAGCAGGGAAGTATGGCGGTGAAATTATCAGTATAGGAACACCAACAGAAATGTTGAAAAACAATACCATTACTGCCCAATACATGAATGGTAAAATGAAACTTGAAATTCCGAAAAAGCGACGTGAAGGCAACGGAAAATTTTTGAAACTTTCGGGCGCAACCGGAAATAACCTGAAAAATGTTTCGATAGAATTGCCTTTGGGAAAATTAATTTGCGTGACTGGTGTTTCAGGTTCTGGAAAATCGACTTTGATAAATGAGACTTTATATCCAATATTGAATGAGTTTTATTTTAATGGCGTAAAAAAACCAAAACCATACAAAAAAATCGAAGGTTTAGAACATATTGATAAAGTTATTGATATTGACCAAAGTCCAATTGGACGCACACCACGTTCAAATCCAGCAACTTACACCGAAGTATTTACGGAAATTCGGAATATGTTTACAATGACTTCCGAAAGTATGATTCGAGGTTACAAAGCAGGACGATTTAGTTTTAATGTCAGAGGCGGACGTTGCGAAACTTGCGAAGGATCTGGCGTTAGAACAATAGAAATGAGTTTTTTGCCTGATGTTTATGTAGAATGCGAAACTTGTCTAGGCAAGCGTTTTAACAGAGAAACGTTGGAAATTCGTTTCAAGGGAAAATCGATTTCTGATGTTTTAAATATGACGATTGACGAAGCGGTTCCATTTTTTGAATTGATTCCGAAAATTTATCGAAAAGTAAAAACCTTGCAAGATGTTGGTTTGGGTTATATTACTTTGGGGCAACAAAGCACAACACTTTCTGGTGGCGAAGCACAACGTATAAAACTGGCTGGCGAATTAGCCAAAAAAGATACTGGAAACACCTTTTATATTCTAGACGAACCCACAACTGGCTTGCATTTTGAAGACATTCGGGTTTTGATGGAAGTGATTAATAAATTGGTCAATAAAGGAAATACGATTTTGATTATAGAGCACAATATGGATGTGATTAAACTAGCCGATTATATCATCGATATTGGTCCAGAAGGTGGAAAAGGAGGCGGAACAGTAGTTGCCAAAGGAACGCCAGAAGAAGTGGCAAAAAATAAAAAAAGTTATACCGCGCAGTTTTTGAAAAAAGAATTAATTTAGCATGTTTGTTTTCTTTTTAAAATAATGTTGAATTGAATACAAATGCCCTAGCCCTGATTGCTTCGCCAGTTCGCTCTTTCAGGCTCGGGTGCAGTAGAAATCCTTTTGTGGAGCTTGCGGAACAAAAGATTGAAACGAATAGCAGGATTAGCTTCAAATAAAAAATAAAAAATATGAAATTAAAAGATTTTGACAACGATGAAGACAAAGTAATTCAAGATAAATTGATGCAAAAAACGTGGAATGAAATTCGTTCTAACGATTCTTGGGCAATTTTTAAAATTATGTCTGAGTTTGTAAATGGTTATGAAAACATGGCACGTATTGGTCCTTGCGTTTCGATTTTTGGATCTGCTAGAACCAAACCAGATGACAAATATTATATTCTGGCCGAAAGTGTGGCGTATAAAATTAGTCAAGCTGGTTATGGCGTAATTACTGGCGGTGGTCCCGGAATTATGGAAGCTGGAAACAAAGGCGCGCACCGAAGTGGCGGAACATCAGTGGGTTTGAACATTGTTTTGCCTTTCGAGCAACATTATAACCCATATATTGATAAAGATAAAAATTTAAATTTTGACTACTTTTTTGTACGGAAAGTTATTTTTGTAAAATACTCCCAAGGATTTGTGGTGATGCCCGGCGGATTTGGAACTTTGGACGAATTATTTGAAGCGATTACGCTAATTCAAACTAAAAAAATTGGTAAGTTTCCGATTATTTTGGTAGGTTCAAGTTTTTGGAGCGGTTTGATGGATTGGGTACAGCAAGTTATGATAGAGCGAGAAAAAACAGTATCTGCTGAAGATATGAAATTAATACAGATTGTTGATACTGAGCAGGAAGTTGTAGCTGCCTTAGACAAATTTTATAAAAAATATGATCTAAGTCCGAATTTTTAAATTTTTCAAAAAGGTGCTTATTAAGCACTTTTTTTTGATTTATAAACTTATTGCAAAGTTATTTCGTAAATCAATATATTAGCAATTCAAAAAAATAACTTTTGCGCACTCAATTTTATCATATAGTAGTACTTTCTTTTATTTTGTTTTGCACAAAAAATTGGGCGCAACATCAATCTAAAATTGTTGCAAGTCTAAATACAGAAACTAAAACTGTAATTGTGTTGCAAGATATCTTCTTTTTTAACCAAACTAATGATACAATTTCCACGATAATACTCAACGATTGGAATCACGCATATTCTGACGAGAACTCGCTACTTGGTGAGCGTTTTGCAGATGAGTTTCAGAGGGGATTTTTGCTTTCCGATAGTTCAGAAAAAGGATTTACAAATAATATTCGAATTGTAAACGAAGATATAACTCCGATTAAATGGTGTCGATTAGAAAATAAAAATGATTTGATCGAACTTTCACTCGATCAAAAACTGGCACCAAATCAAAAAATAAAACTGTATTTGTCCTATGAAATTAAACTGCCTAGCGATCGATTTACTGGAGTAGGATATGCTGAAAAAGGTAGCTTTCATCTTCGAGATTGTTTTTTGGCACCGGCTAGATATGAAACACAATTTACCAAAAATAGTAATGCAGCACTTTTTGATATAACCAACGCTCTAACAAATTATGAGCTCGAGATAACTACACCCTCAAAATTTGATATCGCAACAGACTTAAATTTTACAAAAGAAATAAATCGAACACGTTTTTTTTCTGGACAAAACCGTACAAATTTTGAACTTTATATAGAACCAAAATCAAGTTTTATAAGTTTTAAAAATACTGATATTGAAGTTGCTAATAATTTGAGCGATACCAAACTAAATGATATTCAAAAAGCAATTATAATTAATCGAATAGTTGATTTTACTTCAGAATCATTAGGAAACTATCCGTATTCTAAAATTTTAATTTCACAAGCAGATTATAATCAAAATCCATTTTATGGACTCAATCAATTGCCTTCGTTTTTGAGCCCTTTCTCGTCTGAATTTTTATACGAACTTAAATTTCTAAAAACCTATCTAAATAATTTTTTACGCAATTCCATGCAGCTTAATCAGCGTGACGAAAATTGGATTTTTGATGGTTTTCAGATGTATTTGATGATAAAATATATGAACCAATATCATCCTGAAAGTAAAATGATGGGAAGCTTATCAAAATATAAAATTCTAAAAAGTTTTAATCTCATTAATTTAGATTTCAATCAGCAGTATAGTTATTATTACACACTTATGGCACGCAAAAATTTAGATCAAAGTTTGAGCGAATCCAAAGAAAAATTAATTCGATTTAACGAAAAAATAGCATCCAAATATAAATCTGGATTATGTTTTATGTATTTAGACGCCTATCTAGATAATAATATTGTACCGCAAACAATAAAAGATTTTTATAAGATATCCACTCAAAAGCAGGCTTCTTCTGCAGATTTTGAAGTTTTTTTAAAATCTAAAGTTACAAAAAATATAGATTGGTTTTTTGATAAATTGATCAAAACACGCGAGCAAGCCGATTTCAAATTTGGGAAAATTCAAAAAATAAATAACGCAAGTTTTATAACAATAAAAAACAAGTCGGGATTACTTTTTCCAGTTCCAGTTTTTGGACTTAAAAATAATAAAATTGTCACTAAACAGTGGTTAGAACCATTCAAAAAAGATACACTTTTTGCATTTGAAACAACAAATATTGATAAAATTGTACTGAATTATAACAACGAATTGCCAGAATTCAATCAACGAAACAATTTTAAAAATCTAAATAACTTTTGGGGTAACAACCGCCCGTACAAGTTTGTTTTTATGAAAGATTTGGAAGATTCTCGATACAATCAAATATTATATGTGCCGTCAATAGATTTTAATATCTATGATGGCTTACTTCCTGGTTTGCGACTACATAACAAAACGATACTCGATAAACCATTTATTTTTGATATCAACCCAATGTATGCCACAAAAACAAAAACTTTATCAGGAGTTTTTAGTGTTGGTATAAATCAAAATTTCAGGAACAGCAACTTATATAACATCCGCTATTTTACAAATGGATACTATTTTCATTATGCTCCGGACGCAACTTATCTAAAAATAAACCCAACCATTGTAGCAACCATTAGAAATCCAGATTTACGAGATAACCATAAACAAATAATCGCTTTCAGATACAATATTATCAAGAACGAAACTTCAAATATTGCAAATAATATTCCTAAAGAAAATTATTCGATTGCTAATATAAAATATTACAACACCAAACAAACGATTTCAAATTTACTAACCTATATTGCAGATACTCGATTTACAGACAAGTTTAGTACACTATCTGCTGAGATACAATATAGAAAACTCTTCGCAACCAACCGACAATTCAATATCAGATTGTATGCCGCACGTTTTTTACATAACAAAACAACAAATGATCAATACAGTTTTGGAGTAAGTCGCATAAACGATTATTTATATGAATATACGCTTTTAGGACGCTCAGAAAACTCTGGATTCGTAAGCCAAGAATACAATATTGGCGATGGTGGTTTCAAATCAAAATTTGATGATAAATTTGCAAACAGTTGGCTAGCTACTACAAATGCCAGTTATACAATTTGGAATTGGGTTGAAGCGTATGGCGATTTAGGTGTTATAAAAAATAAACAAAAAAACGAAAAATTTATATACGACAATGGTATTCGCTTAAACTTTGTTCCCGATTATCTAGAGTTATACTTTCCTATTTACTCAAATAACGGTTGGGAAGTTGCACAACCCAACTATGGTCAAAAAATTAGATTCGTCTTGTCATTTAGCCCTAGAACATTACTAAATCTTTTTACTAGAAAGTGGTTTTAGCGTATTTTGCAGCAAATCGCTTGCGCACTTTATGAACCATTTTCCTGCTGTCGCCTTTATCTTGCTTCGCTTTGCTACACAAGGATATCGGCTCCATCAGGGCTAAAATAATAACTTTAGGATTTTCTATAAACTTTAGGGATTTTTTTTTAAATTTGTTATCCAAAAATACCTTTACATTTATGAGTACCGAAGCAACAAATACCATTTTAACATTTGAAGATTTCAAAATAGAAGTCCAAAAAGACTACACAATTGCGATGATAAGTCGCGAGTGTAGCCTTCTTGGTCGGCGCGAAGTACTAACAGGCAAAGCAAAATTCGGTATTTTTGGCGACGGCAAAGAAGTGCCACAACTCGCCATGGCAAAAGCATTTCAAAACGGCGATTTCCGATCGGGATATTACCGAGATCAAACCTTCATGATGGCGATTGGAACCTTGACAATTCAACAATTTTTTGCTGGACTTTACGGTCATACAGATATTAACCATGATCCAATGTCGGCAGGACGGCAAATGGGCGGACATTTTGCAACCCACTCGCTTGACGAAGCTGGAAATTGGAAAGATCTTACAAAACAAAAAAACTCCTCCGCTGATATCTCGCCAACGGCAGGACAAATGCCCCGTTTGTTGGGATTAGCGCAAGCATCAAAGATATATAGAAACGTTTCTGGAATCAATACATCAAATTTCTCCGAAAAAGGCAACGAAGTCGCTTGGGGAACTATCGGAAACGCCTCAACATCTGAAGGTTTATTTTTCGAAACTATCAATGCCGCCGGCGTTTTACAAGTGCCGATGGTAATGAGTGTTTGGGATGATGATTACGGAATTTCAGTTCATGCAAGACATCAAACCACCAAAGAAAACATTTCAGAAATCCTCAAAGGTTTTCAACGAGATAGAAACTCAATAGGATACGAAATCCTTCGAGTAAAAGGTTGGGATTATGCCGATTTGGTTTCGGTTTTCGAAAAAGCAGGCGCCATTGCTCGTGACGAACACGTTCCGGTATTGATACACGTTCAAGAGTTAACCCAACCACAAGGACATTCTACATCGGGATCTCACGAGCGTTACAAAGATGCCGATCGTTTGGCTTGGGAAACTCAATACGATTGTATAACGCAAATGCGTATTTGGATGCTCGAAAACAACTTGGCTTCTGAAAATGAACTTATTGATATTGAAGAACAAGCTAAAAAAGAAGTTCTCGAAGGCAAAAAATTAGCTTGGACAGCATTTGTAGCGCCACCTAAAGACGAGCAAAACGAACTAGTTGCTTTACTAGAATCTATTGCAAGTACAAGTGATAATAAAGTTTTTATCGCAAAACATGCTAATGATCTGGCTTCGATAAAAGAGCCAATACGCAAAGAAATTTTGGTTACCGCTCGTAAAGTTTTACGACTGATCGTCAACGAAAATTCACGCACTACTTTAGCCGACTGGATTACAAATTATACCAACAAAATTCAAGAAAAATTTAGTGATAATCTTTTTTCAAATTCAGATAAAAATGTATTTTCTGCTAAAGAAGTACTTCCAACCTATAACAATTCTGCCGAAGAAGTTGATGCACGTTTAGTTTTGAGAGATAATTTTGATGCAATTTTCACAAAATATCCCGAAAGTTTAATTTTTGGCGAAGATGCAGGAAATATTGGCGATGTCAACCAAGGTTTGGAAGGCATGCAAGAAAAATATGGCGAAGAACGTGTTGCCGATGTAGGTATTCGAGAAGCTACAATAATTGGTCAAGGAATCGGAATGGCATTGCGCGGTTTGCGTCCTATTGCCGAAATTCAGTATTTGGATTATCTACTTTATGCGATTCAAATTATGAGCGATGATCTTGCTACTCTACAATATAGAACTCGAGGAAAACAAAAAGCACCGTTAATTATTCGTACACGCGGACATAGACTTGAAGGAGTGTGGCATTCGGGTTCACCAATGGGAATGATCATAAATGCCGTTCGTGGAATTCATGTTTTGGTTCCACGAAATATGACCAAAGCAGCAGGATTTTATAATGCTTTATTAGAGTGCGACGAACCAGCATTAGTTATTGAATGTTTAAATGGTTATCGACTTAAAGAAAAAATGCCAACCAATTTAGGCGAATTTAAAACACCAATTGGAGTCGTTGAAACAATAAAATCGGGAGCGGATATTACTTTAGTTTCCTATGGGTCAACCTTACGATTGGTAGAACAAGCTGCAAAGGAGTTGCAAGAAATAGGTATTGATTGCGAAATTATCGATGCGCAATCGCTGTTGCCATTTGATGTCAATAAAGATATTCAGAAAAGTATTAAGAAAACCAATCGTCTGATGATTATAGACGAAGATGTTCCTGGCGGAGCTTCCGCTTATATTTTGCAACAAATTTTAGAAGACCAAAATGGGTATGAGTATCTCGATAGCAAACCACAAACTTTAGCCGCAAAAGCACATAGACCAGCCTACGGAACAGACGGTGATTATTTTTCAAAACCATCAATAGAAGATATTTACGAAAAAGTTTATGCCATCATGAATGAAGTATATCCTACTAAATTTCCAAAATTATATTAAACAATGCAAAAATATTTTTTCATAATTGTTATAATTCTTTTGGTTAGTTGCAAAGCAAAAGCGCCAAGCTATCCAGCCAAACCAAAAGAAATTAAAACTGAAAATCCAACTCCAGAAGTAGTTGTTGACTCTGAAACAAAACCTCTGGAACAGTTTGTAATTTTAAACCTTTCTGAAATTAATTCAAATCAAAAAACAAAAGCTTATCAATTAGGAAAACGAGTTTTGAATACTTGTAATACTTCCAAATTTAAAGCTTTTTCGACTTCAGAAGCTATTCAATCTGTAATCGATAATACCACAGAAATTCGATTGACAAAAACTTGCCTAAAATTCAAAATCCGATATGGAGAATTTATCGATCTCGAACTTCAAGAAGTTATAAAAGACACTATTTCAAACGAAATTATTTATCGATATAAAGCTTTATATTCCAAAGAGATAGCGAATAAGGAATTGCAAGTTTATATGAATTCAAAAAATCAAATAACCGCATTAAAATCGAAAGATTGGAGCGAAAAATTCTAACCCAAATAAAAATTCCTCAAGAAATGCAACATATTATTGACCGTTTTATTAGTTATGTAACTATCGATACCGAATCTGACCCAAATTCTGACACAACGCCAAGCACAAAAAAACAATGGAATCTTGCCAATAAACTTGTAGACGAACTAAAAGCAATTGGCATGCAAGACGTTACAATTGATGAGCACGCATATGTTATGGCAACTTTACCAAGTAATGTGAATGAAAAAGCACCTACAATAGGTTTTGTTTCGCATTTTGATACAACGCCAGATTTTACAGGGAAAGATGTAAAACCACAAATTATCAAAAACTATGATGGTGGCGATATTGTTTTAAACAAAAAAGAAAATATCATTTTATCCCCAAGTTATTTCAAAGATTTATTGCTTTATAAAGGACAAACACTAATCACAACAAACGGATTAACGCTTCTTGGTGCCGATGATAAAGCTGGAATTACCGAAATCATGACGGCCATGGAACACATGATAAAAAATCCGGAAATCAAACACGGAAAAATTAGAATTTGCTTTACTCCAGATGAAGAAATTGGTCGTGGCGCCGATTTATTTGACGTTAAAAAATTTGGAGCAGATTGGGCATATACGATGGATGGAAGCCAGGTTGGTGAGTTGGAATATGAAAATTTTAATGCCGCTGGAGCGAAAATAACTTTCAAAGGAAAAAGTGTACATCCTGGCTATGCCAAAGGTAAAATGATTAACTCAATGTTGATTGCCAACGATTTTATTAATCAATTACCAAAAGGAGAAACACCACAAGAAACTAAAGGTTACGAAGGGTTTTTTCACGTTACACAACTTTCGGGAAGTATTGAAGAAACCAAATTAGAATTGATTATTCGCGATCATAGTGCTTCAAAATTCAAGAAAAGAAAAGAATTAATCGCAAAAATTACAGATAAAATTAATAAAAAATTTGCAAAACAATTTGGAGAAGATATTGTAATTGTAGAAGTCAAAGATCAGTATTACAATATGAAGGAAAAAGTAAAACCAGTACTGTTTATTGTTGATCTTGCTGAAAAAGCGATGAAAGATTTAGGCATCAAACCACTTATAAAACCAATTCGTGGCGGAACTGATGGTTGTCGTTTGTCCTATATGGGATTGCCTTGCCCAAATATATTTGCTGGCGGTCATAACTTTCATGGAAAATACGAATATATTCCTGTAGAAAGTATGCAAAAAGCAGTTGACGTTATTGTTCGCATTGCGGAGTTGACAGCTACTACGAAGATTGAGAATATATAAAGTAAAAAAGTAAAAAATCCAAATTCCAATCATACAATTGAAATTTGGATTTTTATTAGATTTTAAAGAAATCTAATTCTTTGTAAAATCAAATTTTTGTCCGCCAATTTCTAATAAAAACCCTGTTTTGGTAGTATTGTATTGTATTGTTACTCCAGCAGCTTTCATCGAGAACCTATCATTACCTTCATTATCTAACGACAAATTTGGTTGCCCTTCTGAAACAAAAGTTAAAGTATCATCTTCATCGATTGCGGTAATCTTGATCGGAATTTTTTCACTAGAAAAAGTTCCTAAGTAAGTATCTAATATAATCGTTTTTTCAGCACCGTTTTTTGATGCTGACCACGTATTATTATCACTATTACTATCAGGAAAAACATTTTCAGGATCTAAAACAATCGATTTGATATCTTCAGTAGTTTGTGTTTTAAAAGTCCAAGATGAGTTGCGCTGCCAGATCTCAACTGGCAAATTCACTCGAGTCGTGGTGCCACTTTTGGTTGTAATATCCAAAACAATTGGCATTGCCATTTTTTCGAGATTTTCAATTGTAATAATAGCACCGTTATTGGCGTCATTTTTTGGATATTTTACGCTTTTTATTCCTTGGTCTAACTGCCAATTATTAGTAAACCAGCTTCTCCAAAACCAAGCCAAATTTTCGCCTGAAACATTTTCCATAGTTCTAAAAAAATCATCTGGAGTTGGATGTTTGTATGCCCATCGACTAATATATATTCTGAAAGCATAATCAAAACGTTCAGCTCCAAGTATTTGATTTCTTAAAACTTCAAGTGCTGAACCTGGTTTATAATAGGCCAATATTCCAAGATTTGCTTCTTTTAAGTTATCGGCACCCGACATAACGGTTTCTAATTCTGGATCTGTTATCGATTGTGATGCCTCGTGCATGTTTTGATCAGGTTGCTTGTACTCGCCTTTATTAAAATCTTTGGCACTAATTCCGTTAATAAAAGTATTAAAACCCTCGTCCATCCAAGCAAAAAGTCGTTCGTTTGAACCAACAATCATCGGAAACCATTGGTGCCCAAACTCATGATCGGTTACACCCCAAAGTTCAGCATTTTTTGAGGTATATAAACAAAAAACAATTCCAGGATATTCCATGCCGCCTTCATTTCCTGCAACGTTTATGGCTGCTGGATACGGATACTCAAACCACATTTTTGAGTAATGTTCGATCGTGGTTTTGGTATAATCTGTAGATCGTGACCAAGCGTCGTTGCCATCACTTTCGACTGGATATGCCGAAATGGCTAACGATTTTTTGCCACTTGGCAAGTTTATTTTGGCTGCATCAACAATAAAAGAAGCCGAAGAAGCCCATGATACATCTCGTGTATTTTTCATTTTGAAACGCCAAGTCAAACTTGATTTTCCTGATGGTCTAGATGCTGGATTGGTAACTTCTTCACCAGTACGAATCATGACTGTTTTGTCACTATATTTGGCCTCCGACCAACGCTTTTGTTGCTCAATAGTATACACTTCAGATGCATTTTGCAACTCGCCAGAGCAAACCACAATATGATTTGCCGGAGCCGTAATATTAATATCAAAATCACCATATTCTAAATAAAATTCACCGGCACCAAGATACGGATTGGTGTTCCAGCCACGAATATCATCATAAACACACATCCTAGGATACCATTGTGCAATAGTAAACACTTTTCCGTTTGTGGTATCTAAAACTCCTGTTCTATCCGACCCGTAAATTGGAGAAACAAACGAAAATTCGGTTTTTATTTTAATACTTGCGCCGTTAGCATTCAATTCTTGAGGCAATTGAATTTGCATTCGAGTATCTGTAATTGTAAATTTCACGTCCGTTTCGGAAGTTTTTCCTGCAATTGTAGAAATCATTTTTACAGATTTTATAGTAAATCCACCATCAAAATTTTGACCTTTAGCGCCGTTCCGACTTCCTTTTAACGGAATAATAGCATTACCACGAGACTCTTTTTTGAAGAGATTTTGATCCAAATGCATCCATAAAAAACCTAGTTTATCTGGACTATTGTTGGTGTAAGTTAAGATTTCTGTGGCAATAATTTCGTTAGTTTGCTCATTTAAAGTTGCGTTGAGCAAATAATCAGCACGATTTTGCCAATATTTTGCTCCTGGTTGTCCACTTGCTGAGCGGGTTTCAGTTGCGTTTTTGGTATAAAAATTATTACCAAATGCCTCTTGATAATTATAATTTGATGTTTTAACTTCTTGTGCATTCACAACAAGAAATCCATAAAGGCAAGTAACAAAAGCAACTTTAAAAAAATATTTTTTCATTATTCAGATTTTTTTATGTGACAAAAATATATAAAATGTATAGAAACCTTTCTGTTTCTTGCCTTATATTTGACTTTTTTATAAAAGATTTAACTAGATGAACATTTCTATAAAAAATAATTTTTTAAAAGCTACCATAAATACTAAAGGTGCAGAATTAAATTCATTAGCTAGAATAGTTGACGAAAAAGAATATATTTGGGCTGGAAATCCTGATTTTTGGGGAAAACATTCACCAGTTTTATTTCCTATTGTTGGCACTCTAAAAGATAATTTTTATGTTTATGAAAATAAAAAATATGAATTGTCACGACATGGTTTTGCTCGTGATTTAGAGTTTGATTTATTTCAAAAAACAGAAAATCAAATTACTTTTTCTTTAACATGTTCGGAGTTTACTAAAACAAAATTTCCGTTCGATTTTGAATTGCAAATTAGTTATACATTAGAAAATTCAGAATTAAAAATTGGTTATACGATTATCAATCATGGAAAACAACAAATGCCATTTTCTATAGGTGCACATCCTGCGTTTGCTCTTTCCGAAAATTTTGAAAATTATACTTTAGAATTTGAAAAACAAGAAAATTTGGATTGTTTTGTTCTTGAAAATGATTTGATTTCAAACAGTTATCCTATTTCATTAATCGAAAAAAAAATACCTCTTACCTACTCCATTTTTGAAAAAGATGCATTAATTTTTAAGAAATTAGATTCAAAAAAGATTACAATTCTCGAAAATAAGTTGCCTTTACTTTCTATTTCGTATTCAGATTTTAAAAATTTAGGAATTTGGACCAAAACAAACGCAAAATTTATTTGTCTAGAACCTTGGTTGGGCTATTCAGATACAACCGAATCGAATGGTACTATTTTTGAAAAAGAAGGGATAATAATTTTAGAAGAAAATAAAAACTTCACATGCGAATTATCAATCGAAATTTTATAACCTAAAATTATGTTACAGATAAACTTTAATCCATTTCCGAATTTAGAAACCGAAAGATTACTTCTGCAACGACTTACCGATTCTGATATTGAAAACATAATTGCGCTACGTGGAAATCCTGAAACGATGCAATATATTCCGAGACCGCTAATTGAAACCGATGAGCAAGCGTTGGCACATCTCAAAATGATTGACGATAATATCGAAAACAATAGTGCTATTAATTGGGGTGTTTATCTTAAAGAGAATGCGGAATTTGTAGGTTTTATGGGGATTTATCAAATTCAACCCGAAAATTTTAGAGCTGAAATTGGCTACATGATTTTACCACAATTCAGCAGAAAAGGTTTTACAACCGAAGCCATAAAAGCAATAATTACTTACGGATTTGAGGTTTTGCAATTTCATTCACTGCAAGGTGTTATTGATCCAAATAACTTAGCTTCGGAACGAGTTTTACAAAAAAATGGCTTCGTTAAAGAAGCTCATTTTATAGAAAATGAATTTGCAATGGGCAAATTTTGGGACGGCATGGTTTATTCGTTATTAAAAAGAAATTTTGTGCCATAGTGACTTAAATTTAATTTAAAAAGTAATAGTTTAATTTTAAAAAATATTCTTTTTATCAATTGTAACAAGATAATTTGCAATACTTTCGGTTTCTCTTGGAGTAAATATAGGTTTGAAATACTGTATATAATTTAGCAACTCATTCAAATTTAAAATCTTTACAAATTGAAATTGTTCGATTGGTTTTTGATTTATTAAAACAATTATATTTTTTATTGGTATATTTTTTATACCCCAATTATGGAAATTTAATTTGAATGAAAATAAATTTTGTTTTTCTACTATTTTAAAAATTACATAACTTGCGTTTTTTACTTGCTCAACTGGTGAACGAAAGTCCCCACTAGTAATAGATTTTTGACTCCAATTTTTGGTTTCAATCACAAATACTCCAGCAGGTGTAATTAATAGATGGTCAATTTGTACAGATTTAATGTGTTGATTTGTATTTTTATTAAAAAAAGTTTTCGATAATTTTATATTAAAATCATTAATAAGAAAGCAATCATCATTTAGATTTCTTAAAAGTTTATCAACCTTATTTTCTCCAATAGCACCGTAGATAAAAGAATCAATTTCATCAATTATATATTTTTTTCTTTCAATTTCATCAAAATCAGATTTGTTTTTAGAATTAACAGCGCAGTCAAAATTATTTAGAATGTAAGAATAACGTTCATTTATTTTATCTAATAACTTAACTGATTTATTTGTTGCAAAATAAGCTTTAGGCTCAAAAACTATGTTATTATAAAACACTTTAAATTTCAAATAACTACTTTTAATTTTGAATATTATAATCTTTGTAAACCCTAAATTACATGATTTTAATTTTATTATTTCATTATTTATAGGATCATTTTTAAGATTTAATCTTTGTGCAATTTGAAATTTAGCTTTACTTATAGTTTGTTCAAAGTTGGATTTTTCGATTCCTAAATTCTTTTTTTCTTGCTCAATTACATGTATATTAGTAGTATTTATTTGATTTCTTAAAAAAGTGTATTCTTTTTGAAATTTTACAAGTTCATTTATTGATCTAAAGTCGTTGACATTATTTAATATCAAATGCGATTTTATATAAGTTAAACATCCTATTGAATTATATACAACACACATTTATATTCTAATATTTAGTATTTATTACTAAAAATCAAAAATATTCTGATTTTTAAATTTTTAATTATTAACATTCAATTTACTATTCTTATACCCATAAATAAAATAAAAAAACAACCCAATAGCTAACCAAACACCAAACCACATCCAGTTGGAAACTGCCATTCCTGTCAATAAATAGCAGCAAGAAACCAAACCTAATAGTGGAATTAAGGATAAGTTTTTGACAAAAGCCAAAACAGTCATTATAATACAAACCAGTAAGAAAACCAACATTGGAATATTTGTTGCCATTTTTCCTTCAGAAAAATCTAGGATGTTTATAAAAAAATTAGGAATAAAATTAAGGGTCAAAATAGTTCCTAAAACTACTATTGCGGGAAAAATAAACTTAGAATTCACATACGGAATTCGGAATTTTCCTTTAGTAGCGCGTTCGGCAAGTTCTGCTTCACTTTGTGGCGACAGCATCAAAACACCACCGCAAACCAGTACAAATGCAAATAAAGTACCGATAGAAGTGAAATCTAAAACAAAATTTTCGTCTGTAAAAAATATCGGAATTCCGACAACCAAACCAGTAACAATTGTTGCAAAACTTGGCGTTTTATATTTCGGATGAATTTCAGCAAATTTCTTAGGCATTAAGCCGTCACGGCTCATGGTCATCCAAATTCTTGGTTGCCCCATTTGAAATACTAGCAAAACACTTGTCATAGCCACAACTGCGGCAATCGAAACAATAAACAGCATCCATTTGACACCCTTCAAAGCAAAAATTTCGGCCAAAGGATCGCTAACTCCTAGCAATTGATATGAAACTATCCCGGTAATTACCAGTGCCAAAACGATAAAAACTCCAGTACAAATCGCTAATGAATAAATCATTCCTTTCGGCAAATCTCGTTGCGGATTTTTACTTTCTTCAGCCAAAGTCGAAACAGCATCAAAACCAATATATGAGAAGAAAACAGCCGAAACTCCGCCCATAACTCCACCAAAACCATTTGGCATAAACGGTGTCCAATTTTCAATATCAATATAGAAAGCACCAACAACAATTACTAATACAATAATAGCTAATTTAATATAAACCATGGCATTACTAAAGTTTTTAGATTCTTTTGTTCCTCGATAAACCAAATAGGTTATAAGAATATTTATGATTATTGCAGGCAAATCAAAAATAATTTTGAGTCCGCCAATCATTGGAGCATTTTGCCAAGCCAATAATCCTTCGCCCGATTTACTTACGATAAATGCCGCATGAGCCGATTTATAATTTATGGTTAGCCATTCGGGTAGATGAATTCCAAATGTTTCAAGCAAATTAGTAAAATAACCACTCCACGAAAAAGCGATATAAATATTTCCAATAGAATACTCCATAATCAATGCCCAGCCAATAATCCATGCGAAAATTTCTCCAAAAGATACATAAGCATACGTATATGCGCTACCCGAAACTGGAACACGAGAGGCAAATTCAGCATAACACATGGCTGTAAATCCGCAAGCAATGGCACACATTATATATAAAAGTACAACTGCTGGACCGCCAGAAAAACAAGCATTCCCAATAGCGCTAAAAGTTCCGCCACCTATGATTGCAGCAATTCCGAAAAAAGTTAAATCCTTAACATTTAAAACCTTATTCAATCCGGAACTTTCATGATCGCCACCTTCTTGAACAATTGATTTTGTTGATTTTTTTCGAAATAAACTTGATAAACTCATTTTTGAATACTTTTTGATTTGAAAACAAATATAACGTTTTATCAAAATAAATTTCAATTTTTCAGAAAATAGAATTTTCAATAAGAAAAAACTATAATTTCATAAATTTATATCATTAATAATTATTTTTAAATTGAAATCGAATAACTAAATTTGTAAAAAACAATTTATCATGGAAAATATGCAAAATGCTAATGGCGAAGGTAAATGTCCTTTTTCAAACGGTACAATAAAACAAGCGGCAGGAGCTGCACCAACTAACAAAGATTGGTGGCCAAATCAATTAAAACTAAATATCCTTCGTCAACATTCATCACTTTCAAACCCTATGGATGAAAAGTTCAGTTATGCTGAAGCGTTCAAAAGTCTAGATTTTGCAGCCTTAAAAAGTGATATTAACGCCTTAATGACTACTTCACAAGATTGGTGGCCAGCAGATTACGGTCATTATGGTCCTTTTATGATTCGAATGACTTGGCACGCAGCAGGAACTTACAGAATTGGAGATGGTCGCGGTGGCGCAGGATCTGGAATGCAACGTTTTGCACCGTTAAACAGCTGGCCAGATAATGGAAATCTTGACAAAGCACGTTTATTACTTTGGCCAATAAAACAAAAATATGGCAATAAAATATCTTGGGCAGATTTAATGGTTTTGGCTGGAAATTGCGCTTTAGAAACAATGGATTTCAAAACATTTGGATTTGCTGGTGGCCGTGAAGACCAATGGGAACCGCAAGAAGATATTTATTGGGGACCAGAAAAAGAATGGTTAGGCGACGAAAGATATACTGGAGATCGTGAACTTGAAAACCCACTTGGAGCAGTTCAAATGGGATTAATTTATGTAAATCCGCAAGGGCCAAACGGCAATCCAGATATTTTGGGTTCGGCAAGAGATATTCGTGAGACATTTGGTCGTATGGCTATGAATGATGAAGAAACTGTAGCATTAGTTGCTGGTGGACATACTTTCGGAAAAATGCATGGAGCTGCCGATCCAGATAAATATGTAGGTGCTGAGCCAGAAGGTTCTTCAATCGAAGAGCAAAGTTTAGGTTGGAAAAACTCTTTCGAATCTGGAAAAGGAGAACATACCATAACCAGCGGGTTAGAAGGTGCTTGGACAACAACACCAACTAAATGGAGTAATAATTATTTCGAAAATTTATTTGGATTTACATGGGAATTAACTAAAAGCCCAGGTGGCGCTCACCAATGGAAACCTAAAGATGATGGTGGCGCAGGAACCGTTCCAGATGCTCACAATCCAGAAAAAAGCCATGCGCCAGTTATGACAACTGCCGATTTAGCGATGCGATTTGATCCAGCTTATGAAAAAATTTCAAGACGCTTTTTTGAAAATCCAGCTGAATTAGCTGATGCATTTGGGCGTGCTTGGTACAAATTGACACACCGTGATATGGGACCAATTGCACGATATTTGGGTCCAGAAGTGCCGCAAGAAGAGTTGATTTGGAATGATCCAATTAGTTCAGCTACTGCCTCTACAATTAATGAAAATGACGTTACTTCTTTAAAAGCATCACTTTCAAACTCTGGATTATCTATTACGGAAATGGTTTCGACAGCATGGGCATCGGCTTCAACTTTTAGAAATTCTGACAAACGTGGCGGTGCCAATGGAGCTCGAATTGCTTTAGCACCCCAAAAAGATTGGGAAGTCAATAATCCAACCCAATTGGCAAAAGTACTTGCAATTTTACAAGGAATCCAATCTGATTTCAATATCAAAAATAGCGGAAAACATGTTTCTTTAGCTGATTTAATAGTACTTGCAGGAAATGTTGGTGTTGAAAAAGCTGCAAATAATGCGGGCCATACCATAAATGTTACTTTTACTTCAGGTCGTGCAGATGCTTCACAACAACAAACTGACGTGGCTTCGTTTGCAGTTTTAGAACCAAAAGCGGACGGTTTCAGAAATTACAAACAAGCTAAACATACCGTTTCTGCGGAAGAAATGCTGGTTGACAAAGCACAATTAATGACATTAACTGTTCCAGAATTGACAATTCTTGTTGGAGGAATGCGTGTTTTGAACACTAATTTTGACGCCTCAAATTTAGGTATATTTACCAATCGTCCAGAAACTCTCACCAATGATTATTTTTTGAATCTGCTTGATATTTCAACAACTTGGAAAGCAACTTCAGCAACTGAAGAAACATTTGAAGGTCGAAATAGAGCTACCAGTGAACTGAAATGGAAAGGATCACGTGTAGATTTGATTTTTGGATCAAACTCAGAGTTGCGAGCCATTGCCGAAGTTTATGGTTGCGCTGATTCTCAAGAAAAATTTGTGAAAGATTTTGTTGCAGCTTGGACAAAAGTTATGAACTTGGATCGATTTTAATATCTTTAAAAGTAGGATTTAATTTGTAAAAATGGAATACTTAGGCTATTTTTTTTCAATCTTAATTGGTATTATATTAGGTCTAATCGGCGCTGGTGGTAGTATCCTTATTATTCCAGTTTTGGTATACTTGTTTAGATTTGATACTGAAAAAGCAACTAGTTATTCTTTATTCATTATAGGGTTTGCATCATTAATTGGTTCAATATCGCAATATAAATTGGGAAATTTGAAACTTAAGACCGCTATTATTTTTGCTAGTCCTTCAATTCTATCCGTACTACTAGTGCGGAATTTCCTTTTACCGATTATACCAAATTCTATATTTTGGATCAATAATTTCGAAATATCCAAAAATAAGTTTTTAATGTTGTTTTTTGCTTTATTAATGTTAGTAGCATCAATTTTCATGATAAAGAAAAATAAAACAACGGTGCACGTTGTATATCCTTGTAAAATTATTAACTTACTTGTGCTTGGTTTTCTTGTCGGTATAATTACCGGATTATTAGGAGCAGGTGGTGGCTTTATAATTATTCCAGCGTTACTTTTTTTCGGAAACTTAACGATGAAGCAAGCAGTAGGAACATCACTTTTTATTATTTTTGTTAATTCGAGCGCTGGATTTATGGGAGATTTAGTAAAAGGTGTGCATTTAAACTACAGTTTTTTACTATTGATTTCAATATTTGCAATGGTCGGAATGGGCATTGGAACCCAACTTTCTAAAAAAATTGATAGTTTAAAATTAAAATCAGCTTTTGGCTGGATAGTATTAATAATCGGAATTTTTATTATTAGCAAAGAACTTTTTATATAATTAAATTTTTCACAATTTTTAATTACTAGTATTTATAAATAAAAAAATGAAAATAGAACAAATTTATACGGGATGTTTAGCACAAGGAGCCTACTTCATATCTTCAGATGGAGAAGCTGCAATTATAGATCCTTTAAGAGAAACTAAGCCTTATCTTGATAGACTAAATCTTGAAAAAGTAGCACTTAAGTACATATTCGAAACTCATTTTCATGCAGATTTTGTATCTGGACATTTGGATTTAAGTAATAAAACTAGTGCACCGATCATTTTTGGACCCAATGCAAATCCAAATTTCAACTTTATATCAGCACAAGACAATCAAATTTTTCAAATAGGAAAAATAAAAATAAAAGTCATTCATACTCCTGGACACACCATGGAAAGCACATGTTTTTTGCTAATTGATGAACATGGAAAAAATCATTGTGTTTTTACTGGAGATACCCTGTTTATAGGCGATGTGGGACGCCCAGATTTAACACAATTAGAAAGTACAATGTCCAAAGAAAAGTTAGCAGGTTTCTTATTTCATTCGTTGAGAAAAAAAATTATGACCTTAGCGGATGATGTAATTGTATTTCCAGCCCACGGATCTGGTTCAGCATGCGGAAAAAACATGAGTAAAGAAACATCCTCTACAATCGGAGAGCAAAAAATAAGTAATTATGCACTGCGAGCCAATATGACTGAAATTGAGTTTATAAATGAAGTTACAGATGGTTTGTTAGATCCACCAGCCTATTTTGGAATGAATGTAGCAATGAATAAAGCAATTATCACTAATTTTGAATCTGTATTAAATAATGGATTAAGAAAAATAGATGTACAAAAATTCGAAAATGAATGTCAAATTTATAATGCTCTTATTCTGGATAGTAGAAATAGTGCCGATTTTGCAGCAGGTTTTATTCCTAACTCCATCAATATCGGGTTAACTGGCGATTTTGCTCCTTGGGTTGGAGCGTTGATAGCAGATGTCAATCAACCAATCATTTTTATTGCCGAGATTGGCAAAGAAGAAGAAACTGTAACTCGCTTATCAAGAGTTGGATTCGATAATATAATCGGTCACCTTGATGGAGGATTTCAATCTTGGAAAAATTTTGGATTAGATTTTGAAACCGTAAACAGAATTACTGCACACGAATTTAGAAGTAGTTATAACTTTAGATCCGATAAAATTATTGATATTCGCAAGAGCAGCGAATACCAAGCCAATCATCTTGAAACAGCAATTTGCAAACCTTTAGCATCAATAAATGACTGGATAAATGAAATAAAACCTGAAGAACATTTTTTTATGCATTGTGCTGGTGGGTACAGAAGTATGATTGCCGCCTCGATCTTGCAATCTAGAGGATATCATAATTTTTCAGAAATTGAAGGCGGCTACAATGCGATTGTTGCCACTACTACAAACTAAAAAGGAACTCAAATGAGTTCCTTTTCAGTTTATAAAATATACTTAATTATTTGTAGCGCGTTTCGCTTTCCATTCCTTAAACATTTCAAACAAGGCGCCGCCAATCCAATATTGAACAAATGCAACCAAGAAAAACATTAACCAAAAACCAATAGTCAATATCGTTAAAAACATGATAAAACCTAAATATTGTTGAAATTCAAACATAGTTTTCTGTATTTTTTTACAAAAGTAAATGTAAAATTTGTTTTAACCAATACTTTTAAAAAATATTTTTAATACTTTTTTTAAACAACCATTAATTTGTATTTTTGGAGCTATTTCCCGCTATTCACTTCAATCTTTGTATACGAGCTCGCTTCGACGCCCGTAAAACAAAGGATTTCCGTTTCTATCGGGGCTAAAAAAAAACAATCGAATAACCGTATCAACCTATAAACATTTCAAAAATGGAATTCAGAATTGAAAAAGACACCATGGGCGAAGTTCAAGTCCCAGCAAACAAATATTGGGGGGCGCAAACCGAGCGATCTCGAAATAACTTCAAAATTGGACCGTCGGCATCCATGCCCAAAGAAATCATCGAAGGGTTTGCCTATCTCAAAAAAGCTGCCGCATTTGCCAATTGCGATTTAGGAGCGCTTTCAACAGAAAAACGCGATGCCATTGCTGCCGTTTGCGACGAAATATTAGCAGGAAAACTCGATGACGAATTTCCTCTAGTAATTTGGCAAACAGGATCGGGAACTCAAAGTAATATGAACGTAAACGAGGTTGTTGCAAACCGTGCACAAGTTCTTGCAGGACATAAAATTGGCGAAGGCGAACAGTTTATTAAAGCCAATGATGATGTCAACAAATCGCAATCCTCAAACGATACCTATCCAACAGGAATGCACATTGCAGCCTATAAAGCTGTTGTAGAAATCACAATTCCAGCTGTCGAAAAACTGCGTGATACGCTTCACGCAAAAGCAACAGCATATAATAATGTTGTAAAAATCGGGCGCACACATCTTATGGATGCCACGCCATTAACATTGGGTCAAGAAATTTCGGGTTATGTAGCACAACTTAATTACGGAATAAAAGCTGTAAAAAACACACTTTCGCACTTGTCAGAAGTGGCCCTTGGCGGAACAGCCGTAGGAACTGGATTGAACACACCAGCGGGCTATGATGAAAAAGTTGCCGAATATATTGCAAAATTTACTGGACATCCATTTGTAACAGCACCAAACAAATTTGAAGCTTTAGCGGCTCACGATGCCATAGTCGAAAGTCATGGTGCTTTAAAACAATTAGCCGTTTCGTTAAACAAAATCGCTAATGATGTACGTATGTTGGCTTCAGGCCCACGATCAGGAATTGGCGAAATAATTATTCCAGAAAACGAACCAGGATCATCCATCATGCCAGGAAAAGTAAACCCAACGCAATGCGAAGCATTAACGATGGTTTGTGCACAAGTTATGGGTAACGACGTAGCTATTTCAATTGGTGGGATGCAAGGCCATTATGAATTGAATGTCTTCAAACCATTGATGGCAGTAAATTTCTTGCAATCCGCAAGATTGTTAGGCGATGCCTGCATGTCTTTTGATGAACATTGCGCACAAGGAATTGAACCTAATTACAAACGAATTGAAGAGTTGGTAAACAATTCCTTAATGCTAGTAACCGCTTTAAACACAAAAATTGGCTATTATAAAGCTGCCGAAATTGCTCAAACTGCTCACAAAAACGGAACTACGCTAAAAGAAGAATCGGTTCGTTTAGGTTATGTGACCGCCGAAGATTTTGACTCTTGGGTAAAACCAGAAGAAATGGTGGGAAGTTTGAAATAATTAAAAAATTAAGAATTAAAAATTAAAAGTCTGTAGAGTAATTTGCGGATTTTTTTTGTAAATTTGAATATCAATAATATTTCAATATTGAAATCTTCTATACATTATTTTATAGCCTTTGTTTGGATCGTTAACGGATTATTCTGCAAAGTTTTAAACTTCGTTCCTCGTCATCAAGATATTGCTGGCAAAATTCTTGGTAACGAATATTCTTTACTATTAATCAAAATTATTGGCAGTTTAGAAATCTTGCTGGCAATTTGGATTTTGAGTAGATACAAAGCTAAATTTTGCACCATTTTTCAAATTTTGGTTATTGCAACCATGAATGTGTTGGAATTTATATTAGCACCAAAGTTATTACTTTTTGGAAAAATAAATATCTTAATTGCTGCACTTTTTATAGCAATTTTGTATTACATTGAATTTGTTTTAAATAAAAAACCAGTCCATTAAAATGTTTTCATTTCTAAAAAATCATCCGTTTGCAATTGAAACGCATTTCGTAAGTTCGATAGTTTTGACATACGCAGTTGCTAAAGAACAACTACAAAAACTAATTCCTGAATGTCTAGAACTGGATGTTTTTGACAATAAATGGGCATTTGTTGCCTTGGCAATTGTCAAAACCGAAAACTTACGTCCAAAAGGATTTCCCGAATTTTTGGGGCACAATTCTATATTAACGGGTTACCGAATTTTTGTTAGATATAAAACTAATACAAGCAAAAATTTGCGGGGTTTGTACATCATAAAATCTGAAACCAATAAAGCCAAAATGGCGATTCTAGGAAATATTTTTACTCACTATAATTATACTTCTACAGATATTGAATATGTGAATACAAATTCGAAGATCGAAATAAAATCCAATAAATCAGGATTACAAGTTACAGTCGATTTAGAAAAAAACGAACCAAAAATTCCAGAAAATTCTCCATTCAACGATTGGAAAGAAGCTCGCAGATTTCCTGGTCCATTGCCGTTTACTTTTTCTTATAACCAACTCAAAAAGGAAGTATTAATCATTGAAGGCGTTCGCGAAAACTGGATTCCGAAACCAATCGAGATTGTAAATCACAATTCCGAATTTATAAAAAGCTTCCATTTCAAATCAATTGTTTTGGCAAATGCATTTATAATTTGTGACATTCCCTACCGATGGAAAAAAGGCAAAATCGACCCATGGAAACCCTAACCCGCAAGCCATTTCAAGGCGTTATGAATGTTGTCAAATTTAACTGGCATTTTTATATTTTGGCAGTTATTCTTTCATTATTAATTGCCGCTTTTGCATTATATTTCGGCGGTAATTATAAAATTTATATAGTTATGTTAGCCTTAAAGATTATCATTCCAAGTGTCATTTCTTTGGTTGTAACCTACTATATTTATGATTATTCAAAAATTTACGAACTTCATTTTTTAGCTTTTTTAAATATTAGATCAACAGATAAACTAGTCAATATCAACGCAGGTTTTGATGAATTTAGTTTAATGATTTCTGATAAATTCAATAATAAAAATCTTCAAGTTTTTGATTTCTATAATCCCGAAAAACATACTGAAATTTCTATTGAACGTGCCCGCAAAGTTTCTAAAGTTTATCCAAATACAAAGTCTATCGAAACTTCAAAACTTCCTTTAGAAGCAAATACTGTGGATTATGTTTTCTTGCTTTTTACAGCCCATGAAATCAGAAATCAACAAGAACGAATCGTTTTTTTTTAAGAAATTGAAAAAGCACTGAATCAAAACGGAAAAGTAATTGTCGAACATTTACGAGATATTCCAAATTTCGTTGCATATACAATCGGTTTTTATCATTTTTTGTCAAAATCAGATTGGCAAAAAACCTTTAAATTTTCTAATTTAACAATCAAAACCGAAACCAAAATTACGCCTTTTTTATCACTTTTTATCCTTCAAAAAAATGGAAGTACATCTTAAATTTATTGGAATCTTAATCCTTATATTATCGTTAGTACATATAGGTTTCCCGAAATATTTTAATTGGAAAACCGAATTTCAAAACTTGAGTTTAATCAACACACAAATGATGTATGTGCATACTTTTTTTGTAGCATTTGCAGTTTTCTTAATGGGAATTTTTTCATTTTTTTATTCGAAAGAAATCATTTCAACGTCACTAGGAAAAATAATTTCATTGGGATTTTCCATTTTTTGGTTTACCCGATTAGTTTTCCAGTTTTTTGTATATTCTACAAAACTTTGGAAAGGCAAAACCTTCGAAACCGCAATGCATATTATATTTTCTGTTTTGTGGAGTTATTTATCAATAATTTACTTTGTAGTTTTTTGGAATTAAGTAATTTTGTTTATCTTTGCTGAGTAAATGTTAAACAAATATATTTGCTATTTTTTTCATGGAAAATAAAAAACCAGATAATGTTGTGCACTCTAAAGACAACGGTTATAATGCAAGCTTCTTGCCGTATGCTACAAGTGTTGGTGCTCCAATCATAAAAGTAGATGATATTGTGGCATGGAAAGCACGTGGCGTTCACAACGTAAATAAAGAATTTGAAAGTAAATTTAATGAGCTTAAGTCGCAATACCAGCAACTAGTAGAAGATTTTCAGTGGAACGATATGGTTTACAACTGCAAATTTACTTTCGAGCCAGTCGTAGGAGAAATTTATCACATGTACCGCAATAATTTTGGGGATCCATTTTTATCGCTCATAAGTCCGCTAGAATGGAATAAAGAATATATCGCCACTTTCAAACTAAATAGTGAACGCAAATGGATCATGCTCGAAAAAAATGAATCTATGGCAACTGTCTAATATGTTAACAATGAAATCCCCAATTGCTGCACTTGAAACCGACGTTTTAAACGAAATTCAAATCGATAGAATTATCGAAATGGCTTGGGAAGATCGCACGCCTTTCGATGCAATAAAATTTCAGTTTGGTTTGGCCGAAGCCGATGTGAAAGCTTTGATGAAGAAACAATTAAAATTCAGTAGTTATAAACTGTGGCGCAAACGTGTCGAAAATTGTAAAACCAAACACGCAAACAAACGTCTGGATGGCATTGACCGATTTAAATGCAACATGCAACGCAATATTTCTAATAATAAAATATCCAAACGATGATACAAACCTATCTATTTGCAGGCGCATCAAGCGCAATTGCTAAAGAAACCGCACAACTACTACAAACCAAAGGCCACAAGGTTATTGGTATAAGCACCAAAGAAAAAGACTTTGCCTACGACGAATTTTATCAAATTGCTTCATACGAATTTGGAAATTTTCCTGTTTTAGACAATGAAATTTCAGGATTAGTATATTTTCCTGGAACCATCAATCTGAAACCTTTTCATAGGTTAAAACCAGAAGAATTTGCTACAGATTATGCCATTAATGCTATGGGAGCTGTTGCATTTACGCAAAACTATCTACCAAATATCAAGAAAGTTGAAAAATCATCAATCGTTTTTATCAGCACAGTTGCAGTTGGAATCGGAATGCCGTTTCATTCGTCTATCGCCATGGCAAAAGGCGCCATTGAGGGTTTGACTAAAGCTTTGGCAGCCGAATATGCACCAAGTATTCGTGTAAATTGCATTGCGCCATCATTAGTAAATTCGCCATTAGCAGAAAAATTTCTTTCTTCGCCCGAAAAAATCGAGTCTATGCAAAAACGAAATCCGATGCAAAAAGTTGGGGATGCCGCAGATATTGCAAACGCAGTAGTTTTTCTGTTAGGAAACGAATCAAAATGGATAAGCGGACAAATTATGGCCGTAGATGGTGGAATGAGTACGCTGAAAAATGGATAAAATTAATTGTAATGCGCTCGATATTGAGCATATGGAAAAACAAAGTCGTATCAACTTTATAAATAGTTTGGGTGGCTTTAAAAGTATCTGTTTGATTGGAACTCAGGACAAAAGCGGAATTACCAACCTTGCTATTTTTAGTTCCATTGTTCACATAGGAAGTAATCCGCCATTATTTGGTTTCATATCTCGACCTGCCGCATTTGAACGAAATACTCTAGAAAATGTATTGGAAACAGGTTTGTATACATTCAATCATATAAACGAAACTATTTTTAAACAAGCACATCAAACATCGGCACGTTACGACAAATCAGTATCTGAATTTGATGCAACGGGATTAACCGCAGAATTTAAAAATAACTTTGCAGCACCATTTGTTCGTGAAAGTCATGTGCAACTTGGTTTAAGTTTTAAAGAAAAAATTGACATTCCATCCAACGGAACCGTTTTGGTTATCGGCGAGGTTATGGAAGTTTTTTATCCAGAAAATTGCTTGCTTGCAGACGGTTTTCTTGATATAGAAAAAACACAAACTATTACTTGCGCTGGCTTAGATAGTTATCATAAAACCTCCAAATTAGACCGATTGAGTTATGCAAAACCCAATAAAGAAATTACATCCATATAATTGAAAAAAGATATAAATATTGTTTGGTTCAAACGTGATTTGCGTTTTACAGATCACGAACCACTTTATTATGCTTTACAACAAAATATTCCTACTTTACTTATTTATATTTTCGAGCCTTCGGTTATGAATTATGATGATTCTGATGTGCGTCATTGGCGGTTTATTTATGAATCGATTCAAGACATGCAATCTAAATTGGATGCTGTCAATTCAAAAATATACTTTTTTCATCAAGAAGCTGAAACAGTTTTTTCTGAATTAATTAAAAATTACTATATCAAAAATGTTATTTCTCATCAAGAAATCGGTAATAAAATAACGTATAATCGTGATATTGCGATTAAAAAAGAATTTAATAAAAACGAAATTATCTGGAAGGAATTTCAAATGCATGGCGTTATCCGAAAACTAAAAACTAGAAGCAATTGGGACAAACGTTGGGATAACACCATGCGTGCTACACCTAAAATTGTCGAACTAAAAAACCTTAAACTTGAAAATTTAAATGAAGATATTTACAATGTAATTAAAGGAGAAAATCTTCCAATTGAGATCACAGCTCGAAATAAAAACTTCCAAGAAGGTGGCGAAAATCTAGCTTGGCGTTATCTCGATAGTTTTGTCAAAGAACGGTATGTTAATTACAGTAAACACATTTCAAAACCTTCGTTAAGTCGAAAAGGTTGTAGTCGATTGTCTCCGTATTTAACGTATGGAAACATCAGTATGCGAGCGGTTTATCAATATACAAATCAGTTTTATGAAAGTTCTAAAAACAAAAGAGCCATTCTAAATTTTGTATCACGTTTGCATTGGCATTGTCATTTTATTCAAAAATTTGAAGACGAATGCGAAATGGAATTTGAAAACGCTAACAGAGCTTATGATGCATTGATAAAGCCAAAAAACGAATCCTATATCAAAGCGTGGCAAGAAGGAAGAACAGGCGTTCCACTTGTAGATGCTTGTATGCGTTGCTTGGTTCAAACTGGTTATATTAATTTTAGAATGCGCGCCATGGTGGTATCCTTTTTTACTTTCAATTTATGGCAAGATTGGCGCGAATTACATTTTTTAGCGCGACAATTTCTCGATTATGAACCCGGAATTCATTATCCGCAAATCCAAATGCAATCGGGAACAACGGGCATCAATACTATTCGGATTTATAGCCCAATAAAAAACTCCGAAGAACATGATTCGGAAGGAGTTTTCATAAAAACTTGGTTGCCTGAATTGGTAGATATTCCTATTCATTTATTGCACGAACCATGGAAAATGAACGACATGGAACAACAGTTTTATAACTGCGAAATCGGAAAAGATTATCCTGAACCAATTGTAAATATTGAAGAAACTAGAAAATATGCCAGCGATATTGTGTGGAGTTTCCGTAAAAAAGACGAAGTGAAAGAAGAAGGAAAACGTATTTTGAAAAAGCATGTTTCTAATCCGAATGGCAATGATCGCATGAAACGAACTAAAAAAGCAACTAAATAAATGTCGATATTTTTAAAAGCAAATTGGGAAAATATCATCATGGCCAATTATGAAATTGATCCAGAAAAACTGCTTCCATTATTGCCAAAAGGCATTGAATTGGATTTATTTGATGGAAAATGTTACATTAGTTTGGTGGGTTTTATGTTCAAAAAAACCAAGTTATTCAATATTCCAATTCCGTATTTTGGCACATTTGAAGAAATAAATTTGCGTTTTTATGTCATTCGAAAAGAAGAGAATATAACAAAACGAGGCGTAGTTTTTATCAACGAAACCATTCCGTACACTATTGTGGCTTGGATGGCGAACAAATTGTATAAGGAACATTATACGGTCGTGCCAACAAAACACGAAATTACAAATGATAATTCGATTCAAAAAGTAAAATTTGATTGGCTTTTAAACAAAAAATGGAATAGCATTTATGTTGAAGCCACAACCAATTCCAAAATAATGAAGAACGAAAGTTTGGAGAAATTCATCTATGAACATTATTATGGTTACACCAAAATTGACGAACAAAACACCGAAGAATACAAATTGCAACATCCAAGTTGGAAAACATTTGAAGTCAAGAATTACAACATTAATTGCGATTTCGAAGCGATGTATGGCAAAGCATTTTCGATTTTAAATAATACAAAACCCGAAGCAGTTTTTATTGCCGAAGGTTCGTCAGTAAAAGTAGAATGGAAACGAAATAAATTGAAAGTATAATGAAAGGCATAAAAAAACAAAATCTTCCTAGCAAAATGTGCGTAGTTTGCCAAAAACCATTTGCTTGGCGCAAAAAATGGGAAAAAGTTTGGGACGAAGTAAAATATTGCAGTGATAAATGTAGAATGAATAAAAAATAAAGATTAAAAATTTAAACCATTAAGGAATTAAGAAAAACTTAATGAACCTTAATTTCTAAATGTTTCAAAAAAAACAAAAAATGTCAAAAACATTAAGATTAATTCTTGGAGATCAACTCAACAGCAAGCATTCGTGGTACCAAACAGTAGATGACGCGGTTACGTATGTAATGATGGAAATTCGAACTGAAACTGATTATGCTTCGCATCATATTCAAAAAATAGTAGGATTCTTTTCGGCAATGCAGGAGTTTGCAAAAGATTTAAATTCGAAAAAACACAACTTAATTTATTTTAATTTAAATGATGCAAATAATTTGCAATCGTTTGATAAAAATTTGGAACAATTAATTTCTGAACATAACTTTAAAAACTTCGAGTACCAATTGCCCGACGAATATCGTGTGGACGAGCATTTAAAAGATTTTTGTAATTCACTTTCTATTGCAAATAATGTGGCCGATTCAGAGCATTTTTACACATCAAGAACCGAATTAGGAACTTTCTTTGAAGGAAAGAAAACATTTTTGCTAGAAAGTTTTTATCGTGCCCAACGCAAAAAACATATTGTTTTGATGGAAGGCGATCAACCTATTATGGGGAAATGGAATTTTGATGGCGACAATCGTAAAAAATTGCCAAAAGATCACAAACCAACGGCACCACTCGTTTTTAATAACGATGTTTCACATATTTTTGCAGAAATTGAAAAAACAAATATCAAAACCATCGGAAATATTGATGTCAAAAACTTTGTTTGGCCCATAAATCGAGAACAATCTTTGCAATTATTAGAATTTTTTGTTGCCGAATGTTTGCACTTATTTGGTTCTTACCAAGACGCTATGACGCCCAACGAATGGTCGTTGTATCATGCCCGATTGTCGTTTTCGATGAATATAAAAATGCTTACACCAAAAGAAGTAAACGATCGGGTGATAGCCGAATGGCAAAAACGTCCTGACGAAATTGAATACAACCAAGTAGAAGGTTTTGTGCGTCAAATTATTGGCTGGCGCGAATATATGCGAGGGATTTATTGGCTTAAAATGCCCGATTATGCCTCGATGAATTTCTTTGATAACAAAGCCAAATTGCCCGAATGGTTTTGGACAGGAAAAACAAAAATGAATTGCATGAAAGACGCTATTAATCAATCATTGGATTATGCCTATGCACATCATATTCAACGACTTATGATTACTGGCAATTTTGCACTTTTGGCAGGCGTGCATCCCGACGAAATTGATGCATGGTATCTAGGAATTTATATCGACGCTATTGAATGGGTCGAAATTACCAATACACGAGGTATGAGCCAGTTTGCAGATGGCGGAATTGTAGGCACAAAACCTTATGTAAGTTCCGCAAGTTATATAGACAAAATGAGTCATTATTGCGGTTCTTGTTTTTACAAAAAAGCAGTAAAAACCGGCGATAAAGCTTGTCCATTTAATAGTTTGTACTGGGATTTTTATGATAAAAACGAAGATAAACTTGGTAAAAATCCACGTATTGGAATGATGTACAACGTTTGGAGAAAAATGCAACCCGAAGCCAAAGCAGATTTATTAATGCAAGCAGATTATTATTTAAAAAATATAAATGAGTTATGATGTCGAAAGTCATAAAATCGACGGTAAAAAGTCATTGGCTTTTTTATTCCCGATTTTTTGACTTTATGAATTTCGACTTAAAAACAGTAAGACTTATAAAACATGAAAACATCCATAATTTGGTTTAAAACCGATTTACGACTATCTGATAATGAAACACTTGTCAAAGCCATTGCACAAAGTGAACAAATAATTCCTCTATATTGTTTTGACGATTCGCATTTTGAAACTACCAAGTATGGTTTTAAAAAAACAGGAAGCTTTAGAGCACAATTTTTACTACAATCGTTAGAAGATTTAGATAAAAATTTACGAAAAATTGGTTCCGGATTACTAATTCTGAAAGGAAAACCAGAAATTGAAATTCCTAAAATAGTGGCACAATTTAAAGCAGAGAAAGTTTTTGCAAAACGTGAAGTTGCTTTTGAAGAAAAACGAACTGAGAAATTAGTTCAAGAAGAATTGTTCAAATTGCGTTGCGAATTACAAACTGTAAGCACTGGAACGCTTTATCATGCAGAAGATTTGCCCTTTTCTATTAAAGATATTCCTGATGTTTTTAGCAATTTTAGAAAAAAAACAGAACAAGATGCTGCAGTTAGAAAACGATTCGAGAAACCCTTAAAAATAAATTCGCCAGTAATTCCAGTTACGAAACTCCCAAGTTTGGAAGATCTCGAATTAGAGTTTACTGAAATTGATAAACGCGCAGCTATTAAATTTAAAGGCGGCGAATCTGCTGCGTTACAAAGATTAGAGCATTATTTTGATACTACAAAATGTTTGTCAACTTACAAAGAAACTCGCAACGGAATGGTTGGTGCGGATTATTCTTCTAAATTTTCAGCTTGGTTGGCTCATGGTTGCATTTCTCCAAGATTTATTTACCACGAAATTAAACGATACGAGAAACATCATGGCGCCAACGACTCTACATATTGGTTGGTATTTGAATTAATTTGGCGTGACTTTTTTAGATTTATGTTCAAAAAACACCAAACAAAATTTTTCTTGTACGAAGGAATAAAATCTGAAAAAATAAACTCAAAATCATTGAATGAAAAACTACTTTCGCAATGGATAAATGGTGCTACAAATCAAGATTTTATTGATGCCAACATGCTCGAATTGCAACTAACAGGTTTTATGAGCAATCGAGGACGACAAAACGTGGCAAGTTTTTTCTGTAACGAACTCAATATGGACTGGCGCTATGGCGCTGCTTATTTTGAAGAACAACTTATTGATTATGATGTTTGTAGCAATTGGGGCAATTGGGCTTATTTGGCAGGAGTTGGTAATGATCCTCGTGGTCATCGTTGGTTTAACATCGACAAACAAGCCGGCGATTATGACAAAAATAGAAAATTTAGGAATTTGTGGTTACAATAATCAATACCATTTTTTCTTTTTGAAATAAATAACCATGGCAAGTAAGAGCAAAAACATTGCGGCAAGAATAATAAAGTAACCATATTTCCAGTGCAATTCTGGCATGTTGTCAAAGTTCATTCCGTAAACTCCAACAATAAATGTTAATGGCATGAAGAAAACTGAAACGGCTGTTAAGGCTTTCATTACTTCATTCATCTTAGTGTTTTGAGTAGAAAAATGAAAATTTGATGCGCTTTCTAAAGTCGTTAAATCATAATCTATTTGTTCCAAAAGTTCTAACGATTTTAGATGCAAACGTTCAAAAAAACTATAATTTTCTTTCTCAATAGAGTTGAAAACATTATCGTCTTTAGTAGATTTTATAGAGTATAAGGAATCTCGTAGTGGCACGATTGCTTTTTTTAGAAAGTTATAATTATCTCTATGTTTCTCTATTTGTAATAATAATTTTGGGTGCGAATTATTTTTGGTTTCATCAATCAATATTTCGACAATATGTTCTTCTTTTTCTATAGTAATATAAAAATTTTCGATAATAGCATCAAGTAATAAATATAGCAAATAATCGGCTTTTTTGGTTCTAACAATTCCCGAATGAGTTCGAATTCGTTCTCGAAGATGTACAAAAAAATCACTACTTTTTTCTTGAAAAGATATCAGAACGTTTTCCTTTAATATGAAACTAATTTGGTCAACGTCAATAATTTCCAAATTTTCTATTGGTAAAATAGATTTTATATTAAAAAATAAAATATCATTAAATTCTTCAATTTTAGTTCTTTTATTAATATTCAAAATATCTGAAAGTACAAAATTATCAATATTGAAATACGTACCAATCTCCTTAATCTTTTCTATTTCGTTCAACCCATGTACGTTCAGCCAATTGATTTTTGACAAATCTATATTATGCAAAATCTCGTTGGTTTTATTATCCGAACACTCAATAACGGTTGCGTCATCGTAAACAAATAACTGCATATTGGTAGCTACCGTTTTATGATTTCCAGAATATTCATAATTCCATGGAGAAACTTTTCGACCTTGTTTGTATTTTATTTTTTGCACCGTTTCAAAATTTTTATAAAAATAGCAATTATTATTATTTTCAAAGTATTTTTACAAAAAACTTGTAGATGACTACTTTAATAAAAAATATATTCGAGCTACTTCAAATTCGAAAAACAGCTATTCTGAAAGTTTCTGGTTCGGAAATGGCGGTTTTACCAGCTATAAAAAATGCTTATTTGATTATTAAAGATGAACTAATTGCCGATTTTGGAGAAATGAAATCCTTTGATGAATCAAGATTTGATTTAGTTATCGATGGCAGCGGAAAAACAGTTTTACCAGCATGGTGCGACAGCCACACGCACCTTGTTTATGCTGGAAATCGTCAACAAGAATTTGTAGATCGCATCAATGGATTGTCTTACGAAGAAATTGCAAATCGCGGTGGCGGAATTTTAAACTCTGCAAAAAAACTTAATGAAGCTTCGGAAGACGAAATTTACGAACAATCTGAAATTCGATTGCAAGAAGTAATGAAATTAGGTACTGGAGCTGTAGAAATAAAATCGGGTTACGGATTGTCGGTCGATGGCGAGTTGAAAATGCTCCGAATTATTAAAAAATTATCCGATAATTATTCGATAAAAATTAAAGCAACTTTTCTTGGTGCACATGCATTTCCGCAAGAATATAAAGAAAATCAAGAAGGATATATTGATTTAATTATCAACGAAATGATACCGAAAATAGCTATAGAAAAGTTAGCAGATTATATTGATGTTTTTTGTGAAACGGGCTATTTTTCCGTAGCTCAAACCGAAAAAATTATGAAATCTGGCATCAGTTACGGTTTGATTCCTAAAATTCATGTTAACCAGTTTACAGCCATTGGTGGAATTGCACTTGCTGTAAAACATGGCGCACTTTCTGTAGATCATCTTGAGATTGTTACTGATGATGATATCAAAGCGTTGAAAAACTCTGTTGTAATGCCAGTTGCCTTGCCAACTTGCTCCTACTTTTTGAGTATTCCGTACACACCTGCTCGAAAAATAATATCGGAAGGTTTACCAATTGCTTTAGCTTCAGACTTTAATCCAGGTTCTACACCTTCTGGAAATATGAATTTTGTTGTTGCTACAGCTTGTATCAAAATGAAAATGACACCTGAAGAAGCCATAAATGCAGCCACAATAAATGGTGCATACGCAATGGGAATTTCTAAAACTCACGGTAGTATAACAATCGGAAAAAAAGCAAATTTGATTGTCACAAAATCAATGGATTCTTTTTACGAACTGCCCTACTCTTTTGGCAGTAATTTAATAGATTTTGTAATGATCGACGGTAAAATTATTACATAAAAAAACCGTAAAATCGATCGTGACTTTACGGTTTTATGATTATGAACTAACTTTTATTTCAAAACAAAACTTGTTTTAGAAACCAGCTCATCTTTATCAAAAATATTGACAAAGTACTCGCCTTTTTCGAAGTTTTCGCCTGGTAAATCTTGCGTAACATCAACCGTTTGGTTTTCGTACTTAACTGTTGTAGCAAAACTATATGTTAAGTTTTTTTCACCGAAAATTTCCACTTTTTTATCGCCTAAAACATTATTCTTACTGTCAATAATTTGTATATTATATGTTTTATCACCAGATTTAGCAACTTCGTTTTCAGCAATTGTAAAATTAATTTTCAGCATATCCGCTTTACGTGCTTTTTCTGTTTCGATTTGCTTTCCTGAACTTTTAACTTTGTAAGCTACCGTTTTTAGATTAAGAACTTTTAATTTCTCTGCTTTTGTTACTGTTTTAGCTAAATCTTGATTAACTACAGTCAAACCTTCGTTAACTTTTCGAGCTTCGGTTAATACAGTAACAGTGCTGTCCCGCTGTGTTGTTAAAACTAAATTATCTTTTTTTAACGTTTCATTTTCAGCTATTAAAGTATTCATTTTAGCCTCCAAAGCAAAATATTGTTTTTTATATTTTGACATCGCTGCAACGTCACCTTTTGATCTTTTTATGTCAGCCATCAAAGCAACAACTTTATCTCTTTCGACGATAATTTCGTCGGTCAAAGTCGTATTTGAAGTAATTGCTTCATCATATTTAGCCTTTAGCGTAGTCAAATTTTCAAGAACTTTGTCTTTTTCAGTTTTTGTTGTAGTCAACAAAGCATAGGTTGTATTAGCATCGTTAGTTAGCTTAAACGTGTAAGCTAAACTTCCTGCTAGTAAGAGCGATAATACCACAATAACGGCTTTCAAATTAGAATTGGTTTTTTGATTTTCCATAATTAATTATTATTTATATTAGAACTTGTTCTGGTTTGATAACGCAACTATTCAATAAAAAGTATATTTTTGAAAAAAAATTTGAAATGGATAAACTTATTCCATACACTAAAATTGATTTGGCTAGAGTTACAAACCATCGTAATGGGGAAGTTAAATTTGGTGAAAAGATGTTAACAATGCCTCAAAATATTGATGTAAAATCTTTTTTAAACTCTTGTGAAGCAAGATATGTACTTATAGGTATTCCTGAGGATATTGGTGTTCGTGCTAACCACGGAAGACCAGGTGCTGCATCCGCGTGGGAATCTGCAATTGGTAGTATAGCCAATATACAGCATAATCGCTTTTGCAAAGGAGGCCAAATATTAGTTCTAGGCCAAATTGATGTTTCTGTTGAGATGGATGCTGTTAAATTACTTGATTTCAACGATATAAAAGATAGAAAAAAATTTAGTTTTTTAGTCGAATGTATTGATAAAGATGTTGCTCACATCATATCAGTAATTGTACAATCGGGTAAAATTCCTATAGTAATTGGCGGCGGACATAATAATGCCTACGGAAATATAAAAGGTACAGCACTTGCCAACGGAAAACCAATTAATGCAATAAATTTTGACGCCCATTCAGATTTTCGGATTTTGGAAGGCCGACATAGCGGCAATGGATTTCATTATGCGTTTGAAGAAGGTTTTTTGAAAAAATATTTTATTTTTGGATTGCATGAAAATTATACCTCTAAAAATGTTTTGGATAGTATTAAAAATATAAAAGAAAGAGTGCAATACAATACGTACGATCAAATTGCAATTCGAAAAGAAAAAAACTTTGAAAACGAAATGCAAACAGCTTTCGAATTTATTTCAGAAACTACTTTTGGACTAGAAATTGATTTAGACGCTATTCCAAATATAGCTAGTAGTGCCATGACTATGAGCGGCTTTTCTGTTGAAAAATTAAGGCAGTTTGTATCCTATTTCGGAAATAGTAAAAATGTCGGATATCTTCATATTTGTGAAGGTGCTCCAGATCTTGGCGAAGAAAAAAATAACCATCTTATTGGTAAATTGATAGGTTATTTGGTCACTGATTTTATAAAGACAAATTCAACATTATAGTCATTTTTGAGTTAAACTTTAAATACTCCTTTATTTAATCATCGCAAATAACAATAGTGTATCTTTGCAAAAAATTACAATTATGTTATTCGAAGATATACCACTTTCTAAAAGTATCCAAAAAGCCGTATTTGAACTCGGTTATATAGAAGCTACACCAATACAAGAACAAGCCATTCCTATAGTATTATCCGGTCAAGATATGATTGGTTGCGCGCAAACAGGCACCGGAAAAACAGCAGCATTCGCTATACCAATTATTCATCAATTGCATCGAATTGTAGGATCATCCAAAAAAATAAAACAAATTAGGACATTGGTAGTCACTCCAACCAGAGAACTTGCTGTTCAAATTGGTCAAAATTTTGATCAATATGGCAAATATACCAACTTAACACAGTTAACGATTTTTGGTGGGGTTTCTCAAATTCCGCAAGTAGACCAACTTCGAAAAGGTATTGATATTCTTGTTGCAACTCCTGGCAGATTATTAGATTTACACAAACAAGGATTTATAGATTTAGATCATTTGCATGTTCTGGTTTTGGACGAAGCTGATCAGATGCTTGATATGGGATTTGTAAACGATGTAAAAAAAATTGTAAAACTTACTCCTAATAACCGACAAACACTTTTGTTTTCTGCAACGATGCCTATGGCAATTCGTGAATTGGCCGAAATGTTTTTGAAATCGCCAGCAACTGTAACGGTTTCGCCAATTTCTTCGACAGCAGAAAAAGTAGAACAGCGCATCTATTTTGTAGAAAAGACTGATAAACGCGCGTTGCTTTATCATTTGATCAGAAACGAAAAACTAACCGACTTATTGGTGTTTTCAAGAACTAAACATGGGGCCGATAATATTGTAAAAGCCTTGCGCAAGCATGGAGTTGCCGCTGAAGCTATTCATGGTGATAAATCTCAAAATGCGCGTCAACGTGTATTGGATGGTTTTAAAAATAAAGAAATTGGCGTTCTTGTGGCTACAGATATCGCCGCTCGTGGAATTGATATTGATTTATTACCATTCGTAGTAAATTTTGATTTACCTAATATTCCAGAAACGTATGTACATCGGATTGGACGTACTGGTCGTGCAGGAAATGGCGGTATAGCAATTTCTTTTTGTAGTAAAGATGAAGAGCCATATTGGAAAGATATTAAAAAACTTATAAAAGTTGATGTTTCCGTTATCGATGAACATCCTTATCCGTGGCAGACTGGAAGCCCAGCCGTTGAGCCTAAACCCCAAAGCAACTCCAATAGAAGCGGCGAAAAATTTAAATCTCGCAAATCGGAAGTTTCGAAGCAAAATAAAAAACGTTGGTACTAGCATAAATTGATGAAATTAGTACTTTATTTTTTAATAGCTTTTACTGTTTTGCTATTTGTTTTCTGGTTTGATATTTTTTTAAAAATTCGCCTTTTGGTTTACCGTCATCAAACGAACTAAATTTCACAAGTGTTCTCACCGCATTTCGAGCTTCTTGGTTAGTGAAATTTTCGTACTCAATTCTATACAATGCTGCATACAATTCTGCCCTACCCGTTCCATGATAACAATGAATTAGTACTGGATAGTTGGCCTTATCATCCATAATTTGATAAAAAACATCAAGGTTTTTTTGATTCGGAACTTGATCTGATCCATTATTAAAATAGTTAACATCTTTTATTTTTACAATTGCTTCTTTTTCTGCGGTCAACTCCGATGGTATTTCGGGATTATTCTCCAAATCATTGGTGCCAGGAAAACGCAAATCAATTACGGACTTGATATTATATTTTTTGATATATTCTGCAAGTTCGTCTGGCGGAATTACACCCGATTTATAAACTTTTTTTTCTGATATTGTTTCGAAATTATGATTTATATTTCGATCATAAAAAAATTTTCCACCACCAACAAGCAGAGAAATAAACACTAGAAATACAAGTTTTTTTTTCATTTTTTTAGTTTTTCGAGGTCATTTTCTTATCAATAATTCGATTCATATAATCTTGTATAAAGGCTTTGCAATGCAATTCTATTTCATTCATTTCAGCATTTCTATTGATTATAAGGTTTTTAGAAAGCGCTTTATCTTTTTTATCAAAAAATCCAATTGCCTTTTGTCCGTCAAAGGTACAAATATAATTTCCTTTCATAAACTGAGTAATTTCACCAGTTGAATTGATCACAAATGGAGTTTGCGAATCTTTATCTACTAAACTTCGTCCCCAGCTTCTAAAAGGTTTTGGATAGCCAATTATGTCTAGAATAGTTGGGTAAATATCTATTTGCTGCGCTAAATTATCATCAACACCAATTAGATCGCTGTTTGGTTTATAAAATAGTATTGGAACTGCAAATCTATTAATTGGTTTTTGATATTCGTCATAAAATATCTGATTGCAATGATCTGCAACCATAACAAATATAGTATTAGAAAACCAAGATTCTTTTTTCGCTTCTTCAAAAAAGCGCTTCAATGCAAAATCTGTATATTCAACACATTTATGCATTGGTATGGCACCTTCTTTAAATTTATTTTTATATTTTTCGGGAATAATATAGGGGTTGTGTGAAGATACAGTAAATATTGTTGCAAAAAAAGGTGCTGTTTTTGTATCTAAAGTTTTTTTGGTAAACTGAAAAAACGGTTCGTCCCAAATACCCCAAAAACCATCAAATTGCGAATCGTCATTAAACTCAGTACGTCCAAAATAGGAATCGATTCCTAATATATTGCTGAAACCCAAAAAACCCATTGAGCCATTCGCCGCACTATGAAAAAATGAGGTTTCATATCCTACTTCTTCAAGCGTTGAAACTAATGATTCAATTTTTTGTTTAGGAAATGGAGAAGAAGTAAATGCATCTTTAAATGCTGGTATTCCTGACAATACAGAAGACATGCCATGAATTGACTGTCGTCCATTTGCATACGCATTGGTATAAATCATACTATTTTGGGCCAACGAATCTATAAAAGGAGTATGACTTTTATAATTAGGTATTCCAGATGTTTTATTAAAGGCACCTACATATTCCCGACCGTAACTTTCAATAATAAACAAGACAATATTAGGTTTTATACTCGGATTATTACTATATTTTTTAATAGGTTGAAGCTTTTCTGTTATAATTTGATCATTTACATCTGGAAAATTTACTTTTTTAAAACTATTTTTAGAAATTGTTCTAATAATAGCAAAAGGAGTATTAAGCACAATATCGGCGTGCGTAGTAATCTTGACGTGCCTACTGGCATCCAAAAGATTAATTGGTCGTGTAGATTTATCGAAATCACCGCCACGAATACCGCCAATGCATAGTCCCGAAATAAATAGAAAAGCGATCAAAGAAAAACCAAAATAGGTGATTTTATTATTCGATTTGTCACTGTTAATTTTAATTTTTTTAAATAAAAACACCCATAAGGTAATGCTCAAAACTAATAGTGCATAAACATGCCAATAACTTGATAAAAAACTAAAAAATAATTCAGTCTTGTTTGTTTCATTTTCTAAAACGTTCAAAACCGCTGTGGTTGTTCGCGCCATACTAAACTTATAGTATATAAAATCTATAAAATTGGTAGCAAAGGCGATACTATTTGTAATGAAATACAGATAAAACAGGAATTTTTGAAATTTTATACTTGTGTTAATCCATAAGGGAAGAATGGATAAAACTATAAAAAGCAAGTTTACATATAAAATTGCCGTAGTATCAAAAGCTAAGCCATAATAACATAACGTCAAGAAATCGACTAACGAATCTACTTTGATAACATCTGAATTATAAAAATAAAACAAAACTCGAGAGACAAAGTAAAAAAAATAAACCAAAGCAATTCTGTAAAACAAAGCTTTATACTCACTTATTCTTGGGATTTTAGTCATCATTGGCATATCAAAAAAGTATGCAAAATTACCTTTTTAAGTTCAAAATAATTAAAAATTAAATAAATATTGTGATTGATGTTTTAATTTTTTAATTTGCATTCAAATAAAAACTCAACTAATGACCAATATCACTCGTCTTTTCGATTTTGCTTACTACCAATTAGAAAAATACAATCTACAAGATGCGCTTGTTACCAAACAAAACAACACTTGGAAGAAAACCTCAACACAAGAATATATCGATCAAGCCAATACAATATCCAGAGCTTTGCTTAGAATGGGAATACTTCCTAATGAAAAAATTGCCATCATATCGTCTAATAACCGAACTGAATGGCATATTATGGATGTTGGTATTCTTCAAACCGGAGCGCAAAATGTACCAATCTATCCTACGATATCAGAGCAGGATTATGAATATATTTTAAATCATTGTCAAGCAAATTATTGTTTTATATCTGATATTGAAGTTTATAATAAAATCAATTTAATAAAACAAAACGTACCAAATCTCAAAGAAATTTATTCATTTAATGAGATTTCAGGTTGCAAAAATTGGTCTGAAATTTTGGAATTAGGAAAAGACCAATCCAATCAAAATCAAGTTGATGAACGCAAAAATAATGTAAAACCTACTGATCTTGCAACAATAATTTATACTTCTGGAACAACTGGCAAACCAAAAGGCGTCATGCTGTCTCACAACAATATTGTATCAAATGTTTTAGATTCTTCTAATAGAATTCCTTTTGAAGCAGGAGTTAGCAGAGCATTGAGTTTCTTGCCGATTTGTCATATTTATGAACGAATGGTTACTTACATCTATCAATATATGGGTTGTTCTATTTATTTTGGAGAGTCTATCGAAAAAATATCGGAAAATATTAAAGAAGTCCAACCAACTGTTATGACAGGAGTTCCAAGACTGATTGAAAAGGTTTATGATAAAATAGTCACGAAAGGTAGTGAACTAACCGGTATTAAGAAAAAACTATTTTTCTGGGCGCTCCAGTTAGGATTACGATACGAACCTTATGGACAAAACGGCTTTTGGTATGAAGTGAAACTTAAACTAGCAAGAAAACTCATTTTTAGTAAATGGAAAGTTGGACTTGGAGGCAAACTAGAACTAATAGTAAACGGTAGTGCTGCACTACAACCGCGACTGGCGAGAGTTTTTGCAGCCGCAGAAATTAATATTATGGAAGGCTACGGATTGTCTGAAACTTCGCCAGTTATATCAGTAAATGACATGAGAAATAAAGGCTTTAGAGTTGGAACTGTCGGAAGAGTAATTTCAAACGTTGAAGTTAAAATTGCAGAAGATGGCGAAATCCTTTGCAAAGGTCCAAATGTGATGATGGGTTATTACAAAGATGACGAACAAACCAAAGAAGTTATCAAAAATGGTTATTTTCATACTGGTGATATTGGCGAGATTAGTGATGATGGTTTCTTAAAAATCACAGATCGCAAAAAAGAAATGTTTAAAACTTCTGGCGGAAAATATATTGCACCTCAATTATTAGAGAATTCGATGAAGCAATCAAGGTTTATAGAACAAATAATGGTGATAGGAGATGGACAAAAAATGCCAGCCGCATTTATACAACCAAGTTTTGATTTTTTAAAAGAATGGGCAAAAATTCATAATCTAAATATTGGAAGTTCTAATGAGGAAATGATAAATAACCCAAAAGTAATCGAACGAATACAGCAAGAAATTGATTCTATCAACGAAAAATTTGGAAATTGGGAAAAAATCAAACGTTTTGAACTTACTCCTGATTTGTGGACTGTTCCCGCTGGGCATCTTACTCCTACTATGAAGTTGAAAAGAAAGGTCGTAATGGAGAAATACTCAGGTTTATTTGAGAAGATCTATAATTAAGTCTAAATCAAAACAACTAAATAATTGTATCTCTAATTTTAAAATATCACCAAAAAAAAAAGGATGTGCAAACATCCTTTTTTCTATATTATTTAACTATCGCTATAAAAATTATCTTTTTAAAGCAAAATGAGATTTGAATATTTTATTTATCGAATCTTCTTGGTAATCTACTGTAAACCAATAGTCATCAGCTGGTAAATTACTTGTGTTAAATGTACCATCCCAACCATTTGTTGCTGGTGTTATTTGTTTTAATAATTTGCCGTAACGATCATATATAAAAATTTTCGCAGCATTCTGATTTCCAATATCTGCAATATTCCATTCATCGTTTATTCCGTCTCCATTTGGAGAGAAAAACTTAGGGAAATCTAACAATTTAATCAAGCCTTGTACTTCGCCACACCCAAATTTATCGCGAACTACAACTTTGTTATCTCCTGAATTTACACCTGTAAAGACATTACTGTCTTGAAAAACACCATTATTAAGTTGGTATTCATATATACTTGGCGGATTTACAGATACCGTAATCACTTTATCGTCTGCAAAATAACTTGAAGTCGAAAAGCTGATGGAATTTGGTGGCAACGAAGCTGCTATTGTTGCAGTTGCCTCATTGGTACAAGTTGTACTTTGGTTTGTAACTTTTACAGTATATGTTCCCGATTTATTAACTGTTAATGATCCATTTGTTGCACCAATTATAGGTATCGTTGTTGAAACAGAATTATTAAACCACGCAAACGAATATTGAGGTGTGTCAAAATTTGTATCTAAAGTATAATTACTGCCAGCTACAGTAGCACCCATAACATCCACACAAACAAAACCATTTTGATCAAGAGTTACTATTGGTAGCGGATTAATTTTTACTTGAACAGATTTAATAGTAAAACAGGTGTTTGTAGTTAACTTAATATAATAAATTCCTGAAACCGAAATTTGAGATGCATTTTGCGCAGAAATTTCAGAATTAGTAGCTCCTGCATCATTCCAGTATGTTAATAAGCCTGGCTGACTTGGTGCTGTCAAAGCAGGATCAGTAAGATTAATTACGGCAGGAGCACATTTTTCAATTAAAGGCGTAACAATAACTAAGTTTGGTGCTCCAACTATACTAACAGTCAGTTTTGCTCTTGCACTTGTACATCCATTAACAGTCTGGGTTACATAATAATCTTTGTCGCCAATCAAAGCAGTACTTGGTATAGGGGCACTACCGCCAATACCGCCCGTAGCATTAGCATACCACAATAAAGCCCCTGTCGCAATAGCTGTTAGTTGTTGTGTTACTGTTTGATCTTTGCAATAGGTTATGGCAGCAACAATTGGAGCATTTGGTACAGGATTTACTTCAATTGTTATTAGTGCTCTAGTACTTGGACAATTATTGACCGTTTGACTAACATAAAATTGTTGATTTCCAGCGTTTAAGGTACTTGGTGTTGGTGCGATGTTGCTTCCAGTTCCGCCAGTTGCTACCGTATACCATAATAAAGTTCCCGTTCCAGAAGCTGTTAGGGCTGTAGCACCTGTAAAACCTTGACAATATGGTGCTGGATTTGGATTAACAATTGGAGCGTTTGGAATAGGGTTAATTTTTACAGAAAGTGAAGCTTTTGGACTTTCGCAGCCACTAACAGTTTGAGAAACATAATATAAAGTAGTTCCTAAAATTGACGTTGATGGAATAGTTGGTGTCGTAGATCCTGTCAAATCAGTAGGACTGTCATACCACAATAAATTTGAATTTCCACTTATAACAGATAATGCAACTGCAGTATCTCCAGCGCAATATTGCAACACTGTAGATGAAACTACCGGAGCTGTAGGCGTCGGATTTATTGTTACTTTCAAAGCTACTCGGGGACTTTCACAACCATTAACTGTTTGGGTTACATAGTAATTTTTGTCGCCAACTATAGCTGTACTTGGTATTGGTGCAGCACCGCTAGTCCCGCCAGTTACATTTGCATACCATAATAAAGTTCCTGATCCGGAAGCTGTTAATGCGGTTGTTACTACTTCATTTTTACAATAATTTAAAACTGCTACTGAAGGCGCAGCTGGAATTGAATTTATCGTAATCACTTTTTTACCAATACATCCATTACTTCCTGTATATGAAACTTCTACCGATCCAGCTAATAACCCCGTTAACAAACCAGCAGAATTTATTGAAGCATTTGATACACCACCAGAAATAGACCAAGGATTTCCCGTAGCTGGAGCACTTATACTCATTAAAGAAATTGATTTGCCTACGCAAACACTAGAACTTCCTGCAATAGTTTCAGTAATTATTGGAATAGGATTAACAGTTATTAGTTGGGTATCTTCACAGCCATTACTGTCAACAAATCGAATTGTTACAGTACCTTGAGATTCGCCAGTAACAATACCAGATATAGCATTTACAGTTGCAACTGCAACATCCGAAGATGTCCATGCTGTAGAAATAACTGAAGGAGCATTAGTAGCATTCAAATCGATTGTATTTGAAATACACACAGAAAAAACTCCTAGAATAGGTGAGCTTATAATTGGTGGTGCTGTTATAGTAATTGTTTTTGTTGCTTCACAACCTGTTGGATTTACAAATTTAATAATTACAGTTCCAGATCCAACAATTGTTACTAATCCAGTATTACTTACTGTTGCTACAGAAGCAGCATCAGAAGACCAAGTTCCTAAAGAAATTGGAGATAACGTTAATTGACTTGTAGACACACCAGTTCCCACACATAATGATGAAGCCCCATTAATAATAGACGATGCTACAACAGTAATTGTTTTATCAACTTTACAACCACTTATATTTGTAAAAGTTATTATTGCTGTACCTGCGGCTACCCCTGTAACTACTCCTGTTATAGGATTTACAGTTGCAAAAGCTGTGTCTAAAGTTGACCAAGCATTTGTTGCTGATGGCAATGCAACAGTATCTAAATCTAAAGTGCTCAAACCAACACAAACGTTAAACAATCCAGTTGTTGATGTTATAGGTTGTGAGGCACTAATAGTTACGATTATTGCAGTTTGATCACTTTCGCATCCATCAATAGTTTGAGTTACAAAATATGTTTTAGTTCCAGAATTTGTTGTGGTTGGTGTTGGTGCTAATCCAGAAACTAAAAATCCTCCTCCTGAAGGAATATACCATTTAACGCCCAATAAACTAGAAAAATTAGTTACACTAGAAGACAAATTTTGTACCGTATCACCAATGCAATAATTTACATTAGGCGTTGCAACTATTGGTGCATCTGGTTTTGGTTTAACTATTACTGTAATTGTAGCTCTAGCACTTTCACAACCAGCAACTGTTTGACTCGCATAAAACAAAAAAGTACCAGAATTAGTCGTGATAACTGGAGGTATGTTGGCAGCACCAGTACCACCTATCAAATCAGTATACCATAATATAGTACTTCCCGGGTTTCCTGCAGCTTGCAATGGCAATACAGCTTCACCTTGACAATAAGGAATAGAAGTTGTTGAAACAACTGGTGGACTTGGTGGAGCACTAATTAGTATAGTTCTTGTTGTTGTACACAAAACCAAACCTGCAGCATCTTTAATGACTAAATTATAAATATAAGGACCTACTGCAGTCGAAGGAATTACGATACCTGTTGGGTTTTGTATATCCGGTGGATCACTTGGCCCAGTCCAAATAAATTGTGTTGCTCCAGGTAATATTGGTGCCGACAAATTAAAAGCACTTGTTATACAAATTGGTCCTACATTTTCTGGTGCACAGCCACAACTTGCAATATTTACTACAACTGTAGCATTTGGTACTGGTGGACAGCCTAGAACTGGCAAAAATATATATTCTACGGTATAAGTTCCTGAGAGTAAACTTCCAAAATTTCGAATCTCTCCAGTCATTAAATCAACATCTAACGTCGAAGAAACAAAACTCCCGCCTGGTGTTAAAGTATTAGTCAATACGGGTCTTGATGTAGTAGCTCCCAAACAAAATGGTGCTGTACCATAATCAAATGCGCCGCTAGATTGCGGACTAACATATATTTTAATTGGTCGAATAATTGGTGGACAAGCACCTGGTCCAGAAAAATCAAAAATACTGATGTAAATAGTTTGGGGGAATGATTGTCCAGTAGGCGGAACATAATTTGCAAGCAATGCTGGAGGAATTGTATTTCCAGATCCTACTTGAGCCAAACTTTGATAATATTCGATAATAAATGCATTGGGGTTTAAACCGTTTAAAATTGCTGTGTCTTGCACCACATTTATAACATCGCCTTGGCAGAAATAAACAACTTCTTGAACAGGATTTAACAATGAATTGCTTTGTTCGTTAACAAAGGTTTTTACCGGACTACTAATATCAAATGTTGTTGTACCATCAAAAAAAGTATGGGTTACTTTATATTTATAAACATCACCAATAACCGCATTTACTGTTATAACATCTGTAGTGTTGGGTAGCGGAACGTTATTTTTATACCAAGTAATCACAGAAGTATTGGGTGCTAATCTCGGAACAACACTTGCAGGATAAAAACGCCATGATTCTGGGCCACCAGCTGTTGTGTTCCAGATATCACCCGTATTATGATTTGGTGGTACTGAAGCTTTTGTTCCATCTGCATTTTGCAAACCCAAAACACCTGCTCCTCCTTGCCAACCAAAATTTTGCGTACGAGATTTTACATTAATGTCTATAATATTTGTCGATTCATATAATACAATTTGATAGGATTGTAAAGGAACTGCGTTTGGATATAAAAGTACATTGTTCGTATTCATAACAAAAACTCTATTTGGAGCTGTATAAGGCCCTGAATCCAATAAAATATAATTTATTGTGGTCGTTGGTAATGGTCTTACTGTAAAATTAATATCCTGATATACGCCATATATGCCATTCAGTATAGGAAAAGCTGGATCTGGGATATTGATTGGAGTTCCGCCATTAGTCAACACCCAAGAAAAACCAGCACCACCAGGTTGGTAATTGACAACATCAAATGTTAAAACACCGTTTGAATTTACTAATAATTGGTTGTAAAACTGTCCGTAAAAAAGAAAATTAAATGGAAGGTTGAAAATTGGGGAAAAAAAGTCATCTTGGTTTTCGTTAGCAGGAGGAATAGGAATTTCATTACCTCCTGTGTAAGAAAATTGAGTGTTGTACGGTATTTGTTCAAAAGTATACTCGTCAATGGGGTTTGCTACAGTAATGGGTTTCAATTTTCTATAATCGGCGGTTAAAGTTCGTGACTCACCATTATTACAAAGTGAAAAATTTCCGCTCAAATTTGCGTAAAAACCACCTGGATCTTGCGCTACAATATTGTTAAAAAAAAGAGTAGAAAATGTTATTAAAAAATATATTTTTTTCATGAATACAGAATTTTAGAATTGTAAATGTAATAAAAAATAAAATATCATCAAAAAAGCAATGTTAATTTTGAAAATAGTTTGTTGAATAAAAAGTTTAAAAAAAAAAATATACCTTTGTATATTAAAATTAAAAACTAAAATTAATGGTAAGTAATGAAGATTTACAAGACGAAGTAGGCGATAATCACATTGCCGGAAAAGCAAATAATCCGGTGCGGAAAGATGCTTTTGACTTGTCTGACGATCAAAAAATTGAACTTATAAAAAAAGATGTTCAAAATATTTTGCTTACACTTGGTATGGATTTGGATGATGATAGCCTCAAAGGTACTCCAAACCGTGTCGCAAAAATGTTTGTCAAAGAAATTTTTAGTGGACTTAATCCCAGCAAAAAACCTAATGCATCAACTTTCGATAACAATTATAATTACGGAGAAATGTTGGTCGAAAAAAACATTACGCTCTACTCCACCTGCGAGCATCATTTATTGCCGATAATTGGTCGTGCACATGTGGCATATATTTCGAAAGGAAATGTAATCGGTCTTTCAAAAATAAATCGTGTTGTGGATTATTATGCAAAACGACCTCAGGTGCAAGAACGTTTAACGATGCAAATTGTGCAAGAACTTCAAGCTGTTTTGGGTACAGATGATGTTGCTTGCATTATAGATGCAAAACATCTTTGTGTGAATTCTAGAGGAATTCGTGATATAGAAAGTAGCACTGTAACTTCAGAATTTGGTGGTAAATTTAAAAACGAAGCTACTCGAAGAGAATTTTTGGATTATATAAAATTTGATACCAAATTCTAAAACGCACTATTTCTAAAAGAAAGTTATTAAATAAAATAAAAATGTCGTTAAACGAATTACAATCCCTAAAAATATACAATTCGCTTTCAGGCGAAAAAGAAAATTTTGTTCCTATTAATAAAGGAAACATTGGCATGTATGTTTGTGGTCCAACAGTATACAGCAATGTGCATCTCGGCAATGTACGAACTTTTATGAGTTTTGACGTTATATACAGATATTTCCTGTATTTAGGTTATAAAGTTCGTTATGTCCGAAATATTACAGATGTTGGTCATATTGTTGATGATGTTGATGATGGAGAAGATAAAATTGCCAAAAAAGCACGATTAGAACAACTTGAACCAATGGAAATTGTACAGAAATATACTGTCGATTTTCATACTGTTTTAAATGCCTTTAATTTTTTGCCACCAAGTATTGAGCCTACAGCAACTGGACATATAATTGAACAACTTGACATAATTCAAAAAATTATTGACAATGGGTTTGGTTATGAAGCCAATGGATCTGTATACTTTGATATTGTAAAGTTTAATAAATCAAATAATTATGGCAAGTTAAGTGGTCGAAATATCGAGGATATGCTTGCCAATACTCGTGATACAGAAGGACAAACAGACAAACGCAATGCACAAGATTTTGCCCTTTGGAAAAAAGCTGAGCCACAACATATAATGCGTTGGCCTTCGCCTTGGGGAGTTGGTTTTCCGGGATGGCATCTTGAATGTACCGCAATGAGTACAAAATATTTGGGAGAAACTTTTGATATTCATGGTGGCGGAATGGATTTAAAATTTCCACATCATGAATGCGAAATTGCTCAAAACGAAGCTTGTACAGGAAAAAATCCTGTAAATTTCTGGATGCACGCCAATATGCTTACGCTTAACGGCAAAAAAATGTCAAAATCTACAGGAAATAATATTTTGCCAAGTGAAATTTATTCAGGTGGTAGTCCATTTTTAAGTAAAAAGTACACGCCAAATGTCGCTCGCTTTTTTATGCTTCAAGCACATTACAGAAGTAACCTTGACTTTACCGATGATGCAATTTTGGCTTCAGAAAAAGGTTTTATCAGATTAATGGAAGGCGTTAGCTTACTGCCAAATCTTACTGCTAGCAACGCATCAACACTAGATATAAAGCAGTGGATTCAAAATTGCTATAATGCAATGAATGATGATTTTAATACACCAATTCTTATAGCACAATTGTTTGAAGCTGTTCGATATATTAACTTAATTAATGATGGAAATGAAACACTAACTGCTGAAGATTTGAACACTTTTTCTAAAACAATTAATAATTTTATTTATAATGTTTTAGGAATCAATCGTGACATTTCTGACGTTAATGATAACAACTCAAAACTTGAAGGCACTATAAAAATGCTTATTAGTATTCGAGACGAAGCCCGGTCTAATAAAAATTGGAAATTATCTGACGAAATTCGTGATCAATTAATTGCACTTGGAATCCAGTTGAAAGACGGTAAAGATGAAACTTTGTTTAGTTATTAATATTTTGAAAAAAATACTGATTTTTCCTTTTGTCTTTTTAATTCGAATATACCAAAGTGCAATTTCTCCATTTTTGCCATCTGCGTGTAGGTTTACGCCAACATGCTCTCATTATTTTATAAAAGCATTACAAGTTCACGGATTATTTTTTGGTTTTTATATTGGAATAAAAAGAATCCTTAGTTGTCATCCTTGGGGAAAATCAGGTTTTGATCCTGTTCCAGAAAAAAAGTTTCTAAAAAAAATGTAAATTTAGGATTTCATGCAAGAATACCTTTTTGAAAAAACTTTTGAAAATCAAATTTTCGATAAAGATGCCCTTAATCATACAGAATATGAATTGTGTCGATTTGTCAATTGCAATTTTGAAGCCTGCCATTTTATAGCGGTAACCTTTATTGAATGTGTTTTTGAAAATTGCAACTTCAATAAGACCAATATTAATCATGTGGCTTTTCGAACTGTAGTTTTCGAGAAATGCAAAATCAAAGATGTAAATTTTGCCATGGTCGACAAGCTCATTTTTGCCATTGAATTTCGAAATTGTATTATGGATTTTTCAAAGTTTTATGCCTTGAAGATGAAAACAACAAACTTTATTAATTGTAGTTTGGTCGCTGTCGATTTTATGGCAACTGATCTCTCTGAAGCACAATTTGAAACCTGCGATTTGTATCGTGCAGAGTTTGACAAAGCCATTGCTGTCAAAGCCAACTTCAAATCCAGTTTCAATTATACTATTGATCCTTCAAAAACCAAAATCAAAAAAGCAGTTTTTAGTAAAGAACAAGTAAAAGGATTGTTGTATAAATATGAGTTGGAGATTCGATAGCTTTATTTAAAGTAATCTTGTCATTTTGAAGTAGGAGAAATCATATTATTTTGGTTCATTATTATGTGTTTTCTCCCAAAAGGTCGAAATGACAAACATACTAGACAATACTTTTCTCCATCACATAATCATCCATAACCCAAGCATTTCCTATTTCAATAACAACTTCGTCAGCAATTGAAAATCCTATTTTTTTATAAAAATCGATGGCTTTATTGAACTTATTTACATTCAATCGTAATTTTTCAGATTGATTATCTTTTGCCAAATTGGCTATAAAATCTATCGCCAACTTACCAATTCCTTTGCCTTGATTGTTTGGCAAAATATAAATTTTATGAATTTTGGTTACCTTTTCTGAGTTATGAAAATGTTCTATTCCAAGAAATCCTTGAGGCATTTCATCTTCTTCAATAATATAAAAAAGTTGTTTTGCATCGCAATTGGATTATAAATTTTCTAAAGAATAAAATGTAGACAACATAAAATCCAATTGTGGTTTAGACATAATTTCACCATACGTTTCTGGCCAAGTGGTGTAGGCAATTGCTTGAATATTGGGGAAATCGTTGGAAGTGGCACTGCGGAAATTTATCAATGTTAAATTGGAGATTTATATGGTAGGAATTAGGTTTTAGTTTTACGAATTTTATGCATAAACTACAACTGTAAACTGCGACTATAAACTGTGACTGAAAACTAAACTACCCGTGAATAGATTCCGATTTTCCATATTTGGCAATTACTCCAGCTTCAAAATCGAGCCATTCTTGCCAGCGTTTTTCTACATCAATTCCTTGTCCATATTTTCGAGCATAATTCAAAAATGTAACATGATGTCCCGCTTCGCTTTCCATTAATTCTCGATAAAAATCAGACAATTCTTGGTCTTGAATATTTTCTGACAATACCTTAAAACGTTCGCAACTTCTAGCTTCTATCATCGCCGAAAATAACAATCGCTCCACGAATCCAGAAACACGACTGCCATTATTGCTTTTCTTCATGTATTGCGCCAACTCGCCAACATATTCGTCTTTGCGTTCACGACCAAGCACCAAGCCTCGTTTTTTGATGATATTATGAACCATTTTGAAATGTTCAATTTCTTCACGAGCCACCGTCAACATATCCGAAACCAAATCTGGATATTCCGAATTTATCGTGATAATCGTGATAGCATTTGTCGCTGCTTTTTGTTCACACCAAGCATGGTCGGTCAAAATATCTTCGATTTTATTTTCGACAATATTCACCCAACGCGGATCGGTTGGAAGTTGTAATCGGAATGTGGACATTTTTAGGAAGGTTATCAGGTTATCAGTTAATGAGGGAATTAGATTATTAGGTTAAAAGCTAAAAATTTTAGTAATGACATAAAAAATAGCAATTTAATATATTCATAGTATTTTATATATGGGATTATTATAAGACTTCTAACCTTATTACCTTCTAAACTTATAACCTTACTAAAAAACAAACATCGCTCGTTCGCCCATCATCTCGTTAACTTCGTCGCCAACGGCCTCAATAACAGCTTCGTTGGTGTGATCTGACAAAACTCTGTCTATCAAATCTACAATTCTGTCCATATCGTCTTCGAGCAAACCACGAGTAGTTATTGCCGGTGTTCCAATACGGATTCCTGAAGTTACAAATGGCGATTTGTCGTCAAACGGAACCATATTTTTATTTACCGTAATTTCAGCTTTAACCAAAGCATTTTCGGCTTCTTTACCTGTAATATTTTTGTTTCGTAAATCGATAAGCATCATGTGATTATCAGTTCCGCCAGAAATCAAATTATAGCCACGTTTTACAAATGCTGCCGCCATAGCTTTGGCATTTTTCTTAACTTGCATAGTATAATGAAAAAACTCATCGCTCAAACATTCACCAAAAGCAATCGCTTTGGCTGCAATAATATGCATTAATGGTCCTCCTTGATTGCCAGGGAAAACAGCCAAATCTAATAAAGAAGACATCATTCGAATGTCGCCTTTTGGAGTTTTCAATCCAAACGGATTTTCGAAATCTTTACCCATCAAAATCAATCCGCCACGAGGACCACGGAGGGTTTTGTGCGTTGTTGTAGTTACAATATGACAATGTGGAATCGGGTCATTCATCAAGCCTTTGGCTATCAAACCCGCTGGATGCGAAATATCAGCAAGTAACAAAGCACCGACCGAATCGGCTATTTTTCGGAAACGTGCAAAATCCATATCACGCGTATAAGCCGAAGCGCCAGCAATAATCATTTTTGGCATTTCGCGCGAAGCAATTTCCTGAATTTTATCATAATTGAACTCGCCCGTTTCGGCTTCAACACCATAAAAAACAGGATTATACAAACGTCCAGAAAAATTTACTGGAGATCCGTGAGTTAAATGTCCGCCATGCGAAAGATCGAATCCTAAAATTTTGTCGCCCACTTGCAAACACGCATGATAAACCGCTGTATTAGCTTGAGAACCAGAGTGTGGCTGCACGTTGGCATATTCGGCACCAAACAATTCTTTAGCGCGATCTATGGCAATTTGCTCCACAACATCGACCACTTCGCAACCGCCATAATAGCGTTTCCCCGGATATCCTTCGGCATATTTATTGGTCAAACAAGAACCTGCGGCTTCCATAACTTGGTCGCTAACAAAATTTTCGGAAGCGATGAGTTCGATTCCATGAATTTGACGGTCTTGCTCTTCATTTATTAATTCAAAAATAGTAGCGTCGTGTTGCATTTTATAACTTTTTTAAAATTCGATTACAAAAATACAAAAAATCGTTTGGTTTACTGCTACTTTATAATATATTTGGTACAGCATTTTTTCAACACATTAATCAACATTATTATGCCAATCACTGCAAACAATCCAAATCGAAAATCATGGCTCCATGTTCCAGAAAATTCTGATTTTCCGATACAGAATATTCCTTTTGGGGTTTTTATAACCAAGGAGGATATTATTACAATTGGAACTCGAATAGGAGATTATGTAATAGATTTAGGAGCTTTGCAACAACACAATTATTTTGAAGGTATCGATTTGATTGACGATATGTTTATGCAAGACTCGCTGAATGATTTTATTTCTGACGGAAAAAAAACATGGCGATTGGTCAGAAATCGAATTGCAGCTATTTTTGATGAAAATAATACCAAACTCAAAAGCAATAAAAAACACCTTGATATTATTATTTTTAAAATTGAAGAAGTCGAAATGTTGCTGCCTGTTCAGATTGGCGATTATACCGATTTCTATTCGAGTAAAGAACACGCGACTAATGTTGGCATGATGTTTCGCGATCCTGCCAATGCTTTGTTGCCCAACTGGTTGCATATTCCTGTAGGTTATCACGGTAGAAGTTCAACGATTGTTCCATCTGGAATTCCGGTGCACCGACCAATGGGACAAACCTTGCCCGATGGCGAAAAGTATCCTGTTTTTGGCCCTTCTAGAAGTATTGATTTTGAGCTAGAAATGGGTTTTATAACTACCGATGCCAATGTTATGGGCGAAAATATTCCGGTTCATGAAGCGGAAGATTATATTTTTGGGATGGTTTTATTGAACGATTGGAGCGCACGCGATATTCAGAAATGGGAATATGTGCCACTTGGTCCGTTTTTGGCGAAAAACTTTGCTACTTCTATTTCGCCTTGGATTGTTACGATGGATGCCTTGGAACCTTTTAGAACCAAAGGACCAAAACAAGATCCAACGCCACTTCCCTATTTGCAACAAAAAGGAAAAAATACGTTTGATATTCATTTGGAAGTTGCTATTGCGCCCGAAAATGCGGAAGCTAAAGTGGTTTCGAAATCGAACTTCAAATATATGTATTGGTCCATGAGTCAGCAGTTGGCGCATCATACTAGTAATGGTTGTAGAGTAAACTCGGGAGATATGATGGGATCTGGAACAATTTCTGGAAGCGAAGCAACTAGTTTTGGCTCAATGCTAGAACTAACTTGGGGCGGGAAAAACCCGATAACAATGGCTGATGGAACTGAACGAAAATTTATAAATGACAACGATACGGTAATTATGAAAGGGTTTTGCAAAAACAATGAAGTTCGCATTGGTTTTGGTGAAGTTTCGAGTAAATTACTGCCTCCGTTTGTGAGGAAATAGTTTTCAGTTTGCAGAATGCAGTTTGCAGAAAGCAGTTTGCAGAAAGCAGTTTTGAGAATTCAGAAAAAAAATTTAGGCTTGTTGAATTTAATATAAAAGAGAACGCCTATAACCCGGATTTTAAAAATCATATTAACGGATTTTTTAAAATTTTGATTGATTTTTGATATTGAAATTGATATTGATTTTTAATAGTACGAAAATAACCTAGCCCAGATAGCATTGGAAATCCTTTTTTTTATTTTGTTATCCTGAGCTTGTCGAAGGACAAAATAAAAAAAGATTGGAACGGATAGCTGGAAATAGCTCCAAAGATTTCTCCTACGTCGAAATGACAAATATGAATATTATTTTATTGTTTATGAAAAAAATTACTTTAGTTATTTGCTTTTTTATCCTGTTTTCGTGCGGTGTGCGCCAAACAGAAAGTTTGTTGAACTCGGGCGATTATGATGCGGCGATCGAAAATGCATTATCAAATTTACGAAATCGGAAGGATGCGAAAGGCAAGCAGGATTATATTTATTTGCTGGAATCGGCGTTTGCAAAAGCAAAAGTTCGGGATTTGGACGCCATAAAAGTGTTGGCAAAAGATGCGAATCCTGCCAATTTCGAAAAAATCTTTAACTTATACCAAAAACTAAATTCGAGACAAGAATCGATAAAACCTGTTTTGCCATTGCGATTATTGAAGGAAAATCGACCTGCAAGTTTTGTGATGGACGACTACTCCGACCAGATTGTGAGTAGCAAAAACAGCTTGTCTAAATACTTGTATGACAACGCAAAAGGTTTGTTGGCGACGAGAGAAAAAATGAATTTTCGTAGGGCGTTTGACGATTTGAACTATCTGGAAAGTTTGAATCCGAATTATAAAGATGTTCGGAATTTGACCTTGGAAGCTAAAGCAAAAGGTACGGATTATGTGAATGTGTATACCAAAAATGAATCGAATATGGTGATTCCGGTTCGGTTAGAGAATGATTTGTTGGATTTTAGCACGTTTGGGCTCAACGATACTTGGACGGTTTATCACAGCAACAAGCAAAAAGGATTGGTGTATGATTATGGTTTGATTGTGAATTTTAGGCAAATTACGATTTCGCCAGAGCAAATAAAAGAGAAGGAATTTTATAAAGAAAAACAGGTTAAAGACGGCACAAAACCACTTTTGGACGCGAATAATAATCCTGTGAAAGACGAAAAAGGAAATCCGATTAGGGTGGATAATTTCAAGACGATAAAGGCTACGATTTATGAATTTAGACAATTCAAAGCCTGCCAAGTTGCTGCTAAAGTGGATTATATTGATTTCAAAACCAACCAGTTAATAGAGACTTTTCCGTTGGCGAGTGAGTTTATTTTTGAGCATATTTACTCCAACTACAATGGCGATCGTAATGCCTGCGATGATAGTTATATGAGTTATTTTGATCGTCGTGCTGTACCGTTTCCAACCAACGAGCAAATGGTGTATGATAGCGGCGAAGACTTGAAAGCGAAGTTGAAAGATGTGATCGTTAGGAATAAGTTTCGGAGGAATTAGGTTCTTGGTTTAAATATTTTATATAAATATTTTTTTGAATACCAATAATTGGTATATTTGTTTAAAAAAAATGGCAAAAAACACTTCAATTTTAATAGGTGATTATTTTGAAAATTTTATTCAAGATCAAATTGCTAGCGGAAAATACAACTCTGTGAGCGAAGTAGTTAGGACTGCTTTGCGTTTTTTTGAACAAGAAGAAAATCAGACAAAAGTACTAATCAATGAACTGAAAATTGGTGAAAAAAGTGCAAAGATTAAAAATTTTGATCGAGCAAAAAACCTCGAAAAACTAAATGCCAACTTCAATAAATAATGTCAAATTATAGTATTAGCGAAAAGGCTATAAATGATATTAATACAATTTGGATTTATACCGCTGAGAATTGGTCAGTTGAACAAGCTAATCGTTATTATAATTTGATTTTTGATGAAATAGAATTTATAGCTAACAATTTTGAGACTATCAAAGATTTTGGTCATGTTAGAAAAGGGTATCGTTATTCTAAAGTGAAATCTCATTTGATTTTTTGCAAAAAAACAAAAAATAATGAAATCGAAGTTATTCGGGTTTTACATGAAAAAATGGATGTCAAAATTAGATTGTTTGATAAGTAAAATCATTACCAAAATATTAATGAATAAAAACAGCTACTAAAAATTTTTCTATTTAATTTCAAACATGAACCACCAAAAAAAATCACTTCAAACCTTATTCGATAAAAACCTGATTTCGGAAACGGAAATCAGTCAAGTTACTGCCTACAGAAAACTCGATATTTTCTCGTTACATAACGAGTTGCGTGGTTTATTGTATCTTTCGGTAACACTTTTTACTTCTGGTATTGGGATTTTGATTTATCAAAATATTGATACCATTGGGCATCAAGTTTTGCTTGGTTTGTTGTTTTTAACAATAGTGATTTGCTATTATTTTTGCTTTAAAAACGCACCAAAATTCGAGAAAAAGCAAACAGAATTCAGCAATTCGTTATATGATTATTTGCTGCTTTTGGCAACGATTCTGACCTGTACATTTATTGGTTATTTGCAATTTCAGTATCAAACTTTCGGAACTCAATACGGTTTGGCAACAATTATTCCGACGATAATCAGTTTTGCCTGCGCGTATTATTTCGACAATAAAAGTATTTTATCTATAGCTATTACTGGTCTGGCGGCTTATATTGGATTAACCGTCAACCCGCAAGCATTGCTCGAAAGCGAAACTTTCAATACCAATTTCTTAGGATTTTCGGCAATAGTTCTTGGAGTTGCTTTAGTGGTTTGGTCTATTTATTGCGAAAAAATTAATTTGAAAAAACATTTTGGAATTGTTTTCAACACATTTGCCTTGCATTTGATAAGTATTGCGTGTTTATTCAATATGACTACCGAAATTTATTGGATTGTTTATGCCTTGGTTCTATGCGTATCTACGTTTTATTTTATTAAAATTTCGCATCAATTACAATCGGTTGCCGTATATATTTTTACGATTATATGCGGATTTGTTGGCTTGAATTTCGTTTTGTTTCACATAATTGAAGCTATAAATTTTCCAAATTTTTTCGAACCGTTTTTCTTTATCATTCCTATTTATTTTGTGTTATCAATTGTTGGATTTATCAAATTACTAAAAAACTTTAAAAAATAATTATGATAGCATTTGATAAAACCTTGCTAGACAACAGCTTTCTTGTAGACGAAGCAAATTCTCTAGCCGATTCGGGATTTATAAAATCCGAACAAGCGAAAGCTTTTGCAAAAGAAACACAAACCCTAAAAACAAATGATAATTTATTGATTCGAATTGTGATGTTTTTCTTGGGTTGTTTTGCTTACGGATCTCTGTGCGGATTTTTGTCTTTGATAATGATTGATGGACTTGATAGCCATTGGGAATTATTGCTTTTGGTTTTTGCATTAATTGGGTTTTTGGGACAAGAATTTATGATGGCAAAATCAACTCAGATGTTTGGATATGGCCTGGACGACGCGGCTATTTTGGGTGCAATTTTAGCTAGTGGTGTTTTTACTTCCGCGGTTTCTGATAATAATAATTTGACAATAAGTTTGGTTGTTGCAATAACTTCGGCTTTTTGTTATTTTCGGTATTTGCATCTACCGTCGAGCTTGCTTGCCTGTTTAGGTATAACTGCTAGTTTATTCTTTTCGCTGATTTCGTATTGCAAATATGGACAACAAATTATGCCTTTTGCTATGATGATTTTTGCAGGAATTATTTATTTATTTGCCTCCAAAAAAATGAATACATTAGAAAATCCTTATTATAAAAATGGTATTTTGGTGTTACAAAGTTTTAGTTTGTTATTGTTTTATTTTGCCGGAAATTATTATGTTGTGCGGGAACTTTCGTTCGAAATGCAACTCAATTGTTTACGAATGAATGACCCTTATCCAACAACTTCATCCGAAATTCCGTTGGCGTTGCTATTTTATGGTTTTACGCTTGTTATTCCAGTACTTTATATTGTTTTTTCTTTATTAAAAAAAGACAAAATGATGCTATGGATAGGTCTGCTATCGTTAGGATTTACAGTTTTCACAATTCGGAATTACCATCATGTTTTACCAACCGAAGTGGCACTTACATTAAGCGGAATAATTCTTTTTGCAATTGCTTTTTTCGCTATCCGAAAATTAAAAAACAAAGAAAGTGGCATTACTTTTATGCCAGACAGATTTCAATCGACAAATACATTATTGCAGTTTGAGACTATTGCCAGCGCAACACAATTTGGATTGAAACCTGAAATAAAAACTCCTGAATCGAATATGGAATTTGGCGGCGGTGGTTTTAGCGGCGGCGGCGCAGGAAGTGAGTATTAAAGATATTTTTTTATGATAATTGGATATTTTATTAATCTTATTTTAGAGGAAAATTAAATTTGAAACTTTTAAATATTAAAAAATGATTTTTATCATAATTGTGTTTCTGAACTTTCTGATGGCAAAGCAAATATTATTATTATTTTAAATGCAATGCTCGCAATTATGTGAGCTTTTTTTATATTTTTGTTTTCAAATACACAAGAAATGACATCAAATATAGTATCAACCGGAATTCTAAAAGCTTTGGGGTTTATTGCTTTAGTCCTACTCGGATTAGTGTTTATTTATAAAATTCAAGCCGTTATTGTTTATGTCATAGTTGCGATAATTTTTACAATGATAGCCAATCCAATTGTTGAAATTTTAAGACGAAAACTGAAATTTTCGAACACTTTGGCAGTTTTTTTTACGCTACTAATTTTCATGTTGCTCTTTGTTGGATTATTGTTTATGTTTGTACCACTACTGATTGATCAAGGTAATAATTTGTCGCTTCTAGATACTAATTCTATCGAAAAAAGAACTTTAGATTTATATTCCAAAATAACTTTATACTTATCTAATCATGGTATTGATGCTAGTAAAATTATTAAAGAAGCCGAGTTAACCAAAAAACTTAATTTCAATTATTTCACCGATTTTTTTAATGCAATTCTCAATACCATTAGTAGTTTCGGAATCGGGATGGCATCAGTATTTTTTATTGTTTTCTTTTTCTTAAAAGACAAAGTATCATTTATAGTTGGATTCAAGAAATTACTTTCCGATTCAAATGAAGAAAAAATATTGAATTCTCTCGAAAAAATAAGAAATTTATTAACCCGATATTTTATTGGTTTGTTAGTTCAGTTGACTGTAATTTGTATACTTTATCTGGTTGTACTTTGGATTTTTGGAGTTCAGAATGCATTTGTAATAGCGTTTTTGTGTGCAATATTAAATATTATTCCTTATGTTGGCCCACTAATTGGTTCGGTTTTGGCAGGAATATTAACGATGTTAGGTTCAATAAATGCTGATTTTCAGTCAGAAACATTACCAACTACTCTTTATGTTATGATTGGTTTTTTTATAGTACAATTAATTGATAATAATATTTCGTCACCAATTATTTTTTCTAAAAGTGTCAATTCGCATCCATTAGAAATTTTTCTGATTATATTAATTGCAGGAATCCTTTTCGGAATAGTCGGAATGATAATTGCTGTGCCAGCTTTTACAATTTTAAAAGTAATAGGAAAAGAATTTTTTCCAGAAAATAAACTCGTTAAAGCAATGACCAAAAATATCTAATTTTGAGTTTTAAAGTTTTACAATCGGATATTCAGAACTATATAAATGCAAATTTGGATCAAAGCATTTTCAAATTGGCATTGCAAAAAAATCCATTTGAAACTGTACAATGGTCAGATATCATTAATCAAATTGCTTGCAAAAATAAAGCAAAAACCAAGCTGCCTGAATTTTTTAAAACAGAAAATATTATTTATCCTGAGAAGATTTCTTTGGAACAAACTTCATCATTCAGAACTGCAATTTATAAGTCTGAAATTGTTACAGGCGAAAATCTTATCGATTTAACTGGCGGTTTTGGAGTTGATGCGTATTATTTTTCTAAAAAAGTAAAAAATATAATTCATTGCGAAATCAATGCAGATCTTTCTAAAATTGTTACCCATAATTTTCAGCAATTAAAAACTTCTAATATTGATTGTTACAGTGGTGATAGTCTAGATTATCTCAAAAATTGCAAACACTATTTCGATTGGATTTACATTGATCCATCACGACGAAATGATCAAAAAGGCAAAGTTTTTATGCTTAAAGATTGTTTGCCAAATGTTCCAGAATTACAAAAATTTTATCTCGAATTTACAAATAACTTATTAATAAAAACAGCCCCAATATTAGATATTTCGGCTGGATTATCTGAATTAAAAAATGTAAAAACGATTCATATTTTAGCTGTATCTAATGACGTCAAAGAGTTGCTTTGGGAAATTAAAAAGGATTATGATGGTGAAATTGAGATAAAAACCGTGAATTTTAGTGCTCGCAATGAAATTTTTAAATTCGAATTGAATAAAAATAGTTTAACCTCAATTTTATCATTACCAAAAAAATACCTTTACGAACCCAATAATGCAATTATGAAATCTGGAGGTTTTATTGAAGTTGGCATACAATTTGGACTAAGCAAATTACACCAAAATAGCCATCTTTATACATCTGATGAAGTTATTGAGTTTCCTGGCAGAATTTTTGAACTAGAAAAATCGATAGACTATTCTAAAACAGAAATGAAAAAACATTTGGCAAATTCGAAAGCTAATATATCAATCAGAAATTTTCCGGAAGCGGTTGACGAAATTCGGAAAAAATGGAAAATAACCGAAGGCGGAAATAAATATTGTTTTTTTACAACTAATAAAAATAACAATAAAATAGTTTTAATTTGCAAAAAAATAAACAACCCATGAAATTACTTGCATCACTTCTTTTTTTTATTACATATTCAGTAGTATCGCAAAAACCTTGCGATTTTACTACAGATGTTAGCGACTCTATCGGAACGTATAAATCCACAAAAGAATACTTGGTTTACGAAAAAAATTTTGCAGGTAAGTCCAGTTATATTTTTAATACAATAGTTATAACGGATGGCGTTCCTTCTGTAAATGTTCAATTTTTAGAAAAAAGTTTTGATTTTATTAAAGCACGATGTCTCGACAAAAATTCCAGAATTTATTTGCAACTCAATAATGGAAAAATCGTGACTTTAATGCACATCGATCAAGATAATTGTGGTACGATGATTCGAGATGAAAAAGGATTAAATAACCGAATTATGACCGGTTATTTTTTATTTATGAAAGATAATTATGAACCTTTAAAAGAATCTCCCGTATCATTTATGAGAGTTAAATTCGGATCAGATACCGAAGATTATATATACAAAACCGAGCTGATTTCTGAATTAGTAAACGAAACTTTCAAGCCTGAAAATTATTTTTTAGATTATTTTCATTGTTTAGGTATTTCAAACTAATCACAGTTCCATTTAAAATTTGAAACAGAATTATCTTTCGATCCTTTCAAATTATAATGCCACCATTCTGATTTTATTGCGTTAAAATTCGAATTTTGCATAATTTTCTTTAATAATCTTCTATTAAACAATTGTTCTGATGTTAAGTCCTCAAATGCATGGGCAGCTTCTTTTCCGAAAAAATCAAAAGGTGTTCCCATATCTAATTCCTTTCCATTTTTATCCACCAATGTTAGGTCTAAAGCGCCACCCCTATTATGAATAGAACCCTTTGCAGGATTAGCAACATATTTGGCATTGGGGAATATTTTCCACATTTTTTTTTGGATGTCTAAAGGTCTATAACAATCAAATAACTTGATTTGATATCCTTTTTTTGAGGCTAATTTTTCAGCTTTACTAAGTGCCTTAACAGTTTTTAGTCGCAAAAAACATTCAGCACATTCATATACTTTTGCCTTTAAAAAATTATCAGTAGTAGCGTACTTCATATCATATATAAAGTTTTTAGAATAACTTTTCAGATTTACGAACGAGGTATCTGAAATTTTAGATGTTGACTGTGCATGTAAACCTAAAACCGAAAAAATAAATAGTATCCATATTTTCATTATCAAATATACTATAATTTTTACCAAACAAAAAAACCTTCTATAAAAGAAGGTTTACAGTGAACGCAGAAGGATTCGAACCTTCGACCGCCTGCTTAGAAGGCAGGTGCTCTATCCAGCTGAGCTATGCGTCCGGACCAATTATTGTCGGGGTGGCAGGATTCGAACCTGCGGCCTCCTGCTCCCAAAGCAGGCGCGATAACCGGGCTACGCTACACCCCGTAGCAATTAATAAAGCGGAGAGTGAGGGATTCGAACCCTCGGTACAGTTACCCATACGCATGTTTAGCAAACATGTCCTTTCGGCCACTCAGGCAACTCTCCAAGCTTAAGAACGTATTGTAATTTTAAGCGGTTGCAAATGTAACTTTCTATTCTATACTTTACAAATAATTAGAATATTATTTTTTTAGTTTATTTAAAATCATTAACAATCAAATAAATAGAACAATTAAAATCAATTCGAATTTAAATTATCTTTAAAATTTTAAATTTTTTTTTGATTTTATACCTTTCTAAATTTTCTAATCCTATTATTTTAATTAAATTCGCATTTCAAACATTCAAATATTCCTAGTTATGAAAAAAGTTGTAATCGTTGCCGCAGCAAGAACTCCAATTGGAAGTTTTATGGGTAGTTTATCAACAATAACTGCGCCTCAACTTGGAGCTGCTGCAATAAAAGGTGCTTTAAGTAAAATTAACTTAGACCCTGCGTTGGTTGACGAAATCATTATGGGAAATGTTATTCAAGCTGGAGTAGGTCAAGCACCAGCAAGACAAGCAGCTCTATTTGCTGGTTTGTCAAGCAATGTTATTGCAACTACTATAAATAAAGTCTGTGCTTCTGGGATGAAAGCCGTGATGCAAGGTGCACAAGCTATTATGGCTGGCGATGCCGAAATTATTATTGCTGGCGGAATGGAAAATATGAGTTTGACGCCACATCTATCTCATCTTCGTAACGGAGTAAAATTCGGCGCAACTACAATGATTGACAGTATGCAAAGAGACGGATTGTCAGATGCCTACGACAATACTGCGATGGGCGTAAGTGCAGATTTATGTGCAACAGAATATCAAATTTCAAGAGAGGCACAAGATGCTTTTGCTATTCAATCGTACCAACGGTCTGAAAGCGCATGGAAATCTGGAAAATTTGATAACGAAGTAGTGCCAGTAGCAGTGCCACAGCGGAAAGGCGAACCGATAATAATCGCCATTGATGAAGAATTTACAAATGTAAAACTAGATAAAATACCCACTCTAAATCCTGCTTTCACAAAAGATGGAACAGTAACAGCTGCAAATGCCTCAACGATAAATGATGGTGCCGGAGCAGTTATACTGATGAGTGAAGAAAAAGCGATTGAACTTGGCTTAAAACCTTTGGCATTTATAAAAAGTTATGCAGATGCAGCACAGGAACCAAAATGGTTTACAACTTCACCAGCAAAAGCCTTGCCAAAAGCCCTTAATAAAGTTGGATTGACAATCAAAGATGTTGATTTTTTTGAGTTTAACGAAGCTTTTGCGGTAGTTGGAATGGCTAATGCTCAAATTTTGGGTCTTGATAATGATAAAGTAAATGTAAATGGTGGTGCTGTTTCGCTCGGACATCCGTTGGGTTGTTCGGGAGTTCGTATTATAATTACACTATTGAATGTTTTAGAACAAAATAATGCTAAAATTGGTGCAGCAGCAATCTGTAATGGCGGTGGTGGTGCATCTGCAATAGTTTTAGAACGTTATTAAAAATAATTTTGAGTTTGATATTGCATCAATTTACTCAAATCTCAAAACATAATTCATGTTCGGAATTTGTAATCTTGCCATTATACCCTTGCGAATCGACCCAAGTGATAGAAGCGAAATCGTTTCTCAAATTTTGTTTGGAGAACATTTTGAAATACTAGAAACTCAAAAACAATGGTCTAAAATAAGATTGAACTATGATGACTACGAGGGTTGGATAGATTCAAAACAATACCAATTAATTTCTGCAGCCAATTATCAGCAGCTTTCCAACGAAGTTATTGTACTAAATTCAGATTTGATTGAATATATTACAGCTCCAAATAATTTATTAATGCCAATTCCGTTAGGTGCATCGCTTACATTTTTATCTAACAACGAAATTAATAAATCAAATTATGAATTTGAAGGATTAAAAATAAGTGGGCAAAAAACTAAATCAAACTTGATTAACACTGCTTTTATGTATCTAAATTCGCCTTACTTATGGGGCGGCAAAACGCCTTTTGGTATAGATTGTTCTGGTTTTACACAAATGGTATATAAACTTAACGGATACAAATTGCTGCGAGATGCTTCACAACAATCAAAACAGGGCGAAGCATTAAGTTTTATTGAAGAAAGTGAACCTGGAGATTTGGCCTTTTTTGACAATGATGAAGGAAATATAATTCATGTCGGAATAATAATGGATGATAATTATATAATTCACGCAAGTGGTAAAATTAGAATAGATCGACTCGATCATCTAGGTATTTATAATCCTGAAATAGATAAACATACTCATAAACTTAGAGTTATTAAAAAAATTATTTAAATAAATAGCTTCTTTTTATTACAAAATTACTAGTGTAGCTTCTTTATTGGTACAAAAAAATAATTAAGTCGGAGATATTAAGTTGGATTTTTACGCTTATTAAAATATTGATTTATAGTACTATATAAATTTTTATTTTTGAGTAAAATTATTTACATTTGACTTTTCAAAATCAAAATTAGTAACTTTTACAAAAAAATTATGAAACCAATAACTAAATTATTTATTTTTTTATTTTTTTTAAGTAGTCAATTTATGCTTTCGCAAGATCAGACTATGCCGCCAACTTCTATTAAAAAGGCAATTTCGATGACCATTGTGCCGAGTCTGGCATCAAGAACAAATCTAGTACCAGCACCACAAAATCTTAAAGAAGCGAAAGATAAAAAATCTGGTAAAAATGTATCAGTTTTTGGTAAAGGCTTGCCAAATGGTGATGATGCTTTAGTAAAAAAATCTATTTCGAAAATCAAGCTCAAAGGTCGTACACCAAGTTTGGTATTTGATGGAGCGGCGTCAACTTCTAGCCCTACAGATCCAGATGCTGCGGTTGGAAAAGAACATTATGTTTTGGTTTTCAATACGGGTTTTCGAATTTTTGATAAATTGGGAAATCCATTAACTGCGCAATTAGACACTAGTAATATTTTTCCGAATAGCGGTTGTTGTGATTTGACATGTTCTTATGACACGCAAGCAGAAAGATTTGTAATGACATTTTTAGGAAATGGAGTTCAAGTTGCAGTTAGTCAAACATCAGACCCTGTTAATGGTGGATGGTTTGTTTATAATTATCCTATGAATACAGATTATCAAAAACTTTCAATTTGGAGTGATGGCTACTATTTTACCGCAAATAAAAATTCTGGATCCGCCGGAACCAGCGAAGTTGTCTACGCAATCGAAAGAACAAAAATGCTATTGGGCGACCCAAATGCACAAATTATTGGTTTTCCTCTTCCTGGTATAGCTACCAGCGGATTTTATAGTCCTCAAGCTTTTAATGTTACTAGCACCAACTATCCTGCGCCTGGAAATGTTCCAATCGTATATATGCAAGATGATGCTTGGAGCGGAGTAACTCAAGATCATATTAAATTATGGAAAGTTAATGTGGATTGGGTTACTGCGGCAAATTCGACTATATCTACAGGAGAAACAATCGTAACAACCCCATTTACTTCTGTTTTTGATGGCGGAAGTTTTGTAAATCTTGAGCAACCAAATGGTGGATCTGATATTGATGCGCTACAGGCAACCATAATGAACCAAGCCCAATTCAGAAAATTTGCAACTCATAATTCAGCTATATTCAATTTTGTAATTGATGTTGATGGAACAGCTTCTGGAAAATTGGCAGCCATACGTTGGTATGAAATGAGACAATCAGCAGATGGACAACCTTGGTCGATATATCAAGAAGGAACTTATACGTCTCCTAACGGCAAGCATGCTTGGCACGCTAGTATGGGAATGGATTCATTGGGCAATATTGGTATGGGTTATTCTTCAATGGGTAAAATTTCTAATGAAACTTTAAGTTCTTATTATACAGGACGTTATGCAAATGATCCACTAGGAACAATGTCTATAGAGGAAACTTTAATTGCAGCTGGAAATCAAAATATTCCCGGAACTCGATATGGAGATTATAGTAAAGTAGCATTAGATCCATCGGATGACAAATCTTTTTGGTTCGTTAATGAGTACATGAATTCTGGTCGTAAAGATGTAGTTGGTGTTTTTAAAATTGCACCTAACTTAAATTCCGATGTTGGTGTAGTTGCAATAACAAGCCCAAATACTGGTACTTTAACAAATACAGAAACTGTAACAGTAACCATATTTAATTATGGAATAAATAGCGCATCTAATTTTCCGGTTTCTTTCCAAATAGACGGAGGCGCAATTATTACAGAAAATTTTTCGGATTTATTGGCCTCTTCTGCAACTGCACAATTCACTTTTACCGCTACAGCTAGTCTATCTACAGTAGGTCAAACTTATGTTGTTAGAGCATTTACAGCGCTTGTTGGAGATGAAGATCTAACAAACAATGCAACTTTAAAAAATGTGATACATTTGACACCTAATGATATTGGTGTTAGTGCTATTACTTCACCAATATCCGGCACAGGGTTAACTGCAACGGAAAATATAATTGTAGAATTAACAAATTTTGGAGGACAACCTCAAACAAACTTTAATGTTTCGTATACGCTTGACGGCAATTCAACAACGCAATTGTACACCAATATATTAGCGCCAAATTCAACAGTAAATTTTACTTTTACTCAAACAGGAGATTTAAGTGCGCTAGGTCCTCACACCTTAAGCGCAACCACAAATCTGTCAACAGATACTAATAGTTTAAATAATACCACCTCAGTTACAATTACTAAAAGTAATTGTACACCAGTCCATGATTGTAACTTGGGAGACGGTTTTCGTTTAATTTCTTTCGGAACAATAAATAATCCATCAACTTGTGGAACAAATGGATATAATGATTTTACAAATTTATCAACAAATTTAGAACAATCAAGCAGTACAAGTATTACAATAGCAACAGCTTACGGAAATCAATATGTAACAGCTTGGATAGACTTTAATAATGATTTTGTTTATTCTACTTCAGAAAAAGTCTTAAATAATTATGTAATTGGTTTGGGGCAAGGACAAGGAAATTATTCTCAAACAACAACTTTTGCAGTACCTGCAGCAGCTGCCTTGGGCGAACATTTGATGCGTTTTAATTCAAACTGGAATGCGCCAGTGCCAGAGGATGCTTGCGCGGATACTACTTATGGTGAAACGGAGGATTATACCGTAAATATAACTGGAAATTTATCGATTAGTGATGTAGCTAGCAAAAACTCAAATCTTGTAGTAACTTATCAAAAGAATAATCAATTTGAAATCATTTTGGAAAATAGCCAATCAACTGATCCTTTATTTTTCTCGGTCCATAACATTTATGGACAAAAAATTGTTCAAGATAAAATAGTTAATCGTAACGGAAAATATACATACACTTTGGATATGAGTTACGCATCAGCTGGCGTATATTTGGTTCGATTAGGAAACAATCAATCTGGAAAAGTAAAACGAATAATCGTAAATTAAATTTTAATTTTTTATAAAAAAGAAAGCCTTGCAAGACGCAAGGCTTTCTTTTTTAATCTATCAAATTATTTTATTTAGCTAATTTAGCTTTCAATGCCTTCTTTTTATCAGACATTTCTAGAGCACCATAAACGCCTAATAAAGTAGTAGAAACATCTTCGTTTGCTGGATTTAATTCGTAGGCTTTTTCTAGAAAAGGCAATGCATCATTAAAAATTCCTTCACGTTGCTTTTTTAAAATTTCATAACGTTTGTTATCTTTTTCAGAGTTACCTAATTTATTCATTTCGTCAATCACTTTTTTCTCAGCATCTAATTTTAATATTGCAAGATTTAAATACGCATTGGTATAATCTGGCTTTATTGCAATTGCTTTTTTATAATAGCCTTCAGCGTCAATAGCATTGGTTTTTGATGAAATAACTCCTAAGTTGTATAACAAATCGGCATCATTAGGGTTTTTTTCTAATACTTCACCAACCAATTTTTTATAAGTTGCAAAGTCATTTAATTTTAAGTATAAATCGGCTTCAGCCATGGTTAAAGATACGTCATCAGGATTGGCAAGTCTTGCTTCTGACAATGATTTTTTGGCTTCGTCATTTTTACCTAAAGAAACATAAATAAGAGCAATATTCTTGTAAACTTCGCCTTTTTTTGAAGGGACTTTTTCATCTCTTGGATTGGTAAAAATCTTTGATTTTACTTTCAAATCCCTGTCAGTTTTTGCTGCTGTATCAGATCCAAAATATTCTTCCTTTTCAGTTACTAAACTTTTTGCATAATAACCTGTGCTCTCACCTGTAAAGTTTTTTTCTTTTAATTCGCCATAATAGGCCAATGCTTTGTCATATTCTTGACCATTAACTGCGTAACTTGCAGCATAATACAATTTTTCAAGATCTGCACTATCCAAGTCATAAGCTTGTTTCAGCATGTCAGAAGCGCTTTTATAATCTTTAGCAGTTCCTTTTTCTACAGCGCTATTTATCAGTTTATTTTTTATATCATTAATTGAAGATGTAGCTTGTGCTGAGTATTTTGACTTACCAGTTGTTTTTTCGGCGGCCAACAAGTCTTGAAACGATTTAGCAGCTCCAGAAAGGTTTTTGGCTACTTCAATATTCTTTGTAGCAAGATCTAACATGGCAGTTCCTTTTACAAAAAAGTATTGTGCTTTTTCATCACCATTTGCAGCGCTCATTAGTGATTCTGCTTGTTGCAATAAAGTAACTGCCTCGGCAGCATTTCCTGCTTTTAAGGCTTTTTGAGCTGCTTTTAGTTGATCTTTTTGAGCAAAATTACTAACAGAAAATAATAAAGATGCTGCAAGAATTACATATTTAGTTTTCATAATTATGTTTTAAAGTTTATAGATGTTTATTTAAAAATTTATAAACGAATTTCAATTTCTATGCCAAAATTGAAATTCGAATTTATTTATACTTATGCTTCGTCGTCAGAATCGTCTTCGTCAGCTTCTTCCTCTTCTGTTTCATCATCCGAATCGTCTTCGTCGTCATCCTCGTCATCGGCCGCTAATCCGTCGTCTTCAAGAACTTCTAGAACGGGTTTTACTCGTTCAATAACCGATTCGATTACGTTTCCATCTTCATCCAATTCCACTTCTTCAACATCGTCTTTCATTACTTTTGTAACGGCAGCGATGGAGTCATTTCCTTTCAAGTTAATTAATTTTACACCTTGTGTTGCACGACCCATAACGCGTAGATCTTCGACAGCCATACGAATTGTCAAACCTGATTTGTTGATAATCATCAAATCGTCAGCATCGGTAACGGTATTTATCGAAATTAATTTTCCGGTTTTTTCAGTAATATTTAAGGTTTTCACACCTTTCCCTCCACGATTTGTAATTCGGTATTCGTCTAAGCTAGAACGTTTTCCGTAACCGTTTTCTGCAACAACTAGAATTTCGCTATTCATATCGTTTACGGCTACTAATCCGATAACTTCATCGGTTTCGTCTTTCAATCTAATGCCACGAACTCCGGAAGCAGTCCTTCCCATTGGACGAGTTTTTGTTTCCTCAAATCGCAATAATTTTCCTGATCGAACTGCTATTATAATTTGAGAATTTCCATCGGTCAATTCGGCACCTAATAGCTCATCGCCTTCTTTAATAGTGATAGCTGCAACTCCGTTTACTCTTGGTTTCGAATATTTATCTAATGATGTTTTCTTAACTTGTCCTTGTTTTGTTACCATAATTAGGTTTTGGCTCATTGTATATTCCTTATCCTTTAAATCTTGAGTACAAATGAATGCTTTTACTTTATCGTCAGATTCTATATTAATAAGGTTTTGCAATGCACGACCTTTGGCGGTTTTGCTTCCTTCTGGGATTTCGTAGACACGCATCCAGAAACATTTTCCTTTTTGGGTAAAGAACATCATGTATTGATGATTCGTCGCTACAAACATATGTTCTAAGAAATCGGCATCACGTGTTCCTGCTGATTTTTGACCAACGCCTCCTCTATTTTGAGTTTTATATTCCGTAAGATTGGTACGTTTGATATAACCTGCATGTGAAATTGTTATTACTACGTTTTCATCGGCAATTAAATCTTCAATACTTACATCGCCGCCAGAATATTCAATTTGAGAACGACGGGCATCGCCATATTTTTCTCTAATTTCTTCTAATTCTTCTTTGATTAAAGCCGTTCTCAAATTTACATCGGCCAATAACGCTTTCAAATGCGTGATTAACTTCATAATTTCTTCGTATTCGACTCGTAACTTGTCTTGCTCAAGACCTGTTAATTGACGCAAACGCATTTCTACAATGGCTCTTGCTTGAATATCAGATAATTTGAAACGTTCGATTAATTTTTCACGAGCAACTTCAGTATTATTTGATGCACGGATAATTTTGATTACTTCATCAATATTATCAGATGCAATAATCAATCCTTCCAAAATATGTGCTCTTTCTTCAGCTTTTCGTAATTCGAATTGTGTTCTACGAACTACAACATCATGACGGTGCTCAATAAAATAGTGAATCATTTCTTTTAGATTCAGCATTTGTGGGCGACCTTTTACCAATGCTATGTTGTTTACAGAAAATGAAGATTGCAATTGTGTAAACTTGTATAACGTATTTAGAACAACATTTGGAGTTGCATCACGCTTTAAGATATAAACGATCCGCATTCCGTTTCTGTCCGATTCGTCACGGATATTGGATATTCCTTCTATTTTTTTGTCATTTACCAAATCGGCCGTACGCTTAATCATATCGGCTTTATTGACTTGATATGGAATTTCGGTAACGATAATCGACTCACGACCATCAACTTCTTCAAAACCGACTTTGGCACGCATTACGATACGTCCACGGCCGGTTTTGAAAGCTTCTCGAACTCCTTCGTAACCATAAATAATTCCGCCTGTTGGAAAATCGGGCGCTTTAATGTGGTTCATCAATTCGTCGATTTCGATATCGTTATTATCAAGATATGCTAATGTTCCGTTGATTACTTCTGTAAGGTTATGTGGCGGCATATTGGTTGCCATACCTACTGCAATACCGGTTGCACCATTTATTAATAAAGTAGGTACTCGAGTTGGCATTACGGTTGGTTCATAAAGCGTGTCGTCAAAATTCAGTTTGAAATCAACGGTTTCTTTCTCAATATCGGCCATGATTTCTTCCGAGATCTTTCTCATTCTAGCTTCCGTATACCGCATAGCCGCAGGACTATCTCCGTCTACAGAACCAAAGTTGCCTTGTCCATCAACTAGTAGGTAACGTAATGACCACTCTTGTGCCATACGCACCATGGCATCGTATACTGAAGTATCCCCGTGTGGATGGTACTTTCCTAAAACTTCTCCAACAATTCTTGCTGATTTTTTGTGTGCTTTATTCGAAAAAACTCCTAAATCATACATGCCATAAAGAACCCTTCTATGCACTGGTTTCAGGCCGTCGCGCACATCTGGTAATGCTCTAGATACAATAACAGACATCGAATAATCGATGTAAGCTGATTTCATTTCATCCTCAATGTTAATAGGAATTAACTTTTCACCGTCGGCCATAATATAGTATTAAATTTAAATTTTATTTACATTAAAAAAATCTTGCTAATATATGGTTTTGGTATGGATTTGAAGAATAAATCTGTTGTAAAATCTGCCAATTTATTAACAATTTTGGTGATACATTCAGTTGATAAGTTAATAGCTTTTTGGCTTTTATTTTTAAATATTTTTTTGTCACTTAGCTGACAATTGAATGTAAGGAATGATTTTTGCTATTAATGATTAAAATAACTAACTTTACATTTATAATATTATATAATTATGGACGATAATTTTTCTCCAAGAGTCAAAGATGTAATCACTTACAGTAAAGAAGAAGCCTTACGACTAGGGCATGATTTTATCGGAACCGAACATTTAATGTTGGGTATTTTGCGAGACGGCAATGGCAAAGCAATATCGATTTTGAACAATTTGGCAGTTGATTTGGATCATTTGCGACGTAAAGTAGAGATATTGAGTCCCGCAAGTACAAATGTCATGGTTAGTAATGACAAAAAAAACTTGCACCTGACGCGTCAAGCTGAACGTGCATTAAAAACAACTTTCTTGGAAGCCAAAGTTTTTCAGGCAACATCGATTAGTACCGCACATTTGCTATTGTGTATTTTACGAAATGAAAACGACCCGACAACAAAGCTTCTCAATAAATTGAAAATTGATTATGATATCGCCAAAGAACAATATTTGAATATGACCCCAACCGAACAAAATTTTATTGAAAACCTTCCAAAAAATGACGCTTTTAACGACGAGTCTGGACAAGATGACAGCTTAAAAGGCGACAATTTTAACAATCCAACTAATAAATCGAATAAAAAATCGAAAACTCCTGTATTGGATAATTTTGGTCGCGATTTGACCGAAATGGCCGAGGAAGGAAAACTAGATCCTGTTGTAGGTCGCGAAAAAGAAATAGAACGTGTTTCGCAAATTTTAAGCCGACGCAAAAAAAATAATCCTTTACTAATTGGTGAGCCAGGTGTAGGAAAATCTGCTATTGCCGAAGGTTTGGCTTTACGTATTATTCAGAAAAAAGTATCTAGAATATTATTCGGAAAACGAGTAGTTACACTTGATTTAGCAAGTTTAGTAGCTGGCACAAAATACCGCGGTCAATTCGAAGAACGCATGAAAGC